>JANWZA010000041.1 GCA_025054775.1 Microscillaceae bacterium
TTGCAAGAATGGCAAAAAAACATGCAAGATAGTATTGCATATGCCCTCCAAATACAAACGGCTATGCTACAATTTGATACTAAAAACTTACAATATTTCCATAGCTATTTTATTCTTTGGCTGCCGCGTGATGTAGTTTCAGGAGATTTTTACTACATACGGCAAATAGAACACCAAATCTTTGTGGCTGCCGTGGATTGCACAGGGCACGGCGTTCCTGGTGCGTTTATGAGTGTGCTAGGAATCAACCTACTTGATGAAATAATTATCAATCAACAGCACTACGAGCCACAAAATATTTTACTTCATTTACACACACGTATTCAAAGAGCTTTACGACAGCAACAAACCAACAACCGCGATGGTATGGATTTAGCCCTTATACGTTTAGATACCCACACCCACGAAATAACCTATGCGGGAGCAAAAAACCCACTTTTAATTATTCACAATCAAGAAGCTATATATCTTAAACCTGATAGATTTAGTATAGGCGGAGACTCAATAAAACAAAACCTTGTATTTCAACAACAAACGCTTTCTTTACAAAAAGGCATGCGGCTTTTCCTTTTTTCAGATGGATTGGCAGATCAGTTCGGTGGAGAGGAAAATAAAAAGTTTACATTTGCCAACCTTAAACAACTTCTTTTAACCACTTCAAACTACCCCCTTGAAGAGCAAAAGCAGAAAATTTTGCATTCATTCACCTCATGGAAAGCCGATTACCCTCAAACTGACGATGTCCTGTTAATAGGCCTAGAGGTGTAACTGCACTATATTCCTTATGGTTTCTTATGCAGATATAAGAAAGTCCGATACTAGGAATTCTTACTCAATTGTGTTAAATTCAAGTTGTTTGTTATAGGAAAAAAACTTAAAGAGGCTTAGAAAAGAAAAAAATACTTTTTAATACTTTTAAGGAATGTACCGTAAAGATAGCAAATTTGGCAAGTGGAAATAAATTAGAAATGCTTATTTGCGTATAGAAATGCTTATTTGCGTAGGAAAGCTTCTCTATAAGCATAAATTTACCTACTTATTGGAAGCTTCGTATGCTTAGTTTATTCTTAAGCAAGAACACTCCCCGCTCTTATATTCCCAAATCACATATAGCCTCCAATTTACGTTAAAATTATTTTGCCTTACCCAGACTTTTTTGTTAATACAACCTATAAGGCATTAGGCCCCAAAGGTTGTATTTATTTTTCTTTCAATCCGTGATAAAAGGATAATCCGTTTGTGCATATACATGTTTGAAAGCCTCTTCAGGAGCGGGATAAGGTGAATTTTCAGCAAATTCTACAGCATCATCTATAATCAGTTTAATTTTTTCATCTATGGCTTCTAATTCGGCTTCAGTAGCGAAATTATTCTTTAAGATAGTAGCTTTTACTAGTTCAATAGGATCGCGTTGCTTGTATTCTTCTACCTCTTCTTTAGTACGATACTTAGCAGGATCTGACATGGAATGTCCTCTATAACGATAGGTACGAAACTCTAGCAATGTAGGTCCTTCCCCTTTGCGAGCGCGTTCGGCGGCACGTTCTACGGCAAGATGCACCTCCTCCACTACCATTGCATCTACAGGTTCAGAGGGCATATCATACGAAAGCCCAACCTTGTAGAGTTCGGTTACATTAGAGCTACGATGCACCGCTGTTCCCATAGCATATCCGTTATTTTCAATTACAAAGATGACGGGCAACTTCCAAAGCATTGCCATGTTAAAAGTTTCATGCAAGGCTCCTTGCCTTACTGCTCCATCCCCCATGTAACAAATACATACATTTTTCGTACCTAAGTACTGCTCTGCAAAGGCAATTCCTGCTCCAAGAGGGATTTGCCCACCTACAATTCCGTGTCCTCCTAAAAAGTTACGTTCTTTGTCAAAGAGATGCATAGACCCTCCTTTCCCTTTGGAACAGCCTGTGGCTTTGGCAAAGAGTTCAGCCATCACCACGCGAGGCGGCGTCCCCAGTGCCAAAGGATGCCCATGGTCGCGGTAGGCAGTAATCCATTTATCTTCTTTGGTAAGTGCTGTTACTGCACCTGAGGTACAGGCTTCTTGCCCAATGTAGAGGTGGCAAAACCCTCTGATTTTTTGCCTACCATACAACATAGCGGCACGCTCTTCAAATTTACGTTGCAGCTGCATATTTTCATACCAAAAAAGATAAGTCTCTTTGCTAAATGCTACTACTTCGCTTTTTTTAGATTTTTTGCTTTTTTCCTGAATTTCTTGCATAATACAAAATTAGATACTAGTGGTGTGTATTTGATAAAGCTTTTTTTGATTATTAAGAGTCATTTCTATTTTTCAAGGTTAATTATTTCTTACTCCTACCTCTTCAAAAGTTTTATTGATAACTACTGAAAGAGAGAAGAAAGAAAAATGATCGTTTATTTTCTTATATTCTACTTTAAGTGGGTTTCCCGAGGTCAGTACTACTTGAATTAGCCCAATCCCTGCCCCCTTACTCCTTTGATTAGTCGGATTGCTTCGCTGGTCGCGCTTATATTCACGCAACTTGTTACGGTCTGATGCCATTCGGTTAATAATCTCACAACTCTCTATAAGTTCGTCAATGTATTCATTTTCTACTAAATTCCCACAAGAGAAAATATAATAGTTTTTATATTCTGTAATGATAATAATTCCTACGCTATCTTTTCTTCCTGCAAACGATATTTTCTCAGCGGAGTAGTACAAAATATTTTGGGCTAATTCCATGTATATGGAAAACAACTTACGGCTCACTTGCGGATTTGAGGCAAATTTATTACGAATATCGCGACTTATCTCAGCTAAAATAATATCCGAAATAGGTCCCTTATACGAAATCAATACATTTTGTTGGTTTGTCAGCACGTAATAATCAAATAGGCTGAAAGGTTTTTCCTCTTGCATAACATTCGGTTAGGTTAGAGTTGGAAAGACGTTGAAGCAAGGTTTGTGTATGCAAACTTATTAAAAATAGTTGGATTTTTTGCTTAAAATTATATTTTTTTTAAGGAAAGTCCAAAAACTAATTTTCTCTAAAATTTTCCTTGCAATTATTTGCTAATTTTACAGCTCTAAGGGCAAAAAGACGCCTCAAATTGTAAGACTCTTAAATTTTATACTACTTATATTGCCACAAAAATTGTTTTCTAACTTGGAAAAGGAACAGATAGAAGCCGAATACATTGCTATGATAAAACAGCATCAAGGCATTGTGCATAAAGTCTGCAATATGTATTGCCAAGGAGACAAAGAGGATAAACAAGATTTGTTTCAAGAAATTTTGATACAACTTTGGAAAGCCTATCCCTCATTTCGGCACGAGTCTAAAATTTCTACTTGGATGTATCGCGTAGCACTCAATACAGCAATTTCTAATATGCGTAAGCAAAAAAATAGCATCAAAAAAGTAGATATAGCTGCCCCAGCTCTTAAAATATCGGAAGTGGAATATGATTATGAATACGAAGAGAAATTGAAGTTCCTAAACCAAGCTATAGAACAATTGAATGATATTGAAAAAGCTATTGTAATGCTCTATTTAGAAGAGAAAAGTTATGAGGAGATTAGTGAAATTGTAGGAATTACACCTAATTATGTAGGTGTAAAAATGAATAGAATTAAAGAAAAACTAAAAAAAATGATAAAAAATTAACCTTTATCGACTATTAATTAAAAAAAGAAAACATATACAAAACTATTGCATTGCATGGAATTAGATGACCTCAAGTCTGTCTGGAAACACTATAACGAGCCACAAATACAACCAAGCTTAGACGAGACTACTATAAAAAAAATTTTGCAAGGTAAAACTCAAAATATAATAGATAAAATTATACAAAATATTATCTTGGAGACAGCACTTTTAGTACTGCTTTTACTCGGTTCTCTGTTTTTGTTTACTTTGCCTCTTGACAATATACTTTGGTATGCCAATTTATGCTATTTGGGTTTGTGTGTAGCTTCGTTTGTATTTTATAGTTTATTATATCGGCAAATACAAAAATTTCATTTTAGGGTACAAAATATAAAGACAGAGCTAGAACAACTTTTACTTATTTTGCACAATTACATCAGCCTTTATACCATAGTAGGTGTTGCTCTGCTACCGCCAAGCGTGTTATTTGGCTTCTTTTACGGCTACTTCAAGCATGGGGGGTATTGGCAAGATTTTTCCCAAAATATTCCAAAAACTTTACTTATCGTTGCTCTCCTTTTGGCTTGCATGCTCGTTGGTTTCCTATTTGTTAAGTGGTATGTTAAGCGTTTGTACGGTAGGTATTTGGATACTTTGAGAACTTACTTGCAAGAATTGCAGGAAATATAAAAATTGATTGAAATTATTGAGTCTTTATTTTAAGCTGTAAGAAGTTATTACCCCTAACTAGTACTGAGAACTTTGCGAGAGTAGTTAATTTAATGCCATTTTTTGCTTAATTTATATACCTAATATTCTAAAATTATTATCAAAAATTGGAACTTAAAAAAAAGAACTTCTTATGCATGAATACTTTTTACATTTTGTTTGGCAATATCAAAAATTTGATACACGCGATTTGTACACTACGGCAATGCAAAAATTACAAATTTTGGAGAAAGGCTATGCTAATAAACATGCAGGTGCTGATTTTAGCCTTGCCAAAATTTGTTTAGATGGTGTAGAATGGGTAGGAAATGTTGAAATACATCTCAAAACCTCAGATTGGGAATTGCACGAACATTCAAAAAACGAAAATTACAACAATGTAATTTTACACGTAGTTTGGGAGCATGACAAAGAAATTATACGCCAAGACGGAACACCCGTACCTACACTTTGCTTACAAGACAAAATAGATAAAGTTTGGTTAGCACGTTACCAACAGTTTTTAGCCACTCAAACACCTATTATATGCCAACCATATTGGGACAGTATGGAAAATCTGCATAAAATTATGCTCTTGGATAAGGCTTTAAGCCAACGATTAGAACAAAAAGCCCAAGCTGTAAGCCAAATTTGGCACACTACCAACCACGACTGGGAAGAAACTGCTTACCAACTTTTGGCCCAAAACATGGGCTTTAAGAGAAATGCCGAACCTTTTTTAGCACTCGCCCAACGAGTGCCCTATAAAATATTAGCAAAACATACTGACCAAGTACTTGCCCTTGAAGCCCTATTATTAGGCACAGCAGGATTATTAGATACTGAAAATACTGACGAGTACACACAGAAATTGCAAAAAGAATATCATTTTTTGAGACATAAGTACCAACTTACAGACCGAAAGATGTTAAAGCAGACTTGGCAATGGGCAAAACTTCGCCCTGCTAATTTTCCTACCTTACGTATAGCCCAATTTGCCCAAATGATAGCTCAAATCAAAAATTTGTTTTCTTTTTTTACCCAAGCCGATTTGAAAACTATTTTGCAGACCTTGCAAATTACTCCCTCTCCCTATTGGCATACTCATTACCAAATAGCTAAAAAAACAGACAAAGTGGCTTACAAAGTGGGTAAAGCTTCAGCAGAAAATATAGTGGTAAATACTATAGTACCTCTTTTGGCTTGCGTAGCAAAAGAAAAACGACAGCAATCTTATCTAAATAAAGCAATAGAATACTTGGAAAACCTACCTGCTGAACAGAATCACATTCTTGAAATTTGGCAGAGTTTAGGCATGAAAGTAAAAACCGCTTTTGATAGCCAAGCACTTATACAACAATACAATCATATGTGTGTACCTAAACAATGCCTCGCCTGTACGGTAGGAAATATAATTTTAAGGTAAAAAAACGTGAATAAAAATAGTTCTACTCTTCTTGTGATTGTGGATTTGCTTTTGCATCTGCCTTAATGTCTGAATTTTGAGAAACAGAAGGTTTAATTTCAGCATCAGTTATGTTAGCATTTCTAAGTAGCTCATCTTCAGACATTTCAGGTATTTCTTCTAAGGGGAGCTTTAATATTTCTTCAAGTTGTGATAAATTAGTAGTAGAGCTGTTTTCAGTAGTAGTGATATTTTTATCATTTTTGTTGCTTTCCAGAGAAATTATTTCTGTTATCTCCTCATCAAAGGAATCTTCTAGGGCTTGCTCAAAAAGGCTCCTTGTAGAGGTTAGCATTTCTGGTTTAATTATATATTCAGGAACTTCAGGAATAGGAGCGTTAGGGTTGGCTTTCCAAAATTCATATCTATCCTTGATTCTTTGAGCCATCTTTTCATAATTTTCCCACGTATCCTCCACGTGATAAATTGTAGGTAGATCTTTGGCTAAAACCTCTTCATAGTCTTTTCTGTAAAGGCGGCTTTGATAATAGTATTGAGAAAAGGCATTACCTTCGGCATTAAAGAGGTCTGCGCCAAGGTACCCGTCCCAGAGTTCACTCAAAAGTCCTGCACTTATTTCACGTCGCTTAAAGCGATACACTTGTGCAGCTTCCTCTTCTTCAAAAATTTTCCCATACAAATCATTTTCCAGCATCCAGCCAAAGAACATACCGATATACACATACGCCTGCTCTATGGGCAAGATACTTGGAAATTGCCCAAGGAAATGGTACTTTGCTCTATCGTAAACTAGTTCGCTTGTATGGTTATTTTCGTTTAACAAACTCATAAACTTAAATCTAAACTTAAATGAGCATACGTAGCAAATGTAAGTTTTTGATTATTTATGCAAAAATACTTACATTTGCGAGAAAACAAAATATTTTGTGAAAAAAGTTTTTAGCTATTGATTATTTTACATCAAAAAACTTGCTAAATCTTTCAGTTGGATTTTTTTTTCGTAAATTGCTTTACCAATAATTACCCCTTCTACGCCAAGTTGAGCTAATTTTTCAATTTCTTGTATCGTATTTACACCACCACTGGCAATAAGTTTGAGCATCGGAAATTCTTGAAGGATTTTCTGGTATAATTCTTTGGCTGTTCCTTGCAACAAGCCATCTCGGCTAATATCCGTGCAAATAACATACTGAATTCGTTTTTCTACATATTTTTTTAGAAAATCAGTAAGTAAGATTTCTGTTTGATTTTGCCAACCTGCAATAGCAACGCGCTCCTCACGTACATCTGCTCCTAAAATAATTTTTTCGCTTCCGTATTGGGCTATCCATTCATAGCAAACGGAAGGATTTTTGACCGCCATGCTACCAACCACAACTTGGTTAGCCCCTGACTGAAATGCAATTTGCAAATCTTGATTCGTACAGATACCTCCTCCAAAATCTATTTTTAGATGTGTGTGGGTAGCAATCTTTTCTAAAACTTTCCAGTTTACAACTTTGCCGTTTCTTGCTCCATCTAAATCTACCAAATGCAAGTATTGTAATCCATTGTCTTCAAATTGTTTTGCTAATTCTAAGGGTTGATCGCTATAAGTGGTTTTTTCAGTATAAATACCTTGCGTAAGCCGAACACACTTACCTTCTATTATATCAATGGCAGGAATAATTCGCATCTTTTAAGCATAGGCAATATTTCTCTTCTGAGCAATTTCGGCAATTGTATGTAAGTACTTCTTTATGACAAACCGTTCATCAAATTCACGTTCTACTTTCTTTCGGCTGGCTTTGCCCATGGCTTGTAGTTTTTCCGAAGGTAACTTATACATTTTTTCCATTTGGTGGGCTAAATCATAACTATTTTTAATTTCACAAAGGAAACCATTTACTCCATGGTCAATAGTTTGTTTACAACCTGCTATGTTAGTAGCAATCAAGGGCTTAGCCATGCTTGCAGCTTCTAACAAGGAGCGAGGTGTACCCTCACGATACGAAGGGAGGACTACGCAATCAGCTTGGGCAATGTATTGGGTTACGTCATCAGTTGTACCTAAATACTCAATTATTCCATTTTCTACCCATTGTTCTACTATTTTTTGCGAAACACCTAAATTGGCGTCCTCCTCTACTGCTCCCAAGATTTGAAAACGCGCTTCTATGCCTTTATTCTTCAAGATATTAGCGGCTTCTACATATTCCATGATACCCTTATCATAAAGCAAGCGGGCTATCATTAAAAAGGTAAATTCTTTGTTTTTGGTAGGCTTTTCTTGTGGTTGAAATTTATTCAAATCAATTCCTGAACCAGGAACTAAATCAGTAATCTTATAATCAACAAGTCTCTTTTCTACAAAGAGTTTCAGGTCTTCTTCATTTTGGAAAAATACTTTTTCAGGAAACCAAAAAGCTAGTTTGTATAATAATTTTGCCACTAATGATGTAAGCCCCTTGCGAAGAAAAACCGTTCCTAATCCGCACACATTATTTACTACAGGAATATTAAGCAAGCGTGCTGCAAATGTACCATAAATATTGGGCTTAATAGTAAATTGAAGAACAATATCTGGTGAAGTTTCTCTAAAAATCTTAAACAATTGCCACGTGAATTGTAAATCTTTGAATGGATTCGAACCTTTGTTTTGGAGTTTGACAGGTTTATATTCGCAGCCCATCTCTACTAATTTCTCTGAATACTTGTCATAAGGTGCTATAGCTATGATTTGATGCCCTTCTTGAAGTAAAGACTGGACTAAACCTTGTCTAAAATTGTAGATATTCCAAGAAGTGTTAAGTACAATCGCTATACGCATAGAGAAAGTTTAATTAGGGTTTATCGTTAGTTAGTTATAGTCTTAAATATAGCAGCTAATACAGGTTTTGCCAAACTATAAATACTTCCCAAAAGAACTTACGAAAGTTTTGAGATTTAGTTTTTCACTAAAAGTAAAATTTTGAGATAAAACTTACAATAGTAAAACCAACGCTATATACGGATAAAGCTAAAACTTGGTTGCTTAGGTTGCGTCAAACTTTCATACCGTTTAGTTCAGCAATAGCCTTATGAAAAAATATTTAGCAAGCAAAGACAGAGAAAAAGCAACTTTATTCTGTTTTTTACGTTTTATATAAGAATATTTTTACTTTTATCTAAGTCTTTATTGCAAAGATTTGATTTTTTTTTTATTTTTCAAAATTTTTTTTACCAAAAAAGGCTATGATTATCTATTAAGTTGTAACTTTGGAAGCAGAAATGAAAAAAATATAATCAAATCCTTGATTACTCCTATTTTTCAAGTTTTAATTCAAAACTTACGTAAAAATTACTTTATTCAATTCATCAACAAAAACTCAAAAATTTTATGGAAAGAAACGATGAACTTTTAGAACTGGATAGACTCTTTTTCAAAGCCGATAATGAAATTAAAGACGGCTTGATTGTAGAAGCTTTTGATACGCTCACCTACATCATAGAACGAGATACTGAATATGGTAAAGCTTACAACCATTTAGGTTGGATTTATGAAACCAAATACAAAGATTACAAAAAAGCAGAAGAATGCTATAAATTAGCATTAAAGTATGCCCCTGAATACACTGCTGTTTATCTTAATTATGCTATCGTACTCTCTACACTTGAAAAATTTGAGGAATTAGAACAACTTTTAGCTAAAGCCCTTCAAGTACCAGGTATCAATAAATCTAAAATCTATAATGAATACGGTATCATGTATGAAATGCAACAAAAATTTGACAAAGCCATAGAATACTACAAGAAATCAATCGCTTTTTCACTTAATAATGATGATATGCGAATTGCTCAAGAATCCATTCAAAGATGTCAAACTAAAATGGATATTTTAGGAAAATATAACTAAAATAAATTGAGAAAGTAAGCTTTTTTACCTCAGATTCAAAACATAAAATAATCAAAGCCAAGGTTATAATTCTAAATAGAACGATAAATACAATAATCTTAGCAGTTGGTAGATGATACGAAAACACAAAATAAAAATTGTAACTATTCTTCTTAAAATAGGCTATGTTCGTAAAAAGAAGTATTCTAAGGACAATTATTTTAGTATTCCTTTACCACTCTACCTTTGCCCAACTTGTCAATCTTGTTAATATTGTGGGAGAGGTAATACGTGAAAACAAATATACTGATATTGAGGGGACACCCTATCTTTCAGAAAAATTTTATGATGGTTATGTGCTTATGCAAGATGGCAGAAAAGGTAACTTTCCAATTAAGTATGATGCCTTTGCAGATAAAATTTTATATATGCATAAACAAGTGATGTATGAGTTAGACAAAGCTGAAGTACGGGAGTTTAGCTATACAGATACCGAACAGAAAAAAACCTTTTTATTTAGAAATGGTTTTGGTACGTATAACAAAAATTCCGATAATGCTTTCTATGAAGTTTTGTATGATGGTAAACACAAACTGTTAAAACGATACCTAGTTGAAAAAGTTACTACTAAGCTGTTCAATTCAGCTACCACCACCATTAAATTTCAACTCTCTGAACAGTGGTTTATCTATACTAACAAGCAATTACAGCCTTTTAAGCGAAATAAAAAATCATTTCAAACTATTTTTGCCCATCAACCTGAAGTATTACGATATATAGAAACTCAAAAACTAAAACTAAAAACTGATGAAGAAATAATTAAAGCCCTCAAATTTTTGGAAGGATTGGAATAACCCCACTAGCCCTCACAAGTAAACCACTAAAAAACCTTATTAAGTCCTAAAAGAGCCTTCAAATTCTTGAAAATGTTAAACTCTACAAAAAATTTTTTTGAGGTATCTCTATGCCCTATTGCTGAGAGTAAAAAACTTCAATTTTCAACCTATTGATTTTCAAGGCTTTCTTGCAAGAATATTTAGATTTTCAAGTTCAGAACCAAATTAAAAAATAAACGTTAGGAGAATAATAGTAGCTCCGGCGGGAATCGAACCCACATCAAAAGTTTAGGAAACTTCTATTCTATCCGTTGAACTACGGAGCCAAAAGAATAATTTTTGAGACTGCAAATATAAGAAAAAGTTTTGGAAAGTTCAGCTATTACAAGATTTTTGGTTAATTTTCAAAACCTCTATCTATCACAAAAAATTGCTAACTTTGGAAATTTAATTTAACCGAAATTTATGTTTCAAAACGAAACAATATGTTTCAACTTGTAGCCGATTTTGAACCCACGGGCGACCAGCCGCAAGCTATCCAACAATTGGTAGAGGGCATTTTGCGTGGTGAAAAGTATCAAACTTTACTCGGCGTAACAGGTTCAGGCAAAACTTTTACTATTGCTAATGTAATAGCCCAAGTCAATAAACCGACCTTAGTACTCTCACACAATAAAACTTTAGCTGCTCAGCTTTATGGCGAATTTAAGCAGTTTTTTCCTAACAATGCCGTAGAATATTTTATTTCTTACTATGATTATTATCAACCTGAGGCTTACATTCCTGCTACTAATACGTACATTGAAAAAGAATTAGCTATTAATGATGAGATTGAAAAGTTGCGTTTAAGTGCCACTTCAGCTTTGCTTTCAGGAAGAAGCGATGTGTTGGTAGTGGCTTCTGTTTCTTGTATTTATGGAATTGGCAATCCTGAGGAGTTCTCCAAGAATATAATTCGTGTAGCTGTAGGGGATGTAATTAGCCGAAATCGCCTCTTATTTGCTTTGGTAGATATTCTCTATACACGTACCGAAGCGGAATTCTCTCGTGGTACATTTAGAGTAAGAGGTGATACGGTAGATATTTTTGTAGCTTATGCCGATTTTGCTTACCGTATTTTCTTCTTTGGCGACGAGATTGAAGCTATACAACGTATCAATCCAACTAATAACCAAAAGATTGCCGATGAGCGCGCTATTTCTATTTTTCCTGCTAACTTATTCGTAACTAGTCAAGATACTCTGCACAAAGCTATACAAGAAATCGAGGCAGACCTAGCACAACAAATCAAATATTTTGAACGTGAAGGTAGATTAGAGGAGGCAGAGCGCATCAAGCAACGTACTGAATTTGATTTAGAAATGATGCGCGAGCTAGGCTATTGTTCAGGTATTGAAAACTATTCACGATATTTTGACCGTAGGCAAAAAGGACAACGCCCCTTCTGCTTGATTGACTACTTTCCAAAAGATTTTCTTATGGTAATTGATGAAAGCCATGTTACTATTCCACAAATCAGAGGTATGTATGGTGGAGACCGCTCACGTAAGATTACTTTGGTAGAGTATGGCTTTCGCTTGCCTTCAGCTTTGGATAACAGACCGCTCAATTTCCAAGAATTTGAGGCACTGATCCATCAAATTATCTATGTAAGTGCCACTCCTGCTGATTATGAACTCCGCCTTTCGGAAGGTGTAGTAGTAGAGCAACTAATTCGCCCCACGGGAGTATTAGATCCACAAGTATTTGTGCGTCCAAGTCTTAATCAAATTGATGACTTGTTAGAGGAAATTCACCAAACTCTTCAGAATGATGGGCGCGTACTCGTTACCACACTTACTAAACGCATGGCAGAGGAGCTAAGTTACTATTTATGTAGGTTAGGTATTAAGTGCCAGTACATTCATTCAGACGTAAAGCCCATAGAGCGAGTAGAAATTTTGCGCCAGTTACGTCTAGGAATTATTGATGTTTTAGTGGGTGTAAATCTCTTACGAGAAGGGTTGGATTTGCCCGAGGTTGCCCTTGTAGCCATTATGGATGCAGACAAAGAAGGCTTTTTACGAAACGAACGCTCTCTTATTCAGATCATTGGGCGTGCTGCAAGGAACGAACAGGGCAAAGTTATTTTATATGCTGATACCATAACTCAATCCATGGAGATAGCCATAAATGAAACCCAGCGTAGAAGACGCATTCAAGAGGAGTTTAACCAAAAGCATAATATTACCCCAAGAACTATAAAAAAATCAAAAGAAGCTATTTTGAAACAAACTGAAGTAGCTGATGCGAAAAAGGTTATCAAACTCTATTATACCGAACCTGAGGAAATAAACATTACCACCGACCCTGTAATTAAATACCTGACCCAAAGTAAAGAAGAATTACGGAAATTGATAAAACAAACACAAAAAGCCATGGAAGCTGCCGCAAAAGAATTAAATTTTTTGGAAGCAGCTCGCCTTCGCGACGAACTTGCCCAACTCAAAGAATTAGAAAAGAATGCCTGCTAAATATTAACAAGTTCATTTTGGTTACAAGTGGGTAATGATTCAATTCGTTTTACAAGATTACACATCTTACACTACTACCCTATTTTTTAATTGTTAAAAAATACCTGCATAGCCGCCCACAGGCGTTTTTTAAGTTCTACAGATTGGCTAATTGCTAACAAGGCATCAGCAATAATTACTTTGGTTTCACCTATCTTTACTGTTTCATAAGGCGGAATTTGCCAGTTTATTGCTGTTTGGTTAAAATCTACACCAAAGGACAAGAGATGAGTTGAAAGCAAAACCTCTTTCGCTTGCGTTGTTTTTTTCGGATAAATCAATTTGCATTGGCTTATTTCTAAACTAACCGCTCTTAGGATTTTACCCAAAAATAGCTCCCCTTGAATGGATAGCTTGTCAGGTAGTAAGACTACCATAGGAAATTTAGGCTGATTTTCAATAATATAAATAGGTTCGGTAATGAAAAAGGGAGGTAGATAAGGCATAGTTCACGAAAAAAGGAAATTTGGATTTTCAGTGCAAAAGGCATAGCTTTGCAAAGATAAAAAAACTTCAGGGCAATGATAGATACTAATACACTTTTACAAAAACTTCGCTTGTATGTAACGCTTTTAGAATTGCACGATGAGAACGAGTTTAAGATAAGAACCTACCAAAATGCCATTTTTCAGGCAGAAAAAAATAACTATGCATTAGCAGAGATGCCTTTGGCGCAAATTGCCTCGCTCAAAGGGATAGGCAAGAGTTTGTTAAGCAAAATAGAGCAGTTACGGCTCAAAGGTACGTTTGATGACTTGGAAATTTTACTCAACCAAACACCTGCCGGAGTGTTACAAATGTTTAAGATACAAGGACTAGGCAAAAAGAAAATTCAAACTTTGTGGAAAGAATACGGCTACACCAGTTTGGAAGCCCTTTACGAAGCTTGCGAAAATGGGCAAATTGCTCAACTGAAAGGCTTTGGCGAGAAAATGCAAGAAAATATTAAAAATGCTTTGCTTTACCAACGTACCAACTCCGCAAAAATATTTTGGGCTGACGCCGAGCCAATCGCCCACGAAATTAAAGCATATTTGCAACAGAAAAATATTAGCCCACGAATTGAAATTGCGGGCAATTTGCGTCAAGTGGTTGAAGTTCTTGAAAAAATTGAACTTATAATGGCAACTGACAGTTTTGCCCAAACACACCAAGCCCTTGCCCTTTGCCCTGAACTCAAAAAGAATACACAACATACGGGAATATTCACCTGGCGCGGTACTTGGAAGGATACACCACACAAAATAGAAATACATTTAGCACACAAAGATAGCTTTGAAAGCCAGTGGTTTATGCGTTCTGCAAGCTGGCAACATCTTACTACAAAGTTACACAACGGGCAAACTTTGAGGCAAATTGCTTTGCAAAATCCTACTTTGAGCGAGGTAGAAATTTATCAAAAAGTAGATTTACCATATATTCTACCACTGCACCGCGAAAATTGCCACGAGTTTAGGTGGATAAGCCAGCAACGTTATCAGCCCGAGAAATTACTACAACTCAAAGATTTAAAGGGGATTTTACACGTACACTCTACATATAGCGATGGAGCAGATACCTTACAAGCAATAGCAGAAGCTACACGAAAATTAGGATATGATTATTTGGGCATTACAGACCACTCCAAAAGTGCTTTTTATGCTAACGGCTTAGAAGAGAAACGTATTTGGGAACAGCACGCTGAAATTGACCGCTTGAATGCTCAATTTGAAGATTTTTATATTTTCAAGGGTATTGAAGCTGATATTTTAGCCGATGGTTCTTTGGATTATGACTACGAAATCTTGAAATCTTTTGATTTTGTAATTGCCTCTATTCACTCAGGGCTAAAAATGAACCTTGAAAAAGCTACGCAACGGCTCATTAAAGCTATAGAAAACCCTTACACTACTATTTTGGGACATCCTACAGGACGGATATGGCTTAAACGTGAGGGCTATCCGATTGATTACCGAAAAGTTATAGACGCTTGTGCCGCTAATGGCGTGGCAATAGAAGTGAACGCAAGTCCTTATCGCCTAGATTTAGACTGGCGTTGGATAGACCTTGCTCAAGAAAAAAGTATAAAAATAAGTATTAACCCTGATGCTCACGAAATAGCTACCTTACAAGACGTAACTTACGGCATTATATTTGCCCAAAAAGGTGGATTATTGCCTGAGAATACGCTTAACGCATTTTCAAGAGAAAAAATTGCATACTTTTTTCAACAAAAAAGTAATAAAAGTAATAAAGGATAAGTATTTATTGCAAATCAAGTAGTTTAACTACACATCAAACATGTCAAATATCAATTTTCAAACATTTAGCCAAGAGGTAATTCAAAATTTTGAGAGCGTTCTCAAAGAAACCTTAATAAGGTTTTACACGGGAAGGGCTAAGTGATGCGCGTGCCTTTTTATAAGAAAGCAAAACTAAACTAAAACAATGATTTATACAATTGCAAATAGGTGAAGAACTTTCACAAGAGGAGTTTGAATTTCTGCTCAAAAGCCAACAAGATTTAGAAAAAATGAAATTTCTTACTCAAAAAGGTGTTGCTAAGGTGCGAATAGAAAATTTGAAAGTAGATTACTTACTATTGCTTTCCAAACAGCCCTACGACTTGCTTTTCCTACAATTTAAGCTACAAAGGCTATACTCATAATAATTAAGTATTTGTGAACTATACCATTCACAAAATAGTCAATTAAATAGAAATCTATTTTGTCTTGGTTCTGCTATTATTTTTTAAGAATTTTTTGCAGGAAACAATTCTCTGACGAAAGAGTTTCGCATTATTCATTCATTTACTATGTTTTTTGAAACACAATTATTAGCCAGCGATTGGCTTGCCCAAAAGAAGGTGCAAATTTGGGTAATGCGAATAGATAAAATACACCCACAAATTTCAGGGAATAAGTGGTTTAAGCTAAAATATAACCTACAAGAAGCTAGGACCTTAGGCTTTGATACTTTGCTTACCTTTGGCGGAGCCTACTCAAATCATATCTATGCTACAGCTGCTGCAGGTAAAATCTTTGGCTTTCAGACTATCAGCATTATTCGTGGGGAGAAGACTTTACCTTTGAACGAAACTCTAACTTTTGCCCAAGCTCAAGGTATGAAATTAGATTATGTAAGCCGTGAGCAATATCGGCAAAAAAACGAGCCCTACTTTATTCGGCAACTACAAGAGAAATGGGGCAGATTCTATCTTATTCCTGAAGGTGGAAGCAATGCTCTGGCAGTGAAAGGTTGTGCAGAAATTTTACAAAACTGTCCTATTGATTTTGATTTCATATGCCTGCCCTGCGGCACAGGAGGCACTTTGGCAGGGGTAAGTTTGGCACTCTCACCACATCAAAGAGCCTTAGGATTTGCTGTCTTGAAAAATGCTCAATTTTTATACAAAGAAGTGGTAAAACTTCAACAAGAGGCTGCACAAATACATA
This sequence comes from Microscillaceae bacterium, assembly GCA_025054775.1. Taxonomy (GTDB): domain Bacteria; phylum Bacteroidota; class Bacteroidia; order Cytophagales; family Microscillaceae; genus JANWZA01. The sequence continues at coordinate 16,448 of JANWZA010000041.1, forward strand.
CCCAGAACTATCATATTTTTTTGGATTACCACTTAGGAGGCTATGCCAAAATACCCCTCTTCTTACAAAGTTTTTGTAACTTGTTTACCAACACCTTTTCTATACCAATAGAACCAATTTACACGGGTAAAATGTTTTTAGGTATTTGGGATTTAATAAGTAAAGATTTTTTTGCTCCTTATACTCAAATTGTAGCATTACATACAGGAGGCATGCGTTTATCTTCCTAAATATACCATTAGTACGGAAACATCGGAGGCTGAAACCCCACTAATACGCGAGGCTTGCCCAATAGTTTCGGGGCGAAATTTTTGTAATTTTTGCCTACCTTCGGTAGAAATTGCCTGTATTTTGCTATAATCAAAATTAGCAGGAATTTTTAAGTTTTCTAATTGACTAATTTTCTCTGCCATTTTTTGTTCTTTTTCTATATAGCTTTCATATTTTATAGCAATTTCCACCTGTTCGGCTACTTCTGCTGGGACCTTGGCAAGCAATTCACGTAAAGCAGGAATAGCTTTGGAAAGTGTTGCAAAGTCAATTTCAGGTCTGCGGAGTAAGTTTACCCAAGTAGTTTTTTCACGGATAGGAGTACTACCCATGCTCTCCAAAAAACGGTTAATATTTTCGGGCTCAATTTTCCCTGCAAAAATTTCTTTTTGTAATTGAGCAATTTTAGCTTGCTTATCTTTCAGCCTATCTAGTCGCTCTTGTGAAGCTAATCCCAAGTTATAGCCTTTTTGGGTGAGTCGCATGTCGGCATTATCTTGGCGAAGTAGGATACGATATTCTGCCCGAGAGGTAAACATGCGATAAGGCTCGTCTGTGCCTTTGTTAATCAAATCGTCAATGAGTACACCAATGTAAGCCTCTGAACGTTTAAGGATAAAGGGCTCTTTTTCGTGGGCGTTTTGGTGTGCATTGATACCTGCCACAAGCCCTTGGCAGGCGGCTTCTTCATAACCTGTGGTGCCATTGATTTGCCCTGCAAAAAATAAGTTTTGAATAAGTTTAGTTTCTAAGGTTGGTTTTAGTTGAGTGGGAGGAAAATAGTCATATTCAATAGCATAACCTGGACGAAACATTTTGACATTTTCAAAGCCTGGGATAAGGCGAAGGGCTTTGTATTGCACGTCTTCGGGCAAAGAAGTAGAAAAGCCATTTACATATACCTCTATGGTATTCCAACCTTCGGGTTCTATAAATATTTGGTGTCGCTCTCTTTCGGAGAAGCGGTTAATTTTATCCTCAATAGAGGGGCAGTAGCGAGGTCCTACCCCTTGGATGCGTCCTGTAAACATAGGAGATTTGTCAAATCCTGTTTGCAAGACGGCATGTACTTGTGGATTGGTGTAAGTGATAAAGCAGCTACGCTGTTTAGTAAGTGGTGGGGTATCCAAAAATGAGAACTTGCCTGGAGGCTCATCGCCTTTTTGTTCTTCAGTACGGCTGTAATCAATTGTTCTACCATCTACGCGTGGGGGAGTACCTGTTTTCATACGTCCTGCCTCAAAGCCTAAGCTAATGAGTTGTTCGGTTAAGCCTTTTGCAGCTTTCTCTCCGACTCGCCCTCCGCCGAAGTTTTTTTCGCCAATGTGGATAACACCATTCAAGAAAGTACCATTAGTAAGCACTACGGTCTTGCCTTCAATCTCTACACCGAGAGCAGTACGCACACCGTACACGCGCTTATCTTTAACTAAAATTCCAGTGACCATCTCTTGCCAAAAATCTAAATTAGGCAGAGTTTCAAGGTAAAGTCGCCACTCTTCGGAGAATCTCATTCTGTCGCTTTGGCAACGTGGGCTCCACATGGCAGCTCCTTTGCTTCGGTTAAGCATACGAAACTGTATCATGGTCTTGTCTGATACAATGCCTGAATAGCCTCCTAAGGCATCAATTTCTCTCACGATTTGCCCTTTGGCTACTCCCCCCATTGCAGGATTGCACGACATTTGAGCTATTTTAGTCATGTCCATCGTAATGAGCAATACTTTGGAGCCCATGTTAGCTGCCGCAGCTGCTGCTTCGCAACCTGCATGCCCTGCTCCTACTACTATGACATCATATTTAGGAAACATACTTTCAATCTCAGTATTGGATTTATTAGTTTTTTAATCTGTATCAACAGTAAATAGTTTCAGTATTTTACGAGGCTTATTAAAACATTTGCCTTAATTCTGCTTTAAGAAATTGCAGCGCCTCTTGTGTAGGATAAACGTTTTGTGAGGCTACTGTTTCTAACAACTTTTTGGCTAATTCAGTGCCATTGTTGTCTTCAGGTAGTGAAGAGGCTACGTTATTGATAAATAAAATTGTTTCCTCTACGGCTTTTCTTGTCAAGAGCCAGGCTTCGTCGCTAATATACATTTGCTGTGAGAGATTGTGAGCAAATTCATTTCTAATTTCATTTACTAAGATATGCTGAAAAAGCCCTACTGAGAACTCGGCATTGTTAAGTCGCATTACCAAATTAGTAGGCGAAATTCGCTCTAATAGTAGCCCGAGTCGCTCATAAGCTTGTAAGCGAATAGGCAAAATATGTTCGGTATTTTTCTCTTGAATAATACGTTTAAGCTCCAACTGCTTTTCTTGTAATTCTTTTTGAGCTAATGATTTGACTACCAAATACATAGCATAAAGTACTAAACCCGCAGGAAGGGTTATTTTAAGAATATCTATCAATAAATCCATTTTTGTAGAGCAATGATAAAACGGAAATAAATTAAAATAAAGCAGCAGCAATACTTTGTACTGCATCAGACTTGCTCATAGAGTAATAATGCAAGCAAGGTACTCCAAATTCAATCAATTCTTTGGATTGTTGTATGCCCCACTCAATTCCTACTTGTTTTACTTGAGCATTATCTTTACAGGCTTCTACGGCTTCTACTAATTCTTGGGGCAGGTCAATATGAAAAATGCTTGGTAATGTAGTAAGTTGTTTTTTAGTAGTAATAGGTTTAAGTCCTGGAATAATAGGGACGTCAATACCCATTTCACGGCAGAGGCGTACAAATTCAAAAAATTTTTTATTATCAAAAAACATTTGCGTAACGATGTAATCAGCTCCCATATCTACCTTTTTTTTTAGGTATTTCAAATCAGTTTGGAGATTAGGGGCTTCAAAATGCTTTTCTGGGTAGCCTGCCACACCGATGCAGAAGTTAGTAGGTTGGGCTTTGGTCATTTCAGTATCTAAAAAGATACCTTTATTCATATTTACTACCTGCTCTAACAACTCACTTGCGTAAGCGTGCCCATTAGGCTCAGGAATAAAACTAGTTTCTGACTTGATGGAGTCTCCCCGAAGGACAAGCACGTTATCAATACCTAAGTAGTTGAGATCAATCAAAGCATTTTCGGTTTCCTCTTTATCAAAGCCTCCACAAATTAAATGAGGTACAGCATCTACTTTGAAGTGATTCATAATAGCGGCACAAATTCCTACTGTACCAGGTCGCTTACGTATAGTGCGTTTTTCTAGTAAGCCGTTAGGGTGTTGTTTATACACGTACTCCTCACGGTGGTAAGTTACATCAATAAAAGCAGGTTTGAACTCCATTAAGGGCTCAATAGCCTTGAACAAGGTTTGAATACTCTCTCCTTTAAGCGGAGGCAGAATTTCAAAAGAAAATAAAGTTTTTTTTGCCTTGGCAATATGTTCGGTTATCTTCATAACAGAAAAGAAAAAGCACTCACTTTACCTCAAAAGGAGGTAGGATAGGAAAGGTTAAAATTTCGATAGTTGCATAAAAAGCGTGCAAAGTTACGAAATAAACCTAAAAAATTTGTATTTCTCAAAAAAGTTCCTTTATTTTGGACACTACAAAATTTTTAGTTTTACTCTAGTATGTCCGTTCACTTTGATAGTTCAGGTAAATTTTTAGGGCAAGCCTCTGATAATATTGATGTGGCTGTATGGAATGGCAATCAAGTTCCATATATTACAGGTTCACAACTCATGGAGTATGCTGCGACTGTGTATGCTGAGTCCACTCCTACTGCTTGGTTACAAGCTCAAAACCCTTCCCATGGCGTAGCTCGAGAGCGCACACGCGAAACCTTTGCGATAGTATTTGCGATGTATAACTATGTAGTAATTGGTAAGGGAGTAGCCATGAAGCGTCGTAACCAAACTTATGGACTAGCCGAACTACTTACTGATACTAGCTATACCAAAGGCATCACTAGCCCTGCACACAAAGAATATTACGAAATAGGGAAAGGAGATGAGCCACGTAGGCGCGAAGCTACACTTTCTGTAATTAGACTTTTTACCAATCAAGTCCAAGATGTACAAGATGTTATTAAAGAAATGAATGGCGCAATGTATTGGGATGGTAATGACCTATTTCGTCGCTTTCCTGACCACTTTCGGTGCAGAATGGGCTTTCAGTTAGGTAATCCTGCTCATGGAGCCATCTACCAAAACTTGCGTGGTATCAATCCAACCTTAGCTACAACCAAAGTAATTACAGACTGCCCTGCCACAGATCCTAAAATCTCGGCTCAAAGGCAATTTACCTACCTTTCCACTTTTGTTGCAGGTGGTACAATCTTCTTTCGCATACATCCACAAGCCATCGCACAAGGAGTTACGTGGTAAAGAAAACTTACCTATTTAGCTTCACCTTAAAAAAGCTGTCAAATGCATCAAAAATTTTAAGAGCAGGTTTTTGCATGTAATACCTAAGAAATAAACCCATAGCTATTAAGCATAAACATAAAGAACAAACCCTACACTCCTTTATCATAACGAAATTACTACACAACTTTCTATTTTTTGCATTTTAGCATTTTTCTTTTAATATTGCAGCACTGTTTTTTATCAAATATTGTTCACTTCAAACACAACTTAAATACATGGCAATCAGAGTTGCAATCAATGGCTTTGGACGCATCGGAAGATTATCATTCAGAGCCTTACTCAATAAACCTAACGTTGAGGTAGTGGCTATCAATGATTTGACCGACACAACCACTTTGGCACACTTGCTAAGATACGACTCAATTCACGGTAGATTTACAGGCGAAGTTACTTTCGATGAAAAAAACCTCATCGTCAATGGCAAAGCTATTCCCGTGTATGCTCAAAAGGATCCTGCTCAACTGCCTTGGGCCTCGCTAGGTATAGATGTAGTACTAGAGTCCACAGGACGTTTTGTAGATGAAAAAGGAGCCAGTTTACACCTTACTGCAGGAGCGAAAAAAGTAGTTATTTCAGCACCTGCTAAAGAGAAAACTATTCCTACCGTGGTGTTAGGGGTAAATGATAATACCCTTACAGGAGCTGAAAAAATACTATCCAATGCCTCTTGTACTACTAACTGCCTCGCACCTATGGCAAAAGTATTAGACGATGCCTTCGGAATTGAAAAAGGTTACATCACTACTATCCACGCCTATACCCAAGACCAAAACCTACAAGATGGTCCTCATAAAGACCTACGCAGAGCGCGCGCCGCTGCCTTATCTATCGTACCTACCTCTACAGGAGCAGCCAAAGCTGTAGGTTTGGTATTACCTCATTTACAAGGTAAATTAGATGGTACAGCTATGCGTGTACCCGTAGCCGACGGTTCTTTGACAGACTTGACCGTTATCTTGAAAAAAGAAGTTTCCCGTGAGGAGATTAACGCCGCTATGAAAGCCGCCGCTGAAAGCCATTTGAAAGGCATTCTAGAATACACCGAGCACCCTATCGTTTCGGTTGATATTATAGGAAATACCCACTCTTGTATTTTTGATGCCGAACTTACTGCCGTAAACGGTAATCTAGCAAAAGTAATCGGTTGGTATGACAATGAAATGGGCTATTCTTGCCGTGTAGCTGATTTGATGGAAAAATTAGGAAATATGTAAAAACGCTAAGTTAGATGCTAATTACCCCTTTTCCATTACGTTCATTCTCAACTCAAAATCAAGTCATACTTAAACCTTACAAGTTCCTGAATTAGTAGGAAAATGTAAGGTTTTTTCAAAAACGGTGCTATTTACTATCACTTTCATATTTTTTATTTCTACATCACTCTAAGTTTACTTTCTTAAGCGTTTTATAATTGATTTTACCTAAAAAGTATTTAATTCAGATATTTCAAAATTCTTTTTTCTTTTTCTGCAAATTATCAATTTTTGAATGAAAACAAACTTTTTGCACGAACTTACATGGCGTGGAATGGTGCATAACCATACCCCCGAGGTAGAAAAACTTTTGCAACAACCCACCACAGCATATGTAGGGTTTGACCCTACAGCAGATTCTCTACACATTGGCAACCTCGTGAGCCTGATGCTTTTAGTATACCTGCAACGAGCAGGGCATACACCCATTGCCCTCATCGGTGGAGCAACCGGTATGATTGGAGACCCCTCTGGCAAATCCAAAGAACGTAATTTGCTTGACGAAGATACTATCCGCTACAACTTGGAGCGTATCAAACTTCAGATGCAAAAATTTTTAGACTTTGAAACCACCGAAAACCCCGCAGAAATTGTAAACAATTATGACTGGTACAAAAACTTTAATGTCATAGATTTTTTACGAAATGTAGGTAAGCACTTGACTATCAGCTATATGATAGCAAAAGACTCGGTGCAAAACCGTTTAGAAACAGGTATTTCTTTCACCGAATTTTCATACCAACTTCTGCAAGGTTATGACTTTTATTGGCTCTATACCCACAAAAATTGCCGTCTGCAAATGGGCGGAAGCGACCAATGGGGCAACATTACAGCAGGTATTGAGCTAATTAGCAAACTCATACCACAAGCTCAAGCTCATGCTATTACCTGCCCGCTGCTTACTAAATCTGATGGCTCAAAATTCGGAAAGTCTGAACAAGGAAATATTTGGTTAGATGCTAATAAAACCTCACCTTACAAATTCTATCAATTTTGGTTAAATGTTGATGATAAAGACTTGCCCAAACTCCTGCGTATCTTTTTACCTTTTGACCAAGCTACCATAAAACAATTAGAAACTGACAATGCTCAAAATCCTAACGCCCTAAAGCGCATCCTAGCCAAAGAAATTACTACTATGGTACACTCAGTAGAAGACTATCAAAAGGCAGAGCAAGCCTCTCAACTGCTTTACGGAAAAGCAGTATTAGAACAATTCGAAGCTACTGATTTAGCTACTTTACAAGAAGTCTTTGAAGGATTACCACGCCAAACTTACACCGCAAAAGAGTTTGAGAGCATCGCTACTACTACCGATCTGGTAGCCTTGGCATTGCAAATCTCCAAAAGTGAAGCAAATAGACTCATTAAAGGAAATGGTGTAAGCATTAACAAAACTAAATTAACAATAGAGCAAGCTACCCAAAAACCTAATTTCACATTGCTCAAAGAGCAGTTTTTACTTATTCAAAAAGGCAAACAATATTTCTTGGTAGAAGTTTTGAAATAAAATGCTATTTTTTGGTATCTTTTTTGAAACACTCTAAATAAAAAATTATACTCAAAAACACTAACATTTGTAAAGAATCTGTAAGGAGATAAATCATTTATTTACGCAAAATAGTTTCAACTATGAAAAAAGCAGTATTGTTGGGCTTGGTGTTTATGTTGATAGCTACTTTACCACTTGTTGCCCAAAAAATGACACGCAAAGAACGTAAGGAAGCTCGTAAGAGAGGCAGAGAATTGAAAAAGGAATTTGAAGCTAAATTCAAAACCCCTGAACATTTGCAGGAATATAAGCAAGAAGTAAAAACTCTGCAACAAAGTACAGACTCTTTACTCAAAGTTTCACAAGAGCAAAAACAAAGAGAAGAAGAACGCCAACGTGAAGCAGAACGAATCAAAGCAGAAGCAGAGGCACGTAGAGAGGAATTTAGGAATATGCAGAACACTATCATGGAAGCCCGTAGAAAAGGCATCCCCCCCCGAGGCACTTACTACTCAGTACAAGTGGGAAGTGAGGGCTATAAAAAATTACAAGACAACGCCGAAAGTTTTAACTTAAGTGATAGTAATGCTCGTCAATCAGCAGGGTTATATCTGCTAGGTATGTTCAAGACCAAAGAAGAAGCCGACGAGTTGAAAAAGCAAATTACGAAAATGGGCATTCAAGAATCTTGGATTGTAACCTACCAAGACGGAAAAGAGGTAGCTAATGAAAGAAATATGGCTACACAAAATACCAACTCTATCACTACAAAATAATCTTAAAATTCTTGATAAAAGTAAAAAATTATTTCTTTGATAAGTTTTATCTACCTCTTTAACTCACATTAATAACATAAATCTTCTATTTTTTATTTTTTGTACATTTTTTTCATATGCTCAACACTGCTAAAATCGATATCTACAAAGCTATTGCCGAGTTAGCTTATGCTATTGCCAAAGTAGATTCTTATGTATCAGAAGAAGAAAAAAAAGCATTTTTTGAAAGTATAGAACGAGAACTTGAACGAAATGAAAATATTTTTGCAGAGCAGCGATTCAAAATCCTTGATAATTTAATCCAAAAAGATGTAAATACTGCTTACAATCATGCACTTTTTCTAATACGCCAAAGTAAACAAGAACTTACAGAAGAGATGCTTGAAAAAATAACCAAAATTGCTCAAAAAGTTGCTGAATCGGAAGGCATTTTACCTGAAGAAAAACAACTTTTAGACAGTTTTAAGCAAGAAGTTATCAGCATCTATTTTCAAAAATAATGCTTTAACTGCAAAATAAAAATCACAACTATGACTTAGAATATGTGCAAAGATAACTTTTTTGCTAAAACTATTGCCAAACAAGCTACTTCAAATGCGGTTGTGCGTGAACACTATTTGTTAATTGCATTACTTTGCGTATTTTTTCATAATCTTTTTGAGCCTCAGCACGGGTTTTGTATTCATTTACTAAAATGCGGTAAGTTTTTTTATTTGTTTGAGTATTAGTACTTACTTGAATAAAAATATCCCCAATATCGGCTTTTTCTTGGTAAGGTTTCAGAAAGTTCTGTACCTTAGTATATGTATCAAAAGAGGCCACTTGTATGCCAAATCCCTCAGGCTTTTTGAGCGAACCAAACATGTTGTATGTTTTACCGATTAAAAAATCATTCTCTTTCAGTTCGGCTTTTTCTTTTTTTCCATTCTCTTTTACTCTCTCGGACTTTTCTTTATCCTGATTTTTAGCCTCTTCCTTCTCTTTTTCAGCTTGCAGCTCGGCTAAAGTTTTTCCCTCAGGGCTAAGCACTTCTATTTCTACCTTGGCAACTGCCGTACTTAATAAATCTAACTTTTTAGCCGCATTGAGCGAGACATCTATAATTCTACCATGAGCGTAGGGGCCTCGGTCAATAATTCGCACAATTACCCATTTGTTATTACTCAAATTCGTAACCTTCACTTTTGTACCAAAAGGAATTTTACGGTGCGAAGCAACCAAATCATTATTATCAAACTTTTCACCACTTACTGTAGGACGATTGTCAAATCGCTCTTCATAGTATGAAGCCATACCTACCTCTTTGTAGCCCACACCAATACGTGCTTGAGCGAAAAGCAAGTTAGTAGTAAAGCAAAAAACTATGATAGTAATCCAAATAAAATTCTGCATCCTACTCAAAAATATATTTTCTGTTTCTTTTTGAACTTCTTTTTCATCCAAGAAAAACAAGAGAACCTCTTTTGGAGTACGTTCTGCTCCTATGCTTTGCTAACGCTTCGCATTATATTGATTAAGTGTTACATCTTCTGCGTTCTTGCACGCAATTTCTGAGTTTAATTACTGAATTACAATACAAAATCTGTGCATTTCTTTTCTTATATCACTTCAAACCCTTCTTATATCACTTCAAACCCTGTATATTGCCACAACACTTGAGGCAAGTGAATATGCCCTTCCGCATCTTGGTTATTTTCCAATAGAGCCGCCAAAGTACGTGGCAAAGCTAATGCACTTCCATTGAGCGTATGCAAAAGTATACTTTTCTTCTGGGCATCTTTGTAGCGTAGTTTAAGCCTATTTGCTTGAAACGTCTCAAAATTACTCACCGAACTTACCTCTAGCCATTTCTTTTGTGCCGCAGAATATACCTCAAAATCGTAGGTAAGTGCCGAGGTGAAGCCCATATCTCCACCACAAAGCCGTAAAATTCGGAAGGGTAAAGCTAAGTGTACCAACAAATTTTTTACATAAGCTACCATCTCTTCTAAGGCTTGATATGATTTTTCAGGTTGTACAATTTGTACAATTTCTACCTTATCAAATTGGTGTAAACGGTTTAAGCCACGCACTTCTGCCCCCCAAGTACCCGCTTCTCTCCGAAAACAAGGTGTATAGCTTACGTTCTTTATAGGTAAATCTTTCTCCTGCAAAATAACATCGCGGTAAAGGTTAGTAACAGGAACTTCGGCAGTGGGAATCAGGTACAACTCGTCACGTTCTATGAAATACATTTGTCCGTCTTTGTCAGGCAGTTGTCCTGTACCAAAACCCGATGCTGCATTAACTACATAGGGAGGTTGCACCTCGGTATAACCTGCCTGTAGGGCTTGGTCTAAAAAGAAATTTATCAAAGCCCGTTGCAAACGCGCCCCTTTGCCTTTGTAAACAGGAAAACCTGCTCCTGTAATTTTATTACCGAGTTCAAAATCAATGATACCTAATTTCTGAATAAGCTCCCAGTGAGGCAACGCATTAGCAGGTAGTTGAGGTATTTCCCCTGCTTGGTATACAATTTCGTTATCCTCAGCAGATTTGCCATATTTTACGCTCTTGTGAGGGATATTAGGTATCCGTACTAGTACTTCGTGCTGTTGAGTTTCATAGAAGCGGAGTGTCTCTTGCAAGGACTTTTCTTGTTGTTTAAGTTGAGCCGTTTGACTTTTCAACTCTTCTGCTTCAGCGTATTTACCCTCCTTTATAAGAATACCAATTTGCTTGGCTTTACTATTTGCCTCTGCTAATAGCTTATCCAAAGTGTGTTGCATTTCACGCCGTTTTTGGTCAAGTTCTAATGCTTTTTCTACTAATTCTTGGGCTTGGGTGAAATTGCGTTTGGCTAATGCCGCTAAAACTTCCTCTTTTTTCTCCTTTAAGATGCTGATTTGTAGCATATTTAGTAAAACATGATTATTTTTTGCCTCAAAAATACATTTTTTTACGAAAAATGTGAGCAAAAGAGTTTAGATATTAGAAAGTGAGGGATTAGAACGTATGATAACGGTAATTTCTATTTTGCTACTTACGTAAGCATATGAAAACATATAATGACTGACTTGCAGGACTAATGCTATGTTTCTTATCTTACTGATTATCAAGCATTTTATAGAGATTAGCTTCTAAACACTTACAGTAGCTCTGAAATTGTTACCGCAATTCCTACACAAAAAATTTTGTTGTACCGTCTTTTTTACGACCATTTTTTACTACTTTTGTTATTAAGATTAACAAGGAAAATTTGCTTTTACGTTATTTCGTAATGCAAAAGTAATAACTCATTTTATCTATTCTTTTTATATAAGCCATTATCAGCTATTCCAAACCTTTACCGAAAGATACAGAAAACATGTTAGACCAGCTACGCCAAGAGATAGATAAAATTGACAATCAGCTATTAGCCCTGCTCAACGAACGAATGAAAATAGTACAAAAAATCGGGGAACTAAAAAAAACAAATAATACTTTTATTTATCGCCCAGAACGCGAAAAAGCTATCTTAGATAGATTAGCCCGCCTGAATCAAGAACTAGGAGGATTGCTTACTCCCGCTGCAATTGATGCTATTTATATGGAAATCTTTGCTGCAAGCCGCCACTTTGAGCTTCCTGAAAGAGTAGCTTATTTAGGACCTGAGGGGAGTTTCTGTCACCAAGCTGCTGAGAATAGGTTCGGTGCTATGACTGACTACATTGCTTTGCAAGATATTCGTTCTATTTTTGAAAGTGTAGTTACGCAACGTGTTCGTTTCGGAGTTGTACCGATAGAAAATAATCAAGAAGGTTTTGTAAACGAAACAATAGACCTACTTTTTGCTTTTGATGTGCGTATTGTTGCCGAAACCTTGCTTCCTATACATCATACTTTTGCAAGCACCTGCGAAAAGTTGAATGATATAAAACAAATTTTTTCTAAGGATATTGCCTTTAAGCAATGTCGTAAATTTTTGGAAAGTTATTTCAAAGATAGCCAAGTAGAGTTCATACCTGTGGAGTCTACGTCTAAAGCTGTAAAAATAGCCTCAGAGCGACCTCACTCGGCAGCTATCTGTGCCAGTGTTGCAGCTAAGATTTATCGTGTACCTATTTTGTTTGAAAATATTGAAGATAGTCCTTACAATCGTACTCGCTTCTATATCATTAGCAAAGAATTTGAAAACCAAGTTAGTGGTAATGACAAAACTACTATCATAGCTCAATTACCCGATGTAGCAGGAAGTTTGGCAACTTTTTTGCAAGATTTTAGCGTGCATCAAATTAACCTAAAAAAAATAGAAAGTCGCCCTGCTAAAAGCGAAGAGAAATTTAATTGTTGGTTTTACATTGAAATAGACGGACACGCCGCTCAAGAACCACTTAAAAGCGTATTGGCTAAACATCAAGCAAATGTAAAATTTCTAGGAAGCTATGTAAAGTTATGTTAAGTTTGAGTTGAAATTTTTTTGAGAAATAATTACCTAAGCAAATGGTAATTTATGCAAGAAAAATCTATTATCTTGTTTGATGGTGTATGTAATTTGTGCAATAGCATAGTCAATTTTATCATAGACTATGACAAGAAATTTCAATTTCAGTTTGCTTCTTTGCAATCTCCGCAAGGGCAGGAATTATTGCAGAAATACAACCTACCTACTCAAAGTTTAGATAGTTTTGTGCTAATATACAAGGGGAAAGCTTATCAAAAATCTACAGCAGCACTTCAAGTGGCTTGGCTTTTAGGAGGTTGGTGGAAAACATGTTATATTTTCGTGCTTATTCCTACTTTCTTGCGTGATAAAATGTATGATTGGGTTGCCCACTACCGATATAAATGGTTTGGTAAAAATGAAATATGTCGTATGCCCACACCTGAACAAAAAGCACGTTTCTTGTAACGATATAACTTTATAGCTTCATTTTTTATGTTCAAAATTTACCTACTTACTTAATACAACAGCTCTGTCTCACAAAAAGGTAACATAAAACGCACCTCCATTACCCAACTAAATAAATCAGCGATGGATATTGATATCTTTTTGTTGATACACTTTTTAATTAGTTTACAGGAAAGAAACTCACGCCACTGCTATTAGAGTGTTCTTCTAAAATATTGTGAGCATGTTTAATCTCGTCTTTATCACCGTGAACAATTACCAAAAAACGCCCCTCCTCTACTAACTTCTTGTATTTCACAGCATCTTCTATATTTAGTTTGCCGTGAACGGTACCTTCTGCGCCATGCTTTGAGCCAAAAATGCTACCTAATATACCGCCACCTAAAGCACCCAGTGTTGCTCCTTCAAAACCACCTAATAATGCTCCTAAAGCACCACCTACGTATAAAACTCCTAAACCTGGAACTGTAATAAGGCTCAAACCTGCTAACACACCTAATGCAGCTCCTGCAATTGCCCCCAATTCTGCTCCTCTAGTAGTTACTTCTTCCCATGTGTGTACCCCATCAATTTCTTTTACAGCTTCGCCTTTACCTACCAATGATACGTGTTTCATGTTGAAATTATGGCTTTGCAAAACTTTAAGGGCTTCAATGGCTTGCTGATGAGTATCATAAGTACCGACAATCACACTATGTTGTTTCATAATTTTGGATTTTACAAATGTGGTTAGGATAAAGAACTAATAAAAGCCATAAAATTATGGCTTTGTGTTGGTAGCAAATTTAATAGATTTATTTGAAATAGCAAAACTTTTTATGATTATTCAAAAAAAGGGATTGCCTTTAGCTATACCTTCAGGATCAGCGAACAGTTCTGTATTTAATCTAAAAGTTAGGAATTTTTAGAAAGATAATAAAAAACATTAGAGATTGAAAAAGCATAGTATCTTTCTTTTTGAGCTAAAAGCAGAAGAAACTCCAAAAAATTCTTATTGATAATTATGTTATGGTTACAAAACTTACCTTATTGAGTATAAAAATTGCCTTTTTAGGAGCTAATTTTCAATAAAAAGTTCTAGTTTACTCTTAATTACCTATATTTACCACTTTATAGCTACATAAGAGTATTTTACAGCTACTGTACTTGCAAAAGTTGTATATTTTTATTTATTTTTGCTAAGTAAAAGGTTGGTAGTGGTATCAAATACCCACGATACGTTAGTTTCGCATTTGAAAAATTATATAATTGCATTTCAATTTCTAAAAATCAGTAGCTACTTTGTAGCTATTTACAATACATACGTTGACACCATTACCAAGAGGATCTACATTTAAGTTAAATGGCATGAAGCATGTATTAAAATATCTCTCTTGTATACGTGTGAGTTGCTTAGTAATAATATGGTCTTTTTTAGAAGCTTGTTCGCCATCATGCGCTCCCCCAGAGATGTTTTTTGAAGTATTTTTCCAAATCAATCCGAATGTTCGCACTTATAACATAGGTGATACGCTCTGGCTACAAACGCAGTTCTCTTCTTTCATGAAAGATGAAAAAGGCGGAGCAGTAGTAGACTTTAGCAATGCAGAGAACTTCGGAGTAGATGTAGGGTTTTTACTGCTCAACCCTGAGACGAAAACACGCCCTAGTGCCGATAGTTTTACTTTTGTAGAGAAAATTGGCTCAATTACTATTAAATCTGAAAGTTCTAAACCTACGCTTCGCAGAGCTTATTTCGCCGAGAATAATCGGTTATATGAATTAAAGATAGGAATAATTACCAAAGAAAAAGGAATTTTTACCATAGGTCTTAACTACTCACCTAATGTGAAGCGAAAAAATGCAGGTAAGTGCGATGCCTATGCACGTGTTAATTACAAATATCAAGTAGCTAATCTTCATTTTGACCTCTACCAGCAATTCAATCCACAAGCTCTCAATAGCCAAAACTTTTATAGTTTTATTGTAGAATAATGAAACCTTCTTGCTTATTCTCACGTAATCATATGCAAAAATCCATTTTTGTTATATTCAACAACCTTACTTTTCTTGAATTATGAAACAGCAGGTACTTCTTGAAAAAGTAGCCGCACTCGCTCAGCTTTCTAGTGATGTGCAGTTTAGGAATGAGTTCATGGCTAACCCTAAAACCGTACTGCAAAATCTATTTCCTGAACTGAAGCTACCCGAAGATACACGTATTATCTTGCATGAAAATACCTCTGACGAGATGCACGTCATTTTACTACCTTCGGAAGAGGCAGTATTTAATGCTTCGCTTGATGACAAGGTAGAGCAAGTATTAGATAAAGCCATTTTAGACCAAGCCTTTAAGAAACTACTTTTGGCAGACCCCAAAGGTGTTTTACAGCGCGAACTTCCAGATTTCTTCGTACCTGATAATTTCAAAATATATTTCCATGAAAATACAGATAAAGAAATCCATTTACTTATCCCTAATTTAGCTCCACAAGGTGATGAGCTTTCGGAAGAAGAATTAGGTGTCGTAGCAGGTGGAGCGGGAAGAGGACCTCACATAGGAAGACCACGCGGTGGCAAGCCCCCAAAATGCCGTTCACAACATTTTAGAAGAGGGTAATGCCAGTAAGAATAATCCCTATGAGAGTCAAGAAACCCTTCTACCCTATTCAGGGGGGTAAATCGCTTAAATGAAGCGCTTTTGCAAAAATATAGCTTTGAAAACTAAAAATCACGATTGGTAATACTAAATTTGCTTAGTGTTTTGAAACAAAATGCCCTTGTTTGAGGGCATTTTTCTTTTAAGAGCCTTGTTAAAGCTTTAAAGTTAAAAATTTAAGAGTAATTAGATAGGGCTTACTTGCTTTTACAAATTTCATAGCTATTTTTTTAGGCTAAATCAAGGCATTTGAAACATTTATATACCATAAAAGGTTTTTTGTTTGAATAGGCAAAATATGTCTAAGTTATAAAACGTATCAGGGATTAAAAGGGCAGCCCTACAAAGCAGGGTTTGATCAAAGCACTGAAGTGTAAGCAAAGCCCCGTGAGGTTCGCCCAAAAAAGATAAAAATCTTATAAGTGTATCTTAAACAAGTAATTAAATAATGAAAGAACAAAAGAGCATTCCTACCTCTAAAATAGAGCGAGCCGCAAAGTTTGTAACCACAGGGATTAAAATCGGAGGCAATTATTTGAAACATTATACCAAAAAAGCCTTCAACCCAGAAATCACCCGTGAGGAACTGCACGAAGACAACGCACGCGATATTTACAATGCGTTGAGTAAACTGAAAGGCAGCGCTTTGAAAGTAGCTCAAATGATGAGTATGGACAAAAATCTACTTCCGCGTGCTTATGCCCAACGCTTTACTATGGCACAGTATAGTGCTCCCCCACTTTCAGGTCCGTTAGTAGTAAAAACCTTTCAGAAATATTTCGGGAAAACCCCGCAAGAGCTATACGACAGCTTTGAAATGAAAGCAAGTAATGCAGCCTCTATTGGGCAAGTGCATATAGCTTACAAATATGGCAAAAAACTAGCTGTGAAAATTCAATATCCAGGCATTGCCGAGAGTATTAGCAGTGATTTGAAGATGGTAAAGCCCTTTGCCGTTACCATTTTGCAACTACCTGATAAAGATATAGACAAATATTTAGAAGAAGTAGAAAGTAAACTCTATGAGGAGACAGATTATGACTTGGAACTAAAACGCTCTATTGAAATTTCAGAGCGGTGCAAACATATTCCGAACCTACGTTTTGCTACTTATTACCCCGAACTTTCGTGCAAAAAAATCTTGACCATGGAATGGCTAGATGGTTTGCACATGAAAGAGTTTTTGCTCACTAATCCATCACAAGCAATACGCAACCAAATTGGACAAGCATTATGGAATTTTTATGATTTTCAATTTCATACACTCAAAGCCGTTCATGCAGACCCACATCCAGGTAACTTCTTAATGCGTGAAGATGGCACATTAGGTATTATAGATTTTGGCTGTGTAAAAGAAATTCCACAAGAGTTTTATCATAATTACTTTCTGCTTGTTCACCCACAACTTGCTCAAAATGAAGCCCTCCTGGAGAAAGTTTTTTGGGAACTAGAATTTTACCAACCACAAGACTCTGAAAAAGAGCGTGCCTTTTTTAGAAAAATATTCCTACAAATGATTGAGCTGTTGTGCCGCCCTTTTCGGTATGAATACTTTGATTTTAGCGATGATGCTTACTTCAAGGAAATCTATGATTTTGGTGAGAGTTTGGCACAAATTCCTGAAATACGTGACTCAAAGCAGGCACGTGGCTCAAAACATTCGCTTTACATTAACCGCACCTATTTCGGTTTGTACTCTATGCTTAACGAATTGCGTGCCTTTATTAAAATTGAAAAACCAGACTTCTTGAAGCAACCACTGCAATAACAACATACAAAAAATTCTGGCTAAATAATTTGGAGAAAATTTGAGTATTCGTGGAGAGTAGGTAGTACTGGGTAAAGAAACTACTTGTTACACTCATTCATAGCTTTTTCCAGCCCTACTGTGCAGAAGGTAAGTATTGTTTCACAGGCTTTGTTAATAGGCTCGTGAAGCGTATTTAATTGCTCTTGTGAGAAATTGCTTAACACATAATCTGCTTGTTTTCCTTTTGGGTAGTCATTTCCTATGCCAAACCGTAGGCGTGCATATTCTTGAGTTTGCAAAATACTTTCAATACTACCTAAGCCATTATGCCCTCCTGATGAGCCTTTGCCTCGCAGACGTAGCTTTCCATGGGGCAGAGAAACATCGTCAGTAACTACTAAAAGGTTCTCTTTATCAATTTTGAGTTCTTGTAGCCAATAATTTACGGCTTTTCCGCTCAAATTCATGTAAGTAGTTGGCTTTATGAGATGCAAAGTTCTACCTTTATATCGCATTTCGGCTTTTTCTGCTAAACGTGCTATTTGGAAGGTAGTTTCACCTATATCTGCCAATCGGTCAAGTACTAGAAAGCCAATGTTATGGCGCGTGAATTGGTATTCTGCACCGATGTTTCCTAAACCTACAATTAGGTATTTCATTTGATGTAAAAAATTTATTTTGTGAAAAGTTATTTAAGTCTTTTTAGACTCATTTGTTTTCTTATGGTCTTGTAAAGAGTTGTTGGTGTTGCTCTATAAAATCTAATACTGTGGTTTTGATAAGGTGTTCGTAGCCGTGCTCAAAGCAAGTGTATGCGAAGGGTTGATTATTTTCTTTCAAAAACTTCCAAGCACGGTTTTCTTCCCCGAGTTGTTGACATACATAAAAGTAATGAGCGAAGTCTAAAATATCCAAAGAATGATTATCTAAAGTTCTCATTTTTAAGAGTTGTTGCTCTAAATAGTTAAGGTATTTTCTGAGGCACTGGAGGTAGGTTTTGCCTTTGGCAGGTTTGAAGTGATAGCCTATAAGTTTGTAAATTTGCGGAGCTAAACTACCTTTGTATTCGCTATACTCTGTAAGGGCTTGTAATTCAGAGTTTCCCACTTGGCAGTTAGGTAAAGGTAAGGTATAAAAATGATGGTCGGTATGCAAAATTTCAGCTATGCCATCGTTATCTAAGTCTATTAATTTTTCTTCATTTATCATTTCTAGACTACCCGAATGAACAATCTCTCCTTCAGCAATAAGGTAAATGAGTTTGTGTTGAATTTCGTTGGTAAGTCCTGAATGGTGATACAAAAAGAGAGCTTTTTTACCTGCCAAGTAGTGGTATTGGTGATGATATATCCTCCCTGCTAATTTTTGTTTTTCAAAATAAGGGGAAGGTTGGTGAGTACGTTGGTCGAAAACTTGGATATTTACTTTATTTTTTAGCAGTTCAGGTGAATGTTGGTGCGTGAGCCTAATGTAGAAATCATTATTCCAGGGCAAAGTATCAATTTTTAATATTAGGGAACTACTTTCGTGTTCTTCCTCTGTAATCGTACTTGCAGGAGCGGGAGTAAGGTAGTTGATTTGTGCCCAAATACTTCCCCCATGAAAATAAGAAAACAGACTGAAGACAAAGTATGATAATAATGTTTTGCCTCTTGTCATATCTGTGAGTTAGCTAAAATTTGAATTGTTAGTTCTTGCAAATTTACAAAAAAATATACAGCCTTTACGATTTTAAGCAGTTTTTTATGTGGCTATGGATGCGAATAGTAAAATTCTGTTTTTTTATTATCTAAAAACGGATATTTTAGCATTTTGTGTTTCAAAATTGAGGAATTGATAGCTAAAAATATCGCTTCCATCAAGGATAAATCGTTGCGCCCCTGCGGGAACAGTTGGGTAATAAGCCAAGCGAAATTGCAGAGCATTAAAGCTCAAATTATCATTACGAAGACGCACGCCTAGCCCAAACCCAGATAAAACTTGCCTTGGCGGTAAAGTAGAAACAGGTGGCTGACTCAAGACTCCTACATCAGCAAAGGCAAAAACGGCTATACGAAACCCATGTACCATAACAGGTAAAAAAGCAATGGTTTCAAAATTAATTGCCAAGCGGTTTGTACCAAACACCCGATTATTGCCATAGCCACGTATGCCTCTTTCATTATTCAAATCTAAAACTTCCTGCGCGAAGCGTCGGTAACCATGTGTATAGGTGAGATGCAGGAAGTGCCTCCAAGAGGTATTTGCCCACTTGTATAAGTAGGTAAAATATCGCATTTGCAGACGTAGTAGCCCTTGCTCGTAGTTTGCAAAAGTAGTATTCCCGAAAGTGCTTGCCTCTGCCGATAGATAAAGGTAGCCCAAAGGTTGCACAAAATTTGCCCAAGCCCCTTGCCAGGCTATATAAGGACGTGTAAAAAACTCACCAAAAGATTTTCCAAAAGTAAGTTCTGTGGCAAAGCCGTAAGGTACATCTTCTGTTTTGCCAAAGGCATAAATCAAGTTTGCTTTGTAGTAATTTCTTTGATTAAGGGCAATACTCATTAAGGCATTTTGTTGGTGGTGAAAAAGTTGCAAACTATCTTTTCGAATACGTGGTCGCTCTAAAAAAGTGAGGTATTGGTAGCGTGCTGAAATAATTAGGCGAGTACGTTGCTGCTCAGCAGTAAAGTTTTTTTTTGATAGGCTAAAAGCACGCGCTAACCAAGCATCAGCCCAACGAAACTGCACAGGCATACGCACAAAACGCAAACTATCAGGGCTAAACAAAGGACGTACCTCCCATGTGCGCTGCAACTGTAACCCTCCTGCATACCGAATAATAGGAGAAACAAACCGTCTTTGTAAGAACACACCATAGCTGTTCCTATCATTTACATTAGCATACCTTATTTGTAATTCTGCAAACCGATTGCCCAAATTTTTAATTAAATAGCCCATTTCATAACCAAATATCTGATTGTTATCCAAATTCAAAATAAAATTATGCTCAAACCTATGCCCCAAACCCAATAAGTTATTTTCAAACACACGTATATTGCCTCCTACAATACCGTTTGGTGAGCCATCACTAGAAATGCTCCAATTATCTTGGGTAATGATTAAAAGGTGAACTTGGTTGGTATCAATTTGTGAAACAATTGGCACTATTCGCACATCACGCAAGAAAGGTAAACTTCGCAAAATGCGTTCATTGTCAGCTAATATGAAGGCATTGAGCGTATCTCCTTGCTTAACTAACAAATTTTTCTTCAAAATAGAAACTCGTGTATTCATATGTAAAGCATTAGCCAGCCGACTAGATAAGTTAGCAGCGCGAGGTGTAGTATCTAATACCGAAGTAGCGAAAGGCTTAAGCCGCTTAAAATCTATTCGTGTGATTCGTTTGCCCTCGTATCGCAAAAAAGGGTTTTCACTTTTGACCAAAGGAATTACCATAGTGTCTCTACGGGGCATATACACCAAATCAAGAGCTTTTTTTACCCACTTACGTTGCCAAAAAGACTTGTGAGTTTTAATACGTAGCAAATGTTTATCTTGCAATATCCAAAAAGTATCTTTGGAAATTTGAAATTCCTTTTTCCTGTAAATCAATATCATACCTTTCTTTAACCAAATTGTATCTTGCTTGACTTGAGCAAAAGTACCTGTCATACTTACACAAAAAAATATACCACCAAGCCAACCTATAAGCCAAGTGAATATTTTTTTAGCCACTTTCATAGCATGAAACCACACAACATAGATAAATAATTTAGTTAGCTACGTTTCTATAACTTTTACTATACGATAATCTTTTAGATATTTTGAAAAAAGTAGTTTTTATATGAGAGAAGTAAATTATTGAAAATCAGGTACTTAATAAGTAATTAAAAAATTCCTTAAACACATTTCAAATTCTTTTGCCTAAATGTGAGCTAAGTACATAAGTTATAGCAAAATAATTACCAACAGGTATTTTTGAGCATTGTGCTTGCTTTCTTATGCTTGCTCAAAAGGCGAAAGAGTGAGGTTTTGAAGAATTCCGTTTATATTAGTGATTTATCTATATCTACTTAATGCAAAAGCAAAAAATTCATTGTTTATTTGGTTAAATGATTATTACTGAACTTGTATCACTAACATATTTTGGCAGTAGTTCAAATTTTGACCTGACCTTTGGACATGGTAAAGCTAAATACTACCATCTGCCATTTTGTCATACTTTTAGGCTTGGAATAAATTTTGAAAAACAAGGTTAGTAGTTAGCTGTAAAATTATTTTTCACGACTAAAACTTTGTACTATTATGCAAGAAAAAGGAACTATTTCGGTAAGTACCGAAAATATTTTCCCTATTATTAAAAAATTTCTGTACTCTGACCAAGAAATTTTTTTAAGAGAAATTGTATCTAATGGCGTAGATGCTATTCAGAAACTCAAAAAATTAGCTGCTTTGGGTGAGTTTGAGGGCGAACTCGGCGAGCTGAAAGTAGAAGTTAGTTTTAATAAAGATGCTAAAACTATTACCGTGAGTGACAATGGCATCGGTATGACTGCCGAAGAGGTAAAAAAATACATCAACCAAGTGGCCTTCTCAGGAGCTACCGAATTTTTAGAAAAATATAAAGATAAAACCGATACCAAAGAAATTATTGGACACTTCGGCTTGGGCTTCTATTCAGCTTTTATGGTATCTGAAAAGGTAAGCCTCACTACGCTTTCATATAAGAGCGGTGCAGAGCCTGTTCTTTGGACTTGCAACGGTACTACCGAATTTGAAATTCAACCCACAGTAAAAAAAGAACGGGGAACTACCGTAGTAATGCACATTGCCGAGGATGCTACCGAATTTTTGGATAGTTATAGAATCCGTAAAATTCTAGAAAAATACGCGCGCTTCCTGCCTATTCCTATCTTTTTTGAGGGCAAGCAAATCAACGAAACGCAACCTATTTGGACAAAAGCCCCTACCGATTTGAAAGATGAGGACTACCTCGCCTTCTACAAGTCGCTTTACCCTATGGCAGAAGACCCACTCTTTTGGATACACCTCAACGTGGATTATCCTTTTAACCTTACTGGTGTATTGTATTTCCCCAAAGTACGTAATAATTTTGACCTCTATCGCGAAAAAATACAACTTTATTCACGCCAAGTATTTATTACCGATGAGGTAAAAAGCATTGTACCTGAATTCTTGTTGTTATTGCACGGTGTGATAGACTCACCTGATATTCCGCTCAACGTTTCACGAAGCTACTTACAATCTGATGCAAATGTAAAGAAAATAAATACCTATATCACTAAAAAAGTAGCTGAAAAGCTACACGAAATTTTTACAGAAAACCGTGAAAGTTTTGAAAAAAAATGGGAAAGTTTGGGCATATTCGTTAAATACGGCATCATAACCGATGAGAAATTTTATGAAAAAGCCAAAGAATTTTGTTTAGTACGAAATACGGAAAATAAATTCTTCACGCTTGAGGAGTATAAAAAACACATTCAAGCCACCCAAACTGACAAAAACGGTAACTTAGTTTGGCTCTACACTTCGGATGCGGCTAAACAAGACGCCTTTATACAAGCCGCTAAACGTAAAGGCTATGATGTGCTTCAGTTTGATGATTTTATAATTGATAACCATTTCATTCAAAGTTTAGAGCGAAGATTAGAAAAAACTATACTCCGCAGAGTAGACTCTGAAACCGCAGATAAGATTATTGACACAGGTGTAGAGTTAGCAAGTGTACTTACCAAAGAGCAAGAGGAGAAATTAAAAGCCCTGTTTGAAAAAGTACTTGCAGACCGAAAGGTAACCATACAAGTTCAATCGCTCTCCCCTGATGATATGCCCGTGATTGTTACTTTGCCCGAGTACATGCGGCGAATGTATGAAATGGCAGCCACTAGCGGAGGTATGCAATTCTTGAAAGATATTGAAAACCAACTCACCGTGTCAGTAAACGCTAACCATAGCTTGATAGCTAAAATTTTAGAAACTACCGACGAAGCACTGCAAACCAAATACATTAGGCATACTTTTGATTTAGCTATGCTTTCGCAAAATAGATTAGGTAATAAAAATCTTACCGAATTTATTTACCGAAGCATAGAACTCTTACAAAAGTAAAAAGTACAATTTGATAGCTTAATACAGTAAGAACTTTAAGCAAGGTTCTTGCTGTTTTTTTTTTTGTTAATACTTAAACAAATTTTTTTATAATAGGGAGTAGGAAACTTGTAAAAGTTAAGAAAAATAATAACTTTGCACAAATAATAACTTTGCATACTAAGAGTATAAAACTAAACTTGTACGTCTATCCATGAAAAAAACTGCCAAAGAAATTCGCATAGAACTTGCTCAAACAATGATAGAGAAATATGTTGAGTCAGTAGGGCTAACCAAAGAAGAAACATACGATCCTGTGAAAAATGTTTGGCGATGGAGGCACGGCTCAGCAAACATAGAAGTTTTTGTACAATCAGTCAATGTAGGGCAAAATAGTACCCGAGAATATTTGAGAGTTTTTTCACTATTAGGCGAAGTACCTCAAGCAAGTTTATTAGTCAGAGAACGTTTTCTTATTCGCTTGTTAGAAATGAATGATGTAAACTTAGGTGTAAAGCTAACTGTAATGAAAGATACTGATAAAGTTTATGCCACCTATGAGCGCGACATTATGGGTATGGATTTTGGTGAACTTTCTACCTGCATTGCCGATTTGGAATGGTGGGCAGATAAATTGGATGACGAGATTAGGAGCTTACTGAACTGAATACTTTTCAAAATAAAGTTTGTAAATAGCTGCACTACAAAAACTAATCTTTGAAAAACGCGGCAGTAATTCAAAATGTGTGATGCATTCAGTTTCATAGTCAAAATACGATTGTGGTCTAAAATGCGTGATGATTAGTTAGCAAAATAGACAACAAGTTTTTACTTTTGCATTATGTATCAAGCAACGATAAAAGTAAGCTATTCCCATTATCTAGAAATCAAGATAGCAAAAAAATAGTCATAAAAATAGAACATAAAAATTTTTGTGTAGAAGTTGTGGCAATAATTCTAAGAGTTGTTACAAATCAGTCTTTGTATGGTTTTTACGTACACTCAGGCAACAAATGGATGAATTGAAGTCCTATGTAGGGCAAAAAACCTGAATAGTGTATATTAGGGATAGAAGGCGTAAATAATTGCTTGCAAGCCAAAAACAGAAGATTAGTCCGAAAAACTACTTGTCTTCCCAAGCAAGACCCTTACCTCAGTGCTTCCCCTAAAGTTATGGAAATTACCTTTATCATATACTTTAAACGCCACTTATATTCAAAGCATAAGTAAGCAGTTTTCAATTATTTAAGTTGAAACTCTTGCCAATGGCTTATGAAGCCTCTGTAAAAATACTTATCATTTTCTTTTTTGAAAGCGATTGCCCCTTTGTAGCCATCTTGTATGTTGAGGTTGGTAACATATTTTTTCAAATATTCGGCATAAACAAAACCTGCCTCGTAAATGAGGGTATTGTTTCGCATGTTTTTAAGTAAGTTATAGGTAAGTTCGGCTTGTTTTTCTTTGAATAAAATAAGTGGGCAATACATATAAATAAAGTCCGCTTGTTGATAATAACTTTTGTCCATTTTAGTAGCATCCCCTAAGCGGAGTTCAATTTTTTTCTTAGCTACCATATTAGGTAAGGCTTCTACGGCTACTTCGTGTAATTTTTTTTCGTATTCAATCCCAAAGGCTTTATCAAAACCTACGCACATGGCAGCATACAACTTATCGCCGTTACCTGAGCCAATATCCATGAAAGTTTTATGATAGTCTTCTTTGTAGAAGAACAATATTTGCAAAAATTCGGTTAAGGGGAGTCTCTCCAAATACCATTCCGTTTGGGGATATTTTTTTTGATAATTGTTGTTAGGCTCAAGGTAAACGGCTCGCACAAAGCGAGCCACCAGTGAAAAATCCAAATCATTTTTTATACACTGCTGGTAAACGTCGTATTCATTTAATCCATCTTTCTTTAAGATTTTTAATGTTTTCCCTGCATCGGATAGGAGTTTAGCAGTGGCAAATAGATTCTCAGAGGTTTTAAGTTTTTCAGGGGTATTGTCGCAACTTGAAAAAAAATAACCTACAAATACAAGAAAAAAAATCCTGTATTTGGAAAAATTAAGAGTATAATTACCCATAGTTTGACAAGTTTTGGATGTTTGAAAAACATAATACTTAATTAGCTTAATGCTTTAAGACGTTTGGCTTAAAAACATTAAGAAGTTAGGCTTAGAGTTGGTTTTTGTAGCATAATATGATATTGTGAAAATAGCTACAAAATTTCATTAGAAGTGAAACTATACCTATCGCACATTGAATACCACTACCAAAATTTATAGTATTTAGCTTCTCCCTTAAACTTGCTCTTTTTCTTTAAGAGAACTAAACCATTTCAAGGCTGACTGTATATCCTTAAAGTATTGCTGTTGGATCATGACTTGGCGTGTTTCCGCATTTAATGATGCATCCTCCGAAAGTTGCTCTATGCTAAGTCCCATGAAAAAATCTTCGGGCATGATATACGCTGCAGCACGCATTCCTGCCTTCCAAGCTTCAGGTGCTATGTGAGTATTTATCCAATCTTGATCTTCGGGAACAATTACATAGCCTGCATTTTGGGTATTAACGATATTAAATTTAGACTTATATCTTTTCTGCTGTTCCAAATAAGCCAAACAAGCCTCTCTTATCTGTTGTTGAGGTGTGTTAGGTTGGCTAGTCCAGACCATTTCTAAAATATCCTCCTGTGGGTAGTGATAAATTTGTAAAATTTCGTTTTCAAATACTTTGTTTTTTTCCATAATCATTGGTAAGGTAAGGTTAAACAATTGAGCTATCAAATATAATATTTTAACTTCTTAAAAAAAGAAATGGGCTCGATAAAATTATTAAAATTGTGGCACAATTTTAGAAAAATTTTGTAATACCTACTATACTTTTGAGAGGCATTACATAGTTTAGAGCAAACCATTCAACTATTTACCCTAACTAACCTTTCTTAGTATGAAAAAAGTAGTTTACTTCTTAGGCTTATTCGCTCTCTTCTTAAGTATTACACTCTTTGCCTATGCTCAACGAGGCAAGTTAGAGTCCAAAGACGGTCCTTTGAACCTTGATACTGACAAACTGAAACTTGTTCTAGATGTGGTAGATATAGACTCCCTACACTGGAAAATTATTCCTAAAATTAGTATCACTGATTTAGCTACTAACCAACAAGCCCTCAATACACGTGTAGAAATTGATAGTGCGAAAAATTCGGTAGTTTTTTTGCCATTTGAAAAAAAATATAGCCTCAGATTAGGAGCAGAAGAGTATATTGATACCATGTTTACAGTAGATGTTCTGAAAATAGAGGAGTATGATGTATATAAACAAATTAAACTTCGCCCTAAAAAGCGCCGCCGAAAAATTAACCTTGCCGATATAGATGAAGACGGGGCAGCTGTAGTGCTAATCAACAAACGAACCAACGAACGTGTGGAACTGAAACCTACCCAAAATAAAGGAGAGTACGAAGTAGATCTTCGCGATACTGACGAATATGAATTAGAAATTACCAATGCTAATAAAACGGCAAAATACTATCGTTCGCTAACCGCTAAAACTAAAAAGACCAATTTGCTAGGAGCCAACCCTGAAGACGTAGAAATGGTAGTAGGGCAAAAGATACCCCTAATTTATGCCGAATTTGCTTACAACTCTGCCGAACTCTCTGAGAAAGTGCAGTATCAGTTGAAACGAATTGCCCACAATATTAGCAAAGACGAAAAAATAAAAGTAGAAATTGCCGCTCATACCGATAATATTGGTTCGTATGAACGCAACATGGCGCTCTCTCAAGAGCGAGCTAATGCCGTATTTAATTTCTTAGTCAATGAATGCAAGGTGCCTGCAAAGCAACTCATCCCCAAAGGATATGGCTACACTAAACCCTTGCTATCTAATGACAATGAATGGAATCGCTCTCGTAACCGACGTTTTGAATTGATTGTCATTGAAAAATAAAAAAATACTCATTAAAAACAAGTAATTTTTTTTTTTTACTGTTTCTTTACTTTAACGTGAGCTATTAGTTAAATTTTTGATATACAGTTACTTTATTACATCTAAATCCTTCAGAGGCGTCATTGAAACTGTGATTGATATGTTTAATCAGTGTCAATTGAACATAAAACATAGAAGCCCCAAAAACTTTATAGCAATTGTAGGTAGGACTTATTGCCTATAAGTTCTTGGAAAAGAAACCTACGTGGAGGAGTCCACATGAAGCTTTACGTAAAAATATTGTACTTATCCAAATTTAGCCACATAACTCATGTTTATATTACAGGTATTATTAAGTTGGCATCTGCCGAAATTTATACAAGAAAATTTCGACTTCTAACTTGTTAAAAGCCGATTTTTTTTTCATTAAGAAGAGGAGTTTACAAGAGCTATATGGTATTGTAAAAATTTAATAAATTTTAAAGAGAACTTTCTCAAAGATGAATAGTTTGCTCAATTTTATATTTATACTTTTGAAAAACAGCTAAACTGCAGTATCTTTGCAGCTTTAGTTAAGCTTTTTCACCAAAAAATGAATAGCAATGCCTTTTTGCACACCTTGGAGGTATCTTTTTATACTTTATTTTTGGGGATTAACAGAGCTAATTTTTGCTCAAAGCCCTGAAGACAAAGGATTAGATAAGAATACACCACGCCTTGTTCCTACTCCTGCTCAAAAAAAAGATAGCCTTATGCAGTCAGCGGGTGGAATAGAAAAACCTCAAAATGATAGTCAAAAAAATAATCCCCAAGACTCGCTTAAAAAACGTGCTAACGAAACCCAAGAGGGAATAGGCTTTGAATTTTTGAGGCAACTATCTATTGTAAGTGAAGACACCACGCAAAATTTAATAGGTGAGAATAAAGTGGTACAAGTAAGTGAAGAAGTACGAATTGATAGCTTTTGGGTGAAAGTTTCAGAGCATTACGCCGTAATCAATACAGCAGACATCAATGCCATGCACAGTAAAAAATCTGTACTCACTGACTCGGTAAGAGTACGGCTTTACAATCCTCCCACAGGTAACATTTGGGCACATCCCTTGGAGCGTATTTTACAAACCTCTAATTTTGGCTATCGTTGGGGAGGTTTTCATGCAGGTATAGATTTAGACCTGAAGTTAGGCACTCCTGTTTTTGCCGTTTTTGATGGAATTGTAGAATTTTGCAATTGGTACCACGGTTATGGTATGCACGTAGTCATTAAGCATTACAACGGTATAAGTACTAGCTATTCACACCTGAGCAGTATTAAAGTAGAAGAGGGACAAAGGGTTAAAGCAGGACAATTGATTGGTTTAGGCGGGAGTACAGGGTTTAGTTTTGGAGCGCATCTGCATTTTGAAACTCACTTTCAAGGTTATCCGTTTAACCCTAATCTAATTTTTGATTACACCCGAAGCCCTATCCCTGATGTGCCTCTATATTTTACCTTTACTCCTAAACATTTCCCTTTTGTACGTACCCAACGAATCGTAATCTACCACACCGTACTCTTAGGTGAGACCTTAGAGACAATTGCTAAAAAGTATAGTCTTGATGTAGAAACTTTGTGCAAACAAAATAACATTACCCCTAATACCCCACTACAAGTAGGGCAAAGGCTAATTATTAAATCTTAACATAAGCTTAGCGGAAATCAAGGCAAGACTTATACTCTGAATTTGAGTTTTTATACATTCGCTCTTTTTAAAGAGCGTATAATTCCTTGCAAAGGTGTTTCTTTTCATAAACTTGGATTTTTCAAACAGCAACAGGAGCTTTAATAGCAGGGTATGGTTCGTAGTCAAGTAACTGAATATCAGTATATTGAAAAGCAAAAATATCTTTCACATTAGGGTTAAGAGCAATCTGTGGCAAGGGCTTGGGAGTGCGTTGCAACTGCTCTTGGGCTTGCTGTACGTGGTTGAGGTATAAGTGTGTATCGCTAGTGGAAATGATGAGTTCACCTGCGGTAAGGTCGCACACTTGGGCAACCATGTGCGTAAGCAGAGCATACGAGGCAATGTTGAAAGGCAATCCCAAGAAAATATCTGCACTTCGCATAAAGAGGTGGCATGAGAGCCGATTTTCATAAACACCAAACTGAAAAAGCGTATGGCAAGGAGGAAGTTTCATTTGGGGGATATCTGCCACGTTCCACGCACTCACGACATGCCTACGCGAGTTGGGGTTTTGTTTGATTTGAGCAATCAGTTCGCTTATTTGGTCAATAGTTGTACCTTGCGGAGTTCGCCATGCGCGCCATTGCGAACCATACACAGGTCCGAGTTCGCCGCTTTCGTCTGCCCACTCGTCCCATATAGTTACGCCATTTTCTTTGAGAAAATGAATATTTGTACTACCACTCAAAAACCAAAGCAATTCATACACTACGGATTTGAAATGAATTTTTTTAGTAGTAAGGAGAGGAAAACTCTCGGCTAAATTGTGCCGTAGTTGGTAGCCAAAAATGGAGAGCGTACCAACACCTGTGCGGTCATGTTTGGGTATGCCTTCGGAGAGGACTTTTTTGAGTAGCGTAAGATATTGATTTTCAATATTTTGCATAAACCTTTAGGGTTATTTTGATTTTTGGTAAAGTTCTAAAGCCTCGCTTACGGTATGCACGGGCAACAAACAAGTTTTGTTGAAACAGAGGTAAACCGTAGTCTTGTCATCAATAGTAGAGCGGTAAGCCAGCAAAGGTGAAACGGGATTTTCAGTGGCTTGCGCCTGGGCTACTACTATTTTTTGGGGCAGATAATGTTGGTAAAGTTGTGCTACCAAGTCGGTGTATTGGTCGCCGATTATCACAAACTCGGGCAAAGGTTTGGCAAATTTAAGCATAAGACTTGCCCAATTAGTAAGGTATTCTACGTGAATTTTTAAGAGTTTTTTCGTTTTTCCTATCATTTTTTGAGCCATTTCATAGTAATTTGGCTTATCTAACAAGATAGCTAAATCATGTAAGTTATGTCCCATGATAGAATTTGAGCAAGGAATAACGTTATCAAAAAGTTCTTTTTTGCGAGCAATGAGTTTCTCTGCGGTAGCGTCAGTAAAAAAGAA
The DNA here is from genome assembly GCA_025054775.1 of Microscillaceae bacterium. GTDB lineage: Bacteria > Bacteroidota > Bacteroidia > Cytophagales > Microscillaceae > JANWZA01. The sequence continues at coordinate 47,012 of JANWZA010000041.1, forward strand.
AAATTGGTCTGCAGCGTCATAAAAATTTTGGATAGCGTATTGCATTAAAGCATCAGCTTTTAGTAGCCACTGCTCTTGAAAGTTAGTTTGGTAGAGGTGAATATATGCCTCAATCACGGTGGCGTAATCGTCTAGAAAGCCTTTGATGGTTGCATTGCCATTTTTGTAAGTGTGCCAAAGTTGGTTGCCGTTGTATGTAAGTTTAGTGTCAATAAAATGTGCCAAATTTTGAGCAAGTTGCAGGTATTCAGGCTTTTGCAGATGTTGGTAAGCTATAACTAATCCTTTGAGCGTGAGAGCATTCCAAGAGGTGAGAATTTTATCGTCAGTTAGAGGTCGGATACGTGTTTTTCGGTGAGCGAGTAAAGTTTCGTTCCAAAGTTTTATTTTGCTTTTTAGTTCTGCAAGTGATAAATTATTTTTTTGTGCAAACTCCTCATCAGTAATTTTTCGGTGCAAGATGTTTGTGTTGTGTTCCCAGTTTCCTTGTGGTTGGCAGTTGTAATATTGCAAACAAAGTGGGGCTTCTTGTGCCAAAAGTTGCGTAATTTCTTCGGTTTTCCAAGTGTAGAATTTGCCTTCTATGCCTTCGCTATCGGCATCAAGAGCAGAAAAAAAAGCTCCTTCGGAAGTAAGCATTTCGGCTTTGAGCCACTCTATGGTTTGCTCTACTACTTTTTTGTAGTTCTCATTTTTGGTTAGGGCAAACGTCTCAGCGTAAAGAGCAATAAGTTGGGCATTATCATAGAGCATTTTTTCAAAATGTGGAGCAAACCACAGGGCATCAACCGAATAGCGAGCAAATCCACCAAAAATTTGGTCATAAATCCCGCCTTTTGCCATTTCATTGAGTGTAAGTTCAATTTGTTGCAAAATAGTTCTATCTTGGGCAAAGTATTGATAGCGAAGCAAAAAAGCGTAGATAGAAGGCATAGGGAACTTGGGGGCCTTGTCCATCCCACCAAAAGTAGTATCAAAATTAGGTATCATTTGGGCGACCATCTGCACAATTTCTTCCCAACGAAATTCGGTTTCGATTTCAAAAAGTTTGTATTTTTTTACCTCACTTTGGGCAATAACTTGCCTAAATTGCTCTGCGGATTGCTCTAAACGCTCTCTATCGTTTTTGAAAATTTGGTGAATATTTTGCAATAAAGCAATCCAATTTTTAGGGGGGAAGTAAGTACCCGCATAAAATGGTTTGCCCTGAGGTGTAAGAAATGCGTTAAGAGGCCAACCACCGTTCATGCCCATAGCTTGTACGGCTTCCATGTAAATAGCATCTAGGTCAGGGCGCTCCTCACGGTCTATTTTAATACAGACAAAATATTGGTTCATGAGTTGTGCAATTTCCTCATTTTCAAAGCATTCGCGTTCCATTACGTGGCACCAATGGCAAGCGGCATAGCCAATACTTACAATAATAGGCTTGTCTTCGGTTTGGGCTTTTTGCAAGGCTTCGTCGCACCATTCATACCAATCTACAGGGTTGTGGGCGTGTTGCAAAAGGTAAGGGCTGGAAGCGTGTACAAGGCGGTTAGTGTATTTATGCATAGTTTTGTGTAAAATTTAGCCATGCAAAAGTAAAAAATTGTTTTTTCTTAAAAAAAGAAGTTACACGTTTCTTTCAAAAAGAATATTCGTTACGAGAAAAGAACTGAAATTGAACCAAAACTCTTCTTTTAATTGTTTCATGCGGTATGAAACCACTCCAACACCTCAACAAATACTTTTGGAAATATCGTGCTTACTTATTCTGGGGTACAATATTTACTATTATTTCAAACATATTTAGCATTGCCTCTGCTCCCTTAGTACGATATGCCTTTGACCTTGTAAAAGAAACACTTGATATCTATTTTAGCTTTCAAAACAGCCAAGCCCAAGCCGAAGTACACAATATTTTTGCGTACAGTGTAGTTTTTTATGGCTTTTTAATTGTGCTAATGGCTGTCTTGCGTGGTATTTTTTTGTTTTTTGTGCGGCAAACGCTTATTGTCATGTCAAGGCATATTGAATATGACCTTAAAAACGAAATTTATGCCCATTACCAAACCTTGCCTTTGAGTTTTTATCGCCAACACAATACAGGCGACCTCATGGCACGTATCTCCGAAGACGTATCGCAGGTACGTATGTATGTAGGACCAGGCATTATGTATGGCATTAGCCTTGTTACGCTTACTTCTATGGTCATTGCGTATATGTTTTACATCAATGCAGAGTTGGCATTTTACACCCTTCTCCCTCTACCGTTTTTATCTATTAGCATCTATTATGTAAGCTATTGGATAGAAAAACGTTCTGACGAAATTCAAAAAGTAACTTCAGACCTTTCTACTCACGTGCAAGAGGCTTTTTCAGGAATTAGGGTGATAAAATCTTTTGTGCGTGAGGAAGATAATGTAAAAGAATTTAGCAAAAAAAGCGAAGAATATAAGCAAAAATCACTCAAATTAGCTCATATTGAGTCAACTTTTTACCCACTCATGATTGCTCTTATTGGGTTGAGTACGGTTTTCACGGTATATGTAGGTGGCATACAAGTTATTCAAGGGCATATTACTGAAGGCAATATTGCGGAGTTTATTATTTATATCAACATGTTAGTGTGGCCTGTTACTTCGCTGGGTTGGGTGATTAGCATTGTACAGAGAGCAGTGGCTTCGCAAAAACGTATCAATGAATTTTTAGAAATCCAAACCGATATTGTTTCAGAAAAAAATATAGAAAAAGAGATTTTGGGCAACATTCGCTTTGAAAACGTAACTTTTCGGTATGCAGACTCGGGCATAGTGGCACTTAAAAATATTTCGTTTGAAGTAAAACAAGGCACAAGTTTAGCCATATTGGGCTCTACGGGTTCGGGCAAAAGTACCATAGCTAATTTGCTTTGCCGTATGTATGATACTACCGAAGGAACTATTTGGATAGATGAATATGATATAAAAGACTACCACGTGCAAACGCTTCGCAAACAAATTGGGTATGTGCCGCAGGACGTGTTTCTATTCTCGGATACTATTCAAAATAACATCACTTTTGGACTATCACCTGAAAGCGTATCACAGGAAGCCATTATTCAAGCTGCAAAAGATGCTGATTTATACAAAAATATCATGGATTTTCCTCACCAATTTGAAACGCGCATTGGGGAACGTGGCATTACCTTGTCAGGAGGGCAAAAACAACGCCTTTCTATTGCTCGAGCCATTGTGCGAAATCCTAAAATTATGATTTTAGATGATAGCCTTTCAGCAGTAGATACTAAAACGGAAAACGCTATTTTGAACAATTTGCAAAGAATTATGCAAAATCGTACTACAATTATCATTTCGCACAGGGTCTCGTCAGCCAAATTAGCAGACCAAATTATTGTACTTGACGACGGCAAAATCGTTGAGCAAGGCACTCATGAGAGCTTACTTGCTCAAAATGGTATATACAAAACCTTATACGAAAAACAACTACAAACTGAACCTGAGGAGGCAGAGTAAAATTATGAAATACACTCCCAAACTTTTGCAAGATTTAGAGAGCATTCTCAAAAAATATCCTTGCCAAGTGCGTTACGAAAAAGGAAATTTTAAGGCAGGGTATTGTATATTGCATGACCAAAAATTAGTAGTTGTGAATAAATATTACACCATAGAAGGCAAAATCAATGCTTTGTGGGAAGTTTTGCAGCAATTAGAAATCAACCCTGAAAATTTAACTGAAAGTGAGCAAAAGTTAATGATTAAACTATCGGCTCAAAAAGTAGAAAATTCTTCATTATGAAGGAAAAACACACTTTGCAAAAGTGCTTACTGTTTGCTACCAAAAGCCAAATCTCCTGCATCGCCTAAACCAGGTACAATGTAAGACTTACTATTAAGCATGTTATCTAATGCCCCAATCCAAATAAAAAATCGTTTACCGAAAATTTTTTCAAAGTAAGTACGTACATGCTCTACGCCTACCTTGCTAGCAATAACAGTGGCAATGTGAAAGTATTTGGGAGTGCCAAATTTTTCTAAGGCCTTGTAAGCGGCTATGAATGATTTACCTGTGGCAAGCATAGGGTCAGTTAAGATTAATGTTTTTCCTTCCAAATTAGGAGCAGTAATATACTCTTGCACAATCTCAAAATGCTGCTCCTCGTCTGGTTTACCTCTGTAAGAACCAATAAAGGCATTTTCCGCTTTATCAAAATAATTGAGAAAACCTTGGTGAAAAGGTAGCCCTGCACGCAAAATAGTAGCTAAAACAGGTTGTTTTTCTATCAAGTGGTTAGTAGAAACACCCAAAGGAGTAACTATCTCAACCGAGTAATAATTGAAAGTTTTAGAAATTTCATAGGCTAAAATTTCACCTACGCGTTCTAAATTACGTCTGAAACGCATGCTATCACGTTGAATTTGGGCATCACGCATTTCAGCAATGAAATGGTTTGCTACAGAATGTTTGAGATGGAGAATAAACATAGCTTCGTTAGTTTCGCATTACATTAGGTTTTGAATGTTAATTCACAAATATACACAAAAGTTAATAATAAAAATTAGGATAACGATTGTTTTATTCCTATCTTTGCCCGCTAAATCTAAAAATATTCTAATTTCATGAAATTTTGGATAAAGGAAACACAAAAAATTAGACTTTGCATATCCTATTTTGTTTGCTTAATTCTTCTTGCGTTAGGCTTATCTGCTTGCAAAATCTACAATCAAAACCTTATGTTTCGTACTAAAGGTGATATTATTCCTGCTAACATTCAAGAACTTATAGCCCAAGCAGAAAAAAATTACTTAATTCAGCCCAGCGATATTATAGAAATTAATGTGTTTACAGACAAGGGAGAAGTAATTATTGCCCCTGCAGGTACTTACAAAACTGAAGGGCAGGGAAACCAACCCCAACAACAACAACTGATGATGAACCCTATGATGATGGGAGCAGGTGTGGGCGTAGGAGGCAGCATGGTTGGCACTATGCCAGGAGCCTCGCAGCAGTTCATGCCTTTGAACCTCCCCTTTTTTTTGGTACGTAATGATGGCAAAGTCAAAATACCACGCATAGGAGATACCCACTTAGCAGGACTCACCCTTCACCAAGCGGATAGTTTGTTGGAAAAGAAATTTGAGCAACTATATGAAAATGTATTTGTGAGAACTCGCTATGCGGGCAAGCGCGTAGTAGTCTTCAAAGGTGAGTTTGGTACGATTGTTCCCTTGGTGAATGAAAAAACCACCTTAATTGAAGTATTAGCACTTACTGGTGGTGTAAGCTCAAACGTTAGGGTAAAAAACATACGCCTAATTCGCGGAGATTTGCAAAACCCCTTAGTCTATGTTATCAATTTATCCACTATTGAAGGTATGCGAAGAGTAAATCTAACCCTGCAACCCAATGATATCATTTATTTAGAACCTACTCGTAAATTTATCTTTGAAGCAGTAGCACAAATTACTTCTCTTATTACCATTTTTAATACGATTTTACTTATATTTGCAATTAGGCGCAACTAATATCAATTCAATAATTACCTTTGTAATCCGATGGCGAATGAATTAAACAGTATTGCCGAACTATTGCTCAGAGGAGGAAAGCGTGAAGAAGAACAGAGTTTCATAGAAAGTTTAGATTTGGATAAAATACGCGAAATTACGTTCACGAGCATTCCTTATATTATTTTTATCATATTTTTGAGTATAACTGTTTCCTACTTGGTGCTAAGATACACTAAACCTATTTACGAGTCCTCTTCAGAACTGAAACTCTCTATCAAAAATGAGAAAGTATTAGCAGGTATAAGCGGGCAAGGGGTTAGTCCCTTTGGAAGTGGTGATAAAAATGAATTCGCTAATTTGCAAGGAGAATTAGAGTTTATCAAATCAGAGGTTATGTGTGATGCCGTAAGCCAACGCATGAATCTCAACGTTTCGTATTTTGCTAAAGGAAATATCATCGATAACGAACTTTACACTCTCACTCCCTTTGAAGTTACTTATTACAATATCAAAAATACAAGTTTTTATGACTTTCCTATCTCACTTTTTATTCTAAATGAGAAAAGTTATGAAATAAGTTATTTACAAGAAAGCAAACGAATTACGCATAGGAGTAACTTCGGCAAAAAAATAATAACTCCTGATTTTGAATTTATTATTAAGCTAAAACCTAAACCTCGTGCTTACCAAGAGCATAAAGATTTTTACTTTATTATTAACAGTCGCTTAGCACTTATCAATTATTTGAGGAGAAATATTAGTGTAGGAATTACCAACCCCAATGCACGCATCATACAGATTGTTTTCAGAGATAGCAACCCCTTCAAGACTCGCGATATTGTAAATGCTTTTGATAGTGTTTACATGGTAAAAAGTGTTGAAGAGAAAAATCAATCTAATATCCAACAAATACGTTTCATAGATAAACAAATGAAAACTTATGAGGACTCTATCATTTTCTATGAAACCCAGCTACAAAATTTTTTTGCCGATATTAAACTTGCCGAGCAGAAGAAAAAACATAATGATATAGATATCGATAATATTGCTCAAAAGTTAGAAGAGTTGACTAGTAAGCGAATAGAACTAAACAAACAACTTGCTTTTTTGAAACAAATAGAAGATGCATTACAAAACAAGAACGCAGACCTCAAAGAAATTCTTACCTCTGCTTCTGCTTCATTAAACCAACAAGCTATCCTTACTTACCTTACACAAATAAGGCAGCTTATTCAAGAAAAGGAAATTCTGTTGCTTAAAGTAAAAAAAGGCTCTGATGCCTCTTACTTAAAGCAACTAGACAAACAGATTGCTGTAGTGCAAGATGAAATAAAAGAAATTGCTACCTTAGGTAAAAAAGATTTATACAAACAATTAACAGATATTCAAGCAAAAATTGCACAATTAGAGGAAAAGCTTATCCTACCTGCCAATGAAAAAGATACCAAAAAAGAACGTGAATACAACCGTATCAAGCGTAAACGTGAGAGCTATGAAAAGTTATACGAAATGTATTATAATAGAAAGCTGGAAATTCAAATCGCAGAGGCAGGTATAGTGCCTGAGTTTATTATTCTCTCGCCTGCTTTTCTGCCTAAAGCCCCCGTTTCTCCTAAAAAGTTCCTTTTTTACATGGTAGGTTTAGGAGGTGGTACCTTCATAGGATTATTAATTATTGTAGTAAAATATCTTATGCATAATACAATTACTAACCTTAAAGAATTAGAGAAATCCACCTCTGCCCCTATCTTGGGTATGATACCTGAATACAAACCCAATAGACATAGAAGAAGTGGAAGTGAGGAAAAACAGAAACCCGAACCACCTATGACATACTCAAGGTTAGTAGTACATAAAAATCCACGTTCACAGATTAACGAGTCCTTGCGAGCTATCCGTACTAATTTGGAATTTATGGTAGGCAAAGAACACAGCATACACAAAAGAAAATCCAAAACAGTTATCTCCGTAACTTCTACCATTAGTGGTGAAGGCAAAACTTTTGTTGCTGTAAATTTAGGTGGAATTATTGCCTCTACTGAATTAAAGGTACTTGTTTTGGATTTAGATATGCGCAAACCCAAAGTACACCTCGCCTTTGAAGGAGGACATAATGAATGTGGAGCAAGTACGCTTATAATTGGTAAATCAACTCTTGAAGAAAGTATACAACATACAGAAATAAACAACTTGAAGTTTATTGCGGCAGGGCCTCCTCCTCCTAATCCAGTAGAACTTATCATGAGACAGGATTTTGATGAATTACTGGCTCAATTAAAAAGTATTTATGATGTAATTATCATAGATACTCCTCCCGTAGGACTAGTTACTGATGGTGTAGTAATTATGAAAAAAGTAGATATACCAATCTACGTAACTCGTTCCCATTATTCAAAAAAAGTGTTCGGTAAAAACATAGACCGACTCGTGCAACATCATGATATTCGTAATCTAGGAGTAATATTTAATGCGTTCAAAGTACACTCAGCTGCTTATGGTTATGGCTATGGCTACTATGGCTACGGTTATGGCTATGGCTATGGCTACGGTTATGGCTATGGCTATTATGAGGAGACGGATAACAGCAAAAGCACTGTAAAGAGAAAAACTGGTAAATGGATAAGAAAAACTAAAAAATTTTTGGGATTAGACTAATTCAAAAAAATCATCAATCTATATAAATTATGCTTGTACTCTCTTTTATTACTATTCTCTCCTCATTTTATTTTTTCAAAAAAGCTAATACCTTATCAATGTTGCCTCAAATAGAAGCCAAGTTGTATTCTAAATATTTGCGACGAAGTGTAAAATACACTATCATCTTACCTTATAATTATGAGCGAAACCTTCAAGAGAAGTATCCTGTACTTTATTTGAACGATGGGCAAGACTTGGAAAAACTGCAAATGCAAACTGTTCTCCAAAAATTATATACCGAGAAAGCTATTCCTCCTCTTATTTTGGTAGCTATCCATGCTAATAAAAACCGTATCCAAGAATATGGTACTGCCTCGCAACCTGATTATGCTAAACGTGGAGCAAAAGCCTATCTTTATACACAATTTATACTGAAAGAGCTTGTGCCGACTATTCAAAAGAAATATCGTTCTTATACTGAACCTGAATATAATTTCTTTGCAGGTTTCTCACTCGGCGGGCTTTCAGCTATCGATATTGTGTGGGCTAATCCACACAAATTTTCTAAAGTGGGCGTATTTTCAGGTTCACTATGGTGGCGTAGCAAGCCTTACGAAGAAGGCTATGAAGAAGACAAAGACCGAATAATGCACCAGATTATTCGTAAGAGTGAGCACAAGCCCAAACTTAAATTTTGGTTTCAAGCAGGTACAGAAGACGAAACCGAAGACCGAAACAACAACGGTGTCATTGATGCGATTGATGATACATTAGACCTTATGAAAGAATTAGAAAAAAAAGGCTACCAACGAGATATAGATTTTACTTATTTAGAGGTACAAGGTGGAAAACACGACCCACAGACTTGGGGCCAAGCTATGCCTTTTTTCTTAAAATGGTTGTTTGAAAAATAAACAACAACACCCCAAAACTCTCCTTTCTTTTTAAGAAAGGAGTAGACTTTCTCAGATAAGCAAACAAAATATTTTGTGTTTTTATCCTACTATGTTAGCCTAATTCACTAACCTTTTCCAAATTAAACAAATCATGTAATACTTCAATAAGCGTTTCGGCTTCTCCACGCTTGCAAGCATTTTTTAGTTGAATAGCAGGCTGTTTAATAATCTTCTGCATCATGCTTTTGGTAATGCTATCTATTTTTTGTACCTCTTCTGGGCTAAGGTTTTTGGCATAACGTGCTAACTCCTCACGGCGAATTTGCTCTAAGGCATTTTTGAACTTCTGCAAAGTAGGTGAAATTTCCATCTCTTTTACCCACTCACTCAATTCCGCAAAACTTTGCTCAATAATTTGTTCTACCTGTGGAATAGCACGCAAACGCATTTCTAAATTTTGTGTGGCTTTATTATGAATGCTATCTATATTGTAAAGCTCAATATGTTTCAAATTAGCCGTTTGGGGTTCAATACTTCGCGGTACAGATAAATCAATCAAATACTTATAATTTGTCATACCTAAACTTTTCAACTTTTCATAAGTAATAAATGGCTCTGCTGTCGCAATAGAGGAGATGATGATATCGTGGCCTTGGATGGCCTGCCACACCTGCTCAAAGGGAATAACGTGGGCGTTACATTCTTTTGCCAACTGCTCGGCTTTGGCAAAGGTACGATTACAAATGCTAATATTTTTTACAAAACTATTTTCAAAATTTCGGCATACATCAGCTCCTATTTCTCCTAAACCTAAAACCAGTACCTTAGGGTTACTAATTCTTTCGGCTAATTCCTCTACTAACTCTACTGTAGCATAGGAAACTGAAGCCGCCCCACTACGAAAGTTAGTTTCCTGGACCACGCGCTTATTTGCAAAAAAGATACTATGCAACAAACGATGTAAAAACGGACCTGCCGCATTCAAATCAGCAGATAGTTGATAGGCTTGTTTTACTTGGTTAATAATTTGCATATCACCTACTACTTGCGACTCCAAGCCTAGTGCCACACGATACAAATGCTTTGCCGTTTCCTGCCAATTATTTAGTTCAGTGAAAAAATTGTCTATACAAATATTTTGTCTATCTATTTGCTTAATACAGATGATTTGATTGATAATCTCTTTGAAGTAGTTATAGGGGGAGGCATAATAAATTTCAGTACGGTTACAGGTAGAGAGTACTAGTATATCCTGAATATCAGGAAGTTGCATTAAATTTTGTATTAATTCTTGGCTATGTTGTGCAGATAAAGCTACCGCATCACGGACTTCTAAAATAGCAGTTTTGTAAGATAACGCTAACGCCTTAAAATGAATTTGCATAATTCTATAATTAAGTTTGGCTACAAAAATAACATCTCAAAATGGATTTTTGTGCATTGTTTTTTCAATTTATATTGGTTCTAAATTAGCTACCAATAGTTCTTTTTTTCAATGCTTCCTCAAAAATATCCAAATCCTCGCTTGTAGCCAATGACTTTAGCTCATGCTAAAATATGATTTTTATCAGTTTTTTACAAAACGTGCTTTTCTGCATGGTATGAACTACGTACTAAAGCACCACTCTCTACAAAACGGAAGCCTTTTTGAAGTCCAATCTCTTCGTATTTCTTAAAAGTCTCAGGGTGGATAAAAGCTTGTACAGGCAAATGCTCTTTGGTTGGTTGGAGGTATTGCCCGATAGTCATCACTTGGCAACCTACAGCGAGCAAATCGTCCATAGTTTGAAGGACTTCGGTCTCGGTCTCACCCAGCCCTAACATAATACCTGACTTAGCACGTATGCCTGCTTGAGCTACTTGTTTCAGTACTGAGAGGCTTCGGTCATAGTCCGAGTTGCGGCGCACTTTGCGTGTGAGTCTTCTTATAGTTTCAATATTGTGTGAAATTACGTTTGGCTTTTGGTCAATAACTCTTTGAATACATTCGGCTTTGCCCTTGAAGTCAGGAATAAGGACTTCTATGGTAGTGTTTGGGTTCAATTCTTTGACTTTGGCAATCGTTACTGCCCAAAATTCAGCACCGTAGTCAGGTAAGTCATCTCTATCTACCGAAGTAATTACGCAATGTTTTAATTGCATAAGTTGAATAGATTTAGCCACTTCTAGGGGTTCATTCCAATTCACGGCTTGGGGCTTTCCTGTTTTTACGGCACAAAAGCGACAAGCTCGCGTGCAAATATCACCTAAAATCATAAAGGTAGCTGTACCATTGCCCCAACACTCGGCTTTATTAGGGCATTTACCACTTTCGCAAATAGTATGTAAGCCGTGAGACTCTACAATTCTTTTTACTTCTTTATAGGTATTGCCTGATGGTAGTTTTATTTTAAGCCATTCAGGTTTACGAAGTACTGTTGTGGTCGTTTCCATCAGAAAAGTTTTTTTATGAAGGCTATATTTTGAAGTAATTTCATTACAAATTTATGTAAAAAACTTCAACAAGGGGCATTTTTTTTCAACTCTCTTAAATTCACATCATGTTTTGATTGCTAACCAATCAGCAGTGGTTTAGAATGTATGATAGTGGTAATTTCTATGGTGAAACATAATTTTAACAGAATTATTTTTTTTGTAAAAACAAGTGTTCTTTCGGACTAATCGTTTGTTTGGGGCTTGCAAGCAAGTACTTACGCTTTCCATTTACTATATAAGCCTTACCGAACACTCGCCACAAATACCTTCCAATTGTCAGTATACAATACGCATCTATTTGCAAATGTTTGAGCCTCTCGTAAAGTTTCCTGACCATACAAGGCCATTCCCTTACCCTATCACATAAGCCAACATCTTGTCCGTTGCAAGAGCATAGGCATACACTATCTGTCTTTTTAGCGTTTTTACCCTACATTTAGGCTACAACTCATATTTGCACATTATGATAACGCCTCAATTTTGGCTCAAATAGGCTTGCTCTACCACTTACAGGAGTATACGTAAAGCCGAAAAAGAATGAATTGTAGGAACTCTAAAATTGCTTCTCATAATTTCTACGCAAAAAGTTTTAGGTTCTGTCTTTTTTACGAACATTTTTACTACCTTTGTTCCAAGACAATCAAAGCAGTTACTTTTATCGTTACTTGATGCATAACGCAAAAATAAAAAAGCATTATTTATTTCGCCAAATGTCATTATACATTTAAGACTAAAACCTCAAAAATTGTTTACCAAATCTTCATAGTTCAAATTCAAAATATGATACGTATGAAACTAACTCCGCAAAAATTGATAATTTTATGCTTTATAGCAGGTATACTAGGGGCAGGCGTATTCCAAGTTGGGTATAGTCTGTTTACACAAGAATCTCAACGTAATCCCAAACTTCCTGAGGTAACCTCTTCCTCTCAGGAGGTAAAGAAACTTACTAAAACAGAAGTTACTTCGGTAATAGATTTTACACTTGCCTCTTCGTTAAGCACTCCGAGTGTGGTTTTTATTAAAACGGTGAGTGAGTTTGAACCTACAAGTATTTTTGACTTATACTTTGGTGGTGGCACACGTCGGTCTGTGGGTACGGGCTCGGGAGTTATCTTTTCACAAGATGGTTATATTGTAACTAATTACCACGTGATAGAAAATGCAGATAAAATTGAGATAATTCATAATAAGAAGAGCTACATTGCTAAAATTATAGGTACGGATCCATCCTCTGATTTAGCAATTTTGAAAATAGATGCCAAAAATTTACCTGCTATCAAATTAGGACGTTCCAAAGATTTACAAGTAGGGGAATGGGTAATTGCCGTAGGCAATCCATTTAACCTTACTTCTACGGTTACGGCAGGTATCGTGAGTGCCAAAGGGCGAAATATTCAAATTTTGGGAGGGCAATTTCCTATAGAAAGCTTTATCCAAACGGATGCTGCTATCAATCCTGGTAATAGTGGGGGGGCTTTGGTGAATATCAAAGGTGAGTTAGTAGGCATCAATACAGCTATTCTCTCTAAAACAGGCTCTTATACGGGTTATGGTTTTGCTGTACCTGTGGATATTGTAGCCAAAATTTTTAATGATATTGTGCAATACGGTAAGGTGCAAAAAGCATTTTCAGGCATAGAAGTAAGCGATTTAGACTCTAAACTAGCTAAACAATTAGGCATAGATACTGAAGATTTGCAGGGGGCTGTTGTTATTGACGTACAGCGTGGTAGTTCGGCGGCAAAGGCAGGTATCCAAGAGGGAGATGTAATTATTAAAATTAACCAAGAACCCATTGAAGGAAAAAGTAATTTTGATGAGCAAATGAGCTATTACAGACCAGGCGATAAAGTGAAAATTACCTACAAACGTGGCAAACAAATATTAGAGACACAATTACTACTCACTAATCAAGATGGGACGACGAGCATTACCAAAAGCCAAACTTACTTTTCGGAATTTTTAGGTGCAGAATTAGAGCCGCTTTCTAAAATAGAACGCGAAAGATATTCACTAAATCGCGGTGTACGCATAGGGCGTATTCGGGGTGGTATTTTTGGTAGAATGGCAAATCACTTCGGCTTGCGTGAAGGTTTTATCATTACTAGCATTAATCGCAACCCTGTAAGTACTCCCACAGAAGTGGAAGAGGCTTTTCGCAATTCAGAGGGGAATTATATTATAGAAGGTATACATCCAAACGGATCGCGTCAAATTTTGCAATTTTATTACTCTCGTTAGGCTGAAAGCCACTGCTCAATTTCCTTAGTAGTTTCAGGAATTGCCTCTAAATTGAGAGTATGCCCCTTGCGACCTATCACCTTCACACGAGCTTTTTGCATAGCAACAGCAATATCACGGTGCATGTTAGGCGTACAGAGAAAATCCTCTTCACCTGCTAAAAGCAAAGTGGGGGTTTTAACTGAAACAATATCTCGTAGGTAATTTCCACTCTCTTCGGTGGCTTGCATAAGTTTTTGTAAACGTGTGATAGAGGGTGGATTTTCTTTACGTAATTCTTTTAGCTTTTCAATTGGAATAATAGGCTTCTCAAAGTAGGATTTGCCTAAAACATGGGGAAGCATCACATCAAGCAGTAGGTCATAGCCACCTACAGCTAAGGCACGTTTCCAAGAGTAGCTAATTGCTTCAAAGAAAGGTGGTTTGTGGGCAAATGCTGACATGAGAACGGCTTTGTTGATTGACTGCGGATAGTGCTTCAAAATGCGTAAAGCTACTGCCGAGCCGTAGGAAATCCCTACTAAATTGATAACAGGACATTCTAAAAACTTTGCTAAATTCATTACATCTTGGGCATGGTGCTCAAAACTGCGGTGCTTTTCTGCCTCATCAGATTTACCTTGGAAAATAAGGTCTAGTAGTAAAATGTTGTATTTTTGGCTGAATTTAGGCACATAGGCATGCCAAGCCATGGTAGTTTGTGTTAATCCACCTAAAAAGAGAATAGTTTGAGTAGCAGTTGGGTGCTTAAAATATTCATAGTGCATTTGGTAGCCGTCGGTAGTTTTGAAAAAAGTTTCCATGGGCTTGTAAGTTATTTTTCGGTTGTAAATCTACGTTCTACAAGGTCTAAAAACTGATGTGCTTCAGGTTGTTGATAGTTCCATTGAAAGCGAATCGCATAGTCCGAATTGATGAGATTGCGTGCCTCTTCGTAGCTTTTGCATTGTTCTATGCGATCAATAGCTTCATTGAAGGCTAAATTGTTACCTCCAAATAATTGATTGATAAAAATAAATTTTTGGTTCAAGGAAATTGCTCTACGAATAGTTTCTATCTTTGATTTTCTAAACTTATCAGTAATATTTGCCGTGGGTTTTTCAAGTTCAGGATTATTATCAATACTGCTAGTATTGGTACTTTGATTGTTATAAGTTTTCTGCTCTTGTTCGTGCGTGGCGATTAGCTTAGAAGCATATACATCACCACTTGCATAGCTTTCAGCAAATATTGAGGCTTTGCTTGGATAGTCAAATACATTGCTTTCTGGGGTAACTTCTGGCTCGTACAAAGCATTCAAATCTAATAAATAGATTTCTGAAAAGCTACGAATACGCCATTCTACAGGTTCTAAACTATCCTCGTGAAGTTGGTATGCTTCTTCAAACAATCGCCAGGCAGTTGTCTTATCTAATTGGTTATACCATTCTATTTTTTGAGCATAGCTTCTCAGCAGTTCTTTGTTAAATTGTATGTATTTAATAGTATTTTTCAACCTTTCTTTATCAATGTAATCTTGGGGATTGAGATCAAAATCTTGCTTAAAAAAATCATAAGGGTTGAGCAAAAGCATTAAAGCATCTTTACAGGCTTGTTCTACCAAAGGTTGGAAATCAGCCTTACTTACTGCAATATGTTTAGAAAGTGTATTCATAAACAATTTCAATGCCTCTTGTACCTCAGGTTGTTGAAAATCAAAATAAGGACTTCGGAGTTTCTGGGCTTCTTGTTGCCATTTATTAAATAAAACCTTGATAATGAGCAAATTTACTTGCTTAATGTCGCAAAAGCTCAAAATCTCTTTGCCATAGATTTTGGAGTGGTCAATGAAGTAATATTCAGTGGTTTTCTTGGCAAATTGATAGCTATATTCGTGTAAAGCTTTCTTATTGATATGTGGTCTGGTACGATGCATGCAGTAAGTATATCACCCCTTTAAGAGATAATCTTCTGATAAACTGCACAAATATATTGAATTTATATCTAAATAAAAATGGTTTTGTAACTTTTTCAGAGATAAAAAGCTTGGCTATAATATTTTTGCTATTCACAAAAAGTAAATCTTAGTATAGGACAATAGTTAGTTAATTTCAAGAGGTAGAATTTTATTCTAATTTATTACTTATTACCTGTTTTTGAAAAAATTTACTAAAAAAAACAGCTACCTCTAGAGCAGTTATCTGCTGGAGGTAGCTTTATGTGTAGTGATTAGAAGGCTAAACCATTTCAGCTACTTCGGCTTCTTTGTAGAAGAGTTCACCGTTTTTTGCCATTTCTCTTAATTTTTCTGTAGGTCTAAAACGTTCTCCGTATTTGTCTGCCAACTCGTCGCAGTCTTTTACGAATTGCTCTAAACCTATCATTTCAATATATGAAAGTGTACCGCCAGTATAAGCAGGGAAACCCCATGCCAAAATAGAACCCACATCGGCATCTTCTACGGTGCGAAGCACCCCCTCCTCTAAACAGCGCACTGCTTCAAGGGCTTGACGGTGTAATAAGCGTTTTTTCAAGTGCTCAATGTCAGGTTGCTCTGCTTTCAAAGGGTAAATTTCTTTAAGCCCTTCCCATAGATATTTCTGTCCGTCTTCTGGATATTCATAGAAACCTTTTTTCACTTTTTTACCAATGCGGTTCAACTCCTCTACAAATTTTTTCACTACTTTGCCTCCAGGAATATCTTCTATCTTTATGCCTGTGTCTGCTTCGGTTTGTTTCATTACTTTATAGGCTAAATCCAAAGAAACCTCGTCAGAAACGGCTAACGGACCCACGGGCATCCCTGCCATTTTGCCTGCATTTTCTATCAAGATAGGATTTATTCCTTCGGCAAGCATTTCCATGCCTTCGGCAGTGTAAGTCCCAAAGCAACGTGAAGTGTAAAATCCGCGTGAGTCATTAACTACAATAGGTGTTTTCTTTATTTTTTTCACGTAATCAATTGTAACAGCAAGAGCATAGTCAGATGTCTTTTGTCCTATGATTATCTCTACCAAAGGCATTTTATCCACAGGCGAAAAGAAGTGAATACCGATAAAGTTCTCAGGACGCACCGATACCTCTGCTAAGCTTGTAATTGGAAGTGTAGAGGTGTTAGAGCCGAACACTGCTGTAGTAGGAATTATCGCTTCAGTTTCTTTGGTTACGGTAGCTTTTACTTCACGGTTTTCAAACACGGCTTCAATTACCAAGTCGCAACCTTGTAAATCAGCATAATCAGCGGTAGGTTTAATCCGATTTAGCAAAGCCTCGCCTTGCTCTTGCGTCATTTTACCTTTGCTAATTTGGGTTTTTACTAGATTACGGGAGTATTCTTTACCATATATTCCGTTAGATTTTTCGGCATTTTCTAAGGTTGTATCTTTTAGTATCACTTCTAGACCTGCCAAAGCTGATACATAGGCGATGCCTGACCCCATCATGCCTGCTCCTAAGATGCCGATTTTTTGAATTTTTGCTTCAGGAATGTGTTTAGGGCGTGCTGCTCCTTTATTGGCCTCTCCGATACTGAAAAACAAGGTACGCACCATATTTTTTGCTTCCTTGCTCATGAGCAATTGTGTAAAATAGCGTGATTCTATCATCAAAGCCTTTTCAATAGGTACTTGCAAACCTTCGTACACGCATCGCATGATAGCTATTTGAGCAGGATAATTACCGTAGGTTTTGTTATACATCATTGCTGTACCAGGTAGCATGAGCATTGCTCCTTGTGGACTTTGGATATTCCCCCCTGGTATATTGTAATTGCTCTTACCGACAATCATACCTTTGCTATTTCTCTCGTCCCAAGGCTGAATGTATTTAGGGTTAGCCAAAATCCATTTTGTAGCTTTTTCAAACATTTCTTCTTTGGTTTCAGCTAATTCGTGAATCAAGCCCATTTTCAGGGCTTCGGCAGGATTTAGTTCTTTTCCTTCTAATAAAAGTGGAGCGGACTTCTCAATTCCAATCAAGCGGGGTAATCTTTGGGTACCTCCTGCTCCTGGAAGCAAGCCAATTTTTGCTTCAGGTAAGCCAATTTTGGTTTTGGGATTATTCAACGCTATGCGATAGTGTGCCATTAAGCAAATTTCAAAACCACCGCCAAGGGCATGTCCGTTTATACAAGCTACTATCGGTTTACCGCAAGTTTCAAATTTTCTAAATAACAAGTTAAGTGCTTTTGCCTCATTAAAAACGGTTTCTACATCACGTTTTTGATTAAACATTTTGCGGATCATTTTCAAATCCGCACCTACTATAAAACTATCTTTTTCTGAGGTAATGATAATGCCTTTTACATTTGTATCAGCTATGGCAGTTTCCATTGCTTCGGCAAATGCCTTAGTAGAGGCTTGGTTTATCACATTCATTGGTTCGCTTTCCATGTTCCAACTTACGAAAGCGACGCTGTTATTTACGCTATACTTTATCATGGCTTCTTGTCTAGTTTTTATTTGAAAAGAATATTTTTTATTTTTTCAATTTTTTTAATCTTTTTAGTTTTTACTTATCACTTTTTTTCGCTCTTTTAACTTGGAGGGCGAAGGGAAAAATTTTATTAGTCTCTAGTACTTCCGAGCTTTGTACCAAGAGCCTTTCACTGACTTGCTCTCTCAATCTCTCATTTTTGATTTTTACTTTGTTTGATAACTATAAAATAGCTAACAGACTTGCAGATTGACTGATATACTAAACCAAAAGTGGTTTTGCGAATTTTTTAAATATAAAATTTTGATTTTTAGTCGGTTGTAATTTCTAAAAATCAAAACCTCTGTTCGTTGAGTATAATTCAAGACTACACTATACTCGCTCAATAATCGTAGCAATGCCCATGCCTCCACCGATACAAAGCGTAGCCAACCCTAATTGTTTATCTTGGCGTTCCAACTCGTCAAGCAATGTACCTAAAATGATGGCTCCTGTACTACCGATAGGATGTCCCATGGCGATTGCTCCACCATTTACATTCACCTTGCTATGGTCTACGTTAAGCTCTTCCATATAAAGCATAGGTACAACGGCGAAGGCTTCGTTCACTTCATATAAATCAATATCGTTCACTGTCATACCAACACGCTTCAAAAGCTTTCGGGTGGCAGGGATAGGACCTGTAAGCATAATAGTAGGTTCAGAGCCTGTAACGGTAAAAGAATGAATCTTAGCACGCGGTTTGAGTCCTGCTTTTTCACCTGCTTCTTTACTACCTAAAAGCACCAAAGAAGCGCCATCTACTATTTGCGAAGAGTTTCCTGCATGGTGTACATGGTTGATTCTGTCCATATCAGGGTATTTCTGCAAAGCCAAGGCATCTAATCCTCCCATTACCCCCATCATTTCAAAAGAGGGCTTCAAGTTGGCCAAAGTTTCAGGGGTGGTTCCTTCGCGTATACCTTCATCGCGGTCAAGCAAAGTAAACCCTAATTGATCTTTTACAGGAATCACTGAGCGAGTAAAATAGCCGCTTTTCCAAGCGTGTGCCGCCCTGCGATGTGACTCTGAAGCATACTCATCTACTGCCCGACGAGTATAACCATAGCGTGTGGCTATCAAATCTGCTGAAATGCCTTGTGGAACTATCTTGTAAGTACCAATTATTTCAGGGCTAGTGAATAAAGGTCCGCCATCAGAACCCATAGGTACACGCGACATAGACTCTACGCCTCCTGCAATTATCATTTCAGACTGCCCCGCCATTATTACTGCCGCTGCCAAGTTGATAGCCTCTAATCCCGAAGAACAGAAACGATTTAATTGTACACCTGCAGTAGTTTGACTATAATTGGCTAAAATCGCCGCAGCACGAGCAATATTTGCTCCCTGCTCTCCCACAGGACTCAAACAACCTAAAATAATATCTTCTACTAGCGAGGTATCTAATTGGTTACGCTCTCTAAGGGCATGTAAAAGTGTAGTTACTAAATGAATAGGTTGCACTTCGTGCAAAGAACCATCCGCTTTGCCACGACCTCGCGGAGTACGTATGGCATCATAAATATAAGCTACAGACATAGAAAACAAAGAATTTAGTTTAGAAAATAGTTCAAAATAGTATGTATGCAGAGTATTAGTTCAAAAAAGTAAGAGCTTACTAAGCTAACTTCCCTTCAAAAACTTTACAAAGCTAAATAATGTTTAGAAGAATGAAAAATTTTTCAGAAAAAATTGTATTTTACTCACATAAACATTAACTTTCTCAAAAGTTTTTTAATCTTTGAAAGATTATTTACATTTCCAAGTTTCTATGGTACTAATTCAATAATATGTGTGGTTTTACTTTCAAAGATATAACCAAGTGGTTCGATTTTTAATAAAATTTTGTAGCTATCTTTACGAGGTTCTCAAAAAGTTACTATCTTTTCTAGATTAAGTTATGTTCTTGCATACTACAGGTATTTTAAGCAAGTATTTAATAATCACTGCATTTTTGATAGGTTGTGCTACTACCGAAATTAGTTCAGACTACGACAAAACCGTAGATTTTAGCAAATACAAAACTTTTGCTTGGCTACCCAAAACACACTTTCCTCCGCTTGATGCTAGCTTACAGGAGCAAGCTATTGACCAAAAAATTCTAATTTTTGTGAATGGTGAACTTATTAGCCGAGGCATTAGCTTAGACATTCAAAAACCCGACCTATTGGTAATGTATCAACTTAATATTCCCTATCAAGAAAAGCCGATAGATACACCCTCGTATCGTAATCAATTTAACTATATCGTTGTAAATGAAAAAGACTTTCCAAGTAGCTTTATGATAAGTACCCCTTCTAACTATCGGTATGCTAAAATTGCCTCTAAAATAGGTACACTCACCTTGAGTTTGATAGATAGGCAAAGTAAACAAGTAATTTGGCAAGGATGGGCAGAGAGTTCAGTAACCGAACCTGCTGATATTGATGTACTTTTACCGAATGATATTATTAAAATCTTTCAACGCTTTCCTATCAAAAAAGTATTGTTTGAAAGAGATTAGCTGTTAATTCATAAAAAAAGCGTACCTTTGCCTCCAAAAAGGAAAAATTTACTCTTCGATTGCTTTGAATACTAAAAAAACTCTTTCGGACTGGCTCAACCTACAATATTTGCTCATTTTAAGAAGTGAGGAGAACCTTGAAGAGAAAGTAAAGCTTTTGCTTACTCCTGCCAAGGTTATTATACTATCGTTCTTGGTATTCGTTTGTATATTTACGTTAGGCTTTTTTGTAGCTAGTCGCGTGTATAACCGTAGCATGCTTATGGGTGAAAATTCCGACGTAAGCCGAAAGATATACCAACTCTCTTTGGCTGTTGATTCACTTGCTGAGTTAGTTAGGGAACGCGATCAGTTTATCAATAATTTTAAGGAAGTGGTAGGAGAAAACCGAAAGTATTTGACTGAAGAGAGCAAATTATCTCAAAATGATAGCATTGCTCTGCGTAAGAATAAAGTAATAGTCAGGAATGATACCATACCCATAGAGTACATGGACGAAGCGGAACGTAAGCTACGCAGAGAAGTAGAAGGCAATTCCAGTATCTCTTCGTGGGGGTTAGGTACAAATATAGCTACAATGGACTTAAAGTCGCAATTTTTCTTTGCACCTATAAAAGGAGTAATTACGGAAAAATACAACAGCCGAAATGCACATTATGGGATTGACATTGTAGCTAAAAAAGACGAGCCTATTAAAACCATTGCCGATGGTACAGTAATAATGGCTACTTGGACCGATGAAACAGGCTATGTAATCGGTATACAACACCAAGCTGATGTAGTATCTTTCTATAAGCATTGTGCAAGTTTACTCAAAAAAACAGGAGATTTTGTACGTGCAGGTGAAATTATAGCTATCATTGGCAATTCAGGTGAACTTACTACGGGTACGCACCTACATTTTGAACTTTGGTACAAGGGTGTAGCTGTTAACCCCGAAGATTTTATTACCTTTTAGCTTTTTTATTATTCATTTTTTTGTTTTACACTTAATCCAAGTTACAGATATGGGAATGTTTGGTACACAAAAAGACAATCACAAAGAATTAGTAGAATTAAGCAATTCAAGCACAATCATTGGTAAAGGCACCACACTTGACGGAAACATAGAAACCTACGGAAACATACGAGTAGAGGGCAAAGTTATAGGAAATATTAAAAGTAAGGCTAAAGTAGTACTCGGTGATACGGCAGTAGTCCAGGGTAGTTTGATTGCTCAAAATGCCGAGCTAGCAGGTGAGATAAAAGGTACAGTAGAGGTGATAGAACTGCTAGTACTTAAGGGTACAGCTTTGGTACAAGGAGATATTGTCTGCAATAAGTTAGTTGTAGAGTCTGGGGCTGTGTTTAACGGTGGTTGTAAAATGGGTAATGTTTCCAAAGAAATTAAAATAGAAGGAGCAGTAAACGCAAATAAGAAAACACAACTAAACAATACTAATGCTTAAATAGATTAGTCATTTTTAGTAAAGTTTATTTACTTATAAATAATGGGAAATGTCAAAACAAGTTTCTAATCCGTATCTCCGATATTCTGCTTTGGGTTTCCAAATGGCAGCTACTATTGGTGTTTTCGTTTGGATAGGTATAAGTTTAGACCGATGGCTAAATTTATCTTTTCCAATTTTTGTACTTGTTTTTTCCCTAATAGGAGTAATAGGTACTATGATTTCGTTAATAAATGAACTTAATAAACCCACAAAGCAAAACAATAAACCTGAAAAGAGTAAAAAAATTGACTAACTACAAAAAATAAATGTGCTATATAAAATGAATTTAGCCTATATCACGTGGGACGTGAGTCCCATTCTCTTTTCCTTTAATATCGGAGGTTCAGCCTTTGAGATTCGTTGGTATGGATTATTATTCGCTCTTGGTTTTTTAGTAGGACAGGCAATTATTGCTCGTATCTTTAAGATAGAAAGTAAACCCGAAAAAGATTTAGATACTCTTTTTATCTACATGATAGTCTCCACGGTAGTGGGAGCGAGGTTAGGGCATTGTATCTTTTATGATTGGGAGTATTATTCTGCTCGCCCTATTGAGATTCTATATGTATGGCAAGGTGGGTTAGCAAGCCATGGAGCCGCTATTGGTATTTTATTAGCCCTTTACCTTTACTCACGCAAACGCCCAGGGCAGAGTTTTTTGTGGGTAGCAGACAGGATTACCATTGTGGTTGCTTTGGGTGGTTCGTTTATTCGTTTAGGTAATCTTATGAACTCCGAAATTGTGGGCAAACCTACTAATGTAGCTTGGGCTTTTGCTTTTGTGCGTGCTGAAGGCATACCTAACCCTACTTTGCCACGCCACCCTGCCCAACTTTATGAGTCTATTACTATGTTTTTATTGTTTATCTTTCTTTTATGGCTTTACAATCGTAAAAAAGCCCAAACCCCAGAAGGATTGTTGCTTGGGCTATTTCTAGTGATTGTTTTTACGCTTCGCTTTTTTTATGAATTTCTAAAAGAAAACCAAGTGAGTTTTGAAGATAAACTACTACTAAACATGGGGCAGATCTTGAGTATCCCCGCTGTGCTTCTAGGCTGTCTTATCCTTTGGGTAGCCTATAAGAATAGCCAAAAAATGAAAATACAGATATAGCTAAACTATCCAAGAATGCAGAATAATCTTAAAAGGATCCAACATTTTATCAAATTACTTCTTAAAGTTATTCTTTTTGCGCTGGGCTTTATTTTAATATTGCTAAGCGTGTGGTATTTTTTTTATGTAAGAAAAGTTTAGGCAATATGAGAGCAAATACGTACTTTTCAATACTTTTGTGTTGTAAAAAGTAGTAAACTTTTCAAAACGTTCTTATACAAAGTTTAATTTTCAAATCTATATGCAAATTTCAGAAGTAAATTCACCTGCCTTGGTAAAACTTTTCTTAAAAGTTCCCCAAAAAATTCATGCTCAAATTCTTAATTCTCAATGGATACGTCCTTTGGATAGGGATGTGGAAATGATTTTTAATCCTACTCAGAACCCTTGTTTTCAGTTTGGAGAATGTACACGTTGGGTAATGCAAGACGATAGGGGTGAGCCTGTGGGTAGAATTGCTGCCTTTTACGACCATCGCATCACCAGAAAAGGTAACAAACAACCCACAGGAGGTATCGGCTTTTTTGAGTGTGTGCATAACTATGACTATGCTCGCTTACTCTTTGATACTGCCGTAAATTGGCTCAAAACCAAAGGCATGCAAGCTGCTGACGCTTCTATCAACTTCGGAGACCGCAGCCGCTGGTGGGGTGTTTTGGTAAGGGGTTTTGAGTTAGAACCTACCTATTGCTCTAACTACAACCCACCTTATTACGCTTCCCTTTTTGAGCAGTATGGCTTTCAGCTTTATTTCAAGCAATACACTTACCAACGTTTTGTACATGAGGCAGGACTGGCAGAGAAGTTTTACGAGAAAGCACAGCGATTACTAAAAGACAAAAAATACAAATTCAAACATATTGAAATAGCTAATTTGCCTAAGTATGCTCAAGACTTTAGAACTATCTACAATGCAAGTTGGGTAAAACACCTCGGCGTAAGTGAAATGACTGAAGCCGAAGCCCAAGCACAGGTACGGCGCCTTAAACCTATTATGGATGAAAGGTTAATTTGGTTCGCTTACTATGATGATACTCCTATCGCCTTTTTTGTCATGATTCCTGAGTTAAATCAAATTGTAAAACGTCTTAACGGTAAATTAGATTGGCTCGGTAAACTTAAGTTTTTTTATTACCGAAAAACGTTCAAAAACACCAAAGCACTTGGGCTAATCATCGGGGTGTTACCACGCTTCCAAGGCAGAGGAGTGGAAAGTGCTATGATAGCCGAGTTTTCTAAAATTGCTTTCCAGTCCGATTTTCCTTATTTAGAATTACAATTTAATTGGGTAGGGGATTTTTTACCCGCTATGATACGCGTGTATGAAGCCTTGGGAGCCAAAGTATGTAAAGTACATCATACTTACCGATATCTGTTTGACCGAGAAGCGCCATTTGAGCGTATGCCCATCTTGAAATAAAATTACCTTTATACAAAAAAGGCTAAATTTTTGCATACATAACAAGCAGAAATTAGTTTAGTATTGATTTAGTATTGATTTAGTATTGATTTACAACGTACGTTAGGAAATAATCTAAAAGACAACTACGTTTGAAACATTACAAGTTTTACATACGTCCTTACTTCTTTAAAGTTCTCTTGGGGCTGTGTGGCTTTTTTCCACTTTTGGCACAAGACGAACTAGGGAAACCCTTTTTGCACAACTACCCACGAAAAGAATACAATGCCGCTTCGCAAAATTGGGCAATTGTGCAAAATAGCAAAGGTATTTTGTATGTAGGAAACGACGATGGTTTACTAGAATTTGATGGTACAACATGGCGGTTGATTGAAATTCCTAATCACTCCGCAGTGCGTTCCTTAGCAATTGATAAAAACGACCGCGTATACGTCGGAGCCTCTTCTGAAATAGGTTATCTCGCTCCTAACGAAATAGGTAAATTGCAATACGTTTCACTTTTAGAGAAAATTCCAGCCCAAAATAGAGATTTTGCTGATACATGGGCTACACACCTTACTCCCCAAGGTGATGTTTTCTTCCAAGCAGATAACTACATTTTTCAATTCCAAGCTAACGGTAAGCTAAAAATTTTTTATCCCGAAGCTAATAACTCGTTTTTTTTATCTTTTTGGGTAAATAGTAAGCTATGGGTGCATACGCTCTCGCGAGGGCTTATGCTTCTGGAAAACGAAAATTTATCGCTGATAAAAAAAGGAGATTTTTTTGCTAATAAACGCATCTATACGATTTTGCCTTACCAAGAAAACATACTACTCATCGGCGTGAAAGACGAAGGGCTTTACCTTTATGACCTGTACGAACAGAGAATAGAAAAATGGGAAACTCCTGCAAACGAACTCCTAAACCAATATGCACTATATACCGCTACTAAATTGCACGATGGAAACTATGCCTTCGGTACCCGCAAAGGTGGTGTCTTGATTGTAAGTAAGCGTGGAGAAGTATTAGAAAAAATTGACGAGTCAACTAATTTACAAGATAATAATGTCCGTTATATTTTTCAAAGCCAAGAACATACCTTGTGGTTAGCTCTTGACGAGGGAATCAGCCGAGTAGAAATTAGCTCTCCTATTCGCTTTTGGGACAGACACAACGGCTTGCGAGGACGAGTAGAGCATATCACACGTTTCCAAAATACCCTTTACGTAGCTACCAGTAGTGGGCTTTTTTATCTTAAAAAGAACCGCTTTCACCTCGTAAAAGATACGGAAACACAGTGCTGGAGCCTAGTAATAGTTCGTATAGAAGAAAAAGAGATGCTTATTTTGGCAAATAATAAAGGCATTTTTGAGATTAAACAGGATAAAGCTATCTTGATTGATAATGCTAACAACGAGACCGCTTTGTGCCTGTACCATTCCCAGAAAGTACCTAGTCGCTTGTTTGTAGGGCTAAAGCACGGACTAATGTCTCTAATTTGGGAGAATGGCAGGTGGCGAAATGAAGGGAAAATACAAAATGTCTCCTCTCACGAGGAAGTATACAGTTTAGCCGAAGACAAGGATGGTTCAATTTGGATAGGAACGTTTATTCATGGAGTAATTCGTTTGCAATTTTCACAACTCCAACCACTCAAAGTGGCACAAGTAGAAAGGTTTAATCAAAATCACGGCTTTGCTTCTGTGCGTGATTTACGTATCTTTTACATTCAACAAGAAATGTATTTTGGTACTAAAAGTGGCTTATACCGCTTTGACAGCCAAAAGAAACTATTTTTCCAAGATAAAACCTTCGCAAAAGCATTTACAAATAAGAGCGTATTTAGCCTAATACAAGACCAACATAAGCAAATTTGGATAGCAGGTATCAACAACTTAAAGTCAGCTATCGGTAAAATTACCCAAAAAAAGGGGCAAGATAGCTATCAGTTTAATGATACCATTCTTAAACGCCTGCCTGAGATTAGTCGCCCTTTTTTATTTGCTGATGGAGATAACATCTGGATAGGGAGTGCCGAAGGATTGTTCAAACTTAATAGCTCACAAAGCAAAAGTTATTATCAAAAATTTAATACGCTAATACGAAAAGTTATCGTAGCACCTAATAAAACCATTTTTGAAGGAGTGTTTACTGAAATAAGTCCACAAAAGAAAGTAGTTTATGCTGAAAGGCAAACTTACATACCACAACTTCCTTTTGAGGAAAATTCTATTACTTTCTTTTATGCCGCTCCCCAATTTGAAGGCGAAAATGATGCCATGCAGTATAGTCACTTTTTAGAAGGCTATGACGAAAAATGGTCAGAATGGAGTGAGGATACTAAAAAACAATACACTAATCTTTATGAAGGCACCTACACTTTCAGAGTAAAAGCACGCAACATCTACCTCTTTGAAAGCAAAGAAGCAGTGTTTACTTTCAAAGTACTTACACCATGGTACCGCACCTGGTGGGCCTACATAATATATTTTGTACTATCAATAGTGACTGTTTTGGCAATCATTTATTGGAACAACCAACGCCTTATTACTCAAAATGAAAATTTAGAAAAAGCTATCCAAAAGCGAACCGAAGAAATTTTACTCAAAAATATTGAACTAGAACAACAACGTGAGGAAATTAGCCTCCAAGCGGAAACCTTAGCCGATGCTTACAACGAAATTAACAAGCAAAAGAAAGAATTACAAGGAATTGCCGATGAAATAAAAGCAAGTATTAACTACGCCAGCCGCATACAAAACGCTATCTTACCTGATATACAGACTATAAAGCAAGGGATTCCTGAAATTTTTATCATTTATCGCCCCAGGGATGTGGTAAGCGGTGATTTTTACTGGTACACCGAAACCCAAGCCGAACCATTGTATGCTATTGATCCTGTGCTAAAAGCCTCTGTTTTTAAGGGCTTTTCTGATGTAAAGCAAATAATTGCTGCTATTGATTGCACAGGGCACGGAGTACCAGGAGCTTTTATGAGTATGATTGGAGACTCATATCTAAACCAAATCGTGAACCTACAAGGTATCGTTGAACCTGACGAAATTTTGAGAGAACTACACTTCAACGTCTCTACAGCTCTCAGAAAACATAAAACCCAAAATAACGATGGCATGGATGTGGCTATTTGCACCATAGATAAAAAAAATAAAATTTTAGAATATGCAGGAGCGAGAAATCCCCTAGTTTATATCCAAAATAATCAACTATATAAAATTACTGCTGACCGATATGCCGTAGGAGGCTATATCTTTGATGATATGTATTCGCGCAGATATACCAAACATACCATCTCTTTTGAACAGCCCACCTGGTTTTATATCTTTTCTGACGGCTACCAAGACCAGTTTGGACAAGGTACACTCCGAAAGTTTACTACCAAACAACTCTATAATTTATTTTTAGAAATTCACCAATACCCTGCTGAAACGCAAAAACAAATCATGGAAGATACCTTAGAGACCTGGATGTATAACTCTGAACAAGTAGATGATATTTTAGTAATCGGTTTTAAGTTAGGTTAAACTTCTCCCCGAGATATGGCTTCTTTTCTGATTGCTGATAGTGGCTCTACCAAAACTTCCTGGGCTTGGGTAGATACACAACGACCTACAGAGGTTAAAGTTTGGCTTACTGCAGGTATCAACCCTTATTTTCAAAACAGCCAAGAAATTGCTCAAACGCTTCATTATGAGCAAATTAGCAAAAAATATCCTCAACCTGTTGAGCAAATATTTTTCTATGGGGCAGGTTGCTCTACCACTGAAAATAAGCAAACAGTAATTAAAGCTCTAAAACAACATTTTCCTGAAAGTAATATTCAAGTAGAAACAGACATGCTTGGAGCAGCACGTAGTTTGTGCTTAAATACCAAGGGCATTACTTGCATTTTAGGTACAGGCTCTAATACTTGTTTGTATGATGGACAAGCAATTGCTTTTCAACCCCTTAATTTAGGCTTTTGGCTCGGCGACGAGGGGAGTGGAGGCTATATAGGCAAACAACTGATATTAGCTTTTTTACATCAAACCCTACCTACGCACATAGCACAAGATTTTAGTGAAAAATACGAACTTACTCTGACTACGGTGCTAGAAAATGCCTATCAAAAGCCTTATCCTAATCGGTATTTTGCTCAATTTGCTCAATTTTTAGCTAATTACCAAAGGGATAATTTCGTACATACCCTACTTTATCATAGTTTTGAGCAGTTTATTGATAAATATGTAAGCAAAATTCCTAATTTTCAGCACTATAATATTCATTTCACAGGCTCAATTGCTTATCATTTTCAGGCAATTTTACGCAAAGTTTTAGCAGAAAAGCATCTTGTTTGTGGAAAAATCACTGAGAGTCCCGTGCGAGGTTTAATAGAATACCACGTTTATTAGCAAGTTCCTGTATTGCCTGAATAGCTTTCTGAGTTCGCTCTTTGCACATTCCTGTAATGATTTCATAATTCCAACCTAAATTTTTTGCTTCGTTTAAGTACCATTGCCAAAAAAAATCTCTTTTATGCGGATGTTCACGCAATTTGTCATACTGCCAAGGCAAGTCAATATAAGTAAGCAAATACAAATCAAAATCTTGTTTGGGTAAATTTGCTAAAATCCAAGCATGACATTTCCCAAAGGCATGTTCGGCCCAGATTTTAGTAACTAATAACTCTGTATCGCAAAATATGATTTGGTTTGCTTGTTGTTTTTTTAGTTCATATTCCTGCATTTGCATTTGAGCAATGTGTAAAATATCGGTGTAGTTGTAAGCACGAGGTAAATTTTCCAAATAAGAGCGGGCATACTCCTCTACCCAAACTGTATGAAAGTGCTTTGCTAATGCTTCGCAAAGCGTACTTTTACCTGTGGATTCGGGACCTGTAATAGCTACTTTAAGCATGAAAATTATATTTTCAGTTCATGAAAAAGCAATTTACACCAAAAAGAGAACAAACTCTCACTATGATTTACTTTTCCTAATTGTTAATACCTTTTCTACGATATTTGCTGCGGTGAGTCCATATTTTTGCATAAGTTCTTCAGGTTTTCCGCTTTCGCCGAACCTATCCTGTACAGCTACCATAGCCATACGTGTAGGCAAATTTTGGGCTAATAATTGAGCAATACTGTCACCTAAACCACCATTGAGTTGATGTTCTTCTGCCGTAACCACTAAGCGTGTTTTTTGAACCGATTGTAAAATAGCTTCTGTATCCAAGGGCTTAATAGTGTGGATGTTGATAATTTCAGCACTAATACCTTGCTCGGCTAATATTTCACCTGCTTTAATAGCTTCCCAAACCAAATGCCCTGTGGCAAAAATACTTACGTCGGTGCCCTCGTTCAAAAGTAGGGCCTTACCAATTTCAAAAACTTGATCTGGAGGTGTAAACACGGGCATAACAGGTCTTCCAAAACGCAAGTAAACTGCTCCTTGGTAGTCTGCAATAGCTATGGTAGCGGCTTTGGTTTGGTTATAGTCGCAAGGGTTGATAACGGTCATATGGGGGAGCATTTTCATCATGCCTATATCTTCTAAAATTTGGTGCGTGGCACCGTCCTCACCTAGGGTAAGTCCTGCATGAGAGGCACAAATTTTTACATTTGCATGCGAGTAAGCGATAGATTGACGAATTTGGTCGTAAACGCGTCCAGTAGAAAAATTAGCAAAAGTGCCAGTGTAGGGGATTTTGCCACTAATCGCCATCCCTGCGGCAATACCCATCATATTAGCTTCGGCTATACCTACTTGAAAAAAGCGGTGCGGGAATCGTTTTTGGAAAGCATCCATTTTGAGCGAGCTTGTCAAGTCAGCACAAAGAGCGACTACTTGGTCATTCTTTTGAGCTACCTCCAGTAGCCCTGCTCCAAAGCCAGAGCGTGTATCCTTTCGGTCTAAAATTGTATATTTTTTCATTATTATTCATTTTAAGCTACCTTTTTAGGTATTTAGCAAAATGCTGTAGATAGCACAACAATAGGCGTTCAAAATTACAAAATCTATTTTAATTCAAAACTTTGCGAAATACTTGACACGGCAAACATTCTTAAAGGAAGATAGTTTTAAGGAAAAAAAGAAGTATTTTCATTTTTTTGTGCGAACTTTGGCTTACAAATCCTTGCAAGGGTAAAGCAAATAGTTAAGTTTAGTAAAGCAATAGTCAAGTTTATAAGTTGCTCAATAAATAAAAGTAATAGTTATGGAAATTGCAATTTTTATTCTCCTTATGGTAGGTACTTTCTTCTTGATGGAGGGAGTAGCGTGGTTTACACATAAGTATATCATGCATGGCTTTTTGTGGTGTTGGCATAGGTCGCATCATGAGCCTCATGAGGGTTTCTTTGAAAAGAATGATTATTTTGCGGTGGTGTTTAGTGTGCCGTCAATTCTTACTATTGTTTTAGGTTTTGAGGTATCTTGGCTTTGGTTCTTGAAACCGATAGGGTTTGGTATATTAGCTTATGGTATTTTTTATATAATTTTTCATGATATAATTGTGCATAGGAGAATAAAAATTAAGTTTGTTGCCAAAAATCCCTATCTTAAACGCATGATAAGGGCGCACAAAATTCACCACAAGTGCCTTACCAAAGATGGTGCAGAAGCCTTTGGGTTCTTGTATGCTCCTAAAAAATATGCTGTAAAAGAAGTGGAGAATAAGCCCTCTGTTTGAAAAGCACTATTTGCCTTGTTAGTTTGTAAGGCGATGCAAGCGAAAATCTAAAAATAATTGCACGAGGTTGGCTCTAATGGCATCACGCAAGTAATCCATAAGACGATCTTCTTCCTTTTTGCCAAGTGTAAAAGTATTGTCTTTATTTCGCATTTCTAAAAATTCCTCTGTAAGCAAAGCCAAGTTTTTGAAGACTTTGGCTTTATATTTTATCTTTACATTGGAAGCATCTGTGCGATTAATATAAGCTATCAGAGCTTCTACTTCAGGTTTAAGAATAACCAAAGCCTCCTCCTCTACTGTCTTGGCGAGTTGAGCCGTGTCCATCTCTTTGTTTTGCAATACAGCAGCTGAAAGGCTTTGTGAAGCAAATTGAATGTATTTTTGCTCAATGTCAGCAATAAAATCGGCACCACGTTTGCCTGCACTAAGACTAGTTTGCCTACCTAGGAAATAAAAAAATCCTACAAGCCCTCCTAGGAGGATAAGAAATTCAGTCCAGCCGAAGGTTTGCATGTTTTTTTAAGATTTAAGATTGTGAAAGGGTTTGTTTTTGCAACTTTTCCAAAGATTGTAAAATTTTTTCATTTTTCAGGCGTTGATGTACATAAATAGCCTCTGCGGCTCGCTCTTGGCAATTGATAGCTGCACATTTTTCGCAGGATACCCCTACTTGTCGTTTAAGTACTTTCTTGTCCTCTACAAAGCGAATTATTTTCTTTAAGTCCTCGTTGATGAGTAAGCCAATAGTTACACTTGTATTTATTTCAGAAGCGTTAGGCAAATTTCGGGCAATAGAGATACAAAAATATTCATTAGGGGAGTCATAGTATTGTGAAATTTGGGTTTTGCACATAATTTCATTCTGCCCCATGGTTTGCCGTTGTTCTAGTTGCCGAAGAATATCTAATGAGATCCAACGTCTGCAGTAGTGTTCGTGCAGATTAGTAGCGTGTGGGTTGTGCAAATCGCTGAGGTGCAATTCTTTGTCTAGAATGAAATTTTGTGTATTGCGTTGGTGGGTAAATCGCAGGAAAAATAGTTTTTTGATATTAAAATAATGGGTAATAATACTAATAAATCTATGTAAAAACATTTCAGGGGAGGCTTTGTACTTCCGCATGATGGCTAAAAAAATCTCCTCACTCCAGAAATCTTGTTGAAAGAGGTGGGCTAAATCTGCTTTAAGTTGTAAGGCAGGGATAAGCAGCGCGCCTGCAAAATAAGAGGCTTGGTAATTATGCAAAAGTTCTTCAAAAGAGTTAGCACGCACCCAAGTAGAGGTATAAACACGTTCCTTGAGTTGCAAAAAATTATAGCCAATTTCACGGGCTAGGGCAAAAATTTGTTGCGTTTCACTTAGTTTTGGATTAAGCCAAAGTATGTTTTTTTGTGAAGCTTTTTGCTTGGGTTGCATTACGGTTCGCAACGTTTGCAAATCAGGATATTGGTGTAGGTTTAGGAAATCTACCTTGTAATGGTAATTCTCTTCTAAAATTTTTTGTAAATACAGTTTATCTACACTTTGCTCTTGCCCTATGTGGTATTTTTGCCTAAATGCTTGGGCTTGAACTTCTATCTCCTCAAAGTAATTTTCGTGCATTTCTTGGTAAGAGCGAAGGATAGCCATGTAGAATCGCTCTCGGCTGAGGTCATAGTTACGGGCTAATTCCAAGAGTGTACGGATAAATGCGTTTGCTTTACTCGGCTTATCCGAAAAGAGTGAGACGATACCGATTTTTGCTAAGCCAAAAATTTCTAAGGACTGTTCAGTAAATAGGTGCGAATTGATAAGAATTTCTATTGGTTTAAGGTTCTCACTCAATTGAGGGCTGGTAAGTTCTTGTACAGAAACATCTAATGCTTGGGCAAGTAGCTTAATTTTATCAGGGCGTGGATATTTTTTTGCCTTTTCTATTTCATTGAGATAAGAGACGGCAATGCCTGTTTTTTGGGCTAACTCTTGTAATGAATAGCCCTTTTCTAAGCGGAGTTGCTTGATTTTTAGCCCAAAGATAAGTTCTTTATTTGTATCCATGTTTTTTGTGTTGCAGTGATTAGGGGAAGTCAATTAGGAGAGCAGGTTTATACCATTTGCAAATCAAATTTTTGGGCTAAAATACTACGAATGCCTTGCTCTAAACTAATTTTATGCTTCCAACCCAAAGCATGCAACTTGCTTACATCTAATAATTTGCGGGGAGTGCCGTCAGGTTTGGTAGTATTGAATACGATTTCCCCTTCATAGCCTACTAAACGTTTAATTAAGAGTGCCAAATCTTTGATGCTAATATCTTTACCTACCCCTATGTTAATAATCCCACTTTCGTTGTAATTTTTCATTAAAAAAAGGCAGGCGTCAGCTAGGTCGTCTGCATGTAAGAACTCGCGAAGGGGCGTGCCTGTTCCCCAAACTTCTACTGTAGGTTTATTTTCTTGTTTGGCTTCTACAAACTTGCGCATCAGAGCGGGCAGTACGTGAGAATTTTGTAAATCGTAGTTATCATTTTCTCCATACAAGTTAGTAGGCATAACTGAAATGAAATTACACCCATATTGGCTACGGTAGGCATCACACAACTTTATACCTGCAATTTTAGCGATGGCATATGGTTCGTTGGTAGGTTCTAAACTTCCTGTAAGTAAGTACTCCTCTTTCAAGGGCTGGGGGGCAAATTTAGGGTAAATGCAGGAGGAGCCTAGAAACATAAGTTTTTTTACTCCATACACGTAACTTTGGTGAATTACATTAGTTTGTATCATTAGGTTATCATACAAAAACTCTCCGCGATAGGTATTATTAGCTAAAATTCCCCCTACTTTGGCGGCGGCTAAAAACACATATTCAGGTTGTTCTTGGGCAAAAAATTGAGCTACTGCGGCTTGGTTTCGTAGGTCTAATTCTTGAGAAGTACGTAAAACAAGGTTCGTATACCCTTCACTTTGCAACTTTCGAACTATTGCCGAACCTACCATGCCTCGATGCCCTGCTACATATATTTTGGCGTTTTTTTCCATGTTCTCAAGGATACAATTATCAAAAATTTGCCTTCTTACTTTTTGTGCAAAGGTACAAAAAAGTCATAATTTTCTTTATTTTAGCTACCCTATGGTTGTTCTTTTCGCAGAATGTACAAGGTATCTTCTTGTATTTTTTCTATTTGAAAATGAGGCAAATAGGGCAATGTAGGAGCTTTAATACCTCTTCCTATCACCTTAGGACTTTTGAAAATGCGTATCTCATCGTACAAGTCTTGTTCAATAAAACTGTTAAGCAATTTTGCTCCACCTTCTACCAAAACCGATTGAATGTTTTGTTGGTATAAGTATTGCAAACAGTGGCTCAAATAATGAGGTGTATGGTCTATTTTTACCCAAGTAATGTTTCGTTCTTGTTTATTGAATTTGGTATTAAAGCAGATTGTCGGAGCATTTTCGTTCCAAATGTGTAAATTTTTAGGTAAGGTAAGTTCGTTATCTATAACAATCCGAACAGGATTTTGCCCTACCCAAAGGCGCACATTTAGTTGTGGATTATCAAAGAGAGCAGTATTCTTACCTATCCAAATAGCGTGTTCTTCAGCTCGGTATTGGTGTACGCGTTGGTGTGAGAGAGCATTACTCACAGATATGGGCTGGTAATTTTCACCTGCAATAAAACCATCGGCGGTTTCTGCCCATTTTAGTATGATGTAAGGACGTTGGGCTTGCATAAAGGTGAAGAAACGACAATTGAGTTGATAGCCCTCTTTGGCTAAAATTCCTGTTTCTACCTCAATGCCTGCTTGTTGCAAGATAGCAATTCCCTTGCCTGCTACCAGCGGATTACTATCAATATTAGCAATAAAAACCTTCTTAGGGCGGATTTGGGCTAATAAATTAGCACAAGGAGGTGTTTTCCCAAAATGACTACAAGGCTCTAAATTGATAAAAAATTCGCTTTCAGCTAAAAGTGCTTTATCTCTTACACTTTCTATGGCATTTACCTCGGCGTGCCAGTCTCCGTAACGTTTGTGCCATCCCTCTCCTATAATTTTGTTTTGGTGAACAATTACACAACCTACTAATGGGTTAGGACGCGCTTTACCTATTCCTAACCGTGCCAAATCAAGGCACCGCAACATATACATTTCGGTTGAGAGCATACCAAGAAGGAAGTTAAAATTACCGAAGCTTGTGTAAATTAGTGAATAACCAAACTATAACACAACTTAAGCTTTTCTGCAAATTCTCAAAAATATTTTCACAATACAAGAAAACAGATGGTCTTTCGGAAGTAGAAAAAAGTTTTTGTCGCAACATGCAAAGGCAAGTAAAGTTAAGAAATACAAAATTAAAAAAGTTTGAAATGTGAAAAATCAAAAAAATAGAGTTGATTTTTAATTCTCAAATTCTTTACTTTTCCTCACAAAAAACTCTCCTAATAGCACAGTTTTTGAATTTTGTTGTATATTTGCCTACTTATTCTTTGCAGTTTATACTATAAACAATCCATGGAAAAGGAGAAATTTATTTATTATTTGGAACATCCCTCGCTTATAGACCAAACTGATATTGAATTGTTAGAAGATTTGGCAATAAAATATCCTTTCTTTCACTTGGCACATACCCTCATTGCCAAATATACTCACGAAAAGGAAAGTTTATTAGCCCCTCAAAAAATTCGTAGAGCTGCCGTGCACCTCTACGATAGAGATGCCCTACGTCGTTTTATTCATACAGAATGGAGAAAGGACATATCTCAGAAAGTAGAACAAATAAATGTGCCTGAAACTGCTTTCAAAGTAGAAACATCAACCTTTGAGTCAACCCCTTCCACTTATGCCTTCCAAAGCAAGGAATCTGAAAACACCTCAAAAGAATCTGAATTATCCTTCTTTGATAGTTTAGATACTGAAGAAATATTTACCGAACAGCCAAAAGAAAGTAATGAATATACCAAAACTTGGAACTTTGAGGCTGAAACAACCTCAACCAAAGATATAAACTCCTCCTCAACTACTCAACAAGATACGCAAGAGGAGATTAGTGAAACCATAGCTATGGACTTGTTTAATGAGGGTAAACAAGAGGAAGCAATTTTGATGTATAAAAAACTCATTAAAAAGTATCCAGGAAGAAAAAGTTATTTCCAACGACAATTGGCTATTCTCACTGATGACGAAAGCTATCTATCCTACGGTGAAGAAGATGAAGATGAGCAAATAGAGAGCAAAGCTACACTGCAAGAGTCAAAGGTTGAAGTTGATACAACTTCTACGCCTTTTATTCAACCTAAAGAAATAGAACATAAGAAGGATCTCGAAACCGCTATTTCTCGAATAAGCTACGAACTCCCTGCCA
The DNA here is from genome assembly GCA_025054775.1 of Microscillaceae bacterium. Lineage (GTDB taxonomy): Bacteria > Bacteroidota > Bacteroidia > Cytophagales > Microscillaceae > JANWZA01. The sequence goes on from JANWZA010000041.1 coordinate 83,748, forward strand.
AACCTACCACAGAACATATTGAAACTGATTATAGCTCTAAACTAGAAATCAATCCACACACACAATCTACTGAAAAAGAGGTAGACAAAAAGTATGTGAGTTCCTTCTTTGATGATATAGAAGACGACTACGAAGCCAAACCCCAGCCTGCCACTATTCTATATGAAAGTGATGCTATACTCCTTTTCAATCAAGGTAAAACACAAGAAGCAATCGAAATATACGAAAAATTGATAAAACAAAACCCTGAAAAAAGAGACTACTACCTTAACCAAATTCACATATTGAAAAGTTTTGAGAAACCCACAGAGCCAACCTCTGAAAATAAAGTAGAAAACTTTTTTGAGAAAATAGATATTACACCCAAAGCAATTGATGAGGATATTAGTGAAATCGATGCTATTTCTTTATTCAACCAAGGGAAAATAGATGAAGCAATTGAAATATATAGAAAACTAATACTCAAATACCCTGAAAAACGCAATTACTATAACTCGCAAATAGAAATCCTGAAGAGCTAAGCTATATAAGTTCTGACGTGAGTTGGCAGCCAAATCTTAGACAAGTACAATATTTCTAAGTACAATATTTCTACATAAAGCCTCAGGTTGATACTCCTGCACACACGGTTTCTTATCCAAGAACTTAATAAATAATCGTATATCGAAAATTTAATTTTATATTTTAAAACAAAAAACTAATTACCAAAAGTTAATTTTTTTAATCTAAGTAACCAAAAAATCATTTTGTAATAATCAATTCAATAACCTATGGCAGTATCGTCTTTGCGAGAGTCTGCACAGCCTTCCCATTTACCATTTTTAAGTTTTCTGATTCCGTTTACTCGTCCAATGATTTTACGTCCTTTGAAGCGATAACCTAGTTTTTCAAGTTCTTCAATAAGGTGCTTATCGAAGGCATCTTTTTCTAAAAAAACTACGTCAGGTTGCCATTGATGGTGAAAGCGAGGCATGTCGATTGCCTTCTGCAAAGGCATACCAAATTCTACTACATTCAAAAAAACTTGCAATACCGAAGTGGGAATAGTAGTGCCGCCAGGGCTGCCAAGAGCAAACAAAAATTGATTGTCTTTTTCAACAATGGTAGGAGTCATAGAGCTAAGCATACGCTTTTGTGGGGCAATTGCATTCGCTTTGCCTCCGATTGCTCCGTACAAATTAGGAAAGCCTGGTTTGATGCTGAAATCGTCCATTTCATTATTTAAGAAAAATCCTGCCCCTTTTACTACTACTTTTGAGCCGTAAGCGTCGTTAAGTGTGGTGGTTACGCAAACCACGTTACCCCATTTATCGGCGATGGTGTAGTGTGTGGTTTCTTCACTTTCAATGATATTTCCTGCGGTAATATTTTCGGAAATTCCTGCTTTTTCAAAGCTAAAATCTTTCATTCGGTTTTGGAGATATTGTTTATCCAAAAGGGTTTTTAGGGGCACTTTGTAAAAATCGGCATCTGCCATGTGAGTAGCTCTATCGGCGTAAAAACGTCGCTCTGCCTCGATAATGACTTGCAAGGTTCGCTTATCGCGCACTCCCCACTTGGCAATTGGATATTTTTCTATCATGCCCAAAATTTGTAATAGCCCTATTCCTCCTGAAGAAGGAGGAGGCATGGTAATAATTTTATATCCTTTGTAGTAGCCGATGAGGGGTTTTCGCCATACGGCTTGGTAGTTTTTCAAATCCTCGTGGGTGATAATACCTCTGCGAGCGGGTTGGGTAGGGCTTTGCATTTCGGCAACAATCAGGTCAGCGGTTTTGCCTTCATAGAAGCCTGCTCTGCCGTGGTCGCGGATACGCTCTAGGGTTTGGGCAAGCTCGGGTTGCCGAACAGTATCGCCTGCTTTCCAGGGTATACCTTCGGGTTTGATAAATTGATGGGGTATGTGAGTGTTAATTCGTAGAAAATCTTCACGATATTTGTTCAAATTTTCTGCTTCGTATTGTGTCAGTACATATCCTTGGTAAGCCAAATCGATTGCGGGTTGAATGAGGTCTTTGAATGGTAATGAGCCATACTTTTGGTGAATTTTGAGCATACCATCCACTGTACCTGGTACGCCTACTGCTAAATGCCCTTCTTGGCTTAATTGATCTATAACGTTGCCCTCTGCATCTAAATACATTTTTTCGTGGGCTTTGAGGGGGGCTTTTTCGCGGTAATCTAACACATCGTACTCACCTTGGGCTGTACGGCACACCATGAACCCCCCACCGCCGATATTACCTGCAATAGGAAAACAAACTGCCAAAGCAAATTCGGTAGCTATCAGGGCGTCAAATGCGTTGCCACCTTTTTTTAGTATCTCAACACCAATACGCGAAGCCTCGGGATAGGCAGAGGTTACCATCCCGTTCTCTGCAATAACTGCTTCTTTTTGGGCTTGTAAAAAACCTACACCGCAAGGCATACAAAGCAAAAGAAGATACCAAAATTTCATTATTCTTGTTCTGAAATTTCTGTGCTAAAGGAGTAACTTTGTAATCTATCTTATATGGAAATCGTAAGCAAAGATAAAATTTACAGAGAGAAAAACATTCTATTTGCTTAATGTTAAGATTTGAATAATTAATGTTAATTCTTGAATATTCAATATTAGTATTTGAATAATCAATCTTAGGTTTTGAATATTTAACATTAATATCTAAGTGGCTAGTGTTAGAGTTTAGATATTCAATATTAACATCTGAATAACTAATGTTAAGTTTTGAATATTCAATGTTAGTATTTGAATAATCAATGTTAAGACTTAAATACTAAATGTTAAGGATTAGGTAATATATTTTAAGATTTACATGTTAGAAGTTAAGTATTTATTATTAATAACTTAATAATTATCGTTAAAATACCTGTAATCAACGTTAAATATCAAACATTTATCGTTAGAAATTAAGTATTTACTAATAAAAACTTACCATTGAATATTGAAATATAAGAGCTTAACATTAAATAACAAACATTTAGCGTTAAAATCTAAACATTTGTTACTAAAAACTTAACATGTACTTGTAAGAATTTACAATTTGTTCTCCATTGTTGAAGATATAAAACCTTGCAACAATGGAGATAGGTTTTAGGAAACGGTTTCTATATTAGCAAAGGAAATCCGGTCGAACTCATCCATTTGAATAACGATAGTACTATCTTTACTGATTTTATTAGCTAGGATTTCTTTGGAGAGTTCATTCAGAATACGTTTTTGGATAACTCGTTTAAGTGGTCTTGCTCCGAACTCGGGGCTATAACCTATTTCAGCTAAGGTATTGATTACATGCTCATCGGCTTCTAGGGTAATGTTCTGCTCTTTGAGTTGATTTTGGATTTGCTTGAATTGAATTTGAGCAATTTTTCGCATGTCTTTGCGGCTCAATGGTCTAAACATGACTATCTCGTCAATGCGGTTTAAGAATTCAGGTCTAACAGCTTTCTTAAACATTTCAATTAGTTGTTCTTTGGTGCTTTCGATTACTTCAAACTCATTGTCTTTGGTAATTTCCTCAAAGTTTCGCTGGATGAGGTCTGCCCCAAAGTTGGTAGTCATAATAATGATAGTATTTTTGAAGTTGACGGTGCGCCCCTTGCTGTCGGTAAGTCTGCCTTCATCAAGGACTTGCAGTAGGATGTTGAATATATCGGGGTGTGCTTTTTCAAATTCGTCAAGTAAGATAACGCTGTAGGGTTTTCGTCTTACGGCTTCGGTCAGTTGTCCACCTTCGTCATAGCCTATGTATCCTGGAGGGGCGCCGATTAAACGGCTCACGGTGTGTGCTTCTTGGTATTCGGACATATCAATACGAATCATAGCATTTTCGTCATTAAATAGAAATTCGGCTAGGGCTTTAGCGAGTTCGGTTTTGCCTACTCCGGTAGGTCCTGCAAAGATAAATGAGCCGATAGGTTTTTTGGGGTCGTGGAGTCCTGCGCGGCTGCGTCTTACAGCATCGGAGATAGTGCTAATGGCTTGGGTTTGCCCGGCCACGCGTTTGCCTAGTTCTTGTTCTAGGAGTAATAATTTTTCGCGCTCGGATTGTAGCATTTTAGTTACGGGGATATTTGTCCATTTAGCTACCACTTCGGCAATGTCTTCGGTGGTAACTTCTTCTTTGAGCAGAGGCGAGTCTTGTTGCATTTGAGCGATTTGGGCTTGCAATTGGGCTAAACGCTCTTCACTTTCTCGGATTTTTCCGAAGCGAAGTTCGGCTACTCTGCCGTAGTCTGCTTGGCGTTCGGCTTGTTCGGCTTCAAATTTGTATCGTTCTATGTTTTCTTTTTCTTTTCTAATGTTAGTAATGATTTCTTTTTCTGCTTGCCATTTATCTTTCAAAACACTGCATTTTTGGCTCAATTCGGCAATTTCCTTATTCAAAGCATTTTCTTTTTCTGTGTCTTTTTCTCTACGAATGGCCTCGCGCTCGATTTCTAATTGCATAATTTTGCGTTGTAATTCGTCTAATTCTTCGGGCATGGAGTCAATTTCAATGCGAAGTTTTGCGGCAGCTTCGTCCATAAGGTCAATGGCTTTGTCGGGCAAAAATCGGTCAGAAATGTAACGGTGCGAAAGTTCTACGGCGGCAATAATGGCATCGTCTTTAATTCTTACGCCGTGGTGTAATTCATATCGTTCCTTAATACCTCGTAAGATGGAAATAGTATCTTGTACTGTGGGTTCATCAATCAAAACAGTTTGAAATCTACGTTCAAGGGCTTTGTCTTTTTCGATGTATTTTTGGTATTCCTTCAGAGTAGTAGCTCCGATAGCGTGCAGTTCACCACGAGCCAAGGCAGGTTTGAGCAAATTAGCTGCATCCATGGCACCTTCTCCTGAGCTTCCTGCTCCAATTAGGGTATGAATTTCATCAATAAATAAAATAATTTCCCCTTCTGAGTCTACTACTTCTTGGATTACGGCTTTCAGTCTTTCCTCAAATTCACCTTTATATTTTGCACCTGCTACCAGCAGCCCCATGTCCAGGGAAACGATTTGTTTAGTTTTCAAATTTTCAGGTACATCTCCTGCTACGATTCGCTGGGCTAATCCTTCGGCGATGGCTGTTTTCCCCACTCCTGGTTCTCCTATAAGCATGGGGTTGTTTTTAGTTCTTCGGCTCAAAATTTGCAGAACACGGCGAATTTCATCGTCTCGTCCAATAACGGGATCTAGTTTACCTTTCTTGGCTAAATCGTTCAAATTTTTAGAGTATCGCTCTAAGGACTTGTATTTAGCTTCTGCATTTTGGTCAGTAACTTTTCGCTTACCGCGTAGCTCTTGGATAGCTAATCGTACATACTTTTCAGAGAAGCCCACATCTTTGAGCAAGTTTGCCACTTTATCGCGTCCTGCGGTCAGCCCAAAATAAATATGTTCTAAGGCAATGAAATCGTCTTTGAGTTCGTTGGCTAAATTTTCTGCTTTTTGCAAAGCAAACACTGTATCATTTGCCAAATAGGGTTGCCCATTTACTTTGGGATAGGAATTGATCAGCTCGTTGAGTTTGTTTTGCAAATAAGTACGATTTACATTCAATTTCTTGATAAAGAAATTAGTTAAATTTTCATCCTCTTCTAAAAGAGCTTTTAGGACGTGTCCTGTCTCAATAGCTTGGTGTGTATTTCCTATGGCGATTTGCGAAGCCCGCTGAATCATATCTTGGGCTTTAATGGTAAATTTATCTAAAATATTCATATCTTCTGATACAGTTTTTCGTTTGGAAAAGGTTGCTAAGTTATTTACTATGGGTTTACAAAATACAAGCCATCTTTAATAATAAGACAAAATAGCATAAAAAAGGCATAAGTTAAAGTTTTACGATTGGATTCAACTGCAAAATTGTCAGAAAATAAGCATGTTTTCTGTTATTGTTTTAGCTTGCGAAGTTTTTGAGTTCTCTGCTCAACAATAGCTAAGTTTACCTTGCTAGAAAGTAGCATAAAAGAAAAAAAATCCAAAATAGATATAAGCAATGCACTTATTTAGCCATTTAACAAAATAGACAACAAGTTTTTATTTTTGTATTATGAGCGAAATACTGATAAAAGTAAATCGTCCTCATTGTCTTAGGACAAAGGTAGTAAAAAATGGTCGTAAAAAAGAAGGAACATAAAAACTTTTTGTATAGAAATTGTGACAAACAATTTCAAAGCCATTACAAGTATCAAGGTGCTAATGCTACTATCAAAAATCTATCAAAAGCTCAAACACTTGCAAATAGATGCGTGTTCCACTAACAGATGGAGGGCATTTACGCAAGTGTTTAGCCAAGAAAATTATCAAGTTGGTAAGGCTTAACTAAGCTGATGGAAGGTGTAAATACTTGCTTGCGAGTCAGAAACAGGCGATTAGCCCGAAAAACTACTCGTTTTCTCCCAAAAAGATACTTCAAATTATGTTTCAGCATAGAAATTACCGTTATTATATAAACCACAACCATACATATTCTTTGCAGTAACTTTACTCAATTTTTTTCATTTTTCATGGATCTTTCGCCTATAGATTGGCTAATTATTATAGCTTATTTACTAATAAGTTTAGCAATTTCTTTGCTTTACACAACCAAAGCCAGTAAAAATTTAGGTACATTTTTTTTAGGAAATAGATCTTTGCCTTGGTGGCTAGCAGGGACCTCTATGGTAGCTACCACTTTCGCCGCTGACACTCCTTTAGCAGTTACCGAATTAGTAGCTCAAAATGGTATAGCAGGAAATTGGCTTTGGTGGAATGCTTTAGCAGGAGGTATGTTTACTACGTTCTTTTTTGCTAAACTTTGGCGAAGGTCTGGAGTTTTGACTGATGTTGAATTGATAGAATTACGCTATTCAGGCAAGGAAGCCGCATTTTTGCGCGGGTTTAGGGCTATATATTTAGGAATTTTTATGAATACTATTATCATAGCTTGGGTAAATGTGGCTATGGTAAGTATTTTACAAGTTTTCTTTGATATTCCCACCTCACAAACTTTGTTTTGGATAGCTATTTTGTTGTTGATAGTTGTGCTTTATACCAGTTTGTCAGGATTGTTAGGTGTAGTACTTACTGATGCTGTACAGTTTGTATTAGCTATGCTAGGTTGTATTGTATTAGCTTTTTTGGTAGTTAATTCTGAAAAAATAGGAGGAATTGTGGCACTGAAAGCAAAATTACCCGAAGGAACGCTCTCTTTTTTACCAACCATCAGTAGCAGTAATTCATTCAAAAACAATACTTTACAATTAAGTTTGCATTTTTCTACCTTTTTGGCTTATGTGGGTATGCAATGGTGGGCAAGTTGGTATCCTGGGGCAGAACCTGGCGGCGGTGGTTATGTAGCACAAAGAATGTTAAGCACCAAAGATGAGAAAAATGCATTATATGCCACCCTTTTTTTTCAAATTGCCCATTATTGTATCCGTCCTTGGGCTTGGATTGTGGTAGGATTATGTGCCGTAGTGCTTTATCCTGAAATTACAGACAAGAAACTAGGTTTTGCTCTTGCTATGAAAGAATTTTTGCCCGAAGGTTTGCGAGGGCTACTTTTAGTTGCTTTTTTATCTGCTTATATGAGTACTGTTTCTACACAACTCAATTGGGGAGCAAGTTACCTCGTGAATGATTTTTACAAACGCTTTTTTCAACCGCAAGCTACTGATAAACAATTAGTTAGTATAGCACGAGTAACAACCCTACTAATAGCTTGTATAGCTATTTATGTTACTACGCTTATTGAGTCTATTGCTCAGGCATGGCAATTTATCATGGAGTGTGGGGCAGGGTTGGGCTTGGTACTTATGATTCGTTGGTATTGGTGGCGCATCAATGCTTGGAGTGAGATTACAGCTACTATTGCACCGTTTGTGGCTTTTGCTCTGAGCAAATTCGTCTTCAAATGGGATTTTCCTTATTCATTTTTCTTTACCATAATTTTTACTACAATTGCGTCGATAATAGCTACTTTCCTTACAAAACCTACCGAACAAGCCCATCTACAAAAGTTTTATGACCTCGTGCAACCCAAAGGCTTCTGGAAACCTTTTGAAAAACAGCCTCTTCTATCCAACAATGCCCCCTTCTTATGGCTCGCCTGGATTAGTGCTACTATAGTGGCTTATAGCTTTTTATTTGGCATTGGATACCTCATTTTGCAGGAATGGACACCCTGCCTTTGGGCTATTATTACAATAATTATATTCGGCTACCTTCTGCATAAAGCTATGCTTAAAATCTAAAGCATTGTTAATTTTGTATAGATTTATTATTTTTGCAAAAAAATTACTACAACCCTGAAACTATGGAACGATGTCCCAAATGCAAATCAACAAAATTTTGTAAAGATGGTATAGCTAAAGGCAAACAACGATTTAAATAAAGACTGCAGTTTTCGTTTTACCACATAGGAAAACCTGAAAAACTAAAACGTGATGCATTAATATTATATCTTGCAGGTCTAGGATTTCGCTCCATTGGTCGCTTCTTAAAAGTTAGCCACGTTACAGCCTTTAATTAGATTAAGACATATGGAAAAAAACTTGATGAAACTCGGAGCAGTGATGCTATTGAAGTTATTGAAATAGATGAGATGCATACATATATTGGTTCAAAAAAAACTATTGTTGGATATGGATTGCTGTTGATAGAGATGGGCGTAGATTCATCCATTGCGAAGTTGGTACCAGGGGAACTGGAACTGGTGAAAAACTTTGGAAGAAGATTGAACCGAAGATAAAGGGAGAGGGTTTGTACGGCTTATTGGAAAGCATACGAAGCATTTGTGCCAGAGCATATACAATCCAAAGCGGAAACG
>JANWZA010000015.1 GCA_025054775.1 Microscillaceae bacterium
TTTCATGAGTTCCTGAATAGGGGGTTACAAGCATTATAGAAATACTTGGCTTGGAAGTGCTTTCCACAAGATTTACACTTGTAGTTTTGCTGACCATTGGATTTCTTGCCGTTTTTTACTACCTTTACGCCAAGGCAATGAGGACATCTTAAATTTTGGATTACTTCGCACGTAATTGCAAAATTATGCCCTTTTGCCTCTTTTTGCAAAATTATCATACAATTAGAAACACCACCAAAGCGTTACTTTGGAATAACTTTTTTTGTTGTTTTTTGTTCAATAAACAACCTACAAACCAATATTTTCAAGAATCTTTCTACCAAATCTTAGCTATTTGACCCAAAAAGATATTTCAAAACTTGTAATTTATGGAACTCCCTAACCCTGATCTCCGCACCAACGCAAAGCAAATTCAATACATTTTTGAGGAGAATAATTTGCAAAAATCTGTGCCTAACAAATATGATTGGCAGAGTTTGCGTACCGAAGAAATGATTTTGAACATAGGACCCCAACACCCTTCTACGCATGGTGTATTACGGTTAGAGGTAGTTACCAATGGTGAGATAATTATAGATGTTGTGCCACACATTGGATATTTGCACCGCTGTTTTGAAAAACACGCCGAAGCATTGCCTTTCAACCAAATTATTCCCTACACGGATAGAATGGATTACGTGGCAGCCATGAACAACGAACACGCCTTTGTGATGGGTGTAGAGCGAATGTTAGGCATTGAAAAGCAAATTCCTAAACGCATAGAGTACATTCGTGTGTTAGTTGCCGAACTTAACCGCATTGCTTCGCATTTTATTGCTTTGGGTACTTATGGTATAGATATTGGAGCTTTTACACCTTTTTTGTGGATGATGCGCGACCGCGAGCATATTCTCCGCTTGTTAGAATGGGTTACAGGTGCAAGAATGTTGTATAACTATATTTGGGTTGGAGGGCTTTACTATGATTTGCCCGTAGGTTTTGAAGAGAAATGCCAAGAATTTGCTCAATACCTAAAACCTAAAATTATAGAAACGCAACAACTTTTGATTGAAAATAAAATCTTTATCCAAAGAACAGCAAATGTAGGCGTATTGCCTTTGCCTTTGGCAATTAACTATGGCGTTTCAGGACCGATGCTTCGCGCAAGTGGGCTACGGTTTGACCTTCGCAAAGTAGATGGGTATAGTGTTTATCCTGAAATTGATTTTGATATTCCTATCGGCACAGGTGAAATGGGAACTTTGGGCGACTGCTGGGATAGAACTTGGGTACGTTTGCAAGAATGTTTTGAGAGTTTGAAAATCGTAGAGCAGTGTTTAGAAAAACTACTCGGCGAACATAAACGCACTCGCGACTTTGACCCGCAAGCCCTTGTACCTAAAAAAATTCGTCCTAAGGCAATGGATTTTTATGTACGTGCCGAAAACCCCAAAGGAGAACTCGGCTTTTTCTTTCGTACTGATGGCAAAAGTGAAATGCCTTACCGTTGCAAAGCCCGCTCTGCTTGTTTTTCTAACCTCTCGGTTTTGCCTGCCATTTGCAAAGGGGCTATGCTTGCCGATTTGATTGCAATTATTGGTTCTTTGGATTTTGTTATGGGTGAGGTGGATAGGTAGTAGAAATGATTTGGGCAAATGCAAAAGTAAAATCAAAGTAGCTATTTGGCTATATGTTCAAGCACGAAAGCAGATTTGTAATTGTGTTGAGTAAAAAACTATAATTTGCGTTTTTTGGGAAAGGTTAGCGAAAACAAAACACCTTAGTAATCCTTGCAATAGCTAACAGCAGTGATTATACCTACGCAATAGTTGCTAAAAATATAATAAATTATTGATAAAATATCATTTTTTATAAGAAAAATCATACTCTTTGATTTTTCTTTGATTTTTCTTTGATTTGCATTATTACTTAAACATTTATACAATCTTAAATCTACAAGAAAAATGTAAAGTAAATTTTTGTTAACCTGTGAACTCATTTTGTTTTTATTAGTTGTAGTTATGAGTTTAGACACTACTTCGTTAAAGGCAAAAGGGCGCGATCCAAAGGCACCTCCTATAGACGGTTATTGTGTTTGTGTTTCTACACAAGGAGCAGGGTTCTGTGCCAACGTTTGTGATTATGACTCTACACTTTATGGATTGTGTGGGAGTAATCCTAATGGGACACAATGCGGTTCTTGCCTACCTGTTTAGTTTAGTTTTTTTCATTCTTAATAATTCTGAATAATTATGAAAAGATTAGTGTATTTGTTTTTAATTTTTGGACTTTTTGGGTTAGGCCTTGGCAGTTGTAGTTCTAAAAAAGAAACTACAAAACCTAAACCTTTTGAAGTAACAGCACAAAATACTGCCTACATAGACTCTGAAGTTCTATACAACTTGGTAGGTAAGGAAATATGGAATACCGCAGAAATGAAAACACTAATGCGTTCTTATTCCAAAAGTAAAGGTTACACTGCCCTTTTTATCAAGCAGGATATGCACGAAAAGATAAAGCAATTAGATTTGAAAGATTTTACCCAAGAATTAGCCTCATTTATCAATACTAATAGAATTGATAGTAGAAAGGTTGAATAGCAATAAACAGAATTGCGTTAGGGATGCGGAGGGCGTGCCGATTGTCGGCACGGGTGCGAAGCGTTAGCGAAGCACGGTAGCGAAGCGAACCCCGTAGCAGCCCGCCCTTTTTGCCCTTTGAGCGGTAGCGAAAAGGGCAAAAGGAACGCCCAAAAAATTGGTTACTTTTGTTTAATAACTTGTAAAATACAAAACAAAAAAGGTTATTTGCTCTTTGCCAAAGTAATTTTTTGCTTTTCTATCCAAATAATAGGTACAATGTAAATAAAAAATACAATTTGTAACCAAACAAAATTTTGCCAAAAATCAGAAAATTGAATAAATTTGCTTGCAATAATGACCAAAGTTGCCCAAAAGATATGCCCTAATCCGTTGTTTATTTGGTAAGGTACAGGAAAATATTTTTGCCCATAAGCATAACCTAAAACCACCATAAGCAACGATACAACCACAAAACTAATGGCACAACCTACATAGCCCAAGTGTGGAATGAGTAAAAAATTGAGAAATATGGTAAAAAATGCCCCAATAAAGCTAAAATATGTGCCAAAATAGGTTTTTTCTGTAATTTTGAACCAAGCCGAAAGGTTGAAATAAATGCCTAATAAAAGATTGCCCAAAAGTAGAAACGGTACTACCACAAGTCCTGCGCGGTATTCGGCTTTGCGAAGGAAAATTTGCCCTAATATTTCGGTATTGAGGCTTACCAATACATAAATCATGCAACAAACAATAATGAAATATCGCATGACGCGAGCAAATACTTGAGGGGCATTTTTATCTTGGGCTTGGCTAAAAAAGAAAGGTTCAGCAGCATACCGAAAGGCTTGTATAGCTAAACTCATAAAAATAGATAACTTGGCACACGCTGCATAAATGCCCATCGCTTCAATGCTATTTTTGCCTGCATAAAAGCCCACAGGTAGGTAGTATTTGAGCATGAGGCGGTCAATTAAATTGTTTACCATGCCCGCTAACCCTGTGAAAATGAGCGGATAAGCATATACCAAAATCGGCTTGAACTTTTGCCAATTAAACCTAAACCTGAACTGCAACAAAGTACGATAAAGCAACAATACTTGGAACGCATTTGCTAGTAAATTGGCTAAAAAAATGTACCCAATGCCCAAATCAGGGCTGTAAATAAGCAAAATGATAGGTTTGAGAAATGCCAAAAAATTGCCCTCAAAAATACCTTTGCAAAACCACAAGAAAAAAATATTTAGCCCAATGACAAGCAAAATATTTGCAATTTTAGTCAAAGCGAATACTTTGGCTTTATTTTCTTGCCGAAGTCGTGCAAAAGGAATGGCTAACAAAGCATCAATGGCTAAAATGTATGCAACATATCGTATCAAATTGCCTCTGCCTGCATAGCCCAAAGCAAAGGCAATATTTTCAGAAAAAAGTAAGAGTAAAATTGTAAAAAAAGTAGTACTTATGACTATGCTACTCATAGTAAGGTTGTAGGCTTCGGCTATGTCATACTTTTGGCTATACCGAAAAAAAGCCGTTTCCATACCATAGAGATAAATAATTTGCAAAAAAGCTACATAAATATACAACTCCGATTGGATACCAAACTCTTGACTGGCGAATACAGCAGTATGCAAAATAACCAAAAAATAGTTGAGAGTTCTGCCCAAAATACTGCTTATGCCGTAGAGCGCCGTATCAGAAAGTAGCTTTTTGAGAACAGACATTCAATTTTGGTTATGAATTTACCTTTTTGTGGTCGGCTAAAAATTTTTCCAAGCCAATATCGGTAAGAGGGTGTCTGAGCAAACCTGTAATTACATTAAGCGGGCAAGTGGCAACATCAGCCCCAATTTCGGCACACTGAACAAGGTGCATCACGTGGCGAATGGAAGCGGCTAATACTTTGGTTTCAAAGCCATAATTATCATAAATAGTTACAATTTGTTCAATCAACGCTAAACCGTCGGTGCTTACATCATCTAACCTACCAATAAAAGGCGATACGTAAGTAGCTCCTGCTTTGGCAGCTAACAATGCCTGCCCCGCTGAAAAGACTAATGTACAATTTGTTTTGATACCTTTTTCGCTAAAATACCGAATGGCTTTTATGCCGTCTTTTATCATAGGCACTTTTACTACAATATTTTCATGCAAAGAAGCCAACTCCTCACCTTCGGCAATAATACCTTGGTAGTCTGTTGCAATTACTTCGGCACTTACGTCGCCTTGCACCATATTGCAAATCTTTACGTAATGGGCAAAAATATTATCTTTGCCTTTTATGCCTTCTTTTGCCATTAAGGACGGATTAGTGGTTACACCGTCAAGTACGCCGAGGTCGTTAGCTTCGGCAATTTCTGCTAAATTGGCTGTATCAATAAAAAATTTCATACAATCTGCGTTATGTTCGGTTTAGAATATGCGGCACAAAGATAGATAAAAACTACTAAATCTACATTTCGCTAGTACATTTAGGTTAAAACTAATTGCCAATAGTAATTTTTGGGTGTTCCTTTTGCCCTTTGAGCCTTAGGGCGAAAAGGGCAAAAAGGGCGGCTTTACAGGGCTTCGCTAATGCTTCGGTGCTTTGTACCAAGCCCTTAGGGCTTGCCCTTTCAATCCCTAACACAGGAAAAAAAACTTTTTGTGACTTTTCTAAATTAACAGAAAATTTTTTGCCTTGTTGAAAATGTCTATTTTGCTTGCCTCTACGCTCAAACCTTGTGATGATGTACGAATGTATCATAAGATTGCCTGTACATTAGCAGAAGCTAATCCACAAGAGTTGTTTTATGTCTTAGGTTTTGAGGCAGAAGTTCCTATTGATAAGCCTAAAAATATTGTCTTTTTGCCTATGTTTCAGTTTAAGCGTCTGGCTTGGAAAAGGCTTTTTGCAAATTGGATATTGTTCAGAAATTTGCTAAAAATTCAACCTAATATGCTGATAATCTGTACATTTGAACTGCTACCTGCAAGTGTACTATACAAATTTTTTCAGTATTTGAAAGGTAAAAAAATACGCTTGGTTTATGACATTCAAGAAAATTACTTTGCTAATGTTCTTTATACCAACAAGCATTATCCTTGGGGTATACAGCACGTGTTGGCTTGGGCAATCCGAATGGTAGAATGGGTATGTAGTTTTTGGATAAATGACTATTTTTTAGCAGAAAGATGTTATGAAAGTGAATTGAAATACTTGCACAAAGGTAATTTTTTGTTATTAGAAAATAAAGTTTTACCACATTTTTTCCAACCGTTGGCTAATAATGAAATTGACAAAAGGAACTATCATTTGGCCTTGGTAGGTACAATCTCGGCAAGTTATGGGCTTTGGCAAGCAATTGAGTTTGCAGAAAAACTATATAGTCAAATTCCCACCATACGGCTCTACATCACAGGAAACTGCCCTGTTACTCAAGAATATACGGAACTATTGGAACTTTCTTTGCAAAAGAAATTTCTTGTACTGAATGTAAAAAACAAGCCTTTGCCTTATTCTGAAATTGTACGTACTATGCAAAAAGCCTCCGTAATTCTTATGCCTTACAAGCCGCAAAGAAATATACTGCACCGCATACCCACTAAAATGTTTGAGTGCTTGTTTTTACAAAAAATTATGCTTATCCAACAAAATGACTTTTGGAAAAAGTACCTCCAACAATTTGATTTTAAGAGTGCTATTTTTATAGATTTTTACCAAACTTATCATGTGCAAAGTATTTGGCAAAGACTTCAAAATGAGCTATTTTATCAAAGCCCAAACAACAATTATTCGTTATTTACTTGGCAAAAAGATAAGTTGTTAGAGTGGTTTGATAGCCAAAGTAGTAGAGAGTATTAAGATTAAGGGGAAGATAGTGGTTCAAAATGTATGGTAATACATTCACACCACTCCTAAAATATTTTACTTTTCCCTTAAAACCAAAAGAGAAATAGTTTCGTTATGAAAATCACACTTACCGTTTTGTAAAGCTCCTATTTCACCATAGGAAAAAAAGCCGATAAGAGGAGCATCCCACACATCTTTTATTCCTTGAATTTCCTCTTCAATAGTTATCCCAAATGAAAGTTTACGTGCTGCACACGATACTACCCAAATTGCCTCAGGTTCAGGAAAACTCTCTTTCAACTGATTTATCTGTTTTACTACCTCTTCAATAATTTCTGCTCCTGGTTCGGTAGAGAAACGCACTGTTGCTCCTTGAGGTACGGTACCTGCAAATACAAGAGAGTTGTCTTCTTTTATTCTCATGACTGGAGCGCGTAGTACAAATGTTCCATCAGCGCGTTGAACCTGCAAAGGGAACATAGCCCGCATAGTTACTGCTTCTGTTTCTTTATCAATACCCAAATAGTGCATGTATGCCTCTGCTGCTGGCAGGTTATCTATCATATGAACAATATTCCCTGAAGATTTAGTAACTTTTTTAGGATTTCCTACTGCTTGCCAGCCGCTAGTAGTAATGCCTTTTGTTTCTATTTTATCTCCATTAAGAACCAAGGCAAGCACTCCTTGCTCTATCACTTGTTTTTCGCTGAATGCGTAAGTAGCTTGTACTCTCAAATCATCAGCAGCTAACCCACCATAAATAGGTACATCACTACCTAATACACTTCTTAGTCCTTCTACGGCTTGTTGTCCGTCTGCTCTTATGCCACAAGTAAGTACAAATAAGACAGGATTTTCAAAAGTTTCTTTAGCTTTTTGGGCTATACTTTGAGCTGCGGAAAATACATCAAAATTAGTACTTCCTTGCAAAAAAACCTTAAAGTTTTCTTTTCGCATATCCATGAGCATTGCCACTATGCTCTGTTCGTTGGTATCATAATCTTGTATTTCGCCAGCAGTGGTGCAACCTACGGCTTGTATTTGATACTTGTCAAAAACTGCCGAAATAGCAGGTAAATCAAAACTTACAGAGCAAAATACCAACGCTAAAGTCGGTTGAAATTGCTTTTTGGTCAAATCAGCAATTTGCTGTTCCAAATTGGCTACTGAGGTCGCTTTCAAGTTGTGTGCTTTCATAATAAAAAAGAATTAAGTTTAAGAAATATATTAAAATAATAAAAAAATAATATAGAAAAATAATTATTAAATTTAGTTTTTGAGATAAAAAGGAGATTTTTTCAATGATTATTCCATTTTTATGATAGAGACGTAGTATTTTTTATAATATTTTTTGGGAGTATTTAGCTTAAATATCCAACTTTTAGCGCGTTTCTGTTTAGGTTTGAGCATAGGTTCTTGCTCGGTAAGCAGTTTAAGCGTTTCATTGGAAATTAACTTATCTTCCGTATCAAACCATGCTATCTCTATTTCTACGTGTTTAAGCGGATTTGCCCCTGTGTTTTCATATTGCAAAACAATTTGGTGAGTAAATTGCTGATTCAAAGGTTCAATAACTTGATTTCGCTCACGAATAATTAGCCCCAAAAAGTGATTATTTGTTAGGCTATCAGCAAGTAGGCGTAAGTCCTCCTCAGGGTTAATGTTCTCTTTCTCCACTACTTTTTGTTCTTGTAGTTTAATGATTACCTTTTGTAAATTTTTCAACTCAGGTTGCTGGGCTGTAAATACGAAAGGTACACACTCTTCTGCCCATGCCTCGGGTTTCTCAGTATCCAAAAGGATAATTTCTTTTTGATAAATCGTTTGGTCTGTCTCCCCTAAGCATTGCATTTGAATAACTAGTTGCTCAATATTTTTATTTTTATGATAAATGCTTGCTCTTAAGTGATAGTGTGTTTGGTTCAAAATAGAACTTTCTATATCCAAACGATAGCCTTGCAAATACATTGTTTTTTCTAATTCTACCTTTATTTTATGTGGCTGATTATCAGGGATTTTAATAGGTTCTATTGGTTCAATATTTTCAGCTTTAACGGCTTTGGTGTCTCTCAAAAAAGTATCTTTGAAGGCAAGCCAAAATATGAGGCTAAAAGCCAAGCCTACTAAGACAAAGAGTATTAAGCGTAACCATTGAGTAGTTTTTTGATAAGAGGTAGAAGTATTTCGGAGTTCACTGATCAATTTTACGGCAGGTTCGTATTGATAATTAAGCAAGAGGCAACGCTTGGCATAGAGTTCAGAATTTTTCTTATCTTTGGTTCTGTGTTGTAAAATCCATCGCTGTTGGTAGGCTTGGGCAAGGTCAAAGAGGGCTTGTTCATGATTGGGTTTAAGCAATACAGCTTGTTCTAATTCTTGGATAGCCTCGTCCCATTGGGCGTATTTGCTATATTGCTTACCTCGCCCCCAAAAGGCTTCAAATTGAGTTTGAATATATTGCCAATCTTTGTCTGTTAGCCCAAGTTGGATAGCAATCTGACGTAGCTCCTCTTCTGTAAGTGCAGTATATTGGCTTCTCTCACGCTGAATTTTGAGAACTTGCTTGATATAATTTTGAATGATATGTGTAAACTCTGGACTTTGCATATCGCAAAATTAACAAAAATTAGCATTTTTTTTGAAAGTATTTGCGTCTAACTTAATTTGTAAGATACAATTATCATATTAACCAGGTTAGCAAGAAGTTAGGGAATGTAAATTTTTTAGACCGATAATACAATTTTCGCAACATTTCTAAAACTGCATTTAGCTAATCTTTATTTGTACAAAGAATTAAATAATATAGCTGATTTTCAATAATCTAGATAAAAACAAATAAGCATATTTTCATATGTAAACTTTTTTTACTATCTTTGTGTTATCTTCTTGAAAGATAAAAAAGGAAGAATTACCAATAAAATTACGAAACGTAATTCAATTCATTTGTTTGAAAAACTATGCAAGAAGCAATCGGCTACATTTTAGCCTCCTTAATTGGGATTTCATTAGGATTGATTGGTGGCGGCGGCTCTATTCTCACTGTACCTGTGCTGGTGTATGTCATGGGAATAAGTACTACCCTTTCTACAGCATATTCGCTTTTTATTGTAGGTACTACCGCTTTGGTTGGTTCTTTGAACTATATGCAACGCCAACTTGTTTGCTTTAGGACAGCTATCATCTTCTCTATTCCCTCTTTCATTTCAGTTTTTTTGGTACGGAAGTATCTTGTGCCTATTATTCCTGAAAAGATAATGCAATTAGGGAGCTTTACTCTAACCCGAGATATTTTTTTGATGCTTCTTTTAGCTATTCTGATGTTATTTGCAGCGCTATCTATGATAAAAGATAAGAAAAAAATAGAAGTGTTAGGGCAACAAGAAACAGGAAAGTTCAATTATCTGCTCATTTCAGTAGAAGGTTTTGTAGTGGGAGCTATTACAGGACTAGTGGGTGCGGGTGGCGGTTTTATGATTATTCCTGCCCTAGTACTTTTTGCTAAACTAGATATGAAATTAGCCGTAGGGACTTCACTTATCATAATTACCATCAAATCTTTAATTGGATTCTTGGGAGATGTGGCTAATCCTAATCTTACTATTGATTGGATGTTTTTAATATTGTTTTCCACCATTGCCTCGGCAGGTATTTTCATTGGAGCTTATCTCTCACGTTTTATTGAGAGTGAGAAGTTAAAAAAAGCCTTTGGTGTTTTTATTATCTTAATGGCAATCTATATTCTTGTGAAAGAACTTTTATTGAAATGAAATCAATTATAGAATAAACTTCATTGAAATAATTTATTTCTAACAATTTTGTTTATTACTCTATTCTTATATAAACCCATGAAAGCAGAACAAATTTATACAGGATGTTTGGCACAAGGTGCTTATTACATTCAATCAGGGAGTGAAGCGGCTATTGTGGATCCACTTCGCGAGGTAGATGCTTACATTCAAAAAGCAGAAAAAAATGGAGCAAAAATCAAATACATTCTTGAAACACACTTTCATGCTGATTTCGTTTCAGGGCATTTAGATTTAGCGAAAAAAACGGGGGCTAAAATTGTATTTGGTCCTAATGCCCGACCTTCTTATGAAGCCTACATTGCTCAAGATGGAGAAGAACTTCCTTTGGGAAATACTAAAATTAGAGTTATTCATACTCCCGGGCATACCATGGAGTCCACTACTTATTTATTATTTGACGAAGAGGGCAAGGAATATGCTATTTTTACAGGAGATACTTTATTTATTGGGGATGTAGGTCGTCCTGACTTGGCTCAGAAGGTAGCTTCCGACCTAACCCAAGAAAAATTGGCAGGTATTCTTTATGACTCACTTCACAATAAAATCATGTCTTTACCTGACCATATATTAGTATATCCCGCTCACGGGGCAGGTTCGGCTTGTGGAAAAAACCTAAGCAAAGAAACTTTTGACACTTTGGGCAACCAAAAGAAAGTAAACTATGCCCTCCAACCCATGAGCAAAGAAGAGTTTATTGCTAAAGTGCTTGATGGGCTAACTCCTCCGCCTTATTACTTCCCTCAAAATGCTTTGATGAATATTCAGGGTTACTCCAGCCTTGACGAGGTGAAAAAAAATGCTCTTAATCCACTCTCTGCCCAAGAGTTGGAGATGGTGGTAGAAGCTCATGGAGCCTTGGTATTAGACACACGCAACCCTGAGGAGTTCGTAAAAGGCTTTATTCCACGTAGTATTAACATTGGCTTAAATGGAGATTTCGCTGTGTGGGTAGGTACGCTAATCACCAATATTAAACAACCTTTGGTTATCGTTGCCCATGAAGAGAAAATTGACGAAGCAATTACTCGCTTGGCTAGAGTTGGTTATGAAAATGTATTAGGCTATCTAAAAGGTGGATTTGACACTTGGAAACAAGCAGGCAAAGAAATAGACTATATTGAGAGTATCTCCGCCGAAGAGTTTGAGCAACGTCTCCAAGCCGAAGGAGAGAAAGCCCAAGTAATTGATGTTCGCAAAATGGCAGAGTACCATTCGCAACACGTGGTGGGAGCTATTCACGCACCTTTGGCTTACATCAATGACCACATGGCAGCTTTTGCCCCTAATAAAACTAACTATATCCATTGTGCAGGTGGTTATCGTTCTGTAATTGCTTGCTCTATTCTCAAAGCACGCGGCATTCACAATGTGGTTAATATTGCAGGAGGATTCAAGGCGATACAAAAAACCAAAGTACCACAGAGTGAATATGTGTGTACCTCTAGCATGTCGCAGTTATAAGTTGTACCTAATCACCAAGCTAAAAAATGTTCAATCTTCTAAAAAAACTTTTTGGTGGGAGTAACGAAAGATTACGCCAAGTTCTTGCTGAAGGTGCATTTTTGGTAGATGTACGTACACCCAGCGAGTTCAAAGCGGGGAGTGTGAAAGGAGCAGTCAATATCCCTTTAGATACTATCAGCAGTAATTTATCCAAATTCAAAAGCAAACAACATATTGTAGTATTTTGCCAAAGTGGCATACGAAGCAGTCAAGCCAAAGCCATTTTAGAAAAAAATGGTTTTGAGAATATTATCAACGGAGGCTCGTGGTATAACGTAGCCAAACTTGTAAAATAAATTAAGGCTTTGGTAGAGTTTGCAAAAGAAACTTTTTTAAGAAAAACTATCTATAAATCGGTTAGTTTTGATTAAAAGAACGTTTCGCTTGCAAACTCATAACTGACTGCCTTAACTAAACCTTACAAGATTTCAAATCCATAGTATACTTTTTTAACAATTTAATATTTCTTTTCTTCTTATGGCTTCACGTTCTTTGTTGGAGGCGATGCTTCAAGCACGTTGCCCACAATGCAGAAAAGGCAAAATGTTTAAGCATAATCCTTACAATATAGCCTACATGGCAGCTATGTACGAAAATTGCTCACAATGTGGGCTACACTATGAGCGAGAACCGGGTTTTTTCTATGGTGGAATGTATATTAGCTATGCGTTTTCGGTGGCTATTTTTCTTACATTTGGTTTGGGAACTTACATTTTGCTCAAAGACCCGCCTGTATGGGTGTATATCACCATAGTAATGAGTGCCTCTTTGTTGCTTTTTCCGCTTTCTTTTCGTTATTCGCGTGTGTTAATGCTCTACTTATTTGGAGGTGTAAGCTATCAAGGTGAGCCAAAAGAGCAAGAGATAGCAAAGAAATAGCCTGAAACGGTGAGATGAAAGCAAATTTTATGGTGTAGTTTTTGTTTTTGTACAAAAAAACTTACCTTTGTAAACTATATTCTTCTCCCTGACTCAAGAAATCAAGAGTTTACTTTGATAAGTATCTACCCAAAAACGAGTGTATGGCAACCGCACAAGATATTATTCAGCTCAAATTGAGCGTTAAAGATGAAGCCTTTGATGTTCAGTCCCTAAGTGATTATCATTTGTATCTTTCGCTAGGGTGTGAGTCATTCAAAGTTACAATTATAGATATAGATACTAACAGATGTAAATATTTGGAAGAGTATCAATTTCCTGCCTCACGTAATAGCCGTACACAAATTTCACATCTGAATTGGATTTTTGAAGAGCACCACTTCCTAAAAGCCGATAGTTGGCGAAATGTTTTCGTTTCTATTGGTAATACTCCTTTTTCGCTTGTCCCTTATGAAATATTTGATGCTCGACGTGCTCCCAAATATTTACTATATCTAAGCCAAGAAGTAAATCCTGAATGGGTACTCCATTATCCACATAAAAATATCCCCGCAGTCAATGTATTTGCAATAGATATTGAAATAAGGGCTTGGTTTGACAAAATGTATCCGAATAAAAATATTAAATTCTTACCGCAAATCTCTTCTTTTATTGAGGCCGTTTTTCAGCAAAAATTTCACTACTTAGCCCCACAACTTTATATTTTATTAGAAGGTGAATATTTCTTGGCAGTGGTAGCCCAAGACGGCAAACCTGTACTTTGTAACAGCTTTCATTTTTATACAGCACAAGATTTCTTATATTACGTACTATTTATACTTGACGAACTTCGCCTTAGTCCGCAAGAGTGTAAGGTAAACCTCTTTGGTGATGCCGAAGAGTTAGACTTTGTGCAACATCTTTTAAGCCAATATGTGAGTAAAATTTCCACTGAAAGTAAATTTCCTGAATGGGTAAATTTTACTAACGTGTTTGATAATATACCTATTAACAACTACATTGAAATTTTCGGCTTACATTTGTGCCAATAGTATCATAAATTTGTTTGACCCAAGTAGATGAGAATATGAAGCAAGGTAAGTGGCTGGTAATGATTTACTTAATTGTAGGTTGGTTGCTCCTTTTTAGCCAAGCCATAGGGCAAGAATTAAATTGTAAAGTTACGATTGATATTAACCAACTACAGACCAACCAAGCCACCGAAAGGCAAATTTTTAAGGAAATGGAAACCCTTATTGCAGGGTTTCTCAATAATCGTGAGTGGACAACCGATAAGTTTGAACCCGAAGAGCGAATAGAGTGCCGTCTGCAAATTACGCTCACGCAAATGCCCTCTCCTACGAATTTTACTGCCATAGCCCAATTTCAGGTACTTCGTCCAGTGTACAATACCAACTACGAAACCCTGCTTTTGAGCTATGTAGATAGAGAGTTTCAATTTCAATACATTCAATCCCAACCTTTGGAGTATAATCCAAATGTTTTTACAGGTAATTTAGCTGCCTTACTGGCATTTTATGCTAATTTGGCTCTTGCTATGGATTACGATAGCTTTGCTAAACGTGGTGGCGATAGGTACGTAGAGCAAATGTTCAACATTGTAAACTTTTCGCAATCAGCTGCCGAACCTGGCTGGCGACGTGCAGGGGATAGCCGTAACCGCTACTGGCTTACTGAAAATTTGAATAACCAACAATTCTATCCCCTGCGTGAAGCAATTTATGAATACCACAGGCACGGATTAGATATCTTTCTTATCAACCCTGAAAAAGCCCGCGAAAATATTTTGAAGGCTCTCCGAAAGATAGATGAAGTAAACAAAATTCGCCCTGCTACAGTGCTGATAAATGTTTTTTTTGATACCAAAGGGCTAGAATTAGTGAACATTTTTAGCCAAGCTACCGACAAGCAAAAAATGGAAGCTCATACACTCCTCACACGATTAGACCCAGGCAAAGCAGATATGTATAACCGCTTGATTGGTAAGCAATAAAATAAAGATATGCGAAAAATTACTATCAATACTAGTGCAAACACCACTGCTTCAATACTGATTATTTACACAGGAGGGACAATAGGTATGGTATATGATGAAAAGTATCAAAATTTAGTACCGTTTGATGTAGAAATCATTTTGAAGCAAGTCCCCGAACTTCGACTCTTAGAGTATGCCATTACAGTGATTTCTTTTGAACCTGAGCAGCTAATTGACTCGTCTAACATTAAGCCTCATCATTGGTTTGAAGTTGCCCGTATTATTCAAGAAAATTATGCCTTATTTGACGGCTTTGTTATCTTGCATGGTACGGATACAATGGCTTATACGGCTTCGGTGTTGAGTTTTTTGTTCAAAAATTTGCAAAAGCCTGTCATTCTTACAGGAGCGCAATTGCCTATTGGAGCTATTCGAAATGATGCGCGGCGTAATCTTATTACCTCTATTCAAATTGCTGCAGCCAAACGAAATGGCTTACCCATTGTACCTGAGGTTTGTATTTTTTTCAACGATTTTTTACTTCGTGGCAATCGCTCTCGCAAAGTAGAGAATATACATTTTGATGCCTTCCATTCGGCTAATTATCCACATTTGGCACAAGTAGGCATTAACATTACCTATAACGAAGCGGCTATTATGCCTATTCAACTGCCTCTGCAAAATGAATTAGAGGTGCAGTTCGCTTTAGACGAAAATATTGCTATTCTCAAACTTTTTCCTGCCATACGTGCTGAAATGATAAAGCATTTCTTAGAAATCCCTAATCTGAAAGCTGTAGTTTTAGAAACTTATGGTGCAGGCAATGCTCCTACGGACAAGTGGTTCATTGATTTACTTCGGCAAGGTATTGAAAAAGGTATTGTTATTTTCAACGTTTCGCAGTGCATTGGGGGGGTTGTAATACAGGGCAAATATGCTACCAGTCGTTTGCTTAAAGAAATTGGCGTGTTGAGTGGAGCCGACCTAACCACCGAAGCGGCTGTAAGCAAACTGATGTACCTTTTAGCCCAAAATTTGCCTAAAGAGACCTTTGAATACCAGCTTACTCACAGCCTTCGTGGGGAGATGAGAACCTAAAAATTCTCATCAATTTAGCATAAAACTTTGAATTACTTGGTTAAATACGTAAAATACCTGCACTTGCCCATTCGGCAAAAGCAATATACTCACTGGCTTGTTGCTCTTGAATGGTTCGCAAAGTAGCTTGCCTTGGGTAGCATCTACCAAGTAAGAGGTGTTACTACTTTTGTCTGTAATAGCTATTATTTTTTTAGAAATACCTAAATTAAAGTACTGTACCTCGGTTTTAGCTATTGTACCCACATTTTTCTCAAATAAGGTTTTGCCTTTTTTATCCAAAATAATAGTTTGGTTGTGTGAGATTATAGTGATTAGCCAATCCTTATTTTTTTCGTCAATGCATAGCATAGCTTGAGCCTTTTTAGAAGGCATAAATAACTGCTCGCGCAAGGCAAACTCCCCTTGTAAGTTTATTTTGAAGAAGATACCTTTTTCAGTAGTGTTCACTAAATATGTACTAGCCTTGGTGCTACCTTGTTCTATGGCGAAGGAGCTAAATACTTTGCTTTCCAAGCGGAAGGTGAATTCTTCATTTCCTTGTAAATCAAAGACTTGTACGAGGCCATCTTCCTGTGCAAGGATAAAGTAATCCTTGTTTTGTATGCGAAAGTGTTGTACGGGCACACTCAATTTGTGCGTAAGTTTTTTAGGTTTCCAACCAGTTTGTAAGTATTTATTGCTATCATAAAAATAGACACGCCCTTTAGTATCCGAAATAATAAACCAGTAGTCCTTGCTATTTTTAAGATCAAGAATAGTAAGTGTATGAAATTGTGCCGTAGTATCAGGATTGAAAAGTGGAAAAGTAGGTACATTCCGCCCTGACCTATCAATCAAATTAAACCTATCTGTACCGATAAAAGCATATTGCAAGCGATTATTTTTGTAAATATCTAATTGAAAAACCTTACTTCGCATAGGTGAGCCTACAGGTCGGCTCCAAACAAATTTCCCTTTTTGAGTAATTAAGTATAGTTTGTTTTGAAAATCTTGTATCAGAATTTCAGTGCTATTTTCTATGGGATTTTGTGTAAGATAAGCAGGAGTAAAAGCAGGTTGTGGGAGTGTGGTCTTAGTAACAGTCGGATTAGCAGTAAAAGGGTCGTTTATTCTGTCTATTTTCTTGTCCAAACTTAATTCGGCTTGAAGAGTGAAGGTATTTCCACTCTGCGTAGCTTGCAAGCCAAAACCCTCTACTAATTCGATAGGAATTTGCTTAAAGGCATTTTGCCACTCGGGAACGATATTCTCAAAAAGCTTATTCCAGAAGATTTGAGGATTAACCACAAAAGAAAAATTATGTTTCTTTTCTAGCTCAGTTAATAAAAAGGATTGTGTTTTCTCGTTCCATGTTTTTGCTTGATTCCACGCATCAATTGTTTGCCGAGCTGCTTGTAAATTATTGAAAAAAACTAAGTAATTTTTTTCTAAAGTAAAGTAACATTCCTCAAAATTCTGAGTAAAATTTCCTAAAAGGAAAGTGGGAAATTGCTCTTGGCGGATTTGAATAATAAGATAGCCGTTGTAAGTTTCGTTTAAGGAGCTAATTTTTTCTTGTTGATCTATGGTTTGGGTTAGTTTTTGTAATTGCTTGTGAATTAAACCTATATTTTTTGTTTTAATGAAAAGAATTTTATTCCAAGCTAGTGGTCTATCACTTTCCATATAGCACAGAGCTATTTCTCCATCCCAGGATTTGTAAAAGTTTTGCCAAGAGAATTGATATTTTTCTGTAAATTTTTGTTGGTTCTGCTCTAATGTAGCATTTTCGGTTTTCCAGTAGGTAGTTAAGTTTTGATAAAATTTATCTGCATAGCTAAAACTGAAATGAAAAAGCAAAGCAGTTGCTTCAGGAACAAGCCCTTTTAGTCCAAAGGGTTGGGGAGTTTGATGCTTAAAAATACTGAAAAAAAACTTATCTTCTTGTTTTGGAATAGGTAAACTTCCTTGAAAAATAAATCTTTTGTAACTTGGGCTTAACCTAAAAGATAAATTTGCACCCAAGTTTTTCAGAATTTCAAAATCATTTCCTTTTTTATGTTGTGAAATATTTTGTAACCACTCGGCAAGTTTGATGGTATTGAGGTGAATGCTTACTCTCTCTTGCAGGTAAGTTTGCACGTAGGCAGGTTTGAACTCATTCAAAATACTTTGCTCGTTACTAATTTTACGAATTACATCATCAAGTAGGATAGAACTGAAAGTGCCGATTAAGTAGTTTTTGTATATAATATACGAAAAAATCTGATCACTAGTAAGGTTTTTTGCCTCTATTATATCTATTTCTTTGAACCTTCGTTGTGAAAAAAAGAATTGATTAGTTTGCTTAAAGCTAAGTAATATCTCTTGCAAAAGAGCATTTTCTTTCTCAGGATTAAAGGAAATAAACAACAAAACACCCACGTTTTCCTGTGAATTGAAATGTATGCTGAGTGTAATAGCTCTATTTTTCAGGATTTGTGAGGTTTTGCGTAGCTTATTTGCTACATTTTCAAGATCTTCTATGTAAAGGCTCATTGCACTTACGGCATCTATTTGTAACAAATTTTGCCAAATAGGTTGTTTGCGGTAGTGATTAAAGGTTTCAAAAAAATTTTGAGTTTCTATTACCGCAATGAATTCTTCAGGAATAAGTCGCCAGTAATTAAGAGTTTGGTCTCTTTCGGCTATTTTTTGGTAGACCCACGTAGCCATCAATACCACTAGAAACAGGATAAAAATGCTACCTACCCAAAGCAAGCGATAATTGAGATATGAGTTTCTTGAGGGCATTGCACTAAAAATACTATAAAGCGAGCCAAATACAGACAAATACTATTGCAAAGATAAGCGTTTTTAGATAATGACCAATAGTGAGGTTGTTAGCTAAATAAAAAATACTAACTTTGATGCATAAATGCTGCTATACGCAACCCTATTCAAAACAAAAGCCATGCTACAAAAAATTATTGTTCAGTTTTTGGTTTACACTGACAAGACGTGCTATGATGCAGCAGGCAACTTATCACGTTATAGACTTGCAAAAAGTTTCAAGGCATTCAAAGTTACAGCAGTGCGTGCCTTGAAAGATTTTATCCTCATCACTTCGGGTATATTCTCCGCCTCCTTCGGTTTAGAAAGTTTTTTATTGCCTAATAAATTCATTGATGGAGGTGTTACAGGTATTTCGCTTTTAGTTACAGAGCTCACCTTTATTCCCTTGCCTTGGCTTTTGGTAGCTATCAATTTGCCGTTTATTTTTATGGGCTTTCATTCTATTGGGCGGGCTTTTGCTATCAAAACGGCAGTAGCGGTTACGTGTTTGGCTATCGTATTAGCTACTGTTCACTTTCCCGAGGTAACAAAAGATAAATTATTGGTAGCTGTATTCGGTGGGTTCTTTTTAGGGGCAGGCATTGGCTTGGCTATTCGTGGCGGGGCTGTATTAGATGGTACTGAGGTGTTGGCTATCTATTTGAGTAGAAAACTTTATACCAGTGTAGGCGATTTTATTATTATTTTCAATATCCTAATTTTTTCCTCTGCGGCATATTTGCTTTCTATTGAGCAAGCCTTGTATTCTATGATAACCTACATTGCTGCCTCCAAAATTGTAAATTTTGTTGTAGAAGGCATTGAGGAGTATGTAGGTATCCAAATTATTTCAGTACACTGCCAAGAAATACGTGTAATGATTACTGAAAAAATGCGATGTGGTGTAACCCTTTTCAAAGGGCGCGGCGGCTATGGTAAAAAAGGAATACCCAATGAAATAGATATACTTTACACCGTAGTTACACGTCTGGAATTGAGCCGTCTGATGATGGAAGTGCAAAAGATTGATGAAGGAGCATTTATCGTAACTACAAATGTGAAATCCATCTCGGGTGGTGTAGTCAAAAAACGACGATTAGCCCATTAAAGAATAGCTGACTACTGAAGAAAAAATGCTAAATGTTGGGTTTATTTTTTCATGCCTCTAAAGAAATTTTTTGCCTTTTATCACGTTATTCTGCTCACTCACAATAGAAAAGTCTTCTAACTTTTAGCAACACTTCATAAGGGTAGATATTTGATTTATCAAATATCTACCACTTACTAAATGTCTACATTGGTATATTTACTTAAATACTTAATAATTCTCAAAATTCTCAGATATTTTTGCTAATATTTGCATCAAGGAAAGAGTCAGACAACTATCCAGAGTTATTAGTCAGGAATAGGCATTACCTTGCTATCTTTCAGTGTAGAAAGAATAACCAGAGTTTCCATATTCCGAATTTCTTTAATTCGGCTAATAGATTCTAGTACAAACTTTTGGTATGAGGCAATATTTTCAGTAATGATTTTGAGAATAAAATCACAGCCTCCTGTAACGTGATGACACTCAATTACATTAGGAATTTGTGAAATTTGTTCAATGAATGAATCAAATACTTCCTTTGTATGGTCAGAAAGATACACTTTGAGAAATGTAGTAACTCCTAATCCTACTTTTTCGGTATCTAATACAGCATGATAACTTTTGATTAGCCCTGCTCTTTCTAATTTCTTTACCCTTTCCAAAGTGGGAGCAGGTGAAAGCCCAATCTTTTCAGACAATTTAGCATTAGTTATTTTGCTATTCTCTTGCAAAATGCGCAAAATTTGCTTGTCTATTTCATCTATTTTATGCTTCATGCGTGAAAATAAAAAAGAGGTTTTTTTGGCTTCTAATAAATATGCAAAATTTTATATTGCAAATATCGTAATATATTTTGATTTTACCCATTTTGTTGCATTTTTTTTGTTTTTTTCAAAAAAAATTGCAAAATAATATCGCTAATAAAGTAATGTCGGCGAATATGGATGCTATATTGCAGGTATTGTTAATTTTGTATAGATTTATTATTTTTACAAAAAAATTACTACAACCCTGAAACTATGGAACGATGTCCCAAATGCAAATCAACAAAATTTTGTAAAGATGGTATAGCTAAAGGCAAACAACGATTTAAATAAAGACTGCAGTTTTCGTTTTACAGTAGAATATAGGAAAACCTGAAAAACTAAAACGTGATGCATTAATGAAGATAAAGGGAAAGGTTTGTACAGATCATTGGAAGGCATACGAAGCATTTGTGCTAAAGTATACATATACAATCCAAAGCGGAACGTTTAAGGTTGAAGGATATAATAGTCTTTTTCGTCATTTTTTAGCACGATTAAGAAGGAAAACTAGATGTTACTCTAAAGTTGTTTATATGCTAGTCTATTCAGTTAAACTTTTAGTGTTTAAGTGGAATAATGATTTATCTATACTATTTTAACAACGCCAAAGTATGATTTACTCTCACCTCAATTAAGGAGTATGTTATTTTTACTGAGGTGTAAACACTTCAAATAAATCTTTTTGTGTACTTTTGTAAATGCTCAAATTATCCTAACTTTTATTTTTAATTTACTATGCCCGAAGTAATCCAAGAAACGCATTTCCAGTTTCCTAATCAAATAGATTTTTACAGGGGTAAAGTGCGCGATGTGTATATTTTGCCTAATAAGCTAATTATTGTGGCTACTGACCGTATTTCTGCTTTTGATGTTATTTTACCGCAGGCTATTCCATATAAAGGGCAAGTATTGAATCAAATTTCGTGCTTTTTTTTAGAAAAGTGTCGTTCTATTTTACCCGTCTGGTTAGAAGAAACACCACACCCCAACGTTGCTGTAGGCAAACGCTGCCAACCTCTAATGGTGGAAATGGTAATTCGCGGACACCTCGCAGGAAGTGCCTGGAGGGCTTACCAAAAAGGGCAACGAAATTTTAATGGCTTTCGCTTACCTAACGGACTACATGAAAATGACCGCCTACCTATGCCTATTATTACTCCCACTACCAAAGCTATCCAAGGGCAACACGACCAAGAAATTAGCTTTGCTCAAATTGTTGAGCAGAAAATCGCCTCTGCTCAAATCTTAAATAATTTGATTGAATATACATATCAAATTTTTGAATTAGGATGTAAAATTGCTCAACAAGCGAACCTCATTTTAGCTGACACCAAATACGAATTTGGATTATATAATAATGAAATATATTTGATTGACGAGGTTCATACTCCTGACTCCTCACGCTATTTTGACCTCGTGGGCTTCGAGGAGAGGCAAGAAAAAGGCATTCCACAAGCGCAACGCTCTAAAGAAATGGTACGGCAATGGCTTATTGCAGAAGGTTTTATGGGCAGACCACACGATAAAATACCTCCCATGAGCCAAGAATGGATAGAAAAAATTAGCCAAGAGTACATTAGCATCTACGAACAAATTACCCAAACTACTTTTATACGAAATGAAAATAAAAACTTTGAAAATTTTCTAGCCAAAATGCAACAAAATATGTAATAAAACGTATCTAGGGATGGAAAATTATTTTTTTACCAAATGTAACCTTTTTCTCAACCACTACTCTCCTTTTGCTTATGAATTATAACATTGACAAACAAACTAAATTTACAAAATTAGAACTTAATCACGATAAATTAGATGCGACCTTGGCACCAGAACTGAAATCCACTTTTGTTACTATACACACCGAAGGTACGCGAAATTTGATTTTAGATTTGAATAAAGTGAAGTACGTAGACTCCTCAGGTTTAAGTTCACTTTTGGTAGCCAATCGCCTCTGTACGGAAAGTAACGGAACTTTTGTTATTGCCAAAGCCAACGAACACGTAATGAAACTTATCAAGATTTCACAATTGGATAAAGTACTGAATATTTTGCCCACCGTAGAGGAAGCTCAAGAATTTATTTATATGAACGAACTAGAAAATGAACTCAAAAATTCAACACAATAGTGCAAATAACCCTTTTTACTCACCCGAGCAACCATTGATAATGATAAAAAGCCTCAACGCGTGGTTTTGAGGCTTTTCTATTTAGAAAGACATGTTAATTAGTCTGATATTTTGAATGATTTTTTAATCTAGATAGGTTAAACCTTTGCATGGCTTTTAGGTTATTTGATAATATTGCAAAAAAGTATTTGTTTTGCATGCCAAATTCATTGAGCAAACCTTCAAAAATCCATGTCATTTAAATCTTTTACCTCTTTCATTTCGTTCCTTACGGCTTGTTTATTTATCTTTTCAGGGCTTATTAAATTAAATGACCCTGTGGGAACGGAAATTAAGCTAGAAGAGTATTTTGAAGTATTTCAAACTGATTTTGCTTTTTTGAAGGCTTTATGGCAATTCCTCGCTCCACATAGTCTGAGCTTGGGTGTGTTTATGAGCGTAGCAGAAGTGGTACTAGGGGTACAACTTCTAGTCCGTTATCGCGTATCTTCTGCTTTGAGGGCATTGTTAGCTTTGATAGTATTTTTTACTTTTCTTACTTTTTACTCAGCTTATTTCAATAAAGTTACCGATTGTGGTTGCTTCGGGGATGCTATCAAACTCACACCTTGGCAGTCATTTGGGAAAGATATTATTTTACTCATCGCTCTGCTTTTCTTGTGGTTCAACAAAAAACACCTGCTTGGGCTAATGTCTAATTGGGCAAGTTTTATTCTAATAATTTCAGTTACTATTTGTAGTACTTATTTAGCATATTATTGCATTAACCACTTACCTCTAATTGATTTTAGAAACTACAAAGTAGGCAACAGCATTCCTAAACTTATGCAACCCTCAGCCCCTTTGAAGTACAAATACATCATGGAAAAAGATGGAAAGCAAGTAGAATTTGAACAATATCCTGCCGACACATCCTATAAGTACAAAGAAATGGTACTGCTCAATCCGGAGGATATGCCCAAAATTACCGATTTTAGAATTTGGGGCAAGGATATTCCTGACTATACTCAAGAGGTGCTAAAAGGGAAGAAAATGCTCATTATTATAGCTGATGTAAAGCGTAGTAATTCATCAGCTATGGGCAAAATCAATCAATTAGCCCAAGAAGTGAGCAAAAAAGGCATACAACCTTTAGTGCTTACTAGTGCCTCTCCCGAAGTGTTTGAGGCCTACCGCAAGCAATGGCAATTAGCCATACCATTTTTTATGGCAGATAAAACCTTGCTCAAAACTATGATCCGCTCTAATCCAGGAATCATGTTTTTGAACAATGGCAAAGTAAAAGCCCAATTTCATTACAACGATACCCCAGACATATCCAAAGTGGAAGATATTTTCGGGTAATACTTAAACTTTGTAGGTGTTG
Source organism: Microscillaceae bacterium (assembly GCA_025054775.1). Taxonomy (GTDB): domain Bacteria; phylum Bacteroidota; class Bacteroidia; order Cytophagales; family Microscillaceae; genus JANWZA01. Next base: position 23,839 of record JANWZA010000015.1, read on the forward strand.
ATTTAGAGTATATAATAGCGGTAATCTTTATGCTGAAACATAATTTTAGCAGAAGCATAGTAGTAGGGTCTTTCTTGAGAAAATAAGTAATTTTCATAGTAATCTTCTGTTTCTAGCTCACGCAGGTATTTACGCTTTCCATCTGCTTGGTTAAGTCTTGCTAACTAATAACTTTCCTTACTAAACATTCGCGCAAATGCCTTCTAAACTATTTATAAATGTTTTGTAAATGTTTGATTTTCTCGTAAAGTTTCCTGACCATAGCAGCAGTGTTTCTTTTTCCTATCATATAAGCCAATATTTCATTTCAGGAGCATTAGGCATACATTATCTAGGCTTTTCGTTTTTGCACTATACAAGACCTCAATTTATTGCCGAGCATACGTAAAACCGTGCAAAAACTGACTTGTAGCAACTCTAAAATTACTTGCCGTAGTTCCTACACAAAAAGTTTTGTGTTCTGACTTTTTTATGACCATTTTTTACTACCTTTGTCCGCACCTATTAAGGGTAGGTTAATTTTAACTGTTACTTGATACATAAGGCAAAAGTAAAGTATCATTGTCTATTTCAGCAAATATCCATCCTACATTTTAGACTACAACCAAAATAAAAATTATGGAAATCTCTCTGAGGGCTCACGTAGCGGTGGTGATGGGAAGCCAATCGGACTGGGAGGTGATGCAAGAGGCTACTAATATTTTACAAACTTTTGAAGTACCATTTTGGGTAGACATTGTTTCTGCACATCGCACTCCTCACAAGATGTTCCAGTTTGCTCAAAATGCTGCTAAAAATGGCTTAAAGGTCATTATTGCGGGGGCAGGAGGTGCCGCACACCTACCTGGTATGATTGCCTCGCTCACTACGCTACCTGTAATAGGTGTACCTATTAAATCAAGCAATTCTATAGACGGATGGGACTCGGTATTATCTATCTTACAAATGCCTAATGGCGTGCCTGTGGCTACTGTTGCACTTAATGCGGCTCAAAATGCGGGTTTGCTAGCAATACAAATCTTAGCTATTGCGGATAACGACTTAGCCCTTAAACTGACAGACTATAAGCAAAAGTTACAAGAAAAAGTACATGAACAGTCACAAAAAATACGGGCATTTTTTTATAGTTAAAGGCAGGTAGTTAGCTATTCAAAAACTTGACAACAAGTTGGTAAGCCTCTTTAACGGCTTGGTCTAGCTCGTAGTTAATGATGGTATGGTCAAATTGTGAGGCAAAACCTAATTCATAAGTAGCCTTTGCCAAACGTTTTTGCAGGCTTTCTTCTGTTTCGGTACGTCTTTGGCGGAGGCGTTGCTCTAATTCAGCCAAAGATGGTGGTTGCACGAAAATAGCTAAGGCATTATTTTGGTAATGTTTTTTTATATTTAACCCACCTTTTACATCTAAGTCAAATACAGCTACTTTATGAGCCTCGTGCAAACGTTGTACCTCTGATTTGAGTGTACCATAAAACACATTTGTATATACCTCTTCCCATTCAATAAATTCACCTTTCTTAATTTTAGCCTCAAATTGCTCTTTATCCAGAAAATAATAATCCTTGCCTTCGGTTTCGTGCAAACGCTTGGGGCGCGTGGTAGCAGAAACGGAAAAGGCCAGCCTTGGCTCTAATTCTAGCAATCGATTTACAATGCTTGTCTTTCCTGCCCCTGAGGGAGCAGAAAAAATAATTACTTTAGGCTGATAATTTTCCTCCGAGTTCATCACTCATTGCTTAGTGGCTTAATAAGTTGCCATATAGTCAATGTAAAATTCTATTTGCGTTACCTTTCCTTTCTCTACTTGGACAGGAAAAATATTCATTTCTCCATCAAAGCTATTAGCATAAAGCCCTTTGCCTTGTTCTACACTTAAAATACTGTATTTTCCTTCGTCTAATTCTACTGCAAAGCAACCATACTCGTTTGATTTTACGGTTTTTACAAGCTCGGCATCAATGCGGGTGTAAAAACGGTCTTGTTTAGTAGTTTGACTTTCTTTTACCAAGCGATAAATGTTGAGGGTGCGTGCTACGGGTTTGTTTTTTCCTGTTACTGCATCGCCAATGGTAGGCATAAAGTCACCCTCACGCCACCAAACGCGTCCACTTATACCTTGCTTTATGCTATGAGGACAAGTAGAAGATAAAGTTTCCACAGGTACTTCAAGGTTACCACTTTTACTATTGGCGATACTTTTTTGAGCATTTTTGCAAGAAAATACCCAAAATAGGCATAAAAGAATTAATACCTTTGCAAGAATTAGCATGTTTTTGATAATTTTAGATTGTAAGTATTCAGATGCAAAGATACATTTTTTAGCTTAATAATAAGGTAAAAAAAATACACCCATCGCGCAAAACATATGCGTAATTTAGGTGCATTTCCCGTAAGTATTAAGTATTCAGAAAACTATACAGTCTCTACGATTTTATTTTTTGTTTCTAAGAGTTTATTTTCTATGTATTGAATTGCTTTTTGGAATGTAACCAAAGAAGCTGATTCAGTGTCAGGGATACGAATATCGAAGGCTTGTTCAAATTCCATGATAATCTCAATATAATCCAACGAGTCCAAGCCCAAGTCCTTTACAAAATGTACCTCTGGGGTAATTTCGCTTTCATGAATATTTAGTTTGCTGATTAAAATGTCTTTAACGGTTTTTTCAATATCGGTTTTTTCAATATCTTTCATATAACCTTTAGTTTTAAGCGTGGAGTAAAAAAAATTGAAGTTATATATTGCTTTCTGTTGTTAAGGTTAAGATTTCAATAGGCAATACGTAATTTGTAAATAAAAGGTTGAATAAGATTGTAAAACTATGGAAAATTTTTTCGTTTTTTGAGTTTCTTTAGGTAGTTATGCAATCAGTAAATAATTTAAGACAAAGGAATAGGGCAGGTAGCAAGTTCTTGGTAATCAGGTCTATCTGCTACGGATTGATATATAAATTCTTTTAGTACTTCACCTTGATATACTAAAAACACGCCAGGCATACGAAAGCCATCACCTATCAATTTTCCTATGCCATGTTTTTTCAAAATCCCTGCTTGGAAGCCTCGCCAGATAGCTTTTAGCCCGAAAATTTGTCCAAATTTACCACGCTCTAATCGAAAGGCACGGTATAAGCCACAACTTACATCGCTAATATGTTCTATTCCCTGTAAACGATAGTTTTCAAAGTAAGCCGTTGCGGTTTCAAGGTCTGCCATATGCACAAAAACAATGTGAGCTTGCTTTTCTATTTCTGTACGTTTTTCAGCGATTTCGGATAAGGTTTCACGGCAGAAAGTACAGCCTAAATGTCGTAGGAATATTAACAAAACAGGCTTCTCTTGGGTAAGAGCTATCAATCTACTTCCGTAATTAGTTTCATAGTTGTGCAAAATATAAGGCAGGGGTACAAAAAAATCCTCTTCGGTATTTTGCCATGCTCTAAAAATATGATAAAAGCTAACTAATAAGAGCGGTATCCAAATCAAATCATTAAGAATAGTATAAAAAATCAATACTTCTTGGTTAGTGTACTCATCACTTATGAGCCAAGTTCCTAACATACTTGCAATTTTAATCAGCACACCAATAATCAAAATCAAAGAGAAGCGAAAAGGAGCGAGCCTAACAAAGTAAAGCCCTACGCCTAGGGCTAATAACAATAAAGCAAAAAAGTAGATAGTTAGGGGAGCTTGTTGTATTTCGGGATTAAAAAATTGCAAAAAGAGTGTAGGATACATTAAAATAAAAAGTCCCCAAACTATGTTATAGTAACTAGCTATGCTAATAAAAGGCAGTACCCAATTAGGAATTTCTGCTATCCTTTTATCATCTTTTTGGCTAATATTTTGTATATATTTCTGAATTTTCAAGTATTTTTCTTGTAAAATACTCCAAAAATTACTTACCCATTCTTTTATCTTTTCCATATTTGCTTATTTAGTTTCTAAATAAAGCACTTACTACAAAAGCTAAAAAAGCTGAGAGTAGCAATTTCTCAAATAACTCTTTTTGTAAAATATGCCTAAACCAAGTGCTATTATCTAACTTTTCTAAATCTTTCACTATATTAGCAAAGGTTTGCTCTTTTTGTTTCGTATCTTCTATCTTCATAGCTTGTAAATAGACAGCCTTTCCTGCTAAGAATGCCTTAATTTGATAGTTTTTGTAAATTTCCACAATTTTAGGGAGTGAGGTAAGAAAGCAAGCCATAAAGACAAGTGTAATAAGCAATGTTTTGAGAGCAGTAAGGCTACATAAAGCCATGCCCTGCCAAAAAGAATACCTACCTTGGTTGATACGAAACCGAAAAACGTAACTTGCCACTACCATTGCCAAGACATAGATAAAAAAATCTAAAGACTTGGGCGTAGCTACAAACGGGTTCTGGTAAATCCAATACAATGAAAGAAAATAAAGGATATAGCTCCCTGCGGCAATGATGCTTGTACGCAAAGCTATGCTAATAATTGAAGGCATACGTTATGGATAATAGAATACGTCAAAAGTCTATGTGATATGCAATAATGTTCATTTCAGTTAGCTTGGTCGTATCTCTCAAATCTTCAGCTTCGGTAGCTAAGGAAATATCGCTGGAAGGGTAATACCAGTTTACTTTAATTTCATAACCTTCTGAAATGTAATGCTTTAATTTTTTCATGATTCGCATAATAGCTTTGGAAGAGCCTGTATTGAAATACGAAAGGTTAAAATTGAACACCAAAGGCTTTTTCACGTGTTCAAAATACTGATCTATCCAAACAATTACCTGTTCGTAAAAGGTATCAGCATCTTCTAAATAAGACTCACCTTTGATGTTGCATAGCCCTATTTCTGCATTAAGCGATACTTCTGGGACGAAGTACGTACCTTGCATTCCTTTTATGAACAAGTTATTTAGCATACATCTACGTTATTTGTTTTGTGATTTGTGTTTTGTAGCCATTTCTAATTTCAGTATTTTGTTAATATCTTGTAAGTTTTTGTGAAAAATAGGTAGTTTTTACAAAAATAATAAAAAACAGAAAAAATTACTACTTATGTAGAACCTCATTTAGCATCAATTTGTTTGCGAGTAACTATAAGCTTAAAAAATAAAGTAATTAAATTGTAGTTTTACTTCACCAGCTTGTTGCCTTTCTGCAATACTACCATTCATACGTTCATAAGTTATGTTTTCGTATTGTAGCTTCACGTTAAAATTAAAATCTTTAATGTAATAATTAAGCCCTATGCCCCAGCGAGACTCGGATTTAAGTCGGCTAAAGTTATCAATTCCTACTAAAAGAGCAGGGTTATTTTGTATTTCTTGGTTTAGGTTGTATTGTGTTTGCGTAATTCTAAAAATTTGCCCTTCGTACTTTACATAAGGTTGCAACTTAGCTTTTTTGAAAAGATAACCTGCTTCGGTGAAGAAAATAGTTTGATTAGGGATAAGCGGTGTAAAAGTGTTTGGATTAGTGGAATTTCCTCCTGACATAAACATAACATTATTACTCCAAGTAAAAGCCCCATTGTTGCCTATGGGCAGGTCAAGAAAAATATCTGTGCCGTAGTTGGTATAAGTGCCTTGCCAATCCACACCTGCCCCCCAAGCGAGTATTTTTTGTTTGCCTAAGGTTTGCCCTGTATAATAATGGCTTTTTTCCTCTATATCCCAAAAATTATAGTTCAGACGAGCTACGGCTCGCACATTACTAAACGGATTAGCAGCTCCGCCTCTATAAATACCCAAACGATACTCTAACCTATCGCTTGCCGTATAGCCACGCAAACTAATCCCAATATCACGCGAAAAGTTGTTTCGCAAAGGTTGAAAACTAAATAAGTGTGGGTATTGATACCAACCAAACTCCAAACCTAAAAGCGAACTAATGGTTTGTAAACCTTGTCGGTTGATATTGACTAACTGCATACCTATACATGTCCATAGGTTTAGGGCTACTTGATGTTCTATTTGAGCATCAAGGATAATAAAAGTGGGGCTTTGGATATTTTTAGAGCCATTGCTACTAACCAGTCCTATGGGTTCTAAAATAGTGCTTTGCATAAAAAAAGAAGTTCTGGATGAGACGTTGCCTGTAAGTAATAGGTTAGCTCTCCAAAGTTGCATTTGTGTTGCCCATTTGCGGTTATTATCAAAACCGGGAGCTGTACGCTCTTGAGTAAAAACGGCTTGCGGTTGAATAAGTACTCCTAATTTGAGTGTTTGCGGTAGAGCTTTGTCCTTATCTTCTATATTCTCTTGAGCAAACCCAGGCAAATAAGCGAAACATAATAATAGAAAAGTGAGGTGAATATCAAAAGGAAAAAACAATCGGCTCATAGAATGAAAAGGAAACAAGAGGTTAGTACAAATTTGTTAAGTTGAAAAATCGTTTGGCATCGTTGAAAAATACTATATCGTTGAAAAATACTATGAGATTCATAGCATAAATTATGCAATTTTTTACTTTATTAAAAAGTATTTATACTTATCTATTTACAAAAAAAAATTTCAGCTTATTTGAGTATATTTACATTTTTAAGAAAAGCTTTTTTTGTCCAATTTTTATGATATGTCATTAAGTAGTTAGAATACAAAAAAAGAGACTTACATATAAGGCAGCCTCTTGAGTCTGTAAAGCAGGTTTTTAGGTAGCTAAAGGAAAGTTATCTTTTTAGCCTTTACAGGAGGTTCTTGTAACTACTTACTGAGCGGAGAGTATTTGATATTCAGCCGTGTCCGGATTGGGATTTACGCAAACGATTAAGTGTATCAACATCTTCCTCTATATAGGCAAGAATATCTTGTATCTCTTCTTTGATAGCTCCAATATCTATCTGATTAGCAAGCATTTGTGTCATGTTATAAATATAAGCACCTGTAAACTTGTTTTCTCTATAATTTTCTACAATTTCATGGGCATAGAGTGTTTTGAGATTTTCCATGTTCAGATTTTTAAGTGCTTTTTGAATAATATTGATAATATTTTCTGCAGTCAAATCTCCAAAGAATAAGATTTTGTTAAACCTTCCTGGTCTTTGTGCGGCGGTATCCACGAGCCAGAGGCTATTTGTAGTGGCAATGATTCCTACATCAGGGTTAATTTTTTCTACTCCATCTAATACATCAAGAAAAGTACGGAGATAAGAAGTTTGAGAATAGTTATCGCGGTTACCGAGTTCTAGATCTACATCATCTAGAATAATAAGTGAAGGGGCGAGGATATTAGCAAATTTCACGGCATTACGTATGGCAGCGGCTGAGGCTTTCAGAATAGTTACTCCTTTTTGTTTGAGCATATTTGCCAGTACAATTAAAGACTCCGTTTTGCCTGATCCAGGAACACCCACAAAAAGATACCGCAAGAGGCGTTTTCTTTTTTCAAAAATAGCATCATAAGCTTGCAAATCTTTGAGAATACTTTGTGGCAAAAATATATCATTGAAAGAGCGTTCAGGCAATTCGTGCTTGTAAAAATTCTGAAAATCATCATCTTCTACATTGATATAAGCCCCCTTAAAGTCGCTGTAATAAATAGCATTATCTAACAAATACTCAAAGAAGCTGTAATCTTCAAAGTTAAACTTATCGTCTGAAGTAATAGTAATTTCATGGTATAGCACCTCATCATTTTCCCAGTAAGATTTGAAGAAGACTAGAATAGACTTGTTTTGTACTTTGAGTATAATGTGCGTATTTTTAGCATTATTCATACGCACTACATTAGAGAACTCCGTACCTTCCAAAATTTTTTCTATTTTAATAGGAATTTGCGCATTTTCCAAACTTATTGTGCCTTGGTTAAGATTAGAAAAGAACTCAAAAAGTAAGTTTCTGACTAATATAGGAATTCGCTTATGGTAAAGACAAAGTACCTGCTCGGTTTTGGTGATGTTAATTGAAATACGGTGGCTCATAACGTAGTGCGTAAGCAGTTGGTTTTAATAGTCAAAAATATGAATTTGATTAGAGAAAGCTACTAATTACTTAGCATAACTTACGGCTCGCATTTCACGAATTACGGTAACCTTCACCTGTCCTGGATATTGTAGTCCTTTTTCTATTTTTTGAGCAATATCAAAGGCAAGACTATTAGCTTTTTCATCTTTTACTTGGTCTGCATCTACGATTACACGCAGTTCACGTCCTGCTTGGATAGCATAGCATTTAGTTACTCCCTCAAATGACGTAGCAATTTCTTCCAAATCTTTCAATCGTTTGATGTATGACTCCATAATTTCACGTCTGGCGCCTGGTCTAGAACCTGAAATAGCATCGCAGGCTTGTACGATAGGAGAAATGAGAGAGGTCATTTCTATTTCGTCGTGGTGTGCTCCGATGGCATTGCATACTTCAGGGTTTTCTTTATATTTTCTTGCTAAGTCCATGCCTAAAAGTGCGTGCGGCATGTCAGGTTCATCAGGGTAGACTTTTCCTATATCGTGCAGTAGCCCTGCTCGTTTAGCAAGCTTGGCATTCAGCCCTAGTTCGGCTGCCATAGTAGCACAAAGGCGAGCAACTTCTTTGGAATGTTGCAGTAAATTTTGCCCATAGGAGGAGCGGAAGCGCATTCGCCCTACAAGTTTGATAAGTTCGGGATGCAGGTTGTGAATACCAAGTTCAATAGCGGTTCTTTCACCTATTTCAACTATTTCCTCTTCAATACTTTTAGTGGTTTTAGCCACAATCTCCTCAATGCGGGCAGGATGGATGCGCCCATCAGCAACTAATTTTTGTAATGACAACCGAGCAACTTCACGTCTTACAGGGTCAAATCCTGAAATAATAATAGCATCGGGGGTATCATCTACGATAATTTCTACTCCTGTGGCGGCTTCTAAGGCTCTGATATTTCTTCCTTCGCGTCCAATGACTTTTCCTTTTATCTCTTCACTTTCTATGTGAAAGATAGAAACGCAATTTTCTATGGCATGTTCAGTGGCAGTACGTTGTATGGTTTGGATAATAATTTTCTTAGCTTCCCTTGTAGCTGACATTTTAGCCTCTTCTAATAGATTTTTAGCATACCCTTGTATTTGGGCTTGGGCTTCCTCTTTAAGTGATTCTATGAGCTGCTGTTTAGCTTCTTCGGCAGTAAGGTTAGCTATTTTTTCTAGTTGCTCTACCTGCGAGAGTCTTAATCTTTCAGCTTCTTCTTTCTTTTTATTAATGATTTCAGTTTGTTGTTTAAGGTTTTCAGCAATTTGATTAAGCTCGGCTTCACGTTTCTTTTGTTGCTCTGCCATCTTGCCTAAGGTTTGTTCTTTCTGTTTAAGTTTGCTTTCATTAGTAAGCAAGAGATTTCGTTTACGATTAAGTTCTTCTTCTATTTCGTTCTTTTTTTTCAAAATTTCTTCTTTGGCCTCTAAAATACAGTCTTTTTTGTAGTTTTCAGCATCTTTTTTTAGACTTTCTGCCTGAATTTCAGCTTCTCTGACAATTAGTGATGCGCGCTCTTGGGCTTCTTGTTCTTGTTTTCTAAGCAAGCTACGTAGTAGAGAGCGATCTATAAAAATACCTACTACAATACCTACTACCGCAGCAATAACTGCTATAATTATCTCCATGGTTTTTAGTTAAGATTAAGGTTTGAAAACTTGGTTATGTAATAAACTACAAAGGGTAGGAAGTAAGAATTGGCAATTTTGCTTGCAGATAGTTTTGAAATTATGCCAATGAGACTATCAATTTTAGATAGATTTGAGCTATCTAGCTAGTATTAGCTTACATTTTTCTTAGAAACATTAGCAGAGTCAGATAAAATAAGCAAGTAGTGTTTAGGCTAGCCATTATTATTAAAAAAAGGTTGCGTAGCAAGGATTTATGTTTCTGCAAGTTTCTTCAAATACATCCAAGCAAGCAGCTGTATTTTAATAGTTTCTTAAAGCAACATAAGTGAAACACACCAAAAAAAGTTTCTGTATATCTGTATATAAATTAGCTGGCAGTGGTTCAATATAATGATACGTGTTGTTTCATACTCAAAAATTAATATAATATAATTAGCAATTCAATTTCTAACAAAATTTTGTAGCTATTTCACAATATCACATATTTTAACCACTACCGATTATCACTTTCAAGTACTTAATAGCCTAATAGTTAAATCTGTCAGTTCTTTTAGAACTTTACGGATTTTTCAGCAGTGCTACTTACGTTGTTAAAAGAATGCTTGGTTTATCTTTGCTCACACAGCTACTGCTTTTTTAGCACAAAACTTACTTTCTATTCCTTTGGTTTATTTCTATGATTATTTTGCAATAATAATATTTTTTTTTGGATTAAGCAAATTCGCTTTATACAAAATTGATTACTTACTGCAAATACCCTTCAGGAGTTATGCTAATTTTCTATTTTTCCATTCGTATGAGGTATTCAAATTAGCAATTATTCCAAAAAAAATTACATAATAAGGATAGATTATTTGTAACAAAGGTATAGCCCATATGTGTTTTCTTTTGCCTAAAAACCACAACACTGGGCACAAGAAGATGTACTCACTCCCGCATTTTAGCCCTATTTGCCATGCGAAAGTGTGCCAAGATTGTATACCTGCAAGTGTAAGAAAAAAGGCGAAAGGTACTAAGGCATTGCTCAAAAAAATGAAAACAGCTAAAATTTTTGAAAATACGTCAGGATAAGCATGCCACTTACTTGCCCAACGCTTGCGTTGCTGAAAAAATGCTTTCCAGGTAGCTTGAGCTTGCGTATGTACAATATTTTGTGAACTTTTGAGAAAACGAATATTTTGAGGAGAAATTTTTGCAATTTTACGCATGAGCAACTCATCGTCGCCAGAGGCGAGATGTTTTATACCTTCAAAGCCATTTACCCGAGCGAAGATTTGTTTTGTGTAAGCCAAATTTGCTCCGTTGCACATGGTAGGGAAACCTGCTTGCATACTTGCCGCACCTGCTCCAACTAAACTTGCAAACTCAATAGTTTGGAGAACCTGAAATAAATCTTTTTCTGCCGAAAACGTAACTAAACTGCTTATAAGTGGGCTATGGGTTTGTTGGTAGAATAAATTTATCGTTTCTAGCCATTCTTTGGGTAGTACGCAGTCGCCATCGGTAGTGAGTATGAGTTCGCCTTGTGCGTGTTGAATGGCTAATTCAAGAGCTTGTTTTTTGGGTGAGATAAGGTTTTGTGAGGACAAATGTAAGAGATGTAAAGGGAAATTTGGGTGTTTTTGGATAAAGTTTTTAATAATTTCTACACTCTCATCGGTAGAATGGTCGTTTACCATCCAAACTTCAAATTTGTTTGTAGGATAAGTTTGTGCTAAAAGACTTTGCAAAAGAGCAGGTAAATGCTTGGCTTCATTCCGAACAGGTATCACTACTGAAAGGAAAGCTTTGGGAAATTCTTGTATTGTATTTGGAGTTCTGAGCTTTATTGTCGGAATTTGAAACCAGTAATATGCTAAAATAAGATTAAAACAAGCGTATAAGCCCCAAACTAATGCTATAAATAATGTGAAATACAACAATTTTTATTTTATGAAAAATAATTTTTTCAGTTATTAGGTATTTTTTACTTTGAGCCACGCAACATCAGACCTGCACCACCCACAATCAATACAAGCATTATTAAGATTTCTAATGCACTTATGGTTTGCATATAAATTTGTAAGTTAAGAATAATACCAAAAAGGAGCATTATCATAGAACCAAACATAAGCAACCACCCCCAAATATTTTTGATATTAAAAAAAATCATGACTATACCGAAAATAAACGGAATGAGTACCATACCTGAGGTTACGCGAAAACGCCCTATGTTAAAAATACTATAGGAGGTACTAAAAAGATTGCTTACTTGCACTGAAGACAAGAACTAGTACACTCCTGCCACGAGCATGGTTAAGTCTAATATAATATAAGGAGTAGATTTACTCATAAATGAATGAAAAAATACTTGCTTTTTTATCTTTTACGAAAAGTACTTAAAAGTTATTTGTATAAAAGAGTTTCCATTCGTTTATTTTTGTCAATATAGCCGCGGTACATACCGTCAGTATTGAAGGGCATAGCGATATTTCCTTCGCGGTCAAGGGCAATTACGCCGCCAGAACCGCCTAATTTTTGCACTAAATCTAAGGCTTGCTGTGCGGCTTGTTGCAAAGATAGGTTTTGCATGGTTTTGAGTGCAGCAATACGGAAGGCAACATTTGCTCTAATAAAATACTCTCCATGTCCTGTGGCAGAGACGGCACAACTGTTATTATCGGCATACGTACCTGCCCCAATGATAGGTGCATCACCCACTCTACCATATCTCTTATTTATCATTCCTCCTGTAGAGGTGCCTGCGGCAAGATTACCTGCCTTGTCTAAAGCTACACAACCTACGGTGCCAAATTTTCCTATTTCTTGGTTTGGGCTGAGGCTAGCTTTTTGATTTTTCTTTTGGTCTTTTAAGCGTTTTTGTAGTTTTTTCAGTTGATTTATTTGTTCTGGGGTAATGAAGTAATTAGGCTTTACCATTTCTAATCCTTGCTCTTTGGCAAATTGTTCGGCACCTTTGCCAATCATAAAGACGTGAGGGCTTTTTTGCATAACTAACTTGGCAGCAGAGATAGGCTGTTTAATACGGCTTACACCTGCTACGGCACCTGCCTCTAAAGTAGCCCCGTTCATGATAGATGCGTCTAGTTCAGGTTGGGCTTTGTTGTTCAATACGCTTCCTACTCCTGCATTAAAAAGTGGGTGATTTTCCAAAAAAATAATGGTTTGCTCTACGGCATCGAGGCTCGTACCACCATTTTCTAGAGTTTGATAACCTATCCGTAAGGCTTTGGCGAGAGCTTCGTGGACTTCTTTTTCTTTTTCTGGAGGCATATCTGCTTTGCGAATAGTACCTGCCCCGCCGTGAATAACGATAACAGGTTGGTACTGTGCAAATAAATAGTTCATTATCAAGAAGTTAGTAAGGAAAGATAAACTCAAACATTTCATTAGTTTGTATTATTATTTATTCAAGGCATGGTAAAATTTCTCAATTAAAAATAGAATATCCATTTTTCGGGCAATAACATCGCGCCAATCTTCAGGAATAGAGTCCAAGCCGTAGTACAGCCCGGCCATGCTACCTGCAATTGCACCAGTGGTATCCGTATCATCACCCAAGTTGACAGCAAGCGTGGTAACTTCCTCGTAATTATTTCCTGTAAAAAAACTCCACAAAGCGGCTTCTAAGGTATGCACTACATACCCTGTAGAGGAGATTTCACTTTCTTTGTACTTGCTAATATCCTCTTGCAAGATACGATGAAAATGTTTGGCTTCGGCCTTCAGGAAATATTGTCTATCACAAAAATCATTCACCAAAAGTTGTGTATTTTCATAGGCTTTTCTCAAGGTTTTGTTTTCAATCAGTTGCCACATAAATTCTACATAAATAAAACAGGCTAATACGCTACGGAGGTGTGCATGAGTAAGAGAGGATACTTGTTTAATGATTTCAAATCTTTCGTTAATAGACATTTTACTCACCCAAAAAACAATAGGTAAAATTCGCATTAAGGAGCCGTTACCTATGGAGCGTTCATCATTGAGAGTAGCCTCGTGGACAAGGTTTCCTTTTTCTAAATTCAAGATACCATTGCGGGTAGTATTACCAACATCAAATACTTGTCCGTAAGGTGTCCAAAGTCCATTCCTGTACCATTCTATAAATTTCTTTGCCATGTCCTGCAGGTTGTAACCTTGGCAGAGGCTTTCCATAGTACAAAAGAGTAGAGAGCTATCATCGGACCATGTACCTTGGGGCTGTTTATGTGTTCCATATCCACGCATGTGTTTTACAGGAAAAGACTTAAGAACTACGCGTGGTTCAAATTCTACGGGCACGCCAAGGGCATCACCTACTACGAACCCCCAGATAGAGCCTTGTAACTGTGAAAAAGTATAAGTACGTGAATACATCGGGTAATCTGTGCTTGCTTTGGCTGTTTAGTAAAGGAAACTAAAAATATAAAAAATCCTTAACAAGGATTAGTTTTTGAGAAAAATAGAAATGAAATCTATTTCTTGGTTAGCTGTATTCTTATGAACAAGAATGTTTGCATTACTTCGTATTACTTTGTTATTTTTGCTAACTAACTCTAATTCACCTTGCCAAGCTCCATTTTGTATAGCTTGTGGTAAGATATTTTGTAAAAAAAGATTTTTATAGAGTTCGGTGAAAAGTTCGGTAATATTTTTATCTTTCAATTCTTGGGCATTATTATAGGATAAAGCAGTATAAGCGGCTTTGTTAATATGTTGGATTGTATTTTGAGCATCTAACGTGAATATCTGTTCATTCAAAGTTTCTAAAACTGCAATAAGTTGGTTTCGTTCGTGTTCTATCTGTTTGCGTCGGGTTATATCGCGAATAGCAAGAATACGTACTGCTTTTCCTGTGCGTTTTATGGAACGGACTTGCAGTTCGGCATCAATAATTAGTCCATTTTTGGTAAGAATTTGGGCTTCGTAGGGGTCTTTAATATTTTTTTCCATGTATTCGCGGGCAATTTTTTGCGACTTTTCGGTTAAGAGATTAAAGCTATTTTTACCTATTAGCTCTTCGCGCGTGTAACCTGATAGTTTGCATATTGCTTCGTTTACATCGTAAATAATACCTTTTTCGTGGAAAATGATTCCCTCGTTAGTGGCTTCGGCGAGGTTACGGAAGCGTTCTTCGCTCTCTTCTAAAATAGCTTCTTTTTCCTTTATTTTGGTAATATCGCGTAGAATAGCTACGTAAATAATTTTGCTGTTAATAAGAGATTTAGATACAGAAACCTCTCCTAAAAATGTTTCTTGGTTTTTCTTTTGAAGTAAGATTTCTTGCACGTTGCCTTCTAATCGTGTGAGGTCTGCCTCTTGGGGGTTAGCAAAAAGGTTTGCAAGAGGCTGTCCTATAAGTTCGTTTGTAGAATAGCCGAAGGTTCGTTCTGTGGCTTGGTTACAGAGCGTAATTTTACCTTCGGTGTCTATACTCAAAATACTATTCACGGCAGCGTTTAAGATAGCATTTACTTTGGCGGTTTGCTCTAGGAGTTCCTCTTCGGTGCGCTTACGGCGATTAATATTTCGAATGCTTCCTGCCATGCGTACAGGTTTGCCTTGCTCATCACGCATAGCTTGCCCTGCAGAGGAGAACCATTGATAGGTCTTATTTTTAAGTTGTAAGCGATATTCTACATTAAAGGAGACTTTTCCTGTTCTATCCAGTAGGTGGGTTTGCAAAGCGGTAACTACATTTACAATATCTTCAGGGTGGATTTGAGAGAGCCATGCTTTAATGTCATTAGGTAATTCGTGTTCTTCATACCCTAACAAAGATTTAGATTGAGCAGACCACCAGAATTTATTTTGTGGGTGAGCGATATTGTTCTCGTCTACGATGTAAAACTCCCACAAGCCTTCGTTGGTAGCTTTGGAAGCAAGGTCGAAGCGTTTTAGGGCTTCCTCTAATTGCAATTCTTTTTGTTTACGTTCTGTAATATCCTGCACGATGGCGGCAAAGAGCGGAATGTCCTCGTTAGGAAAGAATTGCAAATTAACTTCTACGTCATAACTTGTGCCATTTTTACGGATAAAGGTGGTTTCATATGTGAGGTTAGTTACTTGTCCATTTTGTAGCGGTGTAATTCTTTCTAAGAAGCTACGTTGCGTGGCATGGCTTTCGATTTCATAGGGTGCAAGTTCCACAATTTCTTCGGCAGAGTAGCCCAAGTTTTTACGTCCTCTTTCGTTAGCTTCTACAAATTTGTAGTTTATACCACTAAACAGGTACACTTCATTGGTAGAATTGTCTAAAATATTAGCATATCGGCTAATTTTTCTTTGTTGATTAGTTATTTCGGTTACATCAAGTACGAGCATGGTTGCTCCGATGATGGCGCCCTCTTCGTTAACGATCGGGCTGAAATTCGTTTCAAACCAGAGTTTTTCTTGGGGGTTGTCTCCAAAGGTTTCGGTAATGGTGAAATTTTCACCTGCAAAGGCTCTGTCCCAAAAGCCTTTTTCTTTTTCTTTATCTTTTTCTCTAATAAAAATATCTAACCAGCTCTTTCCTGATTCGGGCTCACTGTTGCGAAGTTTCCGCATGAGTTTTTTGATACTTTTATTAGCAGCTACGATTTTGTAGTTCAAATCTACGGCAACGATTCCTGCGGTAGTACTATCAATAATGCCTTGTAATTGAGAAAGGGTAATAGCTAGTTCATTCTCTTTGGCAATTAATTCATTAGTACGTTGGGCTACTTCGGCTTCCAGATTGCGTTTGTACTCTTCCAAACGCTTATTATTACGTTGCATTTCCTCTTGCGTACTTGCCAACTCTTCCATGTTTTGCCTCATTTCCTCCTCTTGGGCTTGGGCTTGCTCGGCATAGAGGCGGGTTTCTTCTAATAGGCGTTTAGTGTTTTCGTTTATACGCACTGTAGCAATAGCTGAAGCAATATTTTCTGAAAGTCGTTGAATAAAATCTAACTCAAAGGGTTGAAAGGCGCGTAGCGAAGCTAATTCTATGGCGCCATAGATTTCATTATTAGTGATAAGAGGTACGATAACGATAGTACGCGGGGAGGCTTCTCCCAACCCTGAGGTAATTTTTATATACTCTTCGGGTAATTTTTCCATGTAAATAGTTTCTTTTTCCAAGACAGATTGCCCTACCAGTCCTTGTCCGATGCTGAGTTTTTTTTGCTCGTATTTTCGCTTATTGTAGGCAAAGCAGGCTTTCATATCCAAATATGCATTTTCTTTATGCCCATTACTGTTTTCGTGTTCTAGTAGGAATATGCCGCCTTGCACTGCCCCTACATATTTAACAAGGTTAGAAATAATATCATAGCTCAATTCCGTTAAGTCTTTTTCTGAAGAACGAAGGATGCTACTAAATTTGGCAAAACCTTCATTTGCCCAGTTGCGTTTGCGGTCTTCTTCAGCCACGCGTTTTAAGTTATCCCGCATGGCAAGCAGGGTATAGCCTAAGGTGTCTTTTTCGCTTTTTACTTCAAAGTTTATATCAAAGTTACCGCGTCCGATATTTTCGGCAAAACGAGTATATTCTCTGAAACTATCTACCAAAAGGTTCAAGCTATCAGCCACTTCTCCGATTTCATTTTTTCGGTTGTAAGGGATAGTAACCTCTACATCCCCTTGGGCAACATTTTTAGCCGCAATACTTATTTTTTTCAATGGATTGACAAACGAGCCTGCAATAAAATAGTATCCCGAACTTAACAAGATGAGGTTGAGCAGTACAGTGAAGAATAGTACTAATTGGAAATTAAATTGACTGTTATCAAAACTTTCAGAGTAGATACGTGTAAGTTCGCGATTTTTGTTAAGTAAATCCTCTAAATTAGTTTGTGCCAAGTTATAGGCTTTTTCTATTTCAGGGTTTAACATTTGTACACTACGGTCACTTCCCTCAAGGGTTTTAGTGGTATCGGTCTTTGCGGTTTCTATGGTTAGGCTGTCGCGTTTTTGTGGGGCATCAAGGCGTAAACTGCGAGCAGGTAATATGGTATCTAATTGGACTTGTTCGGTTACAATAATTTGGAGTTGGGTTTTCAAATCTGCCCAAGCACGTATAATATTTGCTAAATTTTCTTTACCTCGTCGAGGAATATCCTCTACTGTTACAATTTCAGAACCGATAGTGGCATCTCCCCCACTTCGCAAAACTTCTAAATTTGCACCATAGGCTTCTACTTTGTTTTTAAGTACGGTTTTAAGTTCTATATCTCCATTTACAATGGCATTGGTAATATAGTTAATCTCCTCTAATAAATTTTCATTCTCTTCGGAGATACGTACATATTTGCCTTCCTCTTGGGCAGTGTTATTAGAGATAACCGTTAAGCCATAGTTGAAAATTACTAGCAAAACATTAATAAAAAAGAACAAACCTACGCCTGTTTTGATGCTATTGAGTGCAAATTTTATCATAACCTTGTTGTGAAGGATTGGCCTGGACTATTTCATGAAAGCTTTGCCAAATATACACCAAATCGTGCAAAGTATTCTAAAAAAAGCATTACTTTTTACTAAACAATTAAAATACCAAAACTAACCGAAGCTAGCAGTCAATAAAGCCATTTAACCACTCTGCATCAAAAACTGCCCCTAATTGTTTATAAAATTGAATAGCAGGTTCGTTCCAATGCAGTACTTGCCAACTAATTCTACGGCAGTGATTTGCTATAGCGTGCTGTCGTATTCGCTCAAATAAGGCTTTTCCGATTTTTAGCCTGCGATATTCAGGTTTTACATAAAGGTCTTCTAAATACAATACTTTACCCTTCCAAGTAGAATAACGATAATAGTACAAAGCCATACCCACTGTTTGCTCTTTTACCTTTGCTACATAAAAGCCATAGAGAGGCTTTTCCCCAAAGCCATCGGCTAAAAGTTGGGCTTCAGTGTTAATAACCTCGTGCGGGGCTTTTTCATAAAGTGCTAACTCTTTAATTAAAGCTAATAAAGCAGGTACATCATCGGGAGTTCCAGGTGTAATCTCGAAGGTCATAAAATACAAGAAAAAATAGCAGGTAAGATTTGAAAAAAAGATTTGAAAAAAAGATTTGAAAAAATACTAATTATTTCCAAAAAATCAATCTACTCTTTATCTAATCGGATTTATTTACTAAACTTTCCAAGTTTATAGACTTGGAAAGTTTTAGTCAGACTTGTTTTCACTATTTGTTACTTTTTACTAATTTTTATCGTTTTCTACTAAACTTAAATGTTCAAAGCTCTATTAGCAGTAGCAGCTAAACAAGCTTCCTTAAAGGCTTCTGAGTAGGTAGGGTGAGCATGAGACATACGGGCAATGTCTTCAGCAGAGGCGCGATACTCCATAGCTACTACGGCTTCGGCAATCATATCAGCGGCTCTGGGACCGATAATATGAACTCCCAAGATTTCATCAGTTTCTCTATCAGCTAACACCTTTACCAAGCCGTCCATATCCATACTTGCGCGAGCGCGCCCAAGTGCTTTGAAAGGAAAACTACCTACTTTGTAAGGTTTACCTTTTTCTTTGAGCTCCTCTTCGGTATAGCCTACTGCTGCTACTTCGGGCCAGGTATAAACTACGTTAGGAATAAGTAAGTAATTGATGTGTGGGCGTTGCCCTGCGATGGTTTCAGCGACAAATACTCCTTCCTCTTCGGCTTTATGGGCAAGCATTGCTCCGCGAATTACATCACCAATAGCATAAATACCCTTTACTTTGGTTTGCAAATGCTCATCTACGGGGATACGTCCTCCTTTGTCAAGTTCGATGCCAATATTTTCTAGCCCAAGCCCTTCGGTGTAAGGTCGCCTTCCGATAGCTACCAAGCAATATTCGGCTTCAAATTGCACTTGTTTGCCCTCTTTACTTTCAGCTACTATACTTACATACTCGCCGTGGTTAGTTACAGCTGTTACTTTGTGATTGAAATAAAAATCCATATTTAATTTCTTGAGGGCTTTTTGCAGTTCTCTTCCTAAGGTCTTATCCATAGTGGGGATCATGGAGTCCAAAAATTCAATCATAGTTACTTTACAACCTAATCGGGCAAATACTGAACCCATTTCAGAGGCAATAACGCCTGCTCCAATCACTACCATTGTTTGGGGAACAGCTTGTAAGTTAAGGGCTTCGGTAGAGGAGATGATGCGTTTCTTGTCAATAGGAGCAAAAGGCAAGTTGATAGGTTTTGAACCTGTGGCAATAATCGTTTTTTGAGTATTGATAGTTTGACTTTCGCCTTGCGAATTAGTTATTTTGATTGTATTTGCATTAACAAACGAGCCTACGCCGTGATGTACATCAATTTTATTTTTTTTCATTAAGTAAGCTACTCCTTCGCAAGTTTCTTTTACTATTTTATTTTTGCGAGCAATCATTTGTGGCATATCTACTCGCAAATCTTTGAGCAAAATGCCGTGTTGGGCAAATGTATGCAAGGCATTATAGTAGTGTTCTGACGAGTCAAGCAAGGCTTTGGAGGGAATACAGCCTACGTTGAGGCAAGTTCCTCCCAAAGTAGGATATTTTTCTATAATGGCGGTTTTCATTCCTAATTGTGCGGCACGAATAGCGGCAATGTAGCCTCCAGGTCCCGAGCCGATAACGGTTACATCGTAATGCATAACTTGTATATTGTGGTTTGTAAGTGAGAAATATTAAAAAAAAAGAGAAAAGGGCAAGAAGTTCGTAAAATTAAAGATTTACGAATTCAAACCAAAAGTACAACTTTTTTGTAGGTTAGCAAAAAAGAAAATCGTTTTAATCCTTAATTTTTTAGTTACTTATGGCACATACTTTAAATAAGAGGTATGGGAATGGCATAAAATGTATGGTTTATAGAAAAACCACAAAAAAAATTGAATCGCTAATTTTGTATTTTTGAATACCAAACACAAAGGTATGTATCATACATTTGAACCATTGCCCAATATTTTTTAGGCTAATTCGGAGAATGAATAACTGCGGCAATAATGAGGCAAATACCTAAAATAAGTGCGCCGGCAAGAATAGAGGCAGCTATATTGCCTTCAAAGATTTTTTCAGTGAGCTTACCTGGTGTAACCCAATCCAGAATCTTGTAAGCTAATACTGCCATTGCTATTCCAATTGCAGAGTAAAGCAGAGTACCTAAAATACCTGTTTCAATATTAGCGGCCAAAAGGACTTGTAGTGTTATCATACGAACAATAAGTTCCATTTTAGACAAAAAAGTCAAACTAAAAATATATCTTTATTTTGTAAAACTTTCCAACTCTTTAAGACTTGGAAGAGTAAAAGGGGGTTCTAAGACATTACTCGCACCGCTTGTGGCTTCAAGCGGATAATACCAAGCCAATTCATTACCTTGATAATATAGTAAATAGGATCGATTTCAAACCATTTCACAGCAAAATTCACACGATTAGGCAACTTATGATGGTTGTTTTGAAAAAGTTCGCCTAAGGTTAAGAAATCAAAAAAAAGCGAATTTTTAGACTTGTCGTTGTTATCAAAGTTACTGTATCCGTATTTATGCCCTGCCCAGTTTACTATAGCCCCGTGGACAGGCCCCATGAAGTAATGAATAGGTAAAACAAGGAAAAATACCCAAGGCAGGTCAAAGTATAGGTAACAAGCAATATAAAACAAGGTGTAAAGCGTCCCCCAAGCAATACGTGAGAACCAACTTTCAGCCCAATTTTCTAAACTTTTCCAAATATATGGTACCTCAAAGCGTGCTTCTATTTCAAGGCAATTTCGCACCAAAGCTGAATACAAATTTTTAGTTTCCCACATCATAGCAAAAATACTATGTGTATGGTGCGGAGAATGAGGATCTTTTTCAGTATCACTAAAAGCATGGTGCATCTTGTGTAAAATACCATAGGCACGTGGACTCAAGTACGAAGAGCCTTGTCCAATATAGGTAAGCAAGCTAAAAAATTTCTCCCAAAATTTGTTCATTGTGAACATTCCATGAGCTACATACCGATGCAAAAAGAAAGATTGGCAAAATAGGGAAAAATACCAGTGAATAACAAAGAAAATAATAACAGGTAACATCAAAAATAACGATAATTTTAATTTTACTAAAACAATAATTACTTTTTGAACAACAAAGGTATGCTGTCCTTGTGTACAAATATAGCAAACTTTGTGAAAGTTACAAAAACTTACAAAAAAATATTCAAATTTTTTAAGAAAAGATTAAGTTATTAGTTATGTTCTTTGACTTTTTCTGTAAAATGAATGAAATCACATATTTTACGGTCTATAACTTCCACTTCTTGAGCTCTGAGCGTATCCCCTTTTTTAATCAAATATTTGTGAAAGTGCATTAAAGCAGCAGATATAATTTTCATTTCTTGCAAAGAAATTACAAATTTTTTTTGTTCACCTTTCTCTTGGGTAGTATCTTCATGTAAAATATTTGGCTGATTTTGAGGCTGTTCTATCTCTGAGTTATAGTTTTTTCCAAGATTGTTCTCAATTGTTTGACTTTCTGGCTGGCTCTCTATAAGAGAATTTGTTTTATTTCCTAACCATTCCCAAGTCTTTTCTAAAATCAATTTAGGTGAAATTATACTAATTTTTGCCATACTATTCAAACCGAGAAAACATGTGTTTTTTGCAAAATAAATATAAACTAAAAATAGTTCCTGAAAAATAAAAAAGGAACTAAACGAACTGCATTATCCTTATACTATAAGATTAGCAAAAATTTAATTTAATTATTTTTTAATCTAAACTAATAAACACGTGATAGATCCAGAGCAAATACAAGCCGTTAAACGCAGATTTGATATTATAGGCAACTCTCCCCTCTTAAACCAAGCCATAGAGCGAGCCATTCTTGTAGCAAACACTGACGTTTCTGTATTAATCACAGGCGAAAGTGGAAGCGGGAAGGAGTCTTTTTCTAAAATTATTCACAATTTAAGCCACCGTAAGAACAATAAGTTCATTGCTATTAATTGTGGGGCCTTGCCTGAAGGTACTATCAATTCAGAACTTTTTGGTCATGAAAAAGGAGCGTTTACAGGGGCAGCCGAAATGCGCAAAGGGTATTTTGAAGAGGCAAATGGAGGTACTATCTTCTTGGATGAAATCGGTGAAATGCCTGCTGAAACACAAGCCCGCCTGCTCCGCGTATTAGAGTATGGAGAGTTTATTCGTGTAGGCTCATCTAAGGTACTCAAAACCGATGTGCGTATAATTGCGGCAACTAACGTGAACTTATTAGAAGCTATTGAACAAAAAAAATTCCGAGAGGATTTATACTATCGCCTTAGCACTATGCCTATTTATGTCCCTCCTTTGCGTGAGCGTGGAAATGATATACTTTTGCTATTTAGAAAATTTGCTACCGATTTCGCTGAAAAATACTGTACTCGCCCCATAGAACTTAATGAAGCCGCTAAACAAACTTTGCTCTCCTTTCGATTTCCAGGAAACATCCGCCAACTGAAAAATCTTGTAGAGCAACTTTCAGTTTTGGAATATGACCGTGTAATTACTCCTGAAATGTTGCTCAAAGCTATGCCCCAAGAGCAACGCCAAAATGCATTGACCTTAGCCTCTCCCAAGTTTAACAGCCAAGCAGATATGAACGAACGCGATATCTTTTACAAAATCCTGTTAGATATGCGTAAAGATCTAGCTGAATTGAAAAAATTAGTGTTACAACTTCTTCAAAGTGGCAGCAGCCTCTCACCCAATGTAATCCAGGCACGCAAAGAGCTTTTTGCAGGGCTACCTAATACTGAACAAGTACCCACCTTTGGTATGAATAATCTTAATTCCACCTTACTTTTGACAGACTCAACCACCAATCCTTTACCCAAAACCATAGATATTAGCAATAACATACAAAACAAAAATATTACTATTCAAGACGTATCTCACGAAGAGACAAGTGACTCCCTTTCTATTGAGCAGAAAGAAAAAGAACTCATTATCAAAGCCTTACAAAAACACAAAAATCGCAGAAAACCTGCTGCAGAGGAGTTAGGAGTTTCAGAAAGAACTCTCTATCGTAAAATTAAACAATATGATATTGAATAACTTCAATAGTTCTCCTCCTAAAACCGGATTTTAATAAAAAATTTATACTGAAAAACTACAATTAGCTTCTATCGGTTTTATTCTAAAATGTATGATGGCTATTTAGTATAATAACTAAAAAGTTTTTGCTTTTTGTGTTATGAGCGAAACAAAGTAAATTGTTCTTATTGTCTTAGGTAAAGGTAGTAAAAAATGAATAGTCGTAAAAAAAGAAGAAACACACAACTTTTTGTGTAGAAATTGTGGCAAGTAACTTCAGAGCCATTACAAGTATTAAGGTACTAATCCTACTATCAAAAATTTATCAAAAACTCAAACACTCGCAAATAGATGCGTGTTGCACTGATGCCTAGAAGACATTTACCAAGTGTTAGCTAGGGAAATTATCAAGTCAGTAAGGCTCATACTAAGCCTAATAGAAGCATAAATACTTGCTTGCGAGTCAGAAACAGGCGATTAGTCCGAAAAACTATTTGTTTTCTCCCAAAGAGGGACTTCTGTTAAAATTATGTTTCAACATAGAAATTACCACTATCCTGTATTCTAAACCCTCACCCAAATTTAATAATGCTTTCGTTTTATCAATATTTCTACTGACAGCCACACAATTCTATACTTGGGTTTAGCTGTACCTTCTCTTTGAGTTTGCACATCTCTAAACAAGAAATAAAATTTACCTTGTTCATTTTCAAAAGTTCTTTCAAGATCGCTTTTGGCTACTTCGTAGTTATTAGTTTTGTATTTTTGGTGCAGTTGTTCTATCCAAGTATTGGCATCAAATTTTACCAAAATTATTTCTTCTTTGTTTTCACTTTCAGCAGTTAGGATTATTTCGTTATTTTCATTCAATACAAGTTGGTATTTTATACTTTCTATTTTTATAGTTTCCTTTTGTTCTGTTCGGCTGTTAGGGTTTCGGTTGAGATTAAACTTAAGCCAATAATCATAACCGCTCACCTTAAAATAAGTGTAATTTTCACGTGTGCCAAAATTAACAAAAGGAGAATTACTGCTCACTTTTTCATTGATTTGGTTGAAAAAGGGTAAATTCGCCACAAGTGCCTCACTGCGTTCCCAACTGTTTTGTAGTGCGTTTTTGGATTGTTGTTTTACCAGAAGGCTGTCTATGGGCTGTTTGAAGTACGGTTGTAACCAATATTCCTTGCGTCTTTGGCAAAAATAGCGAATAATAGAGCGAATATTTTCAGAGTCTTCAAAAGAAAGTTGGCTATTCTTGGGCAGATTAGTCAGATAGCCTCCTTCGCTAATTACTTGCAATTTCTTGAAAGTTTGATGCAAGCGATTGAGTTGGCTTTGATTAGAAACATAAAATGCTCCCCAAAAACCAAAAGAACTCAACAACGCCACCGCTGCCAACGAAATAGGAATTACTTTGATGCCTTTCGCTTTGCTAAACAAAAAATAAAGACAAATCCCTAACAACCACAAACCCAAAACTAACACAAAATATCGTTGCTCTGTAAAGCCATAGTCGCTAATACGTCTACCAATAGCCACGAAATGTAGCCCAATTAAGGGCAGAAGAGCAAAGTAAAAACCACGTACGTACAATTTTATCCATTTGTTATCTGCCGTTTCTTGGATAGGCGCTGTGAGCAACAGCGAAAAAATGCCTACAATAGAAAATACCAAAATTAAATATACTACCCAGCCTTTGGGCAAATCAAATTCAATCAAAATTTTGATACCATACGCATATAAAATAGCCAAATAGATACCTACCAACGGCAAAAGTACATACTGTGTAAAGATTTTTAGCCCTTTGGGATAAAAGGTACTTTCGTTAAGTGCTTGAAAATCCTGTGGAACACCCGCCAAGAAAAACCACGTATTAAAGAAAAAAGCAATTATTCCAAAAATTTGCCCAAATATTCGTGTCTCTATATTTGCATTAAAAAGCACATTCAAAGCTCCCAAAGCGATAGAAATTCCTGCATATAGCACTCCTGCATATAACACTGAGAGTAAAAAGCGTGAAAACAGTGTTTCGTTGTATTGCCAAAAGCCGTTCGGTTCGTTGTGTCTGAGGTAAGGGGCAAAAGCAGCAAATAAATGAGAAAATAAAAAAAATAATATCATTCTTAGTACACTTTCTAAATTATCCAAACTCTTAGGCAAACTAAAATAATACGCTAACAACAATACAGCTCCTACTAAAGGCAATAACCACTGTCGGGATTTTTGCTCAAGGTACCGCTCTGCCAAAATGGTAAGCGAATACAACCAAGAAATCCCTAATAAACTACAAAAAAACGCACTTAATAACTTTTGGTCTTGTAAGTCGCCACTCTCAGCTTCTAGTAACCATACCCAAAAAAAAGAGGCTAAAAAAGCACTCAACAGCACGAAAGGAAAGCGAGCCGCACTCTGACGTGCCTCACTTATGATTTGATTGAAGGAAAATCTAGGAAGCATGAATACCGTAAAGTCAAATGAACAGACAAAAGCATGAAGAATATTTGCTAATTTAGTTTACTTTATCAATACAAATTCAATTCTACGATTTTTAGCTTTATTTTCGGGGGTATCATTAGGAGCAATGGGTTTACTTTCGCCAAAACCTTGATAAGTGATGCGTTCCTTGTTAATACCTTTTTGTATGAGGTAATTAGCCACAGCTTGAGCGCGATTTTGCGAAAGTAGTAAATTTTTTTGCTCGTTTCCGTCGCTGTCAGTATGTCCGCTAATATCAATTTTTACATATTGTGCAATTTTAAGATATTCCACCAACTCGTCCAGTTCGGAAAAATACTGTGGTTTGATGTCAAACTTATCAAAGTCAAACAAGATATTCTTGACAAAGGGTTCGTTAAGTTTGATTTTGGTATTACTTTGCGAGGAGATTTTGCTAATATTTTCCATATCTTCAAAATAAGTCTGTACGAAGGTAGGTAGTCCAAGAGTAGCTCGTCTACCTTTAAGATCCACGGCTTGGGGTTCAAATTGGCAGTCTTTGCCTTTTTGGTTAGGTTTTTGGATGGCCTCCAAAAAATTACTTCCATAAACAGAAACATAAATTTTACCGTCATTTCCAAGTTGCAAAGCTCCTGCCCATCCCGAGAGTTCAGCTACTTTGTAGCGAGAGGCTTGTATAGCTTCTGCGGTAGGTTGGCTCAAATCAAATTGAAACAAGGTTTGGATTTGCCCTGCTGTTCCATACATTTTTGTTCCATCAGAAGAGAACTCAATACCATAAGGGCGTGCATCTCCTTCAATTGGAATTTTGATATAGTTACTCAACTTTCCTGTTTGGTTGTCAAAGTCAAAAAGTTCAAAAATATGCAGTCCTTTCACGGCAGCAGCCAATTTTTTACCATCAGGAGAGGCTTTTAGGTAACCAATGGCTTGGTCTGGGTTGTCGCCGTGCATTTCTCCAATTTTTGTAATGATAGGTGTGGTTTGTAGTCCCTCTTCGGTAAGCAAATAAGCATAATATTCTTGACTATTCCATTTGTGGGTAATAATCCAAATATCGCGATTGTTTTTATGCCTTACGGCAGTAATTTTCTCGTCGGTAGGTGCAAGCAAAGGTTTGTTTTTTTCTATTACTCTTCCTAGTCCATTTTCTGCTTGGAGGTCAACAAGGTTATATCTTACACCGTTTTCACCACCTGAGTGATCTACGGTAAAGACATAGAAAATAGTAGGATTGTTAGGTTTTGGTACAATAACACCAGACTGGGTAGCTGAAACATCACCTAGTAAATCTTCTCCGTTTCTCATTACTTCGTGGTTTTTATTCCAAATGGTAATGCCATCAGTGTAAAAAAGGAGTTTGCCTTGTTGGTCGCAAATAGTGGCACAGCCTTCTATGGTATTGAGCATGCCGTCAGTAAGGGCAATTGGCTTTCCTTGGCTGAAATCTACTCCTGCATTTTCCCCAAAGTACCAAATATTAGCTTCGGCTTGAGCTAATATCCTTTGAGGGCAAATAATAGAAATACACCCTGTGGTAATCAAACCTGTGAATAGTACAAGCAAATGGGCTTTCATTGATTCTAGGTTTAGAACTAAGCTGAAAGTTAGGAAAATTTATTTATTTTTAGGTTTTGTGGCTAAAAAATTTTTTAAGTAAAGGGGTTCAAAATAAGCAAGATTTTCAAATTTCTGATTATCAAAGGCTTGTTGGGCTAAAAAACCAACAGCTCGTGCTGTTGGAGCAAAGTGCCTATCAAAAAAAGCCTGCGGCGAATAAGCAAACAAAGGTTTGGCTTTGGCTACTCCATCACCTATAAAAAATACTTTTTGAGTTTGTAACATTTCTGCAAAGCTATTAGGTTGCAAAATGAGGGCTTGCGTAGGCAGGATGTTGTTCAGTTGGCTGTCCCAAATTCCACAATACACTTCCATACGGCGAGCATCGATCATGGGACAGACCCAAAAATCTTTTTGTGGTATATTTTGAAGTGCCTGCCATGCCATGGCTTTCAAAGTAGGAATAGCGATAAGTGGTTTGTGTAAGGCAAAGCATAGCCCTTTGGCAGTAGAAACACCAATTCGCAAGCCTGTATAAGAACCAGGGCCTTGCGAAACAGCTATGGCATCAAGGTCTGTAAATTGCCAGTTTGCCCATGCCAATTGTTGCTCTATCAGGGGTGTAAGCAACGAGGCATGGTTGTAATCCCTGAAAATGTTTGTTTCTGTTATGCACTTACCCTCATCAGTAAGAGCTACAGAACAAACGCTAGTAGCAGTTTCTATGCTCAGAATTTTTGCCATATAGCAAATTTACCAGTAAAATGCTTACTTGGAATTAGAAACTGCAATTTGCGAATTTTCTTGAGTATTGTTTGTATTTTCTTGAGCTGAGGTTACTTTATCCGTAGGTTCAAGGTTGTTCTTTTTCGGTTTCTTTTTATCGTCTTCAAATACTTTCTCTTTAATGCGTCGGTCAAAATAACGATTGATAAGTAGTAAGATGTAAGCAAAAAAAGCGTTTAAGGCTAAACGAGGAATAGGATTACCCCCTGTATATTTTTCTGAAATAGGACTAAGCAACAGAAGCATGAATTGCACCCCCAAAAAGAGGCTCAAAAAAATTGCCGTGCTAATAATTTTATCAGGAATTCCAATTTGAGGTAGGAAAAATAGACCTCCGAATACTACTCCAAAGAAGATAAAAATAACTAAATACTGCAAATTATTACGATAAGTACGTGCTTCTCTTTCCTCTTGGGCGGCTAATTCGCGTCTGCGCTCCTCTTCAAATTTTTTCTCAATTGCCGCAATTTCTTTTGCTTTCTCTCTACGGGCAATGCTATCTCTAATTTCAGTATGCAGCACATAAAATTTATAGGCATTTTCATAATTTTCTAAATCTGCATATGATTTAGAGAGAATAAGTGTAGCCCTATTGGCTTCTCTCTCATCATTGAGCTGCATAGCTAAATCCATGGCTTTGGTGGCAAAAGTAACAGAGTTCTTGAACTGGTCTTCCATTTCATAGGTGTCTGCTAAGTTATTGAGTACCACCATAGTGCCACGCTTGTCTTCTAACTTTTCAAACAAATCAAGAGCTTTTTTGTAGTATTTAAGTGCAGAGCTAAATTCACGTCTTCCTTTGTAAGCGTCGCCCAGTTCCTCAAAACATTCAGCAATTCCTCGGGAATTGTTAATTTCCTCTTCTAAAGCCAAAGATTGTAAGAAGTAACGTTTAGCTTCTTGATACTTTTGCTGATACTTATAACCTTTACCTTTAAGCCGAATAGCCCAAGCAAGGTGTTTTTTATCGCTAAGATGAGTAGCAATTTGAATAGCTTTATCAGCATACTCTATAGTTTTCTCAGGGGCAAATTCTTTGAATTCTACACCTAACAAAATATAATTTTGTACTGCTTGTAGTCCTTTGGCGGTTTTGAGATTATTCAATAAGCTATCTATACGGCTCTGGTCCTGGGCAATACTCAAACTCGTACTTACCAAAATTAAAAGTACAGAGGAGGCGGTTAAGAATATTTTTAATTTTAAGCCGCTAATACGAATGTAAGTATGATTAGCGTAGTCATCCATGCGTTTGTGATTTGGTGAAGCAATATCTAGCACCTAAGCGAGAGGTGCTAATTTTTCTTAATATAGCAAATAATTCGCCATTTTAGTTTCATAAGGTTGAAATATGTTTTCAGTAAAAGAATAGAGAAACTTTGTTACAAATCCTACCTCATACTCAACTTCAGAGGAGGATACAAGTTGGGCAATAAGGTTGAGAAATTAAGAAAAAGTAATCTTAACATTAAATTTATGTAAACTTTTAGCCTTCGGTTTCAAAAATCTAAAATGTTTTAGTGAATTTTCGCTTATTTTGTAAATTGGTTGTAATTATTTACACATTTTTTTATGTTCAGCCTGCTACTTGCTCAGGCTGATGGTTATTCATTAGCCTAACAAAGTTAAGTTATGAAAATTGCCCCTGATGTTGATTTTCAAGTGGTTTACTCGCTTTACAAGCATGAATACTTGGGCTATTTATTCAACGCTTACATCATAGAACTAGATAGCAAAGGGCAACTTACGCTCAAAAACCAAGCCATCACTGCCACTACTGCCAATGATTTCAAAGCAGGACTTAGCGAACAGGATTTTGAGATTATCAAATTGATTGAGTCCATGCAACAAGAGAGCATCATCAAGAAATTCTATGGCAAAAGAGCCACACCACAAGAGTTCTTTTTGAAAGTTTACCACAAACAAAAAGGCAATTTAGTCCTTCAAGAGGCTATTGAGGAGCACCTAGAAGTTTGCCGCTCTAAGCTTATGCCTTTGCTTAAAGACCAACAGCTCTTTATTATGGGCAAAGACGGTAACCCTACTTGGAAACCAATAGAAGTAATACAGCAACCCGCTACCATTTACTTCCATTTCAAAAAACAAGACGATCAAAGCATCGTTTATTACCCTACTGTGTATTGCAACAAAGAAAAGCTGAATATTTTTGGGGCAATAGTTATTTGTAACCAACCTGCATGGATTGTTATCCAACAAAAGTTATATCAATTTGATAAAAACATAGATGGCAGAAAGATAGAACCTTTTACCCGCAAATACAATATCACCATTCCACCCAAAAATTTAGAGAGTTATTACCAAAAATTTGTATCCTCTCTTGTAGCCTCTTTTGATGTAAAACAAGATTGTTTCAAAGTAATCACCTACCAAGATACGCCACAAGCTATTCTCCAAATTTCAGAATACTTTGTAGAGGAGAACCCACAACTCTTCGAAAACACAGCAGGTAAAACTGAACGTCAGGCTAAAATCTTACTTGAGCTATTTTTTGCCTACAATAATTTTCTACTCAAAACCGAGGATCTAACCGAAAAGAATAAGGAAACTACCCATGTAAAGGTACAAGTAGAAAAAATCGAGAATGATTTTATTTTTCATAAAATTTATAGACAAACTACCCAAGAGAAAAACGTAATAGAATTTCTGAAACAAACAGGAATAGAACTTAAGCAAGGACGTGCCTTACTCTCTAAAAACCAAGCCTTTGAATGGATAAATACCCAACAGAAGCATTTTACTCAATATAACCTCTTGCTCAAATCTAACTTACAAGGTAAAAAATATTTTCTGGGCAAGGCGAATATACAAGTAGAAATTAAAGAAAGTCATGACTGGTTTGATATTTTAGCTACTATCAAATTTGGAGATTTTGAAATCCCTTTTATCAAACTCAGGCAAATCATTTTGCAACAAAAAACCGAGTTTGAACTTCCTAATGGGGAAATTGCTATAATTCCTGAAAGTTGGCTCCAACGTTATAGTGAATTATTTTACTTTTCAGAAGAGAACTCTCAAAATATAAAACTGAAAAAACATCATTTAGGGATTGTACAGAAATTACGTGCTCATGACTACGCCCGCGTAACCATGAACCGTAAGCTAGAAAAACTGTACGATTTTCAAGAAATAGAAGATGTACCTTTACCAAAAAACTTTCAAGGAACACTACGCCCTTATCAGAAAGCAGCTTATAACTGGTTACACTTTCTTAACAAATACCACTTCGGAGGCTGTTTAGCAGATGACATGGGGCTGGGCAAAACAGCTACTACTTTAGCCCTTTTGCAATCACAGGTAGAAGCTGGAGTGAAAGAAAGTTCATTAGTAATTGTACCTACCTCCTTAATATATAATTGGGAAATGGAGGCAAAAAAATTTACTCCCAAACTCAAAATTTTAGTGTATAATGGAACAAACCGCCTTAAAACTACTAATTACTTTGATTATTTTGATGTTGTTATTACTTCATACAGCATTACCCGCCTTGACATTGATATACTAGAAAAATACTTATTTCACTACATAATCTTAGACGAGTCGCAAGCAATTAAAAACCCAAGTTCTCATATTACAATAGCAGTAAATAGACTTAATAGTAGGCACAAATTAATACTCACAGGCACGCCTTTGGAAAATACTACTCTTGATTTGTGGTCGCAAATGTCCTTTATCAATCCAGGGCTATTAGGTTCGCAAAGTTTTTTCAAACGAGAGTTCTTGCAAGCCATAGAAAAAAATGCTGATAGACAAAAACTAGAACGCTTGTCCAATCTAATTAAGCCTTTTATTTTACGCAGGCTCAAATCACAAGTAGCCACTGAATTGCCTACAAAGATTGAAAGCTTGCAATATTGTCTTATGACACCCGCCCAAGAGCAACTCTATGAAACCACCAAAGCCGCTTACCGCAACCAAATTTTAGAACTTATAGAAAGAGAGGGCATAGCCAAAAGCCAACTTCTTGTACTGCAAGGGCTTACCAAACTTCGCCAAATCGCTTGCCATCCCCAAATGATTGATCCAAAGTATAAAGGTGGCTCAGGCAAAATAGAAGACGTAATGTATAAAATTGAAGAAGTAATTAGCGAAGGGCATAAGGTATTGGTTTTTAGTCAATTTGTCAAGCAATTAAATATCCTGAAACAAGCCATTGAGCAAAAAAAATGGAAATATGTATTTTTAGATGGCTCTACTAAAAACCGGCAAGCGGAAGTAGCTCAATTTCAACAAAATAAGCACATAAAGATTTTTTTAATTTCGCTTAAAGCAGGAGGCGTAGGGCTAAACCTGACTCAGGCAGAGTATGTATTTCTACTTGACCCATGGTGGAACCCCGCCGTAGAAGCCCAAGCCATTGACCGTACCCATCGCTTAGGGCAAAAAAATACCGTCTTCGCTTACAAGTTCATCACTAAAAACACTGTTGAAGAGAAAATTGTAAGCCTGCAAAAAAATAAACTACAATTAGCCGAAAATATTATACTTACTGACGAGAGCATCACAAAAAATCTCACCCCAGAGGATATTTTGAATTTGTTAAGCTAATTCAGGCTATCTCCTGGTGGTTTATCTCTGCTAATTTTTGAGCCAAGACTCTGAAAAAAGTAGGATCCTCTTCCACGGCATTACCAATCACAAGCATGTCTGCTCCTGCCCGCCAAAGTTCTACGGCTTTTTCTACAGTTTTGATGCCCCCACCAATAATAATAGGCAAACTTACTGATTTGCGAAGCATGGATACCATTTTAGGACTGATAGCTTTCTCTGCCCCGCTTCCTGCATCAGCATAAATCAGTTTTAGCCCTAACATCTCACCTGCCATTGCTGTACACGCTGCTACCTCAGGCTTGTCGGCAGGCAAGGGAGTAGTATTGCTAATGTACGAAACGGTAGTTTGTTTACCCCCTTCTACTAACATATACCCCGTAGGTAAAATTTCTAAATTGCTCTTTTTCAAGATAGGTGCCGCAATTACATGTTGCCCTATTAGCAAATCAGCATTTCGCCCCGAGATAAGTGAAAGAAATAGAATAGCATCTGCCTGAAAATCAATGTGCATACTACTTCCTGGAAAAATAATAATCGGTTTAGTAGTATGCTTTTTGAGCAAAGCAATCGTTTTGCCCATGTTTGCTCCAACCATTAAGCTGCCACCTACAAAAATAAAATTAGCACTTTCAAACGCATTGAGTTGAAGGTATAATTGGCAGGTAGCTTCATCAAATTTATCAGGGTCAATCAGTAGAGTAAGCGACTTTAAGCCGCTCTTGTGGCGATATTCTATCTGTTGGAGAATAGACAAGGGCATCATAGTTAAGAGCTATAAACAAAAAAAAACGGAATAGCCTTATAGTTGTTACCGTGAAATACATTGCAAAGATAACCTTTTTTGCTGAAAAAGGTCATCTTTCTACGCAAAGCCTTAAAGAAGTAGCAACTTTTTCGCAACTTTACACGTTTTTTTAGGTAATAACTTAAAAGTTATTTTTTATTTTTCCATATACTTTAAGTATAAGTTCATATGATACAAAAGCCAAATTTTTGGAGTCGTGCATTCGTGATAACCACGTGGATAGGTGCATGCGTATACTTTCAAACATTAGCCCAACCTACTAAAAAAGATGCAAAAGCTTTTGCAATTCTAGAGGCTGTAAACCAAAAATATAAATCCTTTACTAGCTTTCAAGCCGATTTTACTTACAAACTATATAGCCCTACAAGTAAAGTCAATGAAACAGTAGCAGGAAATATCACTGTAAAAGGGAAAAAATATGCTCTTAAATTAGAAAAACAAGAAATTCGTACTGATGGTAAAACAATTTGGACTTACCTCAAAGATGCTAACGAAGTTACTATTGCTGATTATGAAAAAGATGATGACGAAATAACCCCTGAAAATATTTTTGAAATTTATAAGAAAGGATTTAAGTATATCTATACAGGAGAAACCAAAGAAGGTGGAGTGGTGTACGATAACATTGAACTTGCTCCAGAAGACCGTAACAAGAAATTTACCAAAATTAAAATTAAAATTGACCAAGCCCAAAAAACAATTAAAAGCTGGGAAATCTACATGCGAAATGCTGACAGATACAGCTATGTTGTGAATAATTTTGTAAGCAATCCCATAGTAAATGATAACATTTTTATTATGAACAAGTCCCAATTCCCCAAAGCCGAGTGGAATGATTTGAGATAGTCTGTTAGATTACAACCCACTAGGTAATTACAGCCTAATAATTATTAAAAATTTTTGGGCATTTTTTTATTGTTTTTCGCTTATGCCTCAAAAGGCAAAAGATGAACTTTTAAGGGCTTCGCTTACGCTTTGAGGCTTTCCTCTGCTCCGTGTTTGCTTTTCCAACTCCTGATGCGTTTTTTAGTCTTTTCTAAGTATTAGTTCAAATCTACCTCAAAGAGAACTTTTAGACAATTAGACAAAAAGAATATTTGAGCGATACACAATAATTGTAGTAACTCAATTACAAGACTTACAAAACTACTCAGTTACTTTGCAACACTTCATTTCAATTTGCTGACCATATTCTATTAGTTGAGGGCTTAGATAAGGTATTCCCAAATTTAGCCCTCGCAAAATGAATAAAATAGCTAATACAACTAAAAAAACAGGCACAAGCTGAAACGCTTTTCGCTTGAGAGTTGGAAAAACAAACCTTCCAGCCAAACTCACCACAAGCATAGCAGGAATGGTCGCTAAACCAAAAATAATCATATAAAGTGCGGATTCGGCTATGTTTCCTGTGGCTAAAGCTCCTGCAAGAGCAAAATAAATCAATCCACAAGGCAAAAAACCATTCAAAATACCTATAAGTAGAAATGAAGAAGTATTCTTTTGTTGTAGCAAACGCCCTAATTTGGCTTTGAGCCACTGCGTAAAAGGTTGAAATATGTTGAGCCAATCTATCGTATGGTAAAACGTAGGAAAAACAACTAATGTGAGTAACAAAATACCCACTGCCACTGAGAGCATTTGTTGAGAAATCCCCAAGAGCAATCCCTTGCCCACTAATCCAACCACAACTCCCAAAAATGCATAGGTAATTACTCTCCCTAAATTATAGACAATCCTATTCCACAACATTTGGTAAAAATATTTGTTATCAATAGGCAAAGCCAGAGCAATAGCCCCGCACATACCCATACAGTGAATACTACCTAACAAGCCTAATATTAGTGCCGAGTATAACATAATCTTATGGTTTTTGTCAAAATTTTTGTTTTGCTTGCTTTTGCTACTTTTTGTTTAATCCTACCGTTTCTGCTTCTTGGCTTGTTCTTCTTTTAATAGTTCGGCTTGCAGTTTTACTTTTCCTTGCGGCGTGATAGCGAACTTCTGCTCCAAAAAGTAACCTTTATTACCAAGAGTCCAATCTACTTTTATTCGCCACAAGCCTTGGGCAAGGGTTTGCAAAGGAATAACTTGCCTGCCTTGATTATCAAGCACAAGCGGAATTTGTATATCTTTTCGCTTATCCGAAGGGCGAAAAAGTAAGATACTCCCCTTATCAGCTCGGTTATTGAGTGTAAGTATTAAGGCATGATTTTCAGCATGATAGCTTAACTCTGGCTGATGGCTTAAAGCCTGCGTATTGCGAATTTTATCTATTTCTTTTTCATAAGCCAACTCTTGTTTGTAATAGTCTTTGGCTACCAAATCAATATTGATACTATATGAAAAGAAAACCAACGTAAGTATAAAGGCAACAAAGCCCAAATACACGAACATAATTTTATAGCCCCAGTTCATATCTCTTTAAAGTTTTGATTTTTATCCTTGAATAAAAAATTAGTTCTACTCCACAGGTCCATTGAAAGTTGTTTTTATTGTTTCTAACAAGCGGTCAGTAGTCCAAACCTCTACTTGAATTTTGGTTTTTACTTTTTTGATATTTTTAGGATTCGTTTCAATGAAAAGTACAAAATCAGTAGTAGTAGCTTTTTTAGCAATGTTTTTATCGCCTACAATACGCACTGTTCCCCAATTATCTTTTACCTTGAAATAAATTGGTAAGTCTTCGTTAGTTTTGTTAGCAATCTGCACATTATAGAGGTTAGAGATATTACCATTTTTTTGCTCTTGATAGAGCATACCTGGTACTCGTAAAAAGGTAGTTTCTACTTCTGTACGAATAGAAATGAAAAAAACTTGTAAGCTAATTAGTATTAGCAATACTGCTGTATATCCTATTATTCTGGGAGTAACTCTAAAAGGAACCTTATTAACAATATTATTGTAAGAAGCGTATCGTACCAAACCACGTGGTTTGCCGATTTTATCCATTACCTGGTCGCAGGCATCAATGCAAGCTGTGCAATTTATACATTCCAATTGCGTTCCATTGCGAATATCAATTCCTGTAGGGCAGACTTGCACGCAAAGCCCACAATCAATACAATCCCCTTGCTTTTGAGAGGTGCTATCGGTTAGCAAATTAGTTTGTTCTTGTCTATTTTTTTTCAACTTACCACGTGGCTCTCCTCTTACATGGTCATAAGCAATTACGATAGAGTCCTTGGAAAGTAGTACACTTTGCAGTCTGCCATAAGGGCAAACAATAATACATGCTTGCTCGCGTAGATAGGCGAATACAAAAAAGAAAATCCCCGTGAAAGCTACTAAACCAATAAACCCAGGCAAATTATTTATAGGATTACTTTGCACAATTTGAAATACTTTTTCATAGCCTATGAGGTAAGCCATAAGCGTATGGGCTATGATAATAGAAATAAGCAGAAATATACTAAACTTGGCAGTCTTTCGTAGAAATTTATCCAAATCCCATGGACGAGCATTGAGCTTACGTTGTTGGTTAGCATCACCTTCAATCCAGTATTCAATTTTACGAAAAACCATTTCCATCATAACGGTTTGTGGGCACGTCCAGCCACACCATAACCTACCATACACCACTGTAAAGAGAATTACAAATACAAAAAAACTTAGCATCGTGCCTGCAAACAAGTGAAAATCTTGTGGCAGAAATACGAAACCAAAAATGCTAAATTTTCGCTCAAAAATATTAAATAAAAACAACGGATTGCCATTGATTTTAACGAATGGTACACCAAAAAGTATAATTAAGAGTACCACTGTAACTGCAACACGGTATCTGTGAAAACGCCCGCTTGGTTTTTTGGGATAAATCCATACGCGTTTGCCTCGCTCATCTACCGAAGAGAGCTTATCACGAAATGCTTCTTTATCCTCTATAATTTCTATATTTTCCATAAATATATAAATATATGTCTATGTTTTAATTAGATTTACTTACGCTTCTCACTTTTTTAGAGTGAGAAGCATAAGTATTAGTTAGTTTATTTTCTCAAAGTTGCATAGCTGTTCGTAGGTATTTTTTTTTCCTGTTTTTGTGCTTTTTGCTCGGCAGCAATAGCTTTCATATCCTCTATCATAGCTTGCGCAATGAGGTCAAATAGCTCCTCCCAAGCTTGTTTTAGATTAGCACTCCATTGCTTTTGTAAAGCTTCCTCTAACATAGCCATAAAAGCTACCTTAAAGGCTCTAAAATGTTCTGGTTTTACACCATAGTAGATATGCCTTGAAGCCAAACTATGCAATTCTTTGCGAAGGTCATCAAGTTTATCTAATTTAGTAATCATTACAGCAACCGCATGAATTAGCTTGCGGTCTTGTGATACAATATCATTTTTGAATAATGGCTTAATTTCAGGGTAAAGCGTAAAAAGTTTGTTGTAGAAAACTGCTCCTGCTTTCTCTACGTGTATTACTACGTTTACCCAGCTTTCTTTAATAAGTTTGATTTGTGCTGCATTCATAAGTGAAAAATTGTGCTTAGCTTAATATAAAAAAATAAAATATTTTCTCAATAGAATTTTGTAGTTGAAATACAATTTGTAATTTTACGGCAAAATTACAATTTAATTTTAATTCTTGCAATTTGTTTTTGGCTCTCTAAATTTTGCATAGCTACTATAATAGCCTGTGAAATTTCAGAGAAAACAACCTCCCAAGCATTTTGTAAGGTTCTATCCCAAAAATCCTCAGAAGATAATACTTGTTCAATCATATACATAAATGCTTCCTTGAAAGGAACAAAATGCTTTACCTCTACTCCATATGCTAAATGCTTACTTGCTAACCAAGTGATTTCGGCATGAATGTTCTCCATTCGTTCTATTTTGTTCACAATCAAAGCGATAGCCATAATTAGCTTTCGGTTTTGGCTACGCGTGTCTGTGGGAAAAAGATACCTCAACTCAGGGTTGTTTCTGAATAAATAGTCATAAAATATTTGCCCTGCTTCGTTAGCTTTGCCCACAATCACAAGCCATGAATTTTGCACTAATTTTATATTTTCTTCAGTTATCATAATTTTAGCCAAATAAGAGTATTTTATGCTACATTTGCACTTTCCAAGTCATACAAGACTTGGAAAGCACAAGATTAGTTAATAATTGTGTTCTATTTGGTAGCTACAGGTGCTTTATAAAGTTGCCCTTGTGGGGGCTTAGCATTAGGCGGATTAGTGCCTTGTAAACTCAAAATATAGTTAGCCACGTTTTGTATTTCAACAGGTTTGAGTTGTTGTTGCCAAGAAATCATTCCTTTTTGCGGCACACCATATTTAATGGTTTTGAATATATCATTGATTGAGCCACCATGTAGCCAGTACTCATCGGTAAGGTTTGGTCCTACTCCTCCTTCTCCTAAGGCCCCATGACAGGCGGCGCATTTACTTTGGTAAATATTCTTACCTTCAGCAAGTTCTTTTTCTGATTTTACTATTTTTACCGTTTTCTCGTCAATGCTATTTGCATTTTTCTTTTGGTACTCTGCAATTTGTATTTCGGCTTGTTTTACTTCTGCTTGATATTCAGCCTCAGAGAGAGGGAAGAAACCAATAACGTGATAAAGAAACAAATATGCTGCAGAGAAAGCAATAGTAGCATAAAACATATATACCCACCAAGGAGGAAGGTGGTTGTTAAGCTCTTTTATACCATCATAATTGTGATCTAGTATTATTTCATGTTCACGGCTTACAGGAATAGCTCTTGTCATGCGTTTCTCAAAAGCTTTCCACATAGAGGAGAACATACCTTCCTGAGCTAATTCAGGACTTTTCTTTAAGACAACTAACTGAACAACATACAAACTATACAGGGCTGTAATTAAGGTAAGCACTGCCACTACAATAGTTAGAGTAACTACTATAATTATCAGCCATTCGATTTGTGTAATAGGAGCAGTACTTGCCTGTGCCTTTGCTTGAAGTGTACTGATTAGCCCTGCGAATATGAGCAATGGTACTAAAATAGGCTTCCATTGCAGTGGAAAGGCAAACTGTCTGCCTAGCCATTCTTTTATATTTTGCACTATACGTATCATATTTCTTTTTTATTCTTTTGAAGTGAATGATGAATGATTAGTGTTTGTTGGCACATCGTCTTGCAGAGGCATATTATTCATTCGTTCTATGTGTGGCTTTTTCATTAAAGCTACATAAACTAGTAGCCCTACGAAAAAGCTAACAAAAATAATGAGCGAAATAACTGGATACACCTCTACTGACTTAATTTGTTCAAAATAATGCTTAAACATGGCTTTGTTTGGGTTTATACTATTAATTTTATTTAGCTTGATTGAGCGTTATATCATTTTTTACCTTGATATCCGTACCTAAACGTTGCATATAAGCAATCAAGGCTACAATTTCTTTATTTTCTGACACTTTAATTTTATCCGCTTTTAAGTTTTCTACAATCTTTTTAGCTTGTTTTTCCATATCTTTGGGGGCTATGTCTTCATAACCCTCAGGATAAGGCACCCCTAACTTTCGCATAGCTGTAATTTTTGCCTTGATATCCTCTTTGTTATACTCTTGCTCAAGGAGCCACGAGTAAGTAGGCATTATAGAATTAGGCGACATTGAGGTCGGATCTTCCATATGGCGATAGTGCCAGCTATCAGGATACTTACCTCCTAGACGATGCAAATCAGGTCCTGTACGTTTAGATCCCCAAAGGAATGGGTGGTCATACACAAACTCCCCTGCTTTGGAATATTCCCCATAGCGTTCCGTTTCACTACGGAAGGGGCGCACCATTTGAGAATGACAATTAGAACAACCTTCACGAATATAAATATCACGTCCCTCTAATTCAAGTGGAGTATAAGGTTTAACAGAGGCAATGGTAGGAACATTAGATTGAATTAAGAAGGTAGGTATTAATTCTAAAACACTTCCTACTAAAATAGCTAAAATAGAAAGTATAGTAAAAGTTACAGGTAAGCGCTCTAATACGTGATGCCAACCTTCATTTGGTTTGGGGACATAAACCTTCTCTAAGGCAGGCGCTTCGGCTCGCTCAAAGGCTGCGAATTTACCTTGTGCAGCGGTTTTCATTAAGTTGTAAACCATAATAAATACGCCTGCAAGATATAATGCCCCTCCTACGGCTCTGAACACGTGTAAGGGTAAAATTTGCGTTACAGTTTCCAAAAAGTTAGGATATTGCAAAAAGCCCTCTGGTGTAAACTGTTTGAGCATAAGCCCTTGCACTAAAGCAGAGGTATACATAGGTAAAGCATAGAAAATAATGCCTAATGTACCGAGCCAAAAATGTAAATTTGCTAGTTTGATAGAAAAGAGCTTAGTATTCCACATGCGTGGCACTAACCAATAAAACATACCGAAGGTTAGAAAACCGTTCCATCCCAACCCTCCTACGTGGACGTGAGCAATTGTCCAATCGGTATAATGTGAAAGAGCATTTACATTTTTTAAGGAGAGCATCGGTCCTTCAAAAGTAGCCATACCATAGGCTGTAATAGCTACCACAAAGAATTTCAATACGGGATTTTCGCGTACTCTATCCCAAGCACCACGCAAAGTAAGCAAGCCATTTATCATGCCTCCCCAAGAAGGAGCAATTAACATGACAGAAAAGACTGTTCCTAAACTTTGTGCCCAATCAGGAAGTGAAGTATAGAGCAAATGGTGAGGACCTGCCCAAATGTAAACGAAAATCAACGCCCAGAAGTGAATAATAGACAACCTGTAAGAATATACAGGACGATTAGCCGCTTTGGGCATAAAGTAGTACATCAATCCTAAATAACTTGTAGTAAGAAAAAACGCTACCGCATTATGCCCATACCACCATTGCACCAAAGCATCTTGCACCCCCGCATATACATAGTAACTTTTAAGAGCAAACACAGGTAATTCTACAGAATTGACTATGTGTAAAACCGCTACTGTTACCACCGTAGAAATGTAAAACCAAATAGCAACATACAAATGACGCTCTCTTCTTGTAAGAATTGTACCAAAGAAGTTAATAGCAAAAATCACCCATACAATCGTAATTGCTATATCTATAGGCCATTCTAATTCAGCATATTCATGACCTGTAGTATAGCCTAAAGGCAAGGTAATAGCAGCCGCTACGATAATCAATTGCCAACCCCAAAAGTGGAGTTCACTTAACACCCGGCTGTAAAGCGGAGTCTTCAATAACCTTTGCATAGAGTAGTAAATCCCTGCAAACATGGCATTACCTACAAAAGCAAAGATTACTGCATTAGTATGCAAAGGACGAATGCGCCCAAAGGTGAGGTAAGGTATATCCATATTCAGAGCGGGATAAAATAATTGTATGGCAATTATCAACCCCACTAACATACCCACAACCCCAAAAACTACCGAAGCAATAATAAACTTACGGACTATCTGATTGTCATACTCAAACTGTTCTACTTTCATTGTATTATCGGATAAAGTGAATAACTTTTCTTTCTTTGGTAATTCAAAGGTAGTTTATTGTAATATATTTTAGTATGATATCTATTAAACCAAAAAATGACTTTTGTCATTTATTGATTTCTTGGCTAATCTTCACCTAATTAAGTAGAGATTAGAGCTAAAAAGAGACAAGTGGGGAGCTAATACAAAATCAAATTAGGCACTGACCGAGTTGTAAGTATCAAAGCAACCTTAATAAGCTAAACTGTTTCTATAATTTAACTATACTAGATTTTAATTTTGTTCTCTTAAACC
Organism: Microscillaceae bacterium; assembly: GCA_025054775.1. GTDB lineage: Bacteria > Bacteroidota > Bacteroidia > Cytophagales > Microscillaceae > JANWZA01. Next base: position 66,250 of record JANWZA010000015.1, read on the forward strand.
ATATTCACACTTGATTGTATTGAAATATGCTTACACTTAGAACTATTTTCTCAGTTTTTATTGCTATTTGTCTAGTAATTGATAGCCAAGGCGCACGTCTGAAAGGTTTTGTAACAGACTCTAATGATAATCCTTTGCCTTTTGCTACTATTTTTGTAAAAGGAATTAACCTAACCACAACTACCAACGAAGACGGTTTTTTTTCTATCAAATTAGACAAAGGAACTTATTTTATAGTCTTTACATATATCGGTTATGAGAAAACAGAGCTTAAAGTTGAGCTACAAGATGAGACCATAGAGCTACACGTAAAACTTCAACCGCAAGCATTTCAGCTGCAAGAAGTAACCATTACGACCATAGACCAAGACCCCGCCAACGCTATCATACGCAAAGCCCAAGCAAAGCGAAAATATTACCTCAATGAAGAAGTAAAATCTTACAAATGCAATGCTTACATTAAAGGTTTGCAACGTATTACTAAAAAACCTGCGCGTATTTTAGGCAGACCAATCCGTTTAGATACAGGAATTGTATATTTCTCTGAATCGTATTCAGAATTAGCTTATATGCAGCCCAACCGCTACAAAGAGCGTATGCTTTCTTCTAAAGTAAGTGGCAAAAGTCAGGCGTTTAGTTTCAATCAAGCTGCTGATTCGTGGGTAAATTTGTACGAAAACATTATTAGCGATGTAGGTCTAGGAGAGCGTGGCTTCGTATCTCCCTTAGCAAATAATGCGTTTGCATATTATCGTTTTCGGTTTGCAGGGGCGTTTTATCAAAATAATCAACTTATTAATAAAATTAAAGTTATTCCTAAACGAAAGAATGCTCCTGCCTTTGCAGGTTACATTTACATCATTGAAGATAGTTGGCGTTTGCATAGTACTGACCTCTACGTTCCCAAAGGTTCAATACAATTTGTTGACTCGGCACGTTTGCAACAAGTATATTTACCTCACCCTGCTAATCCTGAAATATGGCTTCCTGCTTCGCAAAGAGTGGATTTTAGTTTTAAAGCCTTTGGTATTGAAGGCAAAGGCTATTTTATTTTTATCTTCTCTGACTATGAATTAGAGCCTGCTTTTCCTAAAAAAACCTTTACAAATGAAGTTTTTAGCATAGAAAAAGACGCTAACAAGCGCGATACTACTTATTGGGAGCAGCTTCGCCCTATTCCACTCACCACAGAAGAACGCAAAGAATATCGTTTTAAAGATAGTTTAGAGGTAGTGCGTGAAAGTAAGCCTTACAAAGATTCGGTAGATAGAAAAAATAATGCTTACAAGTTTAGTAATTTTATTTTTGGTTATACTTATCGCAATTCGTTCAAACAGCAAAGTATTAGCGTGCCTGCTTTGGGGACAATTTGGCAATATAATACCGTAGAAGGTCGAGTAATCAACGCTAATTTTACATTTAAACAGAACTACGAAAACAAAAAAAGTTATTACATTAGTCCTACTATTCGTTATGGTTTTGCTAATGAGCGTTTGCAAGCTAAAATAGAAGCTAATTATTTATTTAATCCGCAAAAAAGAGCAAGCATTAGCATAGAAGGTGGGCAATTTATAGAACAAATTAGCAGGCAAAACTCCATTTCCCCGTTTTTGAATACTGCATACACAATTTTTCTTAAAGAAAATTATCTCAAAATTTATGAAAAAGCATATTTTAAGACTACATGGTTTCAAGAAATTCTTAATGGTTTGTTTGTGAATAGTTATATAGAATGGGCTGAACGTAGACCGTTAGAAAACAATAGTAGTTACACTGTTTTTAACATACCTAACCGTGAATTTACCTCTAATCATCCAACCAACAGCGAACTAAACGAAACAAAATTTAATACACACAAAGCATTTACTTTTGCAATCAGCGTTTTATTTAGACCAGGGCAAAAGTATGCTACTTATCCTAACCAAAAATTTATTATAGAGAACAAATATCCTAATTTTCGTGCAGGTTATCGTAGAGGTATTCCTACTTTGTTAAATAGTGAGGTAGATTATGACCTTTTAACCATAGGTATGAATGATGATTGGGAGTTAGGTATGATAGGAAGTTTTAGCTATGATATAGAAGCGGGAACGTTTTTGAATATTAACCGAATGTATTTTATAGATTACCGACATTTTTTAGGTAATCGTACGCTTCTTTTGCAAGATGATTTTCGTAGTTTTAAATTATTAGATTATTACGAATTTAGCACTGCAAAATCTTACATCAAAGCTCATGCGGAGCATCATTTTAATGGATTTATCACTAATTCAATTCCTTTGTTAAAACGTTGGAAGTGGCATTTGGTTCTTGGTGCAAACTATCTTTATACTCCTACCTTAAAACATTACACCGAAATTAGTGCAGGTTTTGAGAGAATGTTCAAAATTATTCGTGCAGAGTTTGTTACAGCTTTTCAGCAAAACAAGAATATACAAACAGGCATACGTTTGGGCATTGGTTTTTAAGTAATTTTTCTTAAAAACTAGTTGCTAATTATTTAAAGTTTTGTTTTTAATACTTTATGTTTAATTTTTAATAGCAAATGTTTACTATTAAATAATAAATATTTGCTATTAAATAGCGTAAGTTTAGTATTTAATAATATATATTTGCTTTTGAATAGTGCATGTTTAATTTGTAATAATACATGTCTACTTTTTAATGCTTTTTACTTGCTATTAAGCAATAAAATATTAACATTAAACATTAAAAATTGATTATTTACTAATAAATATTTAACTATTGATAAAAAAGTTTTAACATTTAGTATTAAATAATTAAATTTTAGTAATAATTATTTAACATTTAGTATTGTTAGTTTATTTTCTATTATTAGAAATTAAACATTTGATATTAGTTAAGCAACATGAATTACTAAATATCTAACATTTAACAGTAGAAGAGATTTATTTATGAATGTACGCAATTTATTTTTTCTTATCTAACTGACGTCATTTTCTTATAGCTCAACCAAATTCACTAAAAGAAATGCGTGAACAATTCAGCAAAAAAATATTAACTTGCTGTTTGTTTTTCAAGGTAGTATGTGGATAGAGCTAATAATTTTACTTGCCGTAACTAGCCTCACGTTTGGAGGGCTTAGCTTGCTCAGGCGGGATAAAAAAGCCCTTCCTTTGACCATGGAGAACGTACTGTACGTGCTTCGCTCTACGGGTATACACGCCACTTGGGCAGAAAAAGCCACTGAGCAAGCCATAGAACAATACATAGCCCAAAAGCTAGCCCGTTATTTCAGCCCTGTGCATACGCAATATAAATTTGTACCTGGCAAATACCGTCGCGAACGTATAGATATTGACCTTGGAGAAGGAAAAATCGGTATTGAAGTAAAATTAGCCAAACTACTCAAAAAAAGCAATGAACGCAACCGTCTTTTAGGGCAAATTGATTTCTACCTGCAAACTCATTACACCATAAACACCTTGCTTGTGGTAATTGTAGGCCAAGCCCACGACTGGGAAAATAAATACCTAAAAGAAGCTCTTAGCTTATTGAAACGGAAGAGATGCAAAGTATTTTTGCTCAAAACCCTGTAAGTAAGTAGTCATAAAAAGATTCCCCCTTCTTCATTTTGATATGCATACGAAAATTACTACTTTTGCACTACTTAAAAAAGTACAGTTCTTAGTTTAAGAAGTTTACGTTTTACTTAAAGATTATCAGTTTTAAGAAATGATTGACTTATTTTTCATCATCTTGGGGGCAGTTGCTGCTTATTTAATTGGCTCTTTTCCTACGGCAGTTTGGTATAGCAAGCGGTATTTCGGCATTGATGTTCGCGACTATGGGAGTGGTAATGCAGGAGCTACTAACACGTTCAGAGTACTAGGGAGCAGGGCGGGCATGGTAGTTCTTTTGATTGATGTATTGAAAGGATTTGTAGCTACCTCATTAGCTTGGGTACTTACCTACACCCACCTTGTATCCTATGATGAGTTTATGCTAGAGAAATTGTTGTTTTACAAACTGATTTTTGGCTTATTGGCTGTACTAGGGCACATATTTCCCATTTATGCCAACTTTAAGGGAGGCAAAGGAGTAGCTACTTTATTGGGAATGATGCTCTGCGTCAATTGGGCAGTAACGTTAATTTGTTTAGGTATATTTATTATAGTGTTATTACTCTCGCAATATGTTTCTTTGGGCTCTTTACTAGCAGCGTTAGCTTTTCCCCTGATTTTGCTTTCTCCCCGTTTCAAACCTGACGATCCTGTGCTAACCGTGTTTGGTTTTTTTATGTTCATAGTTATAGCTATTACGCACAAGAAAAACATCATTCGGTTAGCAAATGGAGAGGAGAGCCGTACTAAAATTTCATTCAAACGGCAAATGAAACTATATCAAGATTAATGCTCAACTTGGAAAAATCGAGGGTAAGGTAGAGGTAAAGATACGATAAAAAATATATTTTACCTCAGCCTTTCTTTAGAAAAAAGAGAATGAAAATAAGCGAGAATAAACAAACTACCATCGTTAAGTGTATATTTTGTGTTCAATGAGAGGCTAAGCACAGCAGAGTATTGTAGCTGAAAGGTAGTAAATTATCATTTTGATAAAGAGTATATAATTTGCTTTCACTTTGTTTAGGTCTTTTTAGCTCGTAGCATTCGTAATTTGCCTTGCATGTCAGCACGGATTGTAATTTCTGAAAAGTTAGCATCTTTTACCAACTGTTCTATGGCTGAGGCATAAAGCGGGTTTAATTCAAAAAAAAGTGTACCTTGTGAAGCTAACTGCTTTTGAGCAAATTGGGCTATTTTTTCATAAAAAATAAGCGAATGTAGATTTTCAGGAGGGAAAAGAGCAAGGTGAGGCTCATAAGCTAGTACATTAGGAGCAATGTCTTGCCTTTCGTGTGGGCTAATGTAGGGCGGATTGCTCACGATAACATTCCAAAATTGGTTTGTAAGGAGTTCGGTTTGTGTTAAAAAATCTACCTCTAAAAAATTTACCTCTAAACCTAACTTTTGGGCATTGTAGCGAGCTACTTGCAGGGCTTCAGGGCTAATATCTATGCTTGTAACTTGAGCAAAAGGTAGCAAAGCTTTAACAGTTAAAGCAATACAACCACTTCCTGTGCCAATATCCAAGACATGAAAATCAGTCAGGTGCTTATTCGATAAATTTTCTTGCACTATCCAACTCACTAACTCTTCCGTTTCAGGGCGAGGAATAAGCACGGCAGGTGTTACATAAAACGTTTTGCCTAAAAAATAGGCTTTTTGCAAAATATATTGCAAAGGTTCATGCTTTTGCAAACGCACAAGAGCCTCTTGCAGGGCTAATTCTTGGTTTTCAGCAGGTTTGAAATATTTATCACTCAAAATATCCGTTTTGGAAAGTTGATAAAAATGTTCTAACAACTCAAAAGCGATAGTTTGGGCTTCTCGGCGCGCATACAAAGCCGAGAGTTGTTGTGTGAGATTTGCAAAAACGATTCGTGAAGAGATTCTCACGGTTTTTTTTGGTAATACAACGTGGAACAGTTTTCAGGGCGCAAATACTTTTGTGCCGCTTCTTGAATTTGTGCCGTTGTAACGGCTTGTATCTCTTCACCTTGCAAATTGACGGCTTCGGGCATACCCAGCAAAGCATAATAAGCCAAATTCATTGCCCTGTTAAGCAATTCTACCTCCGAAAAAACAAGGCTTGCTTCGGCTTGGTTTTTCACTTTTTCTAATTCCTGCTCGCTTATGAGTTCTTGTTGCAATTCAGTAATTACTTGCTCAATTGCTTCGTTGCCCTCTGCCAAAGTATAAGTAGGATTAAGTTTTCCGTGAATTACCAAAAGCCCTGTGTCTATTGCTCCTGTGATGTAGGCTTGTATGGTATTAAAAATTTCCTTTTCTTTTACCAATTTTTGGTATAAGCGTGAGGACTTCCCACGCCCTAAAATATCGCTTAAAAGGTCAGAAGCAAAATAATCTTTGGCTTGGCGTGCAGGTGAATGATAGACCTTGTAAATAGCTTCTAGAGGTACATTTGCTTCAATTGTTTTTGAGCGGGCTTGTGTTTGCGGTGGCTCTTGGGGCAAAGGTTGGTGTATATTTTCTTTGGGTGGAATATCGCCAAACCATTTATTAGCCCAAAACTGCACCTGTTCCCATGTGCTATTGCCCGCTACTACCAAAATAGCATTGTTAGGACGATAGTACCGAAAGAAAAAATTTTGCACATCGTCCATCGTAGCTTTTTCAATATGCGAAATATCTTTGCCAATAGTTGCCCAACGATACGGGTGAACTTGATAAGCCAAGGGTCGTAGGTGCAACCAAGCATCACCATAGGGCTGGTTCAAGTAACGTTGCTTAAATTCTTCTATTACTACTTTTTTCTGCACTTCCAACACCTCAGGGTTGAACGAAAGGCTCAACATTCTATCCGATTCTAACCAAAAAGCTGTTTCTAAATTGACAGCAGGTAAGGTAATGTAATAGTTTGTAACGTCAGGCGAAGTGAAGGCATTATTTTCGCCACCAACGGCTTGCAAGGCTTCATCATAAGAAGGAATATGTTGCGAACCACCAAACATCAAATGCTCAAACAAATGTGCAAAGCCTGTTTTTTGTTCGTCTTCATGCTTTGAGCCAACGTTGTAGAGCAAATTAAAGGCAGCCATTTGGGTAGTATGGTCAGGAATAAAATATAATTCTAAACCGTTGGGCAGTTTGTCATGCAAAAATTGTATCATAATTTTTATATTTTTTCGTAATGCAAAAGTACTATTTTTCGCTTAATCATTTATTTCCCTAAACACTTCCAACGATTTAATTGGATAAAATGTAGCCACGTGCAAATTGTAAAAATCTAACAACGTGTTAGTAAGCCGTTTGCGTGTATTTGCGGAGAAAGGAATAGCCCCATGCTCAAAATCTTGTGAAATGAAAAAGTCAATTCCCTCTAAAAGTTCTTGTTGTATCTCTTCAGGCAGAGGATTTTTACGGTACTGCCCTAATTCGTCTAATACATCTTGGGCAGACTGGGGTTCAAAACCCAAAAAATAGGTAAGTTTGCAAAGAAAGTGCAAATGAAATGTAGTAGTATTAGCTTGCGAACTATCCAAAAAAAAGATGCTTGCTTGCAAAAAATTGAACAGCCCTTCGTTAGGCTCTTCCTCTTTCAGCACTTTGTATAGCACCTCTGCCATAAAAAAAGCAATAGCCATTTTAGGGTATTGCGTACTAATTTGCTCAAAAACATGGTAGCACTTTATCTCTTTAATACGGCTCATGCGGTTGGTGTCAGGGTAATAATACACCACTAAATCTACCAAAGTGAGCGGCTGAAAAAGCGAAATTTTTTGCGATTGTTTTTTGTTGTGCGTCCTTACACCGTTCACAATATAGGTTTGCATGCCAAAATTTTGGGTATAAATTTTGGCAATAATAGAGGTTTCGCTGTATTTTATGTAATTTAGTACAATTCCACGCGTTTTGGCTAACATACCACAAAATTAGCAATTTTTGTGTGTCAGCGAACAGTTTTTTCTACAAAAATATAAGTTAGTGAGGTGTGTGGCAATAAGCAAAAACGAACCCGCATACATAATTTCGTGAGGTTCGTGTACGATAAGCCCTACTACAAAAACTGAATACGAAATGATAAGTGCAACTTTTATCCTTTTCCAAGGCGTGTGCCAAGCCGTATGATAGACCGCCCAAAAAGCCAAAGCCCCAAAAATATAGTCCCAAATCCAATATTCCCACGAACCTAACAAACTTGCGTGGTTATGTGTATAAATATTTTTGCTTATCCACAAAAACGGCACTACAAGGCAATGCACCAAACATAGCACCGAACTTGAAATACCCAAATAGTCAGCGTTAATTTTAATTTTTTGCATACTTACATCAGCATCATATTACGCTGCAAAGTAACAAACTTTTTTGCAACAATGTTGCAAAAAATAAGTAAAAAATACACTTTTTTCTAAATCAATTTTTGCAATTGGCAATATTCAAAAATGTTTGATGTTACAACCAAGAGCAATAAATAATTTTTGAGCCTTCCTTTTGCCTTTTGTCTCTATGCAAAACCTTAACGGCAAAATGCAAGTTTTGCAGGGGATTGCTAACGCTTCAGTGTTTTGCACTAAACTCTTGAAGGGGCGTTTTAGAATATTATATTTTACAAATTATTAAAATTCTTTGCAATACTGGAATCAGAGAGAAGCGAATTTCTGATCTGATAGGTAGTACCTTCCAAAAAAATTAACATCTTTATACACAACTGAAGCTAAACTTTCGCAAAATGCATTTGAATATGAAATCGCAATAAATTACGTCTGAATCCAAAACATGCTTTCTTAGCAAAGCTAAAAAATTAGTTGTACAACAAGACTTCTCTAAGGTGTTAAAGCTTATAGGCACACAAAATTTTGAATTTAAGATATGAGATTTAAGGTCAATTTTTCTGTAAAGTATTGTAAATGATGTTTTTATTTTTCGTATCGGATGTAGTTTTCCCACTTTTGTAATACTTGCTTGAAATCTTGAGGCAGTTCGGAGTCAAAAAACATTTTTTCTTGAGTAACTGGGTGAACAAAACCTAATGATTTAGCGTGTAAAGCATGGCGTGGTAAAATTGCAAAACAGTTTTCTACAAAAGCCTTATACTTGCTAAATACCATACCTTTTAGAATTTTATCACCACCATAGGTAGCATCATTAAACAGCGGATGACCGATGTATTTGAAGTGTACTCTGATTTGGTGTGTTCTGCCCGTTTCTAGTCTACACTCTACCAAAGAAACATACCGAAAAGATTGCAAAACCTTGTAATGAGTAATAGCACTTTTACCGATACTTTCATCTGTAAAGGCTTGAAACACACGCCTATCCTTAGGACTTCGCCCAATTTGTGTACGGATAGTACCTTCTAGCGGGGTAGGTTCTCCCCAAACGAGAGCGTAGTAAATGCGTTCAATAGTATGATGGAAAAACTGCTTTGCAAGGTGGGTCATAGCTTGCTCTGTTTTAGCAATAACCAACAAACCCGATGTATCTTTATCAATCCGATGCACTAATCCTGGTTTGCCGTCTGCATTAGAGGGAAGTTGCTGAAAATGATATGCTAAAGCATTTACAAGTGTTCCTTGCCAATTACCGTGAGCAGGGTGAACTACCATCCCTGCAGGTTTATTAACCACTAACAGAAATTCGTCTTCAAATACAATATCTAACGGAATATTTTGTGGTATAATTTCAGTGTTACGCGGAGGTGTAGGAAAAGCTATAGTTATCACATCTAGAGGTTTTACCTTGTAGTTAGGCTTAATTTTTTTTTCATTTACCTTAACAAAATCTTGCTTAATCGCCTCTTGAATTTTGTTACGGGTAACATTAGCTAACTTATCTGTCAGAAACTTATCAATTCTAACAAGTGATTGCCCTTTATCTACTACAATTCTATAGTGTTCATAGAGTGAAAGTTCTTCTTCCTGCTCGTCTTCAGTTTCAAGAAAATCTTGCATACTTTTATTTATTTTTGCTTAGTAAACTACAAATTTATACCGAAACTATTGAATTTATGAAAAATTGCACTTTTCAAGAATAATTTGGGAGAAATTATACTTATTTTAGCTATACGAAGTATTTTGAAAAATTCAAACGTCGGATTGTTTGTCCCAAAATTGTTTCATTTTTTCAAAGTAGTTAATTCTATCATTGATTTTAGCAATTTCGCGAGGATAAAAGGCAAGAACCGCCTCACAAAGTTGAAGCATCCAAGTTTTACGAGTTAGTTGCTTATTAACTAAAATATGATTAGAGTTAGCAATTTGTATCTGTCCCCAACCTAACGCACCAATAGTTAGGCAACTCCAATCTATATGCTCAATGGGTGAGAATATACACTTTTGGGCTATTAGCTTTTGGTTTTCAATTTGATATGCAATCATCAACAAGACAAAATAGTTTTTTCTGTCTTCGTAGAAACGACTAATACGCTCAACAGAAGTTAGGTTAGGCATATTGAAGTGCGTACCGATATTGTGTGTTTTACAATCTATGGCATAAAAGTTATCCTCATTATCCATAAAAGCAAAATCTGCCATAGCCCTGCGAGCAAAAGTTTCGCTGTAATCTTTCAAAAAATTTACAGGAATAAATTTGAGAAATTCCTTTGCAAGGAAATCTTGAATAGCATCGCCCACTGCTCTTGGACTATTGATAGTGTATTCGTTTAATAATTCTTTTTGCGAGTTTATTGCTTCAATAATTTTTTGCTCTATTTCAGAAAAGTAGGATAAAAATTTATTCATTTTTGGTTAAAAAGAGAGGAGAAATCATTGGGAGTTTTTTGTGAACTATTAGAAGTTTTAGGTTGAAATGCAAGTGTATTTCTTTCCCAAAATACACCGTCGGCATAACCTTGAATCCGTTTGTTATTTTCAGCTAATTGCAAACGTTTTTCAGCCCAGAGACAATATTCTTTGTTTATTTCTATGCCACAATACAATCTATTCAATTTTTTGGCTACCACTGAGGTCGTTCCTGAACCCAAAAAAGGGTCAAAAACTACCCCGTTGATAGGAGAACTTGCTAAAATCAGTTTTGCTATGAGTTTCTCGGGCTTTTGTGTGGGATGTTCTGTGTTTTCAGGCATTGACCAGTAGGGTATGGTAATGTCGTCCCAAAAATTTGATGGATAAGTCAATCTAAAATTTCCTTCTTCTGTTTCCTGCCAATCTTTAGGCTTACCATTTTCTTTGTAAGGAGCGATTACCTTACGCTTCATTTTTACTGCCTCTACATCAAAATAATACTCGTTGCTAACGGTGGCAAACCAAATATCTTCGGTACAGTTTTTCCAATTTTTTAATGCCCCTCTCCCTTTTTCTCTTTGCCAAGTGATACGGTTTCTGATTTTGAAATACTTACTTAATACCTTGTAGATCAAGTGGCTGTTTTTCCAGTCTCCACAAACATACAAAGAAGCATTGGGCTTTAAGAGCCTTATGATTTGTGGTATCCAACTTTCTAAATAATTTTCATATTCTTGGTCGCTTATCTTGCTAAATTGCCAACCATTGAAATTTTTATCCAAATTGTAGGGAGGGTCTATAATTGCTAAATCTACAAAAGAGGAAGGCAAAAATGGTAGTACTTGTAAAGTATCTCCCCAAATAGTTTTGTTCAAAATATCTTGAATTGTAATATTGTCAGATATTTGAAGTAATTTTTCAGTAAGTTCTCTCTCCTCGCCTTCTTGTAAAGTGAGTGTTTTGTTTCTAACCGATTTTTTTTTCATAAAATATTTTTTTAATTAAAGTTCATTGTTTTGAAATTAGAATAACAAGTAAACTTTTTTCTTGCCTCATTTTTCGTTTAATCAGGAACTAAATTGAGGTTCTTTTTGCAAAAATATTAAGTTGCAAACTCATTTCACTTGGGGGCTGCGTGCCAATTTTGAGCAAAGGGCTGTTTAGGTTTTTAGGGCTATCAATCCAGTAGGTGAATTGATTTTGGGCTAAAATTTGTAGAATATTTTGCAGGGTTTGCGTTTGCCCTGCAAAGTCGTGGTATTCAATAAATAAGTTTTGCACTCGTATAAGTTCTTCGGCACAATCGGTAATGACTTCGGTTTCTGCTCCTTCAATATCTATCTTAAGCATATCAATTTGAGCAAATTGTTGCAAAATAGTTTTAAGCCGTACAGACGGGATAAGCGTTTTTTCTCCTTTGCCAAAAATAGAAGCCGAATCCGCCCCTGTAAGTTGGATAAAAATGCCTTTACCGTCTTTCCAAACGGCTTGGGCATACACCTTTACATCCTGATAGCCATATTGTAATACGTTGTTTTGGGCCACTTTGGCAATTTGTGCATCTGCCTCAAAAGCGATAATTTGCGAATTTGGATAGTTTTTTTTGAAATAAAGTATACTCAAACCGATATTTGCCCCGCAGTCAATAATGATAGGTCGTGGATTTCCGGTTTGAAAGCGATAAAACTGCTTTACAAAAATTTCCTCATATTGCCACAAAAACGAAGGAACATCTATAACGGTCAGGTATTTTTTATGCAACCGAATTTTTCGTGGTTGCTGGCTTTTTTTATGCCCCAGCCAGAAGCAAAGCCACAAAAAAGTTCTGCCTTCAGCAGAGCGTAGATAATAAAAAAGCCTCTGAAAAATAATTTTAAGCACAAGCATTTTGTAATTATTTTTTTATTTTTGTCTATAAACCAAGCTACTAAACAATAAATCGGTACTAAAAGCGGATAGAAAATGAGTATTAAAAAAGTGTAACCATGAACTTGCTTACAGGCTACTCATTACTACATCAAACCATTCAAAGGGCAAAGATATAACCTATCAATGAGGCTAAATTCTTACTTTGTTCAACCAAACAATTGTTCAAAAATTCCCTCTAACTTGGCTGCGGCACGAATTTCAATCTTAAAATTTTCAGTATTGATACTTTTGAGGTTGTATTTAGAGACATAAATAGCTTGAAAGCCTAACTTCTCGGCTTCTGAAATGCGTTGCTCAACCTTTTGGATTGCCCTAATTTCACCACCTAGGCCCACTTCGGCAGCAAAGCAAATGTTATTAGGAATAATAGTATCTTGGTAAGAGGAGATAATAGAAGTACAAACGGCTAAATCGATGGCAGGATCTTCAATTTTTAGCCCACCTGTAATGTTAAGAAATACATCTTGTGAACCCAAACGATAGCCACCACGTTTTTCTAATACAGCTAATAACATATTGAGGCGTTTTTGGTCAAAACCTGTGCTACTGCGTTGAGGTGTACCATAGTTGGTAATACTCACTAATGATTGAATTTCAATAAGCAGTGGTCGGTTACCTTCGAGGGTTGCCCCGATAGCAATTCCGCTAATGGGTTCTTCACGCTGAGTAAGTAAAATTTCAGATGGATTACTTACCTCGCGCAAGCCGTTACTCAACATTTCATAAATCCCCAATTCAGAGGTAGAACCAAAGCGATTTTTGTTAGCACGCAAAATTCTGTAAACCAAATGTCTATCGCCTTCAAACGTGAGCACAGCATCTACCATATGTTCTAAAACCTTGGGACCTGCCAAAGTACCTTCTTTGGTAATATGCCCGATGATAAACACAGGGGTACGGCTCTCTTTGGCAAACTTCATGAGTTCGGCAGTACACTCTCGCACCTGCGACACACTTCCTACTGCTGACTCTACAAAAGCCGATTGTAAGGTTTGGATAGAGTCTATTACCAAAATATCAGGTTCAAAGATTTCTACTTGCTTAAAAATATTTTGCGTAGAGGTTTCAGTAAGCAAATAGCAATTTGAATTTTTGAAAGGTAGCCGCTCTGCGCGCATTTTGATTTGTTGCAGACTCTCTTCTCCCGAGACATATAAAACCTTATAATTTTGCATTTGCAGAGCAATTTGCAACATAAGCGTAGATTTACCTATGCCTGGCTCACCTCCAATCAAAATCAACGATCCGGGAACAATTCCCCCCCCAAGCACACGGTTAAGTTCTTTATCAGGGGTAACTATTCGCTCATCTTGGGCTAATTCTACGGCTTCAAGGGCAATAGGTTTGAAGGCAACCTTTTGCGAAGTGCTAGTTTTCCAAGAGCCTTTTTCAGGTTGCTCTTTTTGGATAATCTCCTCTACAAAGGTGTTCCAATTTTCACAACTGGGGCATTTGCCCAACCATTTAGGCGATTGATACCCGCAATTTTGGCAAAAATAACTTGTCTTGATTTTGGGGGGCATATCTTGAAAAAGATGTTAAAATTTGAATAATGCAAGGTTCTTAGCAAAACGTGAAAACAGTTGAAAAATAGCTATTATTTTTTATCCCTTCCTTTTACTTAACAAGTCAGGTCTACGGGTTTGGGTACGTTTGAGAGCTTGCTCATATCGCCATTTATCTATTTCAGCATGGTTACCTGAGAGTAACACCTCAGGAACTTCCCACCCTTGAAAATTGCGTGGGCGGGTATAAACAGGAGGAGAGAGTAGTCCATCTTGAAAGGAGTCACTCAAAGCGGAGGTTTCATCGTTCAAAACACCAGGAATAAGGCGAATAATGGCATCAGCTACCACACAAGCAGCTAGTTCCCCTCCTGAAATTACATAATCCCCAATACTCCATTCGTGAGTAACAAGGTGTTGCCTTACGCGTTCATCTATGCCTTTGTAATGCCCACAGAGTAAAATAATATTTTGTAAAAGCGAAAATTGATTAGCTTTTTTTTGGTCAAAAAGTTCACCATCAGGAGTAAGGAATATGATTGCATCGTAATTACGTTCAGCTTTTAACTTTTCTATGCATCTAAAAATTGGCTCAATCATTAGTACCAAACCTGCTCCACCTCCAAATACATAATCATCTATTTGCTTATACTTATTAGTAGCGTAATCATGTAAGTTGTGAAAAACTACCTTTACCAAGCCCTTGTCAATAGCTCTTTTCATGATAGAATGGGCAAAAGGGCTTTCTAAGAGTTGTGGTACAGCAGAAATAATATCTATTCGCATAGCAAAAAGCAAGCATACGAAAAGTAAATGTACTTCTCTCTCTACAAGTTTTTCACTTTCAAAATTACAAGAAATCTTGTTTTTAACCTGAAAGTTCAAAAATTAGCCTATCAAATAAAATCAATGTACAGCCTTTACACTGCTTACACCTGATGCTTCAATATTTCTGTTTAGGCTTACCTTTGTATTTTATGTGGCTCGCTCCTGAAACATGGGCTTTTATGTTTTGTGTAGTGTTTACACATACCTTGCTTGCTCCTGAAGCTTCAACTCGGCAATTTTCGCTCATTAAATTAAATACTTCTAAATTACTTGCTCCACTGACTTCGGCAACTAGCTCCTTGGTTTTTTCCTGTCACTTTAATATCTGAAGCACCACTAGCTTCTACATCTATTTTTAGGGCTTCTAAGTTAAGCGAAACACAGCTTGCTCCGCTCACCCTCAATTCGAAATTTGCAACTTCAATTTTATGTTCTGCTTTGAGGCTAGCGGCCCTACTCAACTTTATTTCGTTAGGTTCGGTGGTTAAGTTACTATACACCTAACTTTATAGCTTTTATACCACTTTTTCCTCTCACTTACCTTGTGGTGCAAACTTATCATTAGGGTTTGATTCCTAACTTCGGTCAAAATATCGTTCTCTTTTAAATCTTCAAATTCCAACTTAACTTGATTGTTTGTACCTTTATGCAACACAACCGACATTGCTGCATTTACGTATATTCGGGAAAATCAGCCAAGGGTCTTTCTACGGTTTTTTGAGCTATTACCAAATTAAAAAGAAACATAAGGGCTAAAAATAAGAAAAAATAAGTCTATACGTTCTCATAGCAAAAGATTATTTTGTTTGATTGAATTATTTTTTGTATATTTGTCTTTAGCAAATTTCATATTCCTCAAAGGACTATTGAGCGTCCAAGATAGTTGCGTAAGGATTGTAAAAATTTTTCATTTCTAAAAATTAGCTAGGCTATGATTAAACAATTAGACAAAGATTGGCTCACTCAAGGACTCATTGACTTTGAGTACAAAAAGTACATACTTTTAGCATATTTGCAAGAGGTACGTAAATGTTTTTCGCAAATACAACTTTATCCGTATTTGTCTGATTTGGTATTTCATTATCAAAATCTTGTGGATTTGAGGCAAAATAAGCAACTCGCTTTGGATAAATTTCCTAAACATTTATCTCAAACCGACTTGGAAAACCTGCAATTCAAATACAGCCAAATAGTGCAAGATGATGCCCTTATGGAAGAGTTAGAAAGTATTATTAGCTTTGCTTTGCCGCAATTCAAAACATTGCTGAACGAGGGTAGAGATATTTATGAATGGATAGAAACGAACCTAGAAATAAGCCCCGTAGGGCTAACTCCCTTACGTTTTGAAGAGGGATACTTGCTTTTAAGCGAAAACCAAGTAAAAGAGATGCAAATATATCAATATCAAATCTCTATTTTTGAGAATGCTAATGAAAAATATAGAGGGGTGCATACCTTCTTTTTGGAAACCGTTGTTCGTAATTTAGGGCAAACTTTAGAAAATATAAAAATAGAACTCCTACGTAGGCACAAACAACTTCCCAACCCTGCTACGTATTGGATAAATGCTAAAGTTACCTGCCCCCGAGAGGAGACACTTTTGCCTATTGCTAAGCGACTTTTGGTGAAATATATTGCTACACATACCTAATAAACGAATGGCTTTAGGTTATTAGGCAAAACCTAACATCTAAAGCCCTGATACTTATTTGATATATATATTACTCTCAATATTCATTTCAACATCCATGCCTTGAAAATTTACTTTCCCTTTAAGGTCTTGCTTAAGGTTAGCATCTTTGACCCAGCCTGTCTTCAAATCTACCCACTGAAATCCCGTCTGTTTGCCTGAAAATTCTGATTTGGTTTCGTTCTTATCTTCGGTATTAGGGCTAATTTTTGAGTTAACTTCTATTTTCGCCATACCATTTTTAATTTCTAATAATTTGAAAGTATTCTCTAAAACCATGGATTGCATACCCATCTTTTTGGCTTTTCGCACCCAAGTATCACCAATTTTTACAGGTTTTTCAGGATAGAAGCCGAAAGAGCCTTCAAACGAATTTTTAACCGCATCTTTACCATATTCTTTTTTCATGCTTTCACGCATTTGTTGTTTTTGGGCTTCAGAGGTAACTCCCATTTTTTCTATCATACTTTCGATCATTTGTTCTGTGCCTTTTACATCAGTAATCTCACCCAAAGAGTTGATAACTACTTCTAAAGTTTGCCCAACCAAAGCTCTCATTGCCATTCCCAACGGATTAGAAGCATCAACTTGGGTACTTTTTTCAGAGTCAAACTCTATTTTACCTGTTACAGCACTTTCTTGGGTCATTTTTACTGTATTGTAGGTAATTTTCCAAGTCATGTTGCCTTTGGAGTCCTTGTTTAGCACGTCAATTTTATAGCCTAGACCTATGGTTTGGGTCATATCTACATTTTGTCCAAGAATATTTTGGGCAATTTTCTGCTCGGTATCTATGCGTTGGAAATAGGTTTTACCTTTTTCTAAATTTAATTTGAGAGTTGTAGTTTGTGCTATAGCTATTTGAGCGAGGCAGCTATAAATAAGTGTAAATATCAAATTTTTTTTCATAAATCAAAGCGGACAAGGTAAAAAGAACTATAAATAAAAAAAAGCAGATAGTATCTCTACGCATTGGTTAGTAAAAAAGTTTCAAAGGCAAAGCTAAAAAGTTTTTCATCTTTTATTCAGTTTGTAGAATAAAAGTTAATTTTAATCATAACTCAACTTTGCCTCTCTTGCCTTTTATTTTAGTTAGTGCTCTTATTGTTTTTCATTACTATCTCTTAAACCTTCTTTTCCTTTACGTATCATACTAATAAACAACCTAAGTAAAAACACTCATTTCCATACAATTGAAAGTTTTGGATAAACATTTGTCTGACCAAGCAATCTTGGACCTGTTCCAACAGCCAGACACACGCAACCAAGCCTTTGAAAGTTTGATACAAAAATATCAGCAAAAAGTGTATTGGCATATTCGTAAAATGGTAATTGACCACAATGATACTGACGACTTGGTGCAGGAAGTATTTATCAAAATATGGAAACATTTGGACTCCTTTAAAAGGGAAGCTAAACTTTATACCTGGATTTACAAAATTGCTACTAATGAATGTTTGCGATGGCTGGAAAAAAAACGAAAAAAGAACTGGATACTAATCGGAGAGGCTAACCGCGAACTTAAACAAAAGATTGACTCAGGAAATCATATCTCAGGTGATGAGATACAACTCAAATTGCAAAAAGCATTGCTTACCTTACCTGACAAGCAACGCTTGGTATTTAACATGAAATATTTTGATGATATGACCTACGAGGAAATAGCTGAAATCCTAGGAACAAGTGTGGGAGCATTGAAAGCCTCTTATCACTTGGCAGTAAAGAAAATTGAAAGTTTTTTAGAAAAAAATTAACCTGTACCCAACCTATGAAAATACGACTAAAAAATATAAAAACTCCTAAAATAGAAAATATTTTTCCTGTTCCCACAGGTTATTTTGAAGCGTTGCCCCAAAAGATTGCTAACAGAATAAAAGAAAGCAATGCTGACAATAAACTAGAAAGTAACGCACATTTGAAGCAAAACGTTTTCTTTGTACCACAGAGCTACTTTATAGAGCTATTCAGACGCATAAGCCAAAAAATACGCAACTTAGATATAGAAAATAATCCACACTTAAGGCAAAACGTGTGGCAAGTGCCTGACAATTACTTTGAAACTTTGAGCCAACGCATTAACCAACGTATTGAAAGCCAAGCAGATACTAAAGGTAAAGTTATTCTATTACACAGCCCTACTTTCTACCTAAAAGCTACTGCAGTGGCAGCTTCAATAGTACTGCTTTGGGTAGGAGTCTGGATGTTTAATTTCAATAAAACTACCATAGTTCAAAAAGTAACATTCAAACAAAAAAATATACCTACGGCTGAACAAAAAATGGCACATACTGTATCACAACAAGCCCACACCCACCAACAACCTATGCCTAAAATACCAACACACACTCCTATAACAAAAGGAGCCCTAGTATTCAAAGAGCAAACACCACTTATTACAATAGATAGTTTAAATAAGCAAGAAATTTTGCACTATTTAGCCCAAGAAACTAATTACCATAATCTACTTTTAGAGGAGATACATACAGAAAGTTGGGAAAACGAAACCATTTTAGCGGAAATAGCTAATAGTGAACTAGACCGTCTATTAGAATTAGATGAGCAAGAGTATGAGTAAAAATAATTTAATAACCTGTATGTTCGCATTAACCATGAAAAAGTGCTTCAATATAATACTTATTCTCTTATTTTTTACCCAAATTGAGAGCATAGCCCAGCCTAATACGCCTAAACGCATAGAACTAATACGATTAAAATTCATAAAAGAGCGACTTAACCTTAAAACCGAGCAAATTGCCAAGTTCGAGGAGTTATACCTACAATATATTCGTAAAAAACGAGAAATCTTATTAGCAGAACGCAATTTACGCAACGTCTCGCTTACAGCTACCGATGAGGAGCTAAACAAAAATGTAGATACTTACATCAAACTCAAAAAACAGGAAGGTGAAGTAGAGGCAGAGTACAAAGAGAAATTCCTTAAAGTTATCAACATTCGTCAACTAGCTGAAATGTATAACAGTGAACGTGAATTTCTGAAAACTATGTTACAACGAGTAGGCAACCGCAGACTTAATAATCTAGATAACCTTGATGACCTTGATAAAGATTAAAAACATACAACAACCCAACCAGCAACTATTTTCAAAGCTATAAGGTAGGAAACACCCTTATAGCTTTATTTATTTGATAGGGGTTATTTCAGTTCTCTTCAATTTAACGATTATTTTCTTGGGGCAAGGTTTCTTTTTTTATTTTGTCATCATAGTATTCAATCGTTTTAAGTAGCTTTCCTTTCTCGTCATAGTAAAACCATTTACCTTGCTTTTTCCCATAGCGATACTGTCCCTGTTCAGCTACTTTGCCATTAAGGTGATATTTCTTGTAGTTTCCGCTTTTTATGTCAGTGCGGTAAGGGATTTCTTCTATCAATTTTCCTTCCTCGTTGTAAATTTTGGTAATACCGTGCTTTTGGTCATTTACGTAAAGTTCAACAGCTTTGAGCGTGCCATCATAGTAATAAATTTTACGTTCTCCTTGCATTTTCCCATTTTCCAGGTAAGGCTCTTCTATGTGTAGCTTGCCGTTGTCGTGGTATTGTTTCCAAAGTCCTACTTGTTTACCATTTTTATAGGTCAGTTCATTTTTAAGGGTTTTGCCATCAGCGTAGTAACTTTTGATTTCAAGGTTACGCTCTTGGTTGCTATACTTAGTAACTTGCATCAGTTCACCTGTTTCATAGAATAGTTTTTCTGTACCTACTCTTATGCCGTTCTTATAGTGCGTTTCTTGTTTAAGTTTACCATTAGCGTAGTAGCTTTTGTAGGTATTATGGTAAGCATCATCTTTGTAGAAGGCTTTGAGCGTAAGCACTCCTTTGGAAGTATATTGCAAATACTCGCCCTCTTTTTTGCCATAACGGTTATTGCCTTGCACTTGCAACTGCCCATTTTCGTAGAAAGTTTTGAAAGTGCCGTGAGGCAATCCTTCAGCGTAGTTCTCTTCTTTACTTATTACTCCATTAGGATAGAAGGTACGCAAAAGCCCGTGCAGTTGCCCGTTCTTATAGTAACTCTCTTCTTGAATTTTACCTGTATCAGGGTAAAAGATTTCGGTTTTACCGTTGAGAGTTCCATTAGCAAATGTACTTCTTTTGATAACTATTCCTTGGGGAGAGTAAGTCTCCAAGATACCTTCCAAGCTATCGTTTCGGTAATAGCCTTTTTGTACTAAGTATTCTTCAGTGTCATATATCTTAAATAAGCCCTCTCTTTTATTTTCTTTGAAGCGAATTTCTGCTTTTTTCTTTCCTGTAGGGTAGTACAACACAAACAAACTATCTTTTTTACCCTCCTTAAAAAAGCCCTTGCGGTTCAAAACGCCATCAGGGTAGTACTCTTCATAGGGGCCGTGCATAATTGGTTGTGTTTCCTTTTCTATTACCCAGTACACTTCGTGGAGAGGTTTGTCAGGCAGTGTATCGTAGTAAGTTCTTACTTCTTTTTGAGCATAAATCGTAGGAGAGACATGAAACAGCACCCAAAAACACATACTTTTGAGCCATACATTCATAGTTTTTAATCCTGAAACACTTTATTATAAGAAGGATTTTGAGAGAATGTACGCAAATTGTCAGGCTTTGTTGCTTGGGAGATATTTGCCTTTGAGTAAGCTACTCATTAGAAGCTAATATTTTTCAGCACATCTTGCATTGTGAAAATTCCTTGTTTACCTTGAAGCCACTCTGCAGCCAAAACGGCTCCAAGGGCAAATCCCATGCGATTGTGAGCAGTATGTTTTATTTCGATGCTATCCACCGTGGAACGATATGAGACCACATGCGTCCCTGGTACATTAGCTTCGCGTCTAGAGATAATACTTAACTCCGATAACTCCTCACTTGGAGCGTTTACCCATTTAGTTTTGTGTGGATAGTATTGTAAAATATTCTCTGCCAAAGTGATTGCCGTGCCACTGGGTGCATCTTTTTTTTCAGTATGATGTATTTCTTCTAAACTTACATCATACTGCTTAAAGGATGACATAAGTTGAGCTAAAAAAATATTTAGTCGAAAAAACAAATTTACTCCAATACTAAAATTAGATGCATATAAAAAACTACCCTTATAAGTTTGACATAAATTTTCTACTAAATTTTTTTGAGACAACCAACCTGTAGTTCCACATACCACAGGAATATTGTTTTGAAAACAAGTAATAAGGTTTTCTACCACTGCTTCTGGTTGCGTAAATTCTATTGCTACGTCTATTTGAGCAGGTGTAAAATTAGGTAAATCTTTACGATTATTTTGGTTTATTTTCCCTATAATTTGGTGATTACGTTGCAAAGCAATCTGTTCTATCGCTTTGCCCATTTTACCATAACCTATTAAAAGTATATTCATAAAAAATAAAAAATAATAGAAAAACTTTATTAAACTAATTAAATTATTCTTAAACTTACTAATTAAGATCTATTTTTTATACTTGTAAATTATTTTAGTATACTTATAAAGTAAAGGCGTATATTTTTTACTCAAAGTAATTTTTTTTAACATTTTAACTATTTACTTTTTATTTATATTTACTATTTTTTAGTAGTTTTAAAGCTACAATTTACTTTTAATAAGTACGTTTTTTATGTTTTAAGCAAAAAATACTATCCAAAAACTATACTTCTGCACTTTAACTATAATAGTTTAGTTTATGTAAGTAATTTTCTACAATTTTAGTATAGTAATCTTTTTTTAAGTAATATACTTTTTTATTTTAATTACAATACTTTTAATTTAGGTAGTGTACTTTTATACTTTAATTACATTACTGTAATTTTAATTTATGCATTTTTATATTTTTAGTATGTTACTTTAATTTTATTTAGTATATTTTTACATTTTAAGTAATATACTTTATTTTTATTAAATACACTTTTTTATTTTAAGTACATTACCTTTATTTTAACTTATGTATTTTTTTATTTTTAGTATAATACTTTATTTTTGAAAGATGTATTTTTTTATTTTAAGTATGTTAAGATTATTTTATGTTATATATTTTTGCATTTTTGTTAAACTATTTTAGTTTATAGTAACATACTTTTTTATGTTAATTAATATGCTTAAAATCTATTAAAATTAATAAGTTTATAGTACTTATAATAAATATTCTTTATCAAAGGAAGAATTTTCTAATACTATCTAATCGTAAATTAAACTACAAGGAAAATTTGTTACATAGACTAGCGGCACAAATAGTTTAGTTTTTGTAATCAAAAACTTACATTTAATCCTAACCGAATAGCCAAATTTTTATGCCATTTAGGTAGAGCGTAGGGTCCATATCTGCTAAAAATACCTAAATCGTAGTTTAAATAATAATTGGTTTGTTTCAATCGCAAAAGACTTTTTACTACCAGACCTGTTTCCCAGAAGCCTCGTCGCCAATCTTTGGCATCCAAGCCTTGATGCCTTTCAAGATTTGCAGCATAGCCAAAGCTCAGCCCTTGCATTACATACAATTCAGGTACAGAAAGACGTGTGCGGTACCACGGCTCTGTCAATTTTTGTGAAATGAAGCACTGCCAAAACCGTTGAGCTAGAAATTCATACAATTCCATTGTTTGGAAAGTGTTAGCAATAAGTACCGAAAGGCTACGTCCCCACGAACTCCCTGCCCCATGGAACATAAACGGATAAGGCACTTCACCGACTATCCCACCTGCCGAGAGATGTATGTAACTATCCTTTAACAAAGCACTTAGTAAACGATATTCTGCTCGCACAGCCCAACGCACATAATCATACCGATTGCCTAATACTTGTGGTAGCCCTTTTGCCAACGAAAAACTAATCACAGGATAGTCTGCTCCTACAAAGACACGACATTTATTTATTTGTGCATATTTTTCTCTGAATGCGTAGTTCAATTCTAAACCAAGTTCGGTGGTTTCGAAAGTGGTTCGCAGTTCACTTCCCTGCCGAAAGGTGTATGCAAACAAAGGCTGGTACCAGGCACGTTGCAAACGGATTTCTGTGCTCAAGTTGTGATAAGGGCGTGCTGTGGCTGAAAGTTGCCAAGTTTCTGTAAGCACCATGCGTTGTGCCAAAATTTTGCGTAAATCCTCGCTGCCAATAATTGGTTTTTTACCAATAAACCGCAACTGAGCAGGCTCAAAAACATCATACCCAAACTTCGCATGAAGTTGCCAATTCATAGCACTTGGCAACTTCACAGAAGCCGACAGGCCCCATTTACTACGTGTATCTCCAAAACCATACGCATAATAGCCCCCAAAACTATATTTTTGCGATATTTTTTCATTCGTAAAAAAGCCTACACCTATTCGCAAACCCTCAAATCTATTAAATTGCAACACTTGACTAATATCCACATCTACCTTTTTCCATGCAAAACGATTGCTAGCAAGGCCGTTCACTGCTCCAATCCACCTATCAAATTTGTATTGTTTGCCCAAGCTATCTAAGTATTTGTAGGTACGCAACTCTTTCAAGTCTAGAGGTTCAGCTCTATACTTTTTCCATACACTGTCTGGCGTTTGCGAAACATAAGGCAAATATTCTACTGATAGACCGTCAAAATCCTTCCTTTTAAGCAAGGGATTTATCTCAATATCTTGCAAATAAGACCTTGCCATCCCTACAAAATTGACTTTACCAAAACGAGTCATATTATCCTTAAATACCAAATCCGAATGTAATTGGGTAGGAAACCAATAATTTCCTATTTTTTCATATTGTTGCTCAATTTCAAAACCTACTAACTCAAAATTATCTGTAGAGCGGGCTTTTACATTTTGCACAGCATATTTATATGTATTCACATAAATCACTCCTTCTAGCCCTTGAAATTTCTTTTCCTTCTTGGGCTGAAAAGTGATTACAAAAATCGTGTCACGCCCTTGATATAATGTATCTCTCAAATCAAAAATATATTTTTCAGTACTCCCCTCGCTAATGGGGTTGAGGTATTTTTTATTCAAAATCAGCAAATAATCTTGATAAAAACTAAACGGCTGAAAGTCCGTAGCTAAACTCGCAAAAGTAGGGTTTTGTAAGCCCGTAACGCGGTTGCTCAATATCGTTTCTTTATCAAAGTTAGGCGGCATATACTTCCGCTCCGAGATTGACTCTGTTACAAACCAGTGGTGCTGCTTGAAATACCAAAAAGTATTTAGGGCTGTTTTATCAGGAGTTACTAATGTGTCTTTGGCTAATTGCTTGCGTCGTTTCTCCGATTTGGGGGGATTAGTTTCTAATTTTTGTTTTATCTTTCGGGCATCGTTCACCTGCCAAAGGCTATCCTTTTCAATATACTTGTAAATACGCTTCAAAAACTGCTCCTCGTTTGGATATTGCGTAGTAAGTACAAATTTATTATATGCCTTGTAACGAAAAGATAAATTCCTTTCAGGATTATTCTCCTTCCTATTTTTCAGTACACGTCTTATAATAATGTGGGCAGGATTCTCTCCTGCACGGACAATGACCTCACCTAACTTATTTTCTTTCTCCTCTAAATAAATATTCAAAGGTTTGCTAAAAGGCTTCAAATCCTCTTCCGTTCTTACTTCATACTTAAAAGTTTCGTATCCAATACAACTAAAGCGAATAGAGTAAATAGGAAGTGAAACCCAAACCCCAAATTTTCCATCAATATCACTGTTCACAGCTAATTGATTTTCATTCACAATTATGTGAGCAAAAGGAATAGGAACTTTGTTTTTGGAGTCTAATATCTTACCTGATAAAAAAAACTTTTGAGCAAAGGTAATCTGAATGGTAAACAATGAAAATGCTGAGACTATAACTGAGACTATAAGACTAATTATGTAGCTTTTACTTTCAACATAATGCATAGCTGAAATAAAAAAATTACTTCTATTCGTTTAGGTTATAGAAATATGAATAGCTTTTTTTGGGTATTCCTTTTGCCTTTTTAATAGAGCAAAAATGGCAAAAGGGTGAGATTCACAGCGCTTTCTTTGCTTGGTGCTCTGAAGTTAAGTAGGCTATTCAGTTTGCTCTTTTAATCCTAGTTACGTTTTTTTCTCAATTTGAGCAACTTTATAATTCGCTTTCTAACTCAAAAAAACAATCTCAAAAGTAATTGGGCTTATTTCATGCTTGCAAATATACGATTATTTTAGTAACAGAGAGAACTTTCAAGTTTGGTAAAGTTAAATCAAGGCTATTTTAGTAAAAAAAGTTTAGAAAAATTTGTTTAATTGAGGGGGTTGTTGTATTTTTGCAATCCCGAAGTGCGGGAGTTGGTTAGAGAGAAGAGAGGTTGTGGGTTTGCAGAAAATTGTGAAAAAAGTTTTGTAAAAATTTGTTGGAGTGAAAAAAAGTATATA
>JANWZA010000061.1 GCA_025054775.1 Microscillaceae bacterium
GAATAATCTCTATTTCTCTTTGTGCAATAATATTTTGAAGTACTTTTTCTCTTTTTGCAATAATATTTTGAAGTACTTTTTGAGAATTAGAAAAGAAATGATTTACCGCCTCTTTGATAGGTTTTTCGTAAAACACCCAAAATAACCGCAGCGATAACAATAAATAGTTGATTACAACCTAATTTGGTACAAAATTTTTTAATTTTATGGCTGATATAGAACAAAAAGCAACAAAAAAAGTTAGAAAACATACTAACCTTTTTAATGCAACAAAAAATAACAAAATTTAATCAAATTATGGAGTATCACCTGCGAATTATCCTTTTTTTGGGTATTAATTTATTTTTGCAAACCCATTCACTTCTGGCACAACAAAATTTATTTAATATTCCTTCAGGAGATATAACCCCAAAGAGAAAGGTATTTTATCAACATCAGTTCAATTTTTATCGTGATATTACATTTGAGTCCAAATCACATTTTGTTTATGGCTTAGGAAAAGGGATTGATGTAGGTATCAATTTGATAAATCTTAAATTTGATTTGGGCAGAAATAGGCGAAATTTGATAGTAATCAATGACTTACCTACTTACGACCCTGTTAGCCCTATGATGTTAGCTACTTTTCAGAAAGGGTTTAAGCCACACAAAAAATTCAAAGTCAATATTGGTACACAAGTTGGCACAAATATCATAGAGCGTGGCAATGGTAATCATTTGGGGCATTTTACATACACCTTGGCAACCTACGAACCCATAAAGGGCAATCATACACGTATTGTTTTTGGTTCTTACTTTACGAATAACGCTTTTGTAGGGCGCGGCAATGACTTTGGTTATATGCTCGGCTATGAAATCCCGCTGAATAAACGCTGGTATTTGATGGGTGATTTTATTTCAGGTAATCACTCTAATAGTGTGGCAGTACTTGGTGGAATGTATAATATTTCCAAAAATGTGCAGTTATGCTTTGGGGCTTTGCTTCCTAACTTCAATAATGTAGATACTACCGAAGGTTTTGTATTAGAACTTAATCTTTTGGGTTGGGACTTTTGGCAAGACAATCAAGAAGAGTTGAGAGATTAGCATTATCCTGAAATTAAAAATGATTTTGTAGCTTTTTTATATGATTAGATAGTTAGTTTGCTGCCATTTTTTAGTTAAAAATGAAAGTACATATACATTTGTTTAGAAGTTAGAAATCAGAATTTCTTTTTGAATATCTCGGTGGCAATAAACATATTTTGGAGTGTTTGAGGATCTCTTAGCATTCGAACGTATTGATTATGTGCTGTATTTGTTTCTTTTTGGGTACTTTCTTGTTTATCATCCAAGGATTGGAGAGGTAGTTTTTGCCAATAGTCTGTTTCGGAGGTTTCGGCAAATACTTCTTCTGTCGGTGTAGAAGTTAGCTTTTTCTTTGTTTTTTTTTCTGTTTTTAGCTTTGCCTCGTAGTTGGTACCTTCTTGGGCAGGTCTCTCTAAGGTTATATTTGTTTCATAATTTCGCTTTACCTCTGTGTCAAACATCAGGGTAGTACTTTGTTGGGCAAGGTGTTGTTTTTGCTTCTCGTTTTCAATTTGTTGCGTTATTTGTTGAATAAAGCTATCTCTGGATTTTAATTTTTTATTTTGTTTAGGAGAATTTTGCGGCTTTTTTTTATTCATCAAATATATTATATACAAGGCAAGAGCAATAAACCAAAGATTAACAATGAAATTAAAAAAAAGTCTTATGTATTGTTCGAAGTCTTCCATGTTTGTGGGCAAAAAAGTTGAAATTAGATTTAGATAGGACGAATATACATGAAAAAGCTATAATCTCAAAATTTATGGGCTTAATTATTTGGGTTCAATAGTTTTGAGTTGTCCATTTTCATATTTCATAACGTTGAGATAAAAGTTGTCTTGTGTATTGCGAAAATCTATTGGATTAGAAAGTTTAGGTAAAAAAAACAAATTTTGTGCTAACTCGGGCAAACGATACGAGGTATATGTACCATTTTTTTGTAGGGTTTCATATAGAAAATCCATCAATTCGTAACCTAGAAAAGCAAAGGGTAATAATTTTTTATCTTGTACTTGGGGTGTGCTCCGCGTAGCTAAATTATATTCTTTCAAGAAACTCTGTTCCAATTTTTTATCTATTTGAGCCACTTCTGTAGTCATTACAAACACGGTCCTTTTGGCTAAATTTTCTATCAAATCATCATCTTGAAATTTGAGCCAACTATCCGTAATAAACAAGGGTGTAGTGTAACTGGCTCTATCTAATTGCTCTACAAGTTGAGAAGCTACGGCTTGGCTAGTGGTAAACGCGACGATATAATCTGCCTCTTTGTTATTAGTTTGGTTTAGAATTTCTTGTATTTTTCTCAAGTTAGATGCTGTAATTTGCTCAAATGCTAATACCTGTACTCCTAGTTTTTCTGCTTGCACTTTGTGTGCTTCAGCAGCGAGTTTATTTTTGGCTAAATTATCAAAAATGATGATAGCTTTTTGAGCATTGAGTTGCTTATGTACAAATTGTGCTACATAGGCTCCTTTGCTATTAGGCGTACTTTGCAATAAATAGGTGAAGGGGTTTTGAATAAGCGAAGCCTCCTCACTCAAAGGGTGTAAGATTTGTATTTTTGCTTTGGCACAAGCCTCTGCCACAAGGCTAAAAACATCGTCTTGTAGGGGTCCGACTATAAAGTCAAAGGCTTGAAATTCAGGACTTTTAAGCAATATTTGTAAGCTATCTTTTTGTGTGCTTCTCACATCATACACTTTCAAGTTGAG
The DNA here is from genome assembly GCA_025054775.1 of Microscillaceae bacterium. Taxonomy (GTDB): domain Bacteria; phylum Bacteroidota; class Bacteroidia; order Cytophagales; family Microscillaceae; genus JANWZA01. Next base: position 2,784 of record JANWZA010000061.1, read on the forward strand.
CATTTTACCTTCGGCTTGCATTTGCTTGTGCCGTATTCGCATGCCTTGGTAGAGAGCAATAGACAAATCAGTAAGCAGGGAGTTTTTCTGCCCAAATTTCAGGTTTTTGAGGTCAAAAGGTAAAAAAACAGCAACATTATAAATTTGTTTGGTGTAAGTAATACCTGCAATTTGTTGTCTTTCGGGGCGTTGTAGATTAAACTGTTGGATAAGTTGTTCAGCCAGAAAGTAATCTTCTTTTTTATCCGAAGTAGCGGTAATTTTGTGTAACAATACGTGTGCAAGGTCCTTGTCTTGGGTAAATTGAGTTTGTAATTGTTTCAATTCGGGTAAGCTTTCTTGTTTTAAGAAATATTTTTTCATTTCTATGGCTTGTGCTTTAAGCGGAGGGGTTTGTATTTTTTCTATCCAAGTAAATCCATCTTGCCATTGGCGGCGTTGGAGGTAATAGTGGGCTAATTGATAAAAAATATCCTCTTGATGAGCGTAGTCAGGAAATTTTTGTAAAATTTCTTGAAAAACTTGCGCGGCTTCTTGGTCTTGGTTAGTTTTTAGCAGAGCGAGAGCTTTATACATGTATATGTGTGCCAAAAGAGGAGTATTTTCAGGTTTTTTGAGCATTTTTTCTACTTGGGTTAGAGTAGCTTGGTAGTCTGCTTTTAAGAAATTAGTTTTGAGTTGAGCGAATGCTTTTTTGAATTTTTTGCTTTGAGCTTGGGCAGGAAAAAGACAAGACCAAAGAACTACCTTCACTATCACCAATAAAAAACGAATTTTCAAATACTTTATTAGCATAAAATCAAAGAAATTGAACATTTTTACGTACAAAATTAGTATTTTTCAGTTTTTTATGCGTTTTTAGCTACAAGGTTATCCTAAAATCAGCTTGTAGATAAAAAGTTTTTCGGGCTTGATACAATTGCTCTAAATATGCCAAAACTTCTTGTTTATTCTTCTTATGCTGGAAAAGAGGTCTGTGTGGGTTGCGTATAATTCTCTCTGCTAATAGAGGTAAACTTGTATCTAAAAAAATACTTATTCCGTTTTGCTTTATCCATCGCATGTTGTCAAAGAAACAAGGTGTACCTCCACCTGTAGCTATGACTATGTTGTCAAAGTCAATAGTATTACGTAGCATTTCTTTTTCTGTTTTTCTAAAAACACTCTCCCCGTATTTTTGAAATAACAGGTTAATAGATAGCTGGGTTTCCTGCTCTATCCACTTATCTAGGTCTAGAAATTGATAATTGAGCCTTTGAGCTAGTTTCCTGCCAAAAGTACTTTTGCCTACGGCAGGCATTCCTACTAAGAAGATACGCATAGAGAAAAACTAATTAGGGATTTTGACATAGCCTGCTGAAACAAGTGTAGCTATTAGGAACAGAACTGAAAGTAAAGAATACGCTAAATTTGCGTTAGTAAAATAATCTGCTCCTTGGTACTCATTCAGATATTTAGCAAAAACTATTTCTTGCGTAGGGTTTTGAGGCAAAAACACTATTTTCACAGAGTCTCGTTGCTCTCGGGATTTATAAAAATCATAATTGCTTTGTGTTCCTAAATTTTTCTTTACAACGATAGTTTTGCCATTAGCTACAAAACGAATATTAGCAAAAAATAATTTTACTTTATACACGGTATCACCTGAAATTTTACGTTGATATGATTGTATTTCTTGATATACCTTTTCAAGCCATGCTTGGGTAATGATGCCCTCTTTTTTGAGTCTTTGCATCAAGTTATCACGTTGCCATGTGGTGTATATTTCAACCCAAAGTGAGTAGGTAAATACCATTGTAAGTATGCCGAAAAAAACAATTCCTATCCAAGTATAGTTTCGTTTTTGATTAGCCATAGATAAGTAAGATTTTATAGTTTTTTATCCCTTTTTGAGCAAAGTTAGGTTTAATTTCTCAAAAATCCTTTACCTTAGACAAAAAAAAGATACTTGAATAAAGTTATGCTCAAAAGTATTCTAATACCTAAAATTAGGTTAATCCTGACCTCGGTAGGTGTAGCATTATTTGCATGTCGTAATTTAGAACGTACTATAGAGTTTGAACTACCTCCTTACCGAAGCCAACTCGTGGTAGAGTGTTATTTAGAGGTAGGAAAACCTTACCAACTTCTACTAACTGAAAGCGTAAGCTATTTTGCCCCTCCTGAACTACCGCGTCTGCTTAATGCACTTGTAACTATTACACATCAAGGCAAGAAAGATACACTTTTTCCCGAGGTGAAAAGAGATACCACTGTAAATAAAATTTATACACATACCGCTAAAAATGTTATCACTGCTTGGAATGAAGATGAGTATTTGTTAGAAATTCGTGATAATAAAGGACGGTACCTAACGGCACGCACTCGTTTTCTACCTCCACCACGCATAGATACGGCATATGCCCAATTCCGAACCCAACCTGACACTACGGCTTTCCTTTTAGTACGTTTTTTTGATAATGATTCAAACAAAGATAATTTTTATAGGCTCGTTGTGAATAAACGTAACCTTAAAGGCTCTCGCGAAATTGATTTTGCTTGGCAACCACGTATTATTACTGATGGGAAGATTAGCATAGGTACGAGTTACCGCTTTAAGAAAGGGGACACACTCCTTATTTCACTTTATCATATAGAACAGAGCTATTTAGATTTTATCCGTACTGTGAGCGATGCTAACCAAGCTAATGGAAACCCTTTTGCCCAGCCTACGGTTATTCGTTCAAATGTGCAGGGTGGATTAGGTATTTTTACAGCCTTGAGCTATGATAGGCGTACACTCGTGCTCAAAAAATAAATTTTAGAACATCGGCAAAAAAATACTACTTTTGCAAAATTAACTTTGCAAAAGTATAGCTTTCTCTAACTAAACCGATTTCTTACTCAAAGTACTCTACCCCATTCGCATCAATATAACCTTTCTTATTGCCAATTTCTATCAAAGCAATACCTCGCTGAAACTTACCTGCCTTATCATACTTGATAGGAGTAATCTCCTTCCCTGTTTTATCAATATATCCCCATTTCTTACCTATGGCAACAGCGGCTATCTTTTCGCTAAAGTCAGAGGCATCTGTATATTTGAAAGGAATCACAGGGTTGTTACTAATGTTGATGTATCCCCATTTCCCACTTTTCATTACTGCAGCAAGATCTTCTGAAAAATCAAGGGCATCGTTATAGATAAATGGAATCATTACATCGCCTGTGGCATTAATCCAACCTTCTTGTGCGGCACGCCGAACTCGTACCATACCTTTCATAAATTTAGTGTTATCGCCTCCTGGGTCTTCATACAAGAAGCCTACTATTTGCTTTCCTGAGGTATTGATAAAACCCCACTTATTATTTTTTTGGACTTTAGCTATTCCACCACTGAATTCATGAGCGTCGTCAAATTGTGGAGGTATTACTTCTTTACCTTGTTTATTGATGTAGCCCCATTTCCCATTTTTAAGCACTGCGGCAAAACCTTCCTTAAAACTTTTGGCTGCTTCGTATCGCTGATTAGGAAAAACATCTTTACCTGTCTTATCTATAAAGAATGTTTTAAGATCATTGCCCTCGCGTTTAATTATCCAAGTTAAGCCTTCACTAAAACTTTCGCCACCATCATAAATTGGTGGAATTACCTCTTTACCCATCTTATTCAAAAAGCCATATTTTTCTATTGTATCGCCTACTGAAATATGAAATAGGGCTAAATCCTCACTATATTCCAAAATATCCTTATATTTAGGTGGTACGATTTCTTGTCCTGTTTTATTGATACAGCCCACTTTGGCATTTTCTCCTTCCCCATAATAGACGTGTGCTATCCCATTCTTAAAATCAGAAACTTTGGTATATTTCATAGGCACTACTTCTTGTCCTGCTTCATTTAGAAATCCCCATTTATTACCCAACCTTGCGGCGGCTAAACCTTCTTTGAAAGCTCGTATTTCTTGGTATTTAACAGGAATAATTGTTTTTTTTGTGCTGTATGTTACCAAGCCCCAGAGCGTATCCTTTCTAAAAGGCACTACTTTGGCAATTTCAAGCGGTTTTACCTTAGCAGTATCTTTATTATCTTTATTACCAGGATTATTAGTTGAATTAGGCTTGTTGTTATTCGGATTAGCAGGAGTAGTAGAAGGCTTGTTATTTGGATTAGCAGGAGTAGTAGAAGGCTTGTTATTATTTGGATTAGCAGGAGTAGTAGAAGGCTTGTTATTTGGATTAGCAGGAGTAGTAGAAGGCTTGTTATTTGGATTAGCAGGAGTAGTAGAAGGCTTGTTATTATTTGGATTAGCAGGAGTAGTAGAGGGCTTGTTACTTGGGTTATGTCCTTGAGCTAAGCTATCGAAATATAGCCCTAGGCCAAGGAAAATTACCCAAAAACATTTGATAAATATTACATAAGTTTTCATGGATTTTTGCGGTTTTAATGGGAAATATGTTACTCTTGTTGTTCAATTTCGATTAAGTAGTGGTTAATTCATACTTGATCAGGGGATTTTACTGATACAAATTTATTCATAACAATTTCTTATTTAGTTTTACTTACCAAATTTTGCACCAATAAATTTAAAATTTGCTATTTTTTAATTACTTGCAGAAAAAAAGTTTAGTTTTTGGCTAAAAAAGCCTATTTTTGAGGTCATCTGGTAACCTATTCTGAAAAGAACTCGTTACCTGCCATATCAATAAATCCTAACTTTCCATTAATATAAATTTCAGCCAAGCCATTTTCAAAATCATTTACGCTATCATATTTGCATGCAATAATTTCATTGCCTTCAGTATCTACAAAACCCCATTTACCGTGTCGCTTCACGGCAGCACGTCTTTCTTTGAAATTAAGTACACTTTCGTACTTAAAAGGTACTACGGCTTTTCCTTCTTTGTTAATAAACCCCCATCCTGTGGGCATTTTTACACGAGCAAAGCCATTCACGAAACCACCTGCAGCTTCATAACGGAAGGGAATTTGCTCTATTCCCTGCTTGTCAATAAACCCCCATTTTCCATTCAAACTTACAGCTGCTAATCCTTCATAAAAGCTAATTGCCGAGTCAAAGAGAAATGGCATTTCTCTACCCAATGTATCAATAAAAGTCCATTTATCACCTATTTGTACTCTAGCCATCCCTTCGTGAAAACTCTCTACGGCATCATACTTGTCAGGTATAACCCATTCATTTTTACGGTTAATAAAGCCCCATTTCTTGTTTTTCTTTACACCTGCCAAGCCATAGGTGAAGCCAAGGGCGGCTACATAGTCAGCAGGAATAACCATTTGATTATTTTTATCAATAAAACCCCAATACAAAAAACGCTTAACCAAAGCAATTCCTTGCGAAAAATTACCCGCATAGTCATAAATAGGAGGAATTACTTCTTCTCCTTTGCGATTGATATAGCCATACTTTTTCTCATACCTTACCCAGGCCATATCCTCTGAAAAATCGCCTATCTCTTCATAAATAACCTCTGAAACTTCTTTACCTTGTGTATCAATTAAACCATATCTGCCGCTTATCATGATTTTGGCTAACCCGTCTTTGAAGTCGCTAGCATATAAATACTTAATAGGAATAACCTCTTTTAGTTTGGTATTAATAAATCCATAGCGATACAACACTTTTACACGAGCTAATTGGTTGCTAAAACGATGTACTTCGTCGTATTCAGTAGAAACTAAAATTTTATTGCCTCTGGCAAAGCCCCATTTATTGCCTTTGCGGTAAGGTATAAAATCTAAACTTTCTTGAGAAAATACAACACTAGAATATATGATTAGATAAATAAGGATACAAAAACGTAAGACGGAAAACAGCATAGGCTCATGTGCTTAATAAATGATTTGCAAAGGTAGTACTTTTAACCCAACTCTACAATTTTTTTTTACAACCATTTCTGCAACTAAGTTGCAGGATAATTTAGTATTAAAACAAAAGTAGCTCAATATTGAATGAATTAGCTAACTTGTAAGATTTTGTGATTACAAGAGCTAAAACTTTGCTATTTGTTATATAAAATCTACAATTAGCTAATAACCAAGTAATTAGAAAAATCTGCTAAAACGATAAATTTCATAAATCTTGAGAAGTTTACTTCACCAAATTTTAGAATAGTTCTAAATTGTAAAAAAAACCAAAGAAATATCAAACAAAGAGACAAAACATTATATTTGCAATTATAAATTAAGCAAAAATTTTGAGCAGTAGCTCTCAAGGAGCGCGTTTTTAAGAAAATTATTTTGAATAAATTTTACACAAATATTACTTTCAGTTATGAGCGGAACAATGACCTTAAACCTCAAAATCTGGAGGCAACCTAACAGCCAAGCCAAAGGGCAAATGAAAGACTATAAAGTAAGTGGCATTTCGCCCGATATGTCTTTCTTAGAAATGTTAGATATACTAAACGAAAAACTTATTCGTGAAAAAGACCCTGACGGACCTGTAGCCTTTGACCACGATTGCCGAGAGGGAATTTGTGGAATGTGTGGGCTATTTATCAATGGCAGACCGCATGGGCCTTGGAAAGGTACGACCACTTGCCAATTGCATATGAGAGCCTTCAAAGATGGTGATACTATTTATATTGAGCCATGGCGCGCCAAGGCATTTCCTGTGATAAAAGACTTGGTAATCGACCGTAGTGCTTTTGACCGTATTATTCAGGCGGGTGGTTACATTTCAGTTAATACAGGAGTAACAGTAGATGCTAACGAGATTCCCATTCCAAAAGAAGTAGCCGATGAAGCTTTTGATGCTGCTACTTGCATTGGTTGTGGAGCTTGCGTGGCAGTATGCAAGAATGCATCTGCTATGCTATTTGTTGCAGCAAAAGTATCACAACTTGCTTTATTGCCACAAGGTAAGCCTGAACGCAAACGTAGAGTAGAAAAAATGATTGCTCAAATGGATGCTGAAGGTTTTGGCTCTTGTACTAATACAGGGGCTTGTGAAGCCGAATGTCCTAAGGGAATTTCGCTTACACATATTGCACGACTAAATCGCGAGTATATTTATTCCAAACTTACTTCTACTTTGGTATAGGTATTTGTAAATCAAATACCTATACCTTGTTAGTAGGTATTTGGCAAATTTTGTTAAAACAAGAGATAGTTTTGAGGATATTTAGTCGTGTAGATATTTGATAAACAGATAACTTTAGTGTTTGATAAATCAGGAAAATCTATAATAGTTAAATTACTCTGTTGTTCTCATCAGCAAAGACGACTACAGGTTTGTGTTTTTTTGCCTCTTCCCAAGACATGGTAGCGTA
>JANWZA010000037.1 GCA_025054775.1 Microscillaceae bacterium
CTCAAACTTCTTTCTCCTCTTGGAGTTTGGGAAATAATAGCAATGCTCAATTACCTATTACTTTACTTAGTTTTGATGCAAAAAGAATAGGGCAAACCCCCGAAGTTCTCTTGCAATGGCGTACTGCTCAAGAAATCAACAACAAAGGCTTTGAAATAGAATTTAGCCCTGATATGCAAACCTTTACTACCCTTGCCTTTATTGATGGTGCAGGCAACACCACCACCCTAAGAACTTATGAATGGAAAGTTATCAACCCAACCGCTGGCTACTATCGCTTAAAACAAATTGATTTTAACCAAACTTTAAGCTATTCAGGGGTAGTATTTGTTAAAGGGTTTGATAACTCCTATGCTATTACCTTAATGCCTAATCCAAGTAGCGATTATCTAAGCCTTAGCTTACCTTTGGCAGGCAATGAAACTGCTTGGCTGACTATTTGCGACCTGCACGGCAAAGTAATTTGGCAGGGTAGCACGCAAGAGAGGGATTTGCGATGGAACGTAAGCAGTTGGGCAAATGGGGTATATTTGTTACAAGTGCGTACCTCTCGGGGGGTAGAATACAGGAAATTTGTTGTGAATAAGTAAGTTTTTGAGGTTTTTTTCAATTCTTTCATCTTCTTAGACTTTCCCTACGGATTAGAAGGGAAAGTTTTTTTTTGTTCGTTCAACAAAGAAGTATATCTTTACACAATCAGTTCTCAATTAAAGAATAAGCAAATTGCATGGAAAAGAAATATCTTTTGCTCACAGTAGGTATTTTAGGAAGCCTTGCCGTAACTATTGGTGCTTTTGGAGCACATGGCTTAAAGGAAATATTAGCCCAAAATGGCTATACTGAGGTTTTTCAAACGGCAAACCGCTATCATTTCTATCATACTTTTGCCCTAGCTTTGCTCTACTCCCTACCTCAAACCAAGCTTTCCAAGTGGGCAACTTGGGGCTTTCTTATAGGAATTATTATTTTCTCAGGTTCATTGTATCTATTAGCTATTACTAAAATCAAGTGGCTGGGTGCAATAGCACCTGTAGGTGGTTTAGCTTTCATAGTAGCTTGGCTCTTATTAGGATTGTCCCTTGCAAATAATAAAAACTGAATAACCTATCTTCAAACCAGGATTATCTCTCAAAAGAATAACCCCAGCACCCCTCCCAACTTTTCAGTAGTGAGCTTTCTCACCGCTGATAGTTTACGAAGTATAAAGTAATAGCTAATCAAGATTTAGCTAATCATTTTTGTTAATTTTGTAAGTAAGTTACAAGCAAGTTTATTTATCTGTACTCAATTTATTAGAAACCCATGGCCTCGGCAATTAGTAACCTTTCAAGCTCAATTCAAAAGAAAGTTCCTTGGGACAAGGAGTTGAGGGTAGATTTGCGAAGTGATACCCTTACTAAACCTACCCCAGCCATGCTACAAGCTATGATGCAAGCTGAAGTAGGCGATGATGTGTATGGTGAGGATCCTACCGTGTATCAATTAGAGCAGACTTTGGCAAAAATGTTTGGCAAGGAAGCCGCTCTTTTCTGCCCCTCAGGAACAATGACTAATCAAATTGCTATTCGTATTCTGACACAACCCCAAGACGAGGTAATTTGCCATAAAACAGCACATATCTACAAATACGAAGGAGGTGGTACATTTGCTAATTCGTTGGTTTCTATGCGCTTACTTGACGGAGCGTATGGCAAAATTAAGCCTGAAAGCATTATTGATAATATCAACCCTAATGACATTCACTTTCCTGCCACGCGTGTAGTGGCCTTAGAAAATACGGCTAATCGCGGTGGAGGAAGTATTTATACCTTATCCGAGATTGCTGAAATTGCCAAAATTTGCCAAACCTATGATTTGAGTTTACATCTTGACGGTGCGCGCATATTTAATGCCTTAGTGGAAACTCAAGAGAACCCTCGTGAGTACGGCAAATATTTTGATACCATTTCGGTATGCCTTTCCAAAGGGCTAGGCTGTCCCATAGGTTCAGTGCTTATTGCCTCTGAGGCACTGATTCAAAAAGCCAGAAGAGTACGAAAAGCCTTCGGTGGAGCTATGCGACAAGCAGGTTATTTAGCCGCAGCAGGCTTGTATGCTCTTGAAAATCACATTGATAGGTTAAAAGAAGACCACCGCAGAGCAAGAGCGATAGGAGAGGCTTTACAAAATTTTGAATTTTTGCGAGAAGTTTACCCTGTGCAAACTAACATCGTGATAGCTTGCTTTACCAACGAAGTTATTACCAAGCAAATGTTTGATTACTTACAAGAAAATAACATTCACGTAGGGCTAATTGACAAAAAACAACTCCGTTTTGTAACTCATCTTGACTTTACAGATGAGCATTTGGACAAACTTCTAGCCGTTCTAGCTCACTTTGAGTAAATTTTGCCTGTTTTTACATGAACCAATATGAACTGATTGGATTTGCAAGCTCACTCGTCTGTGTCTATCTAAATACAAAAGCTAATATTTGGGGCTGGTTATGGGCAATTATTAGCAGTACTGTCTATCTTATTCTCTTTGTGAAGGTGGGCTTATATGCTAACGCATTCTTGCAATCTGCTTTCATTATTTTAAGCATGTATGGCTATTTCTCTTGGAAATTGAGTCAAAAAAATAAAACTCATAAGCCACTTTTGCCTATGCGAAGGCTCAACTTTACTTTTTTTTTGTACACATTAGTCGTTATCTACTTATTTACCGTCCTTATTAGCCAAACTTTGATACATTTTTCACAAGCCACACTTCCGTATTTGGATGCCCTTACCACAAGTATAAGTCTTGTAGCTCAATGGTTACTTGCCCAACGCTATGTAGAAAATTGGCTTTTTTGGATAGTAGCTAACATCCTGTACGTAGTTCTCTATTATTATACCAACTTCTATCTTACGGCTTTGCTTTATGCTATTTTTTTAGGATTAGCTATTTGGGGTTATCTGCAATGGAAAAAGCAATGGAAAACAGAAATTTAAAATACCTCTTGAAAGGGTACTCTGCAAAGAGCAAGGTACTTTTTTTAAGTATTTATTTTGCTAATGCTTCAAAGACAAAAGGGAAAGTCTTCTAAGGCCTCGCTTAGTAGTTTTATTCTGACAAATTAAGGTTTCTATTTAATATTCAAGCTTAATTTGAAATAAATTTTGCCTTTATTAGCGATACTCTTACAAGATTATGAGCATTTTACCACTGTTTTTGTTTTCATTTTTTTCTAACTTAACCAATCTAATACTTTTTCAGGGTAAAAGAACAACCAAAATGTAGCAAGGGTAAACATCCAAAGCAGGATTAGCCCTATATTTTGCAACCATGAGAATTTGAAAATATCTTCTTTATCGAGAGGCTTAAAAAATAAATGATACGGCAATTTGAGGTAATAAAACAAGGCAATAGCCGTATTCAAAACGGCAACAAGCAAGTAAACTATCCACCAAATATCTTGGGTTTGTGTATATGCTTTCCAGATTGCCGAAAAAACTACTAATTTACCCCAAAACATACCCAAAGGAGGCAAGCCTGTAAGGTGTAACATGAAAAGGAGGGCTAAAATACTCATTACAGGCAAGGTTCGCCCTAGGCCTTGATAAGAGGTAATATAATATTTTTCTGCTTTTTGTTGCAAAGTGGGCATGAGTTCTATCCAAAGAAAAATAGCTATCTGGCCCAAGGCATACACAACCCAATAAAATAAAATACTCTGTTGTGCAAAAGACAGCTTTTCAGTTTTTGGGCAATACATCACAAACAACATCAACCCTGCATGGGCAATAGCAGAGTAGGCTAAAAGTCGTTTCAAATGATTTTCAAACAAGGCAGACAAGTTGCCCCAAAGCATTGAAATTGAGGAAAGTACTATCATTATTCGGTAGTCTAATAATTGCCCTAACCGAAACAATACTAGCAAAGCCGCTAACTTAGGGGCTAACGAAAAAAATGCTACCAAAGGCGACGGAGCCGCTTCGTACACGTCAGGCGCCCAAATATGCAACGGAAAAGCGGAAACTTTGAATAAAAAACCAACCAACACAAAACTCAAAGCCAAATATGCCAAAGGCAAGGGCTGAAATTTGGCAATAATTACCGAAAGTTCCAAACTTTGCGTAAGCCCATACAACCACGACATGCCATACAAAGTAATGCCCGAAGCCACGCTTCCATAGAGCAAATATTTCAAACTGGCTTGCATGGCTTTTTTGTCAAAATGCCAAGCCGTAAGAATATATGCACTTATGGAACTAACCTCCAAGAAAAGATACATTTGCAAAAGGTTCAAATTTGCCCTCGTGAGCCCTAGCAAGCCTATGCACAAGGCTAGAAAAATAGTATAAAATTCGGTCTTAAAGTTTGTATTAAAATTATTATTACCTAAACTTTTAACCAATTTAGAAAAAGGCAATACGATAAATGTTAGCAAAGCCGTTGCAATGATAGCTTGTTGGGCTATGAAAGTTAGTTTGTCTTCTGCAGGTGTGAGATAGATTTGTTGCCAAGCAGCAAGCAAAAAAATAGCACTTACAATTTGTAGAATTCCAAATTTAGCCCAGGTGTTTTTTCGCAAAATTAGGTCTAATAGCAAAGAGACAATAAGCCCCAAAACAAGCCATAGCTCGGGCAAAAATTGGAGGGCTTGTTGAAGTGTATCTTGGATAATTTGAGGTAATTTTTCTAAAAATTCGGTAGAAAACACGTATTTAAGTTTAGTAATTTTGTTGAAAAATAAACTTTGCTTTATTCAAGGGTACAAAGGTAACAAAAAGCATAGTAGATATGCTTTTTGCTTGGGCTAATTTAAGGGTGGCAAAAAAATTTCGGCTAACATGCACCGTACACTGCCTCCTCCGTTGGTTTCTATGGTGCTTATGTCGCTGTGAACAATTTGGGCATATTTTTCCAAAATTTGTATCTGCTCTTGCCTAAGCGAATGGTAGGCCCTAGAAGACATTGCCAAAATAGGTTTGGGTATAGCACTCAAAGCCAACATATTGCCCGCAAACTGTTCCAACTGTTCCATACTTATTGCGACAATTTCTTTGCCTGTTTGGGTAAGTTTGGTAATTACTTGCTCTCGCTCTTGCTCATTTTTAATGCACTCTAAACAAATCACGGCAAAATTATTAGCAAGGCACATCACTACGTTGGTGTGGTAAATGGGTTTATTGTTCTTGTCTAAGGCATGAAAAGTAATCAATTCATAGCCTACTTTTTGGGCAAATTCTTGGGCTAACTGCAAGTCGGTACGTGTAGAAAGTGCGGCATACACAATGCCATAGGTACGGTCTAAAACCATGCTTCCTGTACCTTCCAAAAAGCGGTTTTGAGTTTCATAATCCGAAAAATCAATAATTTGCGAAACATGAAATTTTTGGGCTAAGAGGTCTAAAATATCTTGTCTGCGTTCAAGCCTGCGGTTGGGGGCTTCCATTGGGTAAAGAAATATTGTGCCATCGGCATGGGTACTTATCCAATTGTTAGGAAAAATAGAATCAGGCGTATGCGGTTCAGGCGTATCTTCTACCACCATCACCTCTACGCCTACCTTTCGCAAAGTAGCTACCAAATTATCAAATTCTTGTAAAGCCTTGGCTTGGGTTTCTATAGCCGATTGTATATTTGGGGCTTGCTGAAAGGCATTACTTTCAGCAGTTTGTGTATTGAATGTAAACCTCACAGGGCGAATCATCAGAAGGTGTGAAGTGGTTTGCATAGTGTTTTTTATTTTTTTGCAAGTAATATATAACTTTTGAACTATAGAAAAAATAGGTAATAGTGCAAAATATGATTTGGTTTATTCCAATTTTAGCTATAAAAATGAAGTATTTTTGTAAATAAAAAAATTTTTACTTAATTTTCTGAGAAATTTGACTAATTAAGTAAAAATCCACCAATACAAGTGCCGCCATCGCCTCTACAATAGGAACAGCCCGCGGCACTACGCAAGGGTCGTGTCTGCCTTTACCTTGTATAGTAGTAGGCTCACCTTTTTCGTTTATTGTTTTTACGGATTGCATTAAGGTTGCTACAGGCTTAAAAGCTACTCTAAAAAAAATATCTTCGCCATTGCTAATTCCCCCTTGTATTCCCCCTGAAAAATTGGTTTTAGTACGAATTTTCCCTGATTCGTCAGTATAAAAGATATCGTTATGCTGCGAACCACGCATTTTTGCTCCCTCAAAACCACTTCCATACTCAAAGCCTTTTACTGCATTGATACTTAACATGGCTTTGCCCAACTCTGCGTGCAATTTATCAAAAACAGGTTCACCCAAACCCACAGGTACATTTTGAATTACACAACTTACCACGCCTCCCACTGTATCACCTTCTTTGCGAATTTCTTTAATGTACTCTACCATTGCCTGAGCAAGAGCAGGTTCAGGGCAACGAACTTCATTTTGTTCTATCAAACTAAAATCTAACTCTTGGTAGTTTTTTTCCAAAGATAATTTGCCTATCTGCGAAGTATAAGCCCAAATCTTTACACCGATTTTTTGTAAAACTTGTTTAGCGATAGCTCCCGCTGCCACACGAGCCGCTGTTTCGCGTGCCGAACTACGCCCGCCGCCACGGTAGTCACGTATGCCATATTTAGCTTGGTAGGTATAGTCAGCATGAGAAGGGCGAAAAACGTCGGCAAGATGGCTATAATCTTTGCTTTTGGCATCTTCGTTCCAAATTAGCATCGCTATGGGTGTACCTAACGTTTTTCCTTCAAACACACCTGACAAAATTTCTACCTCGTCAGTTTCTTTGCGTTGGGTAGTTATAGCAGACTGCCCTGGTTTTCTACGAGCTAATTCGTGTTGAATAAAGGCCAAGTCCAATTCCAAACCTGCAGGACAACCATCAACCACTACACCAATTGCCTTACCATGGGACTCCCCAAAAGTAGAAATACGAAATACTCTTCCGTAGCTATTCATTGAACCATTAACTTGATGTTTTTAAGTTTGTCTCTTATTTGTTGAATTTCTTGAAAGGAGCCTTTGTACAAAGGAGCCTTTGTACGAAAATATTAGCTTTGAAAAGCCATTACTGACGAACTCTATTTATTAGCTTGTAAATAACATAGCAAATCGGCAAGGTATAGACCCTGTTAAATAGTTTTAGAAATTCAATTTTTTTTTATTCGTTTCTTTTATATATTCCAAAATCGCTTCGTAGTAAGCCTCTGCCACTTGGGCTACTCGCTTAGAGGTAAAGATGTTTGGCAAAATTTCAAGCTCTCTTTTACTCAAAGCGAGGGCTTCTTCTTGATTATCTTGGTACAAACTTTCCCCATAGCAGAGCGTACCAAGCACCTCACGGCAGAGCGTAAGATTACGTGCATAGACGCCTTGTCGTTCTGTAAGCAAACAATTTTTTTTCAAGTAATCAAGTTGTGTTTCTGCGGGAATAGTAGGAACTTGTAAGTGTTTTTCAAAACTTTGCAATACTTTTTCGGCAAAGGCTATTGAATTTTCTATTTCTTGACTTACCAAAAGTCGTAGGAGGTGAAAGCGGTCTTTTTTGGTGTTTAGTTCCTTCCCTAAGAAGCTACCTGCCACAAATGCCATGTTGTAATTTTTCGGTGTAGGGGTTTCCCGACAGGTATTATCGGCATCTACGTTATAGTGAATAATTAACGTAAGATTAGGCTTAAAATTGTTTATTTTTTGGTATCTTGTTATAAGATCTTGCTTTTTGTAGTTTATAAGCCATGTATGAAAAGCTTGTAAAGTATCTATTAAGTTATTTTTTTTCAGTTGGGCTTTTGCTTCTCTCCAACTTTGCCACATTTGCTTAGCATTGGCTTCTAAAGTAGGGCGAGTAAGTAAAACGATAGCTCCTTGTTTTTCTAATTTCTCTTTTAAGATTTGTGCCGTACACCAGGTCAGGTGTGCTTCAAAAAAAGTTACTACCTGTTTCTCTTTTGGTAGCCTCATTTGGATAAAGCGTTCTTCTATTTTAGCTTCGTTGAGGTTAGAAGCAAAATGCCCTGCATCAAGGGCTATGCGGATGCCTGCCAAAGGCAACTGCCTTTTACGAGGCAGAGCTAACTGAGAGGTGAGAACAGCAAGAGTATCTTGAAAAGAGGAGAGTAGTTGCCAATTGTTTGTATCGTAAATTTGCCAAGCTTGGTCAGGGCAGTGGCGTATAAGCCTCTGAAAGTCATCTAATTTCTCCCACGAGAGTTGAAATTCTGCTTGTCTTTTTTGTTTGGCTTGCTCACTGTCAAATAAGCTAATGCCTTGTGCATCAATTTGAATAAAACTTGCCACTAAGCTATCTTTTTGCAAATAATACTGCAGTTTTTTACGATATTTTTCTATCTTTTGAACATGACTACCTGCCATACAGCCCAAAAGAAAACAACCCAACACTATTCTTACAACCGCGTTTATGCTTTGAAGTAAAAAATGATTAAATAATCGGCTTAACATATGTTAGGATAAAAAATTGCTCACAAAAATAAGGTTTTTATGCCATCTTTGTAGTTTATTTTTTGATTAACATTGTAAAAAAGAAAATATAGCCAAGAAAAGAATTAAATTACAAAAAAAAGAAAACAAGAGTTTACAATGGAGCTCTACCGATATTTTTTAGAATTAGCTTACAAAGGTACAGCATACAAGGGTTGGCAAATTCAGCATAATGCTGTCTCAGTACAGCAAAAAATACAAGAGGCTTTGCAAATACTCCTAAAACATAACGTTAAAATTACAGGAAGTGGTAGAACCGACGCAGGAGTTCACGCTTTACAACAATTCGCTCATTTTGATACCATACACGAACTTCGTCCTCAAAGATTTTTACACCAACTGAACGCAATCTTACCTTCTGATATTGTAGCTAAAAAATTGTATTCGGCACAGCCCCAAGCCCATGCACGCTTTGACGCTCTGTGGCGTAAGTATGAATATAGAATTTATCAACAAAAAAACCCTTTTTTAGAAGGTGTAGCCTATTTTTTCAAACCTGCTCTTGACGTACAACAAATGAACTTAGCTTGTCAAATACTTTTACAACATACAGATTTTCAAGCATTTAGTCTTGTAAATACAGATATAAAAAATTTTAATTGCCAACTCCTAGAAGCCCAATGGACAACACGAAACGACATGCTAATATTTCATATCAAAGCCGACCGCTTTCTAAGAGGTATGGTACGGGCTATTGTAGGCACACTCCTTTGGGTGGGTACAGGAAAAATAGGCTTGGAAACTTTTGAGCAAATTATTTTGAGTAAGAATAGAAGTAAAGCAGGCGAAGCCGTTGTACCTCATGGATTGTTCTTAGTAGAAATTGCTTACCCTGCTAATCTTATACAAGCTATAAGTTGAGACGTATAGAAAAAAAACACTTTATTGAGAAACTCAATAAAGTGTTTAAGATATATTTCAACCATTTATTAACTAACCCTAATTATTAACTTTCAAAAGTACTGCACACTTTTGTGCAAAACTACTTACAATCACGTAGCATGTTTCATTGCAAAGGTAATGCGTTTAAGTGATTTCATAAAGTTAAAATAAGGGCTTACATTACAAATGTATGTTTTTGGTACAAAAAGCAGAAAAATTGAGCAAATCTTTTTTCTTTGAGGAAGAACACGGTGGCATAAAATTAATTGATTTTAGTACTCAATTCCATTGCCTGTAATGAAACATGAGCAAGTAGTTATTTTGTTTGTGGTATATAGGGTAAAAATTTAGCTGAATAGGTAAGGAGTCTCTAATTTTGCGTTATAGTTCAGAATAATAAAGTAAAATGCCCTCAATGTCTTGAACGAAGATAGTAAAAAAAGAAAATATACAACGAATTACTACTATCATGTTTTTCTAAAACACTACTTTTTTATTTAGCTAAAAAAATATGTCAATCGCTGAAAAGAAAACCCTTATTATAGGAGCTACTCCCAACCCTGAACGATATGCTTACAAAGCAGCGTCGATGCTATACAAGCAAGCCATTCCGTTTGTAAACATGGGCATCAAAGCAGGAGAAGTACTGGGGCAACCTATTCTGCAAGAAAAGACTCCTTTATCAGACATACATACCGTTACGCTCTATATCTCCCCTAACAAGCAAATGGAATGGAGAGAATACATAGCTTCCTTGAAGCCTAAACGTGTTATCTTCAATCCAGGAACTGAAAACCCCGAGATTAGACAATATTTTGAAAGTCAAGGTATTCAAACCATAGAAGCCTGTACCTTGGTAATGCTCTCCACAGGGCAGTTTTAACATACTTAAACTTTTTTTGCCAAACTTTGATTTTATCTTACAAATCATTTCCTTAGGCTTAAAATCTATGAAAAAGCATTTGATAGGTAGCTTTTGGCTTATCTTTATTGCTCACTACAGCTTGGCACAAATGCTCTACCTACAAAAAAAAACTTTTCCCCTCTCTAAAAGCATAGACGAGGAGTATAAGGTAATTCCGTTAGCAGAAAAAGGGTTGCTTTTGCTCAAATTTCAGGATAAAGAAGAGCGTGAAAAAAGAACCAAAATCAAAGGTAAACCCTTGCTTATTAGCAGATTAGATACTAATTTACAAAATTACTGGTCAGACAAATATATTATCCCCTTTGATTTTTTTCATAAGCAGACTTTGCAATATTATTACGATGAGCTGAATTTCAAGCTTTATCTTTTTTTTGTAGCAGTTAATCAGCGAGATTTTGTAGTTTTCAAGCTGAATTTAGATACAGGTGTGATGGAAAACTACGAGGGCAAATCCCCTGTAAATTTAGAGATTAGCGAATTTAAGGTATTAGGGGAAACATTATTCGCCTATGGCACACTTAACATGCGTTCTGTGGCTTTTTATTTCAATTTTATAGAAAAGGTAATGCGATTTGTGCCCTCATTTTACAGTAAGCATCAAGATATCTTAGCTATGCAATTAGTTCCTGAGCAAAATACAATTTATTTTGTCGTATTTGACAGACGTAAATACCTGCTGAGCATCCGCCCTTTTTCTACGCTCTTGGGTTTAGGAAAAGAAATTGTTTTGCGTGATAGAGATGATTACACTCTCAAAACAGCTTGGATTTATCCCAAAGAGGCACAAAATAGTACTATCATTGGTACCTATGGGATAGGTGCGGCAGAGTTTTTACAAGGCATTTTTACCTTACAAGTGAGAGATAATAAGCAAGAGAACTTAGTGTATCATTCATTTGCTAACTTGAAACGCTTTTTTGACCATTACAAACCTGCCAAAGTAGAGCGTATCAAAAAACGGATTAGTAGGTACAAAGCTAAAGGGAAAAATTTATACCTGACTTACAACCTCTATGCTCACCCTAAACCAATTGCCAACCAAGAAGAACAGATTTTTGTCTTTGAAAATTACTACCTCAATTACCGTTCCTCTAACTTTACAAGCATGCGCGGCTACATAGGGTTAGGGCAAGTATTTGACGGCTACGTCAAGCGATATGCTGCCATTGTAGCTATGGACAAGCAAGGAACCATCTTGTGGGATAATATTTTCAAGATAGACGAGGCAAAACAAATGAATTTAGCCCCGACTACACAAATTGGTAAATACGCTGATAGCTTGGTACTTTGCTATGTGAAAGAGGATAAGATTTTTAGCAAGGTTATCTATAAACAACATACCATCAGAGAAGAAAAAGAGCAAAAACTAACAGAAATTTTTGTACTTGACCGCAAAGATGATTTTGAAAATAACGAATTGTTAGCTTGGTACAATAATAATTTTTTGCTTTTTGGCAGAGAGCAAAAAAGATGGCTTTGGAATAGCACTAACCACGAAACTATTGAAAAAGATTTTTTTTATTTGAGCAAGATCCGCTACCAACACTTATCTAATAGTAATCCTAAAAAGCCCTAATAATTTCTTCTCTTGGCACTCAATTTTCAAAAGTTTTAGAACTTTTGGAAGTTAATAAAATTAAACCATGTTTCATACCTGTTTTTAGCATTTTAGAGAAGCAAATCTCTGGAAATCAGAATTATCAATTATGTTGCTCTGCAAAAATGCCTAATCATAGAACTACTCTGTTTAGACGCTAAATTGCCGCTTCTCTGCCACTGGCACTTTTCTTCACAAGATCTCAAATCGTTTTGCTGAATAGTGGTAAATTGCTATTTTCTTTGGCAAATAGATAAGCATCAAAAACCGAGGCAATATTTCTTAAAAAAGGTTTACCTGCCTCAGTAACTTGTAGGGAAGTATCACGCAATTCAATTAAGCCATGCGTGGCAAATTGCCTTAAACGTATATGAACTTTTTGCAAGAGAGGCACTTCTGCTAAATCGGCTTTCCAGTCGGTATAGGCTTGACACATGATATTCAAGATATGTTTTTGTAAAATTTTATCCTCCTTACTTAAAAAATGACCTTTGCAAGTTGCCTCACCTTTTTGGGCAATTTGCTCTTGATAAGTTTCTACGGTTTTTTCATTTTGAGCAAAGGCGTCAGGAGTTTGGCTAATGCTTGAGGCACCCAAGCCGATTAAAAGGGGAGTACGTTGTGTGGTATAGCCCATGAAATTGCGGTGCATTTTGCCTGCTTGTGCTGCTTGAAAAAGCCTATCATGGGCAAGTGCGAAATGATCTAATCCTAATTCGTGATAGCCTTGTTGAAGGAGTAAATCTCGTCCTAATTCATACAAAGCCCGTTTTTCAGCGGCTTTGGGAAGGTCATTTTCGTTATATCGTCGTTGTGAGGCACTTTTCCAAGGTACGTGTGCGTAGCTATAAAAAGCAATTCGCTCTGGTCGTAAGAGTTGTATTTTTTCTATGGTAAACCTAATGCTTTCACTGGTTTGCAGAGGTAGTCCAAATACAAGGTCTGCATTAATAGAAACGTAGCCCAAAGCCCTTGCCCATTCAAAAATTTGTTTTGTTTTTTCAAAACTTTGTATGCGGTTAATGATATATTGCACTGCGGGGTCAAAATCTTGTATGCCTACGCTCAATCTATGGAAGCCAAGTTTTCGTAAAATAGCTAAATGTTCGTAAGTGGTTACGTTTGGGTGAACTTCTACGCTTAATTCAGCATCAGAAGCAAGCTGAATCGTTGGCAGAAGATTAGCTAACAAGAAATGCAAATTTTCAGGAGAGAAGAAGGTAGGAGTACCACCGCCTAAATGAATTTCCTTTACCCAAGGTTTTGAGGGTAAAATAGCTAAATAAGTATGCCATTCGTGCAGTACGCTTTTTAGATAAGGAAGCTCTACTTGGTGATTTTTGGTAATGCGTTTGTTGCAACCACAATACGTGCAAAGTTGCTCACAAAAGGGCAAGTGAATGTAAAGGCTGATTCCCTCGTGGGCTAATTCGTGGGCATGTTTCTGTACATTTGCTTTCCATGCTTGAGGGTCGAAGGTAGCTTCATTCCAAAATGGAACGGTGGGATAGCTGGTATAGCGCGGTGTTGGTACGTCGTATTTTTCTAAAAGAGCAGTGAGATTTTTATTTTTCATGGCTTTGGCAAGTTTTCAATCTATCAATTTAAAGCGTAGCCCAAATATACATCAATTACTATATTTATCAAATGACTTTGGTCAGGTAGATAGTTTATATTGCTCACTTTGGGATTGTATTGTGGTCAATACAAGTACCTATTTTTACTTTTAATAGAGAAAAAGCAATTAGGTTGTTTACATTCGAACAAATAGGGTTTTTTAATTTTTTTATGAGTTGCAAAGTACTATTAAGCAGTTAGTTAATTCTGAGAAAACTAATAAGACTAGTTTTTTGGCATTGTTAAAATAGTATAGATAAATCATTATTCCATTTAAACAATTAAAAGTTTAACTGAATAGACTAGCATATAAACAACTTTAGAGTAACATCTAGTTTTCCTTCTTAATCGTGCTAAAAAATGACGAAAAAGACTATTATATCCTTCAACAGGAAACGTATCCGCTTTGTGTTGTCGTCTGGCATAAATGCTTCGTATGCTTTCTAATTTTTATGGCAATTATGCCTTTAGCAGTGAGCAGATTTATTGTAGTTGCATTAAGGTAGAAAGGTAAGAAATGCCTTAGGGATTGAAAGGGCAAGACCGAAGGGCTTGGTATGAAGCGCTGAAGCGTGAGCGAAGCCCTGTAAAGCCTCTCCTTTTGCTCTTTGAGCCACAAGTGAAAAGAGCAAAAGGAACATTAAAATTCTAAAAAGTTTTTTACTTGCCCTAATTATTTTGTTGACTTTCTAAAAATTTTAAACTTTTGGGAAGTTTAATAAAAATTAAGTTTGGTAGCTAACTAAAATCGTTAGTAGCTAAAAAAGCAAAAGTTTTGTAATAAAAGGATAAAATACAAAACTCCTATTAAAACTAAATCTCCTCGAAAAATTGCAATATGTTATCCACCTCGCTGTCCCAGTATTTGTAGTCGTGTCCTGCGGAAGGCATATTAAGTTTGACTTTGAGGTGAGGTAAATGTTTACGAATAGCCTCGTAAAAAAGTTTAGTTTGTTGAGGTGGTGAGATCAAATCTTGGGTGCCATGTCCTAAATAGAGCGGGGTTTTGAGTTTTTGTACTTGAAAATAGGGATTGTCTTCTCCTTTCCAGCGTTCGGGGAATTGAGCTAAATTACCATAAAACCCTCGCATAAGGTTATCGTTAGGCATAAGGGTTTGTTCGTAATCCCCTGAAAGGGCTGCGCCTGCGGTAAACAAATCGGGCAAAGCAAGAGCTAACATAGCTACCCCACGCGCTCCTGTGGAAAGCCCGACTAAATAATTTTTTTGCTCAGGTAGTAAAATTTGATATTTTTCTTGTAGGGTAGGTATCATATGCTTGATTACCCATGTTTTGGTGGGGAAGCCGCGCCAATCTTTGCGAGTTTCAGGATATTCTTGCGTAGCGTAAATACTTTTACCCATTTCAGGCAGAATAAGCCGATAGCCCTTGGCAAGGGCTTTGTAGCACAAAGACGAATTTTTGCACCAATCTTGCCGAGAGAAATTCCAGCCAGGTAACACAATGATATTGCCTTTGAATGCTATTTTGGGAGAAGGTGAAACTATATCCACAGCATGGCTCTCAATGATAAGGGTTTGAAATGAGTCTAACTTCAATTGAATAGGCTTGGAGAATTCCACCGTAGTAAGCAAAGCATTAGGTTTCTGAGCTATTTGCTTTTCTTCTTGATATGTTTGCTTTTCTTGTTGGGAATGATTAGCACAAAAACAAAATAAAAAGCTAAATAATACATAAAACATAAATCCGAAGGCATATATTTTTTGCATAGGTTGGTTAAGTTATTTTTATTTTTTGATTAAGTTCTTAAAAACCTCTTGGTTAATTTCAATGGGATATTTTTGCTTTAATTTATCAAGCCAAAGATTTTCTAAATGGTTTTGATAATCTGAAATGAGTTGCCCTTTTGCCTCTTCATAGTATTTCAAGCGAGCAGGTTCAAGGTTCTTAATTTCTACCACTACCACTTTACCGTCTTTGTCTTCATAGCTAAAAATACCTTTTTTGAAGTTTTTATCTACGAAGGCATTTTCTCCTCTTTGGAATTTTCCTTCTGCTACGCGTAGGTTTTGGGGGGCATTTTGGTTAAGTATTTGTTCTAGATCTTTTTTGCGAGTAGAGAAAAGTGTAAACTCTACACGTCGGTTGAGGCTTCTATCTGTAGTAGAAACGGGTTTATAGATGCCGTAATCTTTGGTAATGATCCTCTCTAAAGGAACTTTTTTGAATAGTAGATAATCCACCACAGGGTCAATGCGTTTTTTGGCTAAATCGGCTTTTTCGGCGGGGTCTGCAAAACCTGCTATCTCAATTCTTTTGGTAGTATCTTGCATGATGGTTACAATTTTATCCAAGTATTTGATAGCTGCTACGGAGAGTGTGTTTTTATCTTTTTCAAAAAATATTTTTTCTAACTTGAACTCGGGTAAAGGGTAGTATTTTTGTTTAAGTAATTCACGAAGTTCAGTAGCAACTTTTTCGTTAGCACAATAGAAAATAGCAGCATCGGCACGTTCCTCAAAGCGGTATTTTTCACGATTTTTTTGGTAAAATTCATTAATGCCGCTTTCGTCGGTAAGTGCTTTGTTCCATACGTTTTCGTTCATCATTTGGAAGAGCATCATACCTTCTTTGTATTCTTGAATAAGTAGCTGAAAATCTTTATATTTTAAGGGCAGAAGGCTACGCTCAAACTCTATGGTAGCATTGTCTAGAAATTGCCTGTAGAGCAAATTCAAGGCGTGTGCGGGAGTAGTTAATTGTGGCCTGGGTACTTGTTTTTCTTTGGCGAAAGCAAAAAAATCGGCTATGGTGTAGTTTTTCTTTTGTTTGAGGGCTTTATTTTCAAAACTAAAAAGTGTTTCTTTCAACAATTTATCTTGTTTGTCATAGTCCCAATTTGCTTGCAGGATTCGGTTGTCAGCTTTTTGCAAAGCGAGGGCGAGGGTAGCTTTATTTTGTATAAGATTATTTTCTTTTTGTAAGCGTCTGAGTTGTTGTTGTTGTGTAAATTCTAGTCTTGAGTCGCGAGTTACTTTTTGTCTAAGTAGGGGTTCAATTTCCTTAAAGTCTTCTAGTCCTTGTTTTTTTATCAATTTGATAATATGATAACCTGAAGGAGAGAGAAAAGGTAAGGAAATATCTCCTTCTTTTTGCAAGGCAAAGGCGGCTTTCTCAAATTCAGGGATAACTGTACCTACGCCAAAAGTGGGTAACAGCCCTCCTTTGTCTTTGGAGGCGCCGTCGTCAGAAAATTGTTGGCAAAGCATTTCCCAGCTTTCCCCTTTTTGTAAGCGGTTATACACTTCGATGGCTTTTTGGTAGATGCTTGCAGAGTCGGCCTTGGTTGCTTTTTTAGGAATTTTGAACATGATGTGAGCAATCGTAACTTTGCCTTGTGTGGCTCTGCGGTCTACTACTTTAAGGAAATGATAGCCGAATTTGGTGCGAATCAGTTCTGAAATATTGCCTTTGGCGGTATTGTAAGAGGCATTTTCAAATGGATAAACCATTTGCAAGGCAGTGAAATAGCCTAAATTACCTCCTTTTTTTCTTGAAAGAGTATCCTGCGAATATTGTTGAGCAATTTCCTCAAAAGTACTTTTTCCTTCCAGAACTTTTTTTCTTAAATCTAAAATTTTTTCATAAGCTACAAGTGTATCTTGTGGTTCAGCTTCTTTGGTAACAGCAATTAAAACGTGAGAAACATTAACTTCCTCTTGCAAACGTTGGTAAGCTTGTTTTACCAAAGAGTCAATCAATTTCTTGTCAGTAAGGTAAGTTTTAGCAAGTTGCTCTTCGTAGCTACGCAACTCTGCCTTGAAAGCCGTTGTAGTATCTACCCCTAGGGATTGGGCTTCTATGATTTTTAGCTTGTAATTGATATAAAGGTTGAGGTAATTTTCTAGATGTTTTTGTTGGTAGGCACTATCGGGGTTGGTCAAACTTTTCTCGTACATTTGCTTAAAATCTTGAACTTTTACTGTTTCCTTACCGATCTTTAAGATTATGTTTTTGGTGTCATTTTGTGGCTGGGTAGTTTTTTGAGTAGGTTTGCAAGCATTAAAAAAGAATAAGAGCGAGGTAGAAAGAGAAAGCATTACATAAAAGTTAGGTTTCATAGCAAAATTAGTTCGTGAAATAGGTGTGCAATTTTACTAAAAAAATCACATTTAGGCAAATTGTTATTATATTGGTACAATCTTAAAATCTTTTTTACTAGTATCCAGAAATTTCTGTAACAGAAATTTTAGCTAATAGAGTTGCACATTCGAAAAATAGTTAGCCCTTGAATTTCTAATAAAATTTTGTAATTTTTCGTAATTTTTTATGGCCACACATTTCAGTACCATCAAAAAAATTAGAACTTTAATTGTGTTTTATTAAAAGAGTAAAGCTACCTATGCTTTTTGTAGCATAAGGTAGCTTGCAGGCTGGTTAAAAGATAGCTGTTTGAAAGATGTTAATAGGATTAAACCGTAACCTCTTCGGCGAGTTCAAGTTGAGATTCGGGTTTTATGAATTTGAAAGTTTGTTTCACCTTCATTTTAGTCCTTTCTGAGAGCAAATACATGATTGGCACAAGCACCAACGTTAAGAAAGTGGCAAAAACTAATCCAAAAATCATAGTCCATGAGAGCGGTCCCCAAAAAGCAACACTATCGCCTCCAAAGAAAATGTGCGGATTAAGTTCGGTAAATAAAGTTACAAAATCAATATTTAGCCCTACTGCTAAGGGAATGAGCCCCAGCGTAGTAGCGCTTGCTGTAAGCAAGACAGGGGTCATGCGTGTACGTCCTGCCTCTACTACTGCCTCAAACAAGCCTACCCCCTGCTCGCGCAAAAGGTCGGCAAATTCTACTAAAAGAATACCATTTCGTACTACAATTCCTGCCAAAGCTACAATGCCTACGCCTGTCATAACAATAGAGATTTTCATACCAAAGATAGATAGCCCCAATAGCACACCAATAATACTAAATAGAACTTCGGAGAGAATAATAATAGGTTTAGAAACAGAATTGAATTGAGTAACCAAAATCAATAAAATCATTCCTAAGGAAATAAGCAAGGCATTTGCCAGAAAAGCGCTAGTTTCCTTTTGTTGTTCTTGCTCACCACCCATGCTAATGCTTATAGTATCGGGCTTAGGGAAGTTTTTGAGAGCTTGTTCAATGTTTGCTACTACTTCGTTAGGATTGAAGCCTGCTAACACGTTGGAACTCAATGTAACAATTCGTTTCTGATTTTTGCGTTTAATACCACCGAAAGTTTTATCATATTTCACATTTGCCACTGCTGAAAGTGGGATAGTACGCAAAATCCCTCCCATGTTCATATCTCTAAATGTAATTTGATGGTTCATGAGCGTAGCAATATTGTTTCGTTGATCAATTTGATAACGAATTTGAATTGGATACTCTTCGTTAGCTTCTCTAAATTTGGCAGGTTTATCAATTCCGAAAATAGCATTTCTAATTTCAGCACCAATTTGTCCTGTGGAGATACCTTCTTTATTAGCACGTTCTCTATCAATTTCAATGGTAAGTTGAGGCTTATTTATTTGCACATCAGATTTTAGCTCCTCTATGCCTGCAATCTGCAAAGAGTCAAGGTATCGCTTAATTTTTTGTGAAATTACTACTAACTCATCCAAGTCTTCGCCTGTAATTTCAATACTAATTGGTTTTCCTACTGGAGGACCGTTTCGCTCTTGGTCAACGGCAATTTCGGCACCAGGAATATCTTTAACGGCTTGGCGTACTTTATCTAAATAAACAGCTGTAGATTGCCCGTTCCTGCGAGAAAATTCCACGAAAGCAATAGAAACTTTACTTTTGTTGGGCGCGTTACTTCTATCTCCTTCCGCAGGGTCGCTTACTCCTACAGTAACATTAGCAATTACAGACTCTACCAAGGGATTATTTTTCCCTATTACCTCAAAAACACGTTTTTCAATGATGCGTGTAATGGAGTCGGTATAGGTTTGGTCAGTTCCAATAGGAAGTGTGGTATAAATCTCTATAAAATTAGGGTCGCTTTTAGGAAAGAACTCTATTTTGGGTTGGCGAACAATAGTAAGCACAATACTGAAAAAGAATAGAAAGATAGTACCTATTAGAAACAAATAAGGTCTTGTACCTTTCAAAGCCCAAGCCAAGAAATTAGCATACGCATTTTGGAAAGATACCCAAATGTGGTTTTGGAAATAATAAATTGCTGAGGTAAGTATGAACTTATTGAGCAAAAATAGAAGCCATAGTAAGATAGTAAAGTTTCCTAATCCAAAGCCAGCCTCACCTCCTAAAAGATAGAAAATAAGAGCAATGGCTATCATAATTATTGAGGTAATAACCGTACCTTTATAGCTCTTAATTTGGTTATGGTGATGCGGCTTCATAAAATCTACAGCAAAGACGGGGTTTATGATATATGCCACAGCCAAAGAGGCTAAGAGCGTGATAATCAAAGTAATAGGTAAGAAAAACATAAACTTACCGATAATACCTTGCCAAAAAGCCAGAGGTACAAACGGGGCAAGGGTAGTCATTGTTCCTGACAAGACAGGAATAAAGACTTCACCTGCTGCAGTTTTAGCGGCTTGTTTAATAGGCACTTTGCCGTTGTCAAAAATGCGGTGTGTATTTTCTATTACCACAATCGCATCATCTACCACAATGCCAAGAGCTAATAGAAAAGAGAATAACACTATCATATTGAGCGAAAAACCAATCATGGGCATAATCAAAAATGCCAAAAACATAGACAACGGCACAGACAAGGCTACAAAAATGGCATTAGTAACGCCCATGAAAAACATTAAAATAACCGTAACTAAAATAAAGCCGATAATGATAGTGTTTATCAAATCATGTAGGGTAATGCGTGTACCTTTGGACTGGTCATTAGTAATGGTAACTCTCAAATCTTTGGGAAATTTGTTTGTAGCTTGAAATTCGGCAATAATTTCACGGCATTTATCTGCAGCATTGATAAGGTTTTCTCCTCCTTTTTTCAACACATTAAGCGTAATTACGTTCTTTCCATCAAGCCGTGCATAACTTTCTTGTTCTTTGAATCCGTCTTTTACCTCAGCAATGTCTTTCAAATAAACCTTTGCCCCTCCAGAGGCTCCTACTATCAAATTTTTAATGGTTTCAATATCTTTGAATTCACCTGTAATACTGACAGAGCGTCGCACCCCGTCTAAGCTAATAGTTCCTCCTGAAATAGTTAGGTTCTCAAAAGCAACCGCATTTTGTACATCACGCAAGGTTACATTAGCGGCTTGCATCTTGAACATATCTAAATTGATTTGTATTTCCCTGTCTAACGCTCCTACAATATCTACTCTACGGATTTCAGGCATCGCTTCTATGCGTTCTTCTAATTCTTTGGCAAATTTTTTCAATTTATTCAAATCAAAATCCCCTGAGAGGTTGATATATAAGACAGGAATTTCTGAAAAATCAATTTCTTGGACGTTAGGCTGCTGAGGTAAATCGGCAGGTAAGTCGGTACGTGCTTTATCCACGGCATCTTTTACCCGTTGTTTTGCCTCTTCAGGTCTTACTGTAGTGCTAAATTCTACAATCACATTAGAAAAGTCTTGTAACGAGTTGCTTGTAAATTTCTTTACCCCATTGATAGATTTGATTTGGTTTTCTATCGGTTTGGTAACCAAGTTTTCCATGTCTTTGGGAGAAGTGCCTGGGTAAATGGTACTCACGTAGATAGTAGGCACTACAATATCAGGAAACTGCTCTTTGGGCAAATTGAGGTAAGAAATGATCCCTGCAATTGAAATAATAATTGTAATGATGTAAATGCTTGTTTTATTGTCTATTGCCCACGAAGAGGCAAAAAATTCCTTTTCAAAATTATCTTTCATATTTTTTATACGATTAAAGTTTGAGATTTAGTTTTTGGACTAAAACTTAATAATATCTCCGTCGTTTAGGTCAAGATAGCCTATGGTAATTAGTTTATCACCTACAGAAAGTCCTTCTTTGATTTCTGCTAACTTATTGTAGGTCTGCCCTACGGTTACTTTTCTTTTGCGAGCAACTTGACGATTATTTTCAGTAGTAGCTATCATTACAAAACTACCTTCTTCGCTATTCTGAATTACATTGATGGGGATAGTAATTGCGTCTTTTACTTCGTAATCTACAATTTTAAGTTTGGCATACATATTTGGTCTAAGGTCGGCATCGGCAGGCAGGCGAACTTCTACCTTGAAGGTGCGGTTAGTCGGGTTGATAGCCTTGCTATAAAAACTTACCGTAGCATTAAATTCCTTTTTTGTATCTGGAATTTCTACAATAGCCTTTGTACCAATCTTTATTTTGGATACGTGAGCCTCGGCTACGTCAGCTACTAATCGCAAATCCGATAGATTTACCACACGCACACAAGGAGCGCCAGGAGCAGTGCTTTCTCCAATTTTGGCATATACCTCATCCACTGTACCTGCTATTGAGGAGCGAATAATGGTTTTATCTAATTGATCTTTGAGCGAAGCGAGGCGTTTTTCTAGGCTTTCTTTTTGGTTCTTAGCCGTCAGAAATTGCACCTCTGTACCAATTTTATTATCCCATAAATCTTTTTGTTTGAGGTATAGCGTTTGAGCAAATGAAAGTTGCGTTTCTACCTCCTGAATAGCTTGTAAAATTTGTGTATTATCTATTTCGGCTAAAGCTTGCCCTGCTGCTACTGCCATGCCTTCGGTTACATACACACGCGTGATAGTACCTGGCATTTTGGCACTCATGTTTATGTTTTGCTTGGCTTCTATGCGCCCTTGCAAATCAATAAAATGCTGAAACGGCTGATAGCTAATTTCTTTTACCGAAACGATTTTAGTACGAATGTTATCCTGTTCTTTGGCACCTGTTTTTCTGCCGATTTCTTTTTCTAATCGGCTAATCTCTTGGGCAATTTGTTTATGTTGGGCTTTTAGGCGTGCTAGTTTCGCTTCTTTGGTCTCACTGCCACAAGCCAATAAAAACGAAAGCGAAAATAAAAAAATAGCTATTCTTTGCATATGGAAAAAATTAAGTCTTGGAAAGAAATGTTTTGATATTATAAAGCTACGTAAAAAACTTTGAAAACCCTAAAAATGTTTTAAGTTTCCTTTGAATATTCAATAAGTAGTGCTATTTTTGTTTTTCTTACAGAAACACAATAGTTGAATTAAAAAATTCGTATTTATTTGGTTTGCAAACCCATAAATTAGCAATAACATTTTTTGGCTTTCCCCTTCGCTCTTTTCGCTTTGCTTAAAGAGCTTCTCTCACGCTTCAGTGCTACGCACCAATCCCTTCGGCTTGTCCTTTCAATCCCTAACGTATTTTTTTGCTAACTTTCTAAAAATTGCTAAACTTTAGAGAACTTAATACAAAAATTCTAAACAAATAATCATTTCATTGTGGGAAATAAGCCTTGAAATTTGAGTATTTGCCCAAAAAACACTACCTTTGAAGACTAAAAGAAAACAATTCTGTTTCCAAGGCCTCACTTCATACCTTTTTATTAAGCTCATTTATTAAGCTCAAAACATAACTCAAAACATAACTCAAAACATAACAAATTGCAATGACAGACGCACAAAACCCATCTATCCTCCCTGTTGATATTGAAGAGGAAATGAAAACCGCCTACATAGACTATGCTATGTCGGTCATTATTTCGCGTGCCTTGCCCGATGTCCGCGACGGGCTAAAACCCGTACACCGCCGCGTACTTTATACAATGGACGAACTCGGTTTACAACACAATAAACCCTACAAAAAATCAGCACGCATCGTAGGCGATACTCTGGGCAAATTCCACCCACATGGTGATGCCTCTGTTTATGATACGTTAGTACGCATGGCTCAGGATTGGTCTTTGCGTTATACCTTAGTAGATGGACAAGGAAACTTCGGCTCTATGGATGGAGACTCACCAGCAAGTATGCGCTACTGTGTGGTAGGAAATACTCTTATCAAAACGGATAAAGGATTGGTACGTATGGACTCACTTGTGCCGCATACCGCATTAAATTCTGACAATGAATTAGATATCGAAGTTTTATCTATCCACAAACAAAAACATAAAGCTACAAAATTTTTCAATTCGGGTTATCACCTTACCTACAAACTACGCACCCAAGAAGGATTTGAAATAGAAGGAACAGCCAATCACCCTATTTTGGTATGTGAAAAAGACCACCAAGGAAAACCGCAATATGTCTGGAAATTGCTTGCCCACCTACAACCAGGCGACAAGGTTGTCATAGACCGCACTCAAGAAACGCTCAACAAACAACCTTTTACCGAAGAGCAAAAGTATTGGGCAATTATAGCAGGTTGCCTCATTTCAGAAGGCCATGTTCAAGAAAAAAGAGTTGGTTTTAATAATGCTGACGAGCAATATTTCAAAGATTTTGTAAATGCTTACCAAAGCGTATTAGGCACACAATTTTACATATATGAGCGTTACCTAAAATCAGGTAAAAAAATATATGAATTTGACGTTCAGAACCATACCGAATTACAAAAGTTCGCTCATAGTCCTTTATATGCCGATTTGGTAGGGCTAAAAGCAGAACAAAAACGTATTCCTACCTACATTTGGCAAACCTCTAAAACTGCCCAAAAAATATTTCTACAATACTTGTTTGAAGGTGGCGGCAATATTTCTGCTCCCAAAGGATGCACCCCTTGCTTACAATACTGCACACAAAGTTTACAATTAGCCAAAGAAATTCAACTTTTACTTTTAGAATTTGGCGTAATTGGCAAAATTAGTGAACAAACAGAAAGAAAAGAATTTAAGGTGAGCATTAGCGGATTTTACAATATTGAAAAATTTTATCAAAATATCAATTTTGCCACACAAAAAGCTATCAGATTACAAACCTTGATAGAGGAGGAGAGGCAATACCGCATACAACACTCGCCCAAATTTCATTTTAGCTATGATACTATTCCCTATATCTCCGAATATTTGCGAAAATACGATAAGCCTAAAAGTGCTTATTTAGCCAAAAACAATTTTGATAGGTTTGAACGCATTGAAACCAATTACCAGCAAATTTTGCAAGCCATTAACCAAGAGCATCTGAAAGTCCTTTTTCAACATTTTGTAGCTGATAGGTATTATTTCGCTACTACCGAATCTTGTGAATTACAACCTGAACCGAAAGTGGTTTACTCGGTAAAGGTAGAAAGCACTTGCCATTCGTTTGTGGCTAACGGCTTTATTAATCACAATACCGAAGCTCGCTTACAACGTATTTCAGAGGAATTATTAGAAGATATAAACAAAGAAACCGTTGATTTTCAACCTAATTTTGATGACTCACTACAAGAGCCTACTGTCTTGCCTTGCAAGATTCCTAACTTACTTATTAATGGAGCATCAGGAATTGCCGTAGGTATGGCTACCAATATGCCCCCACACAATTTAAGCGAGGTAGTAGACGGAATTATTGCTTTTTTGGACAATCCTGAAATTAGCATCACTGAGTTAATGAAATACATCCCCGCCCCTGACTTCCCCACAGGAGGTATTATCTGGGGCTACCAAGGGGTGAGAAATGCCTACGAAACAGGACGGGGGAGAATCATAATCCGTGCAGTTGCCAAAATTGAAACTACCAAGACAGGCAAACAGCAAATCATCGTTACTGAAGTGCCTTATCAAACCAACCGCGATTTGTTAATTGAAAAAACAGCTCAACTAGTCCAAGAAAAGAAAATTGAAGGCATTTCGGATATCCGTAACGAGTCTAACAAAGAAGGTACGCGTATTGTTTACGATATCAAACGTGACTATGACGCTCAAATTGTTCTAAACCAACTCTACAAATATACGGGTTTACAAACTTCGTTTAGCGTCAATAATGTAGCCTTAGTGAAAGGCAGACCCATGACCTTGAACCTTAAAGAATTGATACATCATTTTGTAGAACATAGGCACGAGGTTATTTACCGCCGTACCGCCTTTGAACTCAAAGAGGCCAAAGCCCGTCAGCATATCTTGCAAGGTTATCTCATTGCCTTAGATAATCTAGATGTCGTTATTGCCCTTATTCGTGCCTCCAAAGATACTGAAACAGCTAAAACCGGCTTAATCGAGAACTTTCAACTCTCTGAAATTCAGGCAAAAGCCATTCTAGATTTGCGTTTGCAACGCCTTACCGCCTTAGAACGAGACAAAATTGTAGAGGAATACCACCGCATTACCGAACTTATTGCCAAATTAGAAGCTATTCTAGCCGACAAAACATTGAGAACCCAAATCATTAAAGACGAATTAACTGAAATGAAACAGCGTTACGGGGATAAGCGACGTACACAAATTGATTATAACGGTAGCGAAGAGGACTTTAGCATTGAGGAAATAATAGAAGAGGAGAGCGTAGTAGTTACTATTTCGCATGAAGGGTTTATCAAACGTACCTCTCTTACAGAATATCGTAAGCAAGGACGCGGGGGAGTAGGTTCGCGCAGTGTGAAAGCCAGCGATAATGACTTTACAGAGCATCTATTTGTAACCTCCTCGCACGCTTACTTGCTCTTCTTTACTAACTACGGCAAAGTTTATTGGAAAAAAGCCTACGAAATTCAAGAAGCCTCTAAAACTGCCAAAGGTACGCACATCCGCAACCTGATTCAACTAGAAAAAGACGAAAAAGTACAAGCCGTGATAGATGTCCGTAACCTCAATGATACCGATTTCGTGCAAAACCATTACCTTGTAATGTGTACTGAAAAAGGCATTATCAAAAAGACTGAATTAGAGGCTTTCTCACGACCACGCGCCAACGGAATTGTTGCCATCTCTATTGACGAAAACGATAAACTACTCGACGTACAACTCACTAATGGTAATAATCATATCATTTTAGCTTCACGATTAGGACGTGCCGTCCATTTCCACGAAGAACAGGTACGACCTATGGGGCGTACAGCCGCAGGCGTGAAAGGCATCACCCTAGCCGAAGATGAGGATGCTAACGACCGAGTAGTAGGCATGGTGTGCGTAAGCCATGAGAACTCCACACTTTTGGTAGTTTCTGAAAAAGGCTATGGCAAGCGTACTGATTTAGGAGATTATCGCGTTACTAACCGAGGAGCAAAAGGTGTTACTACTTTGAAAATGACCGAGAAAACAGGTTACGTAGTCGCTATTAAAGAAGTCCAAGACTCTGATGACTTGATGATTATCAACAAAACAGGCATGCTAATTCGTATCCCTGTTAATCAATTACGTGTAATGGGTAGAGCTACGCAAGGTGTTAAACTTATTCGTTTGCAAGACGAAGACGATGTAATTGTTTCAGTAGCCAAAGTAAAACACGAAGCTAATGACGAAGAAGAGCAAATTAGTAATCAATCAGTTATAGAGCAAGAGAATAACCAAAATCATTCGCTCCCTTTAAGTAAGGGAAAGGCAGAATAAAGATAAGAAACCTTCCAAAAAAGGAAAAATTTAAGCGCACAAGGCAAAAATAAAAACTTCCTTTATTCTTTTAAGAGGAAATCCATAAAAAAGATTATGCTAAAATGAAATTGAAATAAAGTACTGCATTCTTACACATTGCTTACTAAGAAAAAACTTTTTCTCATATCAGCCAAAATGTTTGTTATGGTGCGATAATTTAACAAAAAAATTCTTCTAACTTTTATGCTTTTTTAATTCGTATAAGGTCTAACAATTGGTTTAAGGTTTGGGCTTGCTCTTGAGTCAGGATAGATTGATGCAAAGGGTTTTGTTCAAACTCTTGGTCAATTTTTTGTAGGAGTTCGAGGGCTTGGGTTGAAATGCTCACATTCCATTCGCGCTTGTCAGTTTCAGAACGTTGTTTAAGGACAAGATTTTTAGCAACTAATTTGTCAATAATACGCGTAACGTTAGAATTTTTATCAATCATTCTTTTACGAATTTCTAATACACAAAGGCCATGAGGCAAGGCCCCACGTAAAATACGCAATACATTGTACTGCTCCAAAGAAATACCAAATACTTTTATTCTCTGCAAAAAAATAGCTTTAAGCCAACTTGCTGTAAACAAGATATTTAAGTGAGCTTTCTGGATTTCAGAATTGAATTTTTGAGTATGTAGCTCCTCCTCTATGGTAAGCATAATTTTGGGCTTTGGCTTCTACTAATAACCTAAATTTTAGGCAAGTTGTTTATTCTTTTACCGTATTATCTTAACATTAGGCATGTTCTTCCGTAATTGTTCTACCTCTTCTTCTGGAATAGGATTGAAACGAATAGATAACTCTTTCAAATTTGGTAAGCTGCTAATGCTACTTGGAATGCTGCTGATACGGTTAAGGTCAAGATTGAGCTTCTCCAAGCGTGTCATTTCCAAAATAACTTCAGGAAACTCCTTGAAGCGATTTTTTTCTAAATTCAACTCTCGCAAGTTTTTGAGCATACTCCAACTCTTAGGCAAGTAACGAAGTTTATTGCTCCCCAAATTAAGTTTCTGAAGACTAGTAAGTTTGCTAATTTCAGCTGAAATGGTATCTAATTTAGCATTGTTGAGGTCTAATTCTTGAAGCATTGCAAAGTCGTTATTCTTGTTAAAGTAATCTAAATAGTTCACTTCGCCATTATTAGCAAGTTTAAGTATTCGTAACTTGCGAAGGTTAGTTAAGGAAGAGGGGAGTTCTTTGAGTACGTTAGAAGTCAGATCTAAAACTTCCAGATTTTTCAGTTTATCAATCGTTTTAGGGATTTCTTTGAGCTCATTTTTAGCTAATTTCAACTCTTTTAGGTTCTCAAAAACTAGAAAACCTTCTTTAATTTCAGATATATTATTAGAATTTAGGTTTAATTTTTTAAGCTGTTTCAGCCCTGAAATACGTGTGGGGAGTTTAGTTAATTTATTCTCAGACATATCCAAAACTTGCAAATTTTCCAAAGAGGTAATTACGGGGGGGATCACCTCAAAAGCATTTTTCTCTAAGTTTAGTTCACGAAGTTCTACCAAGCGGCTAATCTTAGCAGGTAAATCAGAGAGTTGATTTCCTGCAAGCACTAGTTTTTTTAGGTTAATCAATGAGCTAACTACCTCAGGTAATTCTCTTAATTTATTACGTGAAAGGTTAAGTTCTTGCAGAGCTTTAATTTTGGCTACTTTTTGCAACACATAGTCCTCTTTGCGTTTGTCTTCTTTAACTTCGCCATCTTCCGTTTCTTGGATTTTAGAACCATTGTAAGAAAGTGTGAGCGATTGTAAGTTCTGTAATTCTACGAACTGGTCAGGCAAAGCATTTAGTTTGCTATGTCCAAAATTCAACTCTTTTAAGCTTTTGAGCTGTACCAAATAGCTTACTAATTGTTTGATGTCTAGTTCGGGGTTGTCAGAAATACTAAACTTTCGTAATTTGGTCAATTTATTGATGGCTGCAGGTAACTTCCGTAATTTATTCCACGATAAGTTGAGTTCTTCTAAATTAGAAAATTGAGCTATATCGTTAGGAAGTGTAGTCATATAATTCCAGGTTAAATCTAAGCGATAGACTTGCTGAGGGTTTTGCAGCGCCTCTTCCATAGAGGTAAAGAGGGGTTTTTTGGCAGTAGATTTCTCCTCGCTCTCCTCAGTTTCCTCTTCTATAATTTCATTTTGAGCAAAAATACTTGTAGCTATAAAAAGACAAAACAATATAGCCCAAACTAAAGTTCTGAAAAGTAGGTATTTCATAACATTTGGGATGAAAAGGTTATTACTTTGATAAACCTTTACGAGTTTTTTTACAAAAATATTTATATTTTATTACATTGAACCTACAAACCAAAAAAACCATGAAAAAGTTACTTCTCTTTCTAGCGTTTGTATTCTTCTTACTAGCCCAGTGCCAAGCACCTTACGAGTATAAATGTTGTAACATAGAAATGAGTGCTACCACTTCTTTTGCTCTCTTGGGCTTGAACAAAGGTTTTGTAAAAAGTCATAACGAACCACAACCTTCCCATTTTCAGCCTACCTTAGGCGAAAAAGTTAGCTTTGCTACTCCTGACGGCAGACAAGGACAGGGCTTTTTAATTCAAGCTACTCAAAAAACGAATAAGTACCTCTTTGTGTTTCACGAATGGTGGGGCTTGAACGATTACATAAAGCAAGAAAGCGAAAAATTAGCCAAAGACTTGAATGTCAATGTATTAGCTTTGGACTTGTACGATGGCGAAGTAGCTACTAAGCGAGAAGAAGCCGCTAAACTTATGCAAAGTGTAAAACCAAAGCGTGCTGTAAGTATTATACAAGGAGCTATTCAGTATGTAGGCAAGAGAGCGCGTATAGCTACTATCGGTTGGTGCTTTGGAGGTGGGTGGTCTCTGCAAGCTGCACTTCTAACTAAAAAGCAAGCCGTAGCTTGTATTATTTACTATGGTATGCCAGAAAGAGATAAAAAAAAGCTAAAAACCTTGCAAGCCCCTGTTTTGGGTATTTTTGCAGGTAGAGAGAAGTGGATAAATGCCGAAATCGTAAAAGAATTTGAAGAAAATTTGAAAACCTTGAAAAAACAAGCTATCATAAAAACTTTTGATGCCGAACACGCCTTTGCTAACCCGAGCAATCCTAACTATCATAAAGAATATACCGAGCAAGCATACCAAATAAGTCTTGAATTTTTGAGAAAAAATTTGTAACTTTCGTATCCCTTAACAAAGAGAGTAGGTGAATAAAAGTACTTTCACAAAACGTGTTCTTGAAAAGTTAAATTGGCACTTCTTTTCTACTTTTTCGTTCACAACTCACGCCTATTTTTTTATTTCTTTTTTTGACAATCATGAATAAACTAACAAAATTTTTTAGCAATGACTGAGCAAGAATACGAAGTACTTGACGAGCTTTATTTCGTGCAAACTTTTGCTTATTTAGCAAAACAACTACCTCATTATCAAGAAATTGAATTGAGAAATATTCTAATTCAATTGCTAGCTAAAGGTTGGATAAAGTGCCTTGATGCTCATACTAAACAACCTCTAGATACCCAAGAAATAGATTTAGAAACAAATTACCAAACATATGCCTATTTAGCTACCAAAAGTGGTTTGCTAGTGCATAATAGCAAGTGATACAAAAAAAGTTTATATTTGTGCCATATTTTCTAAAATAAAAAAATTAGCATAAGACTTGCAACATAATTAGAGCAAAATACCTGATTGATGGGTTATTTTGCATCTAAAACTATGTGTAAACGCTCTATTTATGACATCAACCAAACAAGACATACCCCCAACCCAAGATATTGTTCGCACACCGAGCTATTATGTTCGTAAACGGCTTTTCTCTAACGTTTTAGCAGTAGCAGGGCTAGTTTACATCATTTTGGCATGTATTGTAGCTTTACTAGGCTATTTTATTATGCCTGATAGCACCCCAAACGTAAATGAAAGAGCCGATGAGATTAGTTTACAAAAACCTGGTTTCCAAGTGCTCATCCTTAAAATACGCCAAAATAGAGAAATACCCAAAGTAAATCTATTCCAAAAATGGCTCTTCGGGCAAGAAAGTGAATACCGTATTAAACCCATAGAAAGTTATCGGATTCAAGGATTAGATGTTTTTGTAAAAGTTTTTGCCCAAGGGGGTACAGAAGTTTCTTATTCTTTGGTAGATTTAACTAAACCATTGTACGTTGGTGAAACTAATCTCTTGGGCGGAAAAAAGTTTGAGGTGCAGGGCAATGTTATTCGCTATGTAGATGTTCATGGAAAAATACAAACCACTACCCGTGAAGAATTGATAAGTGAATTTGAAAAAAAATGTTTAGAAAAACGCACTTATTGGCTCGGAACAGACAAAGCAGGGAGAGATGTATTGAGTAGACTCATCTTTGGAGTACGTATTTCGTTAGGAATAGGAATCGTCTCTGTAATTATTTCCTTACTAGTAGGAGTAACTTTGGGCTCTATTGCAGGCTTTTTTGGAGGAATAGTAGATAGCCTAGTTATGTGGCTTATGACTGTCATTTGGTCAATTCCTGGTATTATGTTGGTTATTGCTATTAGTTTGGCTTTAGGTAAAGGAGTTTTAGTAGCTTTTATTGCTATTGGGCTTACCACTTGGGTAGAAATCGCCCGTGTAGTGCGTGGACAAATTATGAGCATAAAGCAAAAACAATTTGTAGAAGCGGCACGTGCCTTAGGTATGAATAATGCTCAAATTATCTTTCGGCACGTGCTGCCAAATACTACTGGTCCTGTAATTGTAATTATGACTTCTAACTTTGCCTCTGCTATTCTCACAGAAGCAGGATTAAGTTTTTTAGGACTGAGCGCGCGGCCTCCTGTGCCTTCATGGGGAAACATGGTAAATGAAGGACTTGCCTATATTACTACTGATTTTCATTTAGTACTCTTCCCAAGCCTCTGCATTGCTCTAATGGTATTAGCTTTTAATCTTTTTGGTAATGGTTTAAGAGACGCCTATGACCCCAAAGGAAAATAATATAAGCGAACAACTACGCTCTAACGAACTTGTAGAGATGGAATTGCGAAGTATTTTGGATATTTCGCAAGCTATTAACAATAATACACCTGAAGAAAATCTCTACAAAATTTATCGTTTTAGTCTCATCGGCTCACTTAAAGTTAAATTGTTTGCTTTATACGTGTTAGTTAATGAAACACAATGGGAATGTAAGGTATATTATGGCACTAAATACAAGTTAGACCAAATTGCATTAGAAATAGATAAAATTATTCACTTAAAAACCACGACCTCTACCAAACAAATTCATTTTGAACACCCCGCTTTCCAAGAGTTTGACTGGGTAATCCCTATTCAGCATAAAGACCGAACCATCTGCTTTCTCTTTACTGAGACCTATCAAGGGGCTACCAACCCCGAAGACCACCTTGCGGGACTTCGCTTTGTGCAAACCCTTACTAACATCCTCACCGTAGCTATTGAGAATAGAAAACTTGTGCAAAAACAACTCCAACAAGAGGCTTTTAAGAAGGAAATGGAAATTGCCAAACATGTACAGAATAAGCTCTTCCCACGCTCTTTGCCCTATAACGAACACGTGCAAATTAAGGCAACTTATATCCCACATACCATTATCGGAGGTGATTATTATGACTATATTCCCCTTGACAATCACCGATTTATGATTTGTATTGCCGATATTTCAGGCAAAGCCATCGGCGCAGCACTTGTTATGTCAAATGTACAAGCTACCCTACGCGTTCTCATGAGGCAAGCCTATAGCCTCAAACATACCATAGAAAAACTAAATTATTTTATTACTGAAATCACGCTTAAAGAGGAGTTCGTGACTTTTTTTATTGCTATTTATGATACCAAAAATCATACACTAGAATACATCAATGCAGGGCATAATCCTGCTATATTATATGATATTAAGCACGGGCAAATTCACCAATTGAGTAATGGTTGTACAGTCCTCGGGGCATTTGAGCCACTGCCTTTTATTAACGAAACTACTATTAATAACCTTACTAACTTTCTGCTTTTTTGTTATACCGACGGCTTGACCGAAGCTAAAAACCCAGAAGGCGAGTTATTTAACGTAGAGCGAGTAATCCAATTTATGCAATCTCACAAATATACTAATTTAGAAGATTTGAATAATAATCTTATTAAAGAAGTACGTAAATTTATGCGTGAAAATGAATTTCACGACGATATTACCATACTTTCACTGCGTGTAATGCCATGATTTGCTAACTAAACCTACTCTGCCTTTTCATGCGAATTGTTTTCATGGGTACACCCGAATTTGCTGTACCAAGTCTAGAAATATTGCTAAAAAACCATTACAATGTGGTAGCTGTAGTTACTGCTGAAGACAAACCCGCTGGCAGAGGACAAAAGCTACAAATCTCTGAGGTAAAAGCATGTGCCTTACGGCATAACTTACCTATTTTACAACCCACCAAACTCAAAGCTCCTGAATTTGTAGAAACTTTGCGAAGCTATCAAGCGGATTTGCAAGTTGTGGTGGCTTTTCGTATGTTACCCGAGGTGGTCTGGGCTATGCCACCCCTTGGTACATTCAATTTACATGCTTCCCTTTTGCCCAAATATCGTGGCGCTGCACCTATTAACTGGGCAATCATCAATGGGGAGACCGAAACAGGAGTTACTACCTTTTTTATACAGCATGAAATAGATACAGGAAATATCATTTTTCAAGAAAAAGAACCTATTTTTCCCCAAGATAATGCAGGGACACTTCACGAAAGGTTAAAAATCAAAGGAGCAGAATTAGTACTAAAAACCGTGCAAGCTATTGAGAGTCACGCTGTCCAAGCTATCCCACAAGCCCAATTAGCCCAACCTAGCTATGCCCCTAAGATATTTAGAGAAACCTGCCAAATTAACTTTAACCAAACAGCCCAACAAATTCATAACTTTGTGCGCGGGTTAGCCCCTTACCCTGCTGCTTGGACTATCCTCAAAGGTAAAACTTGTAAAATCTATCAAACCGAAGTATGGCAAGAACTACCTCCTAACTTTGCTACTACCGATTGGCAAATCGGACAACCCATCTCTGATAACAAACACTGGCTCTGTTTCAAAACCGCAGAATACTATATCAGCATTAAAGAATTACAATTAGAATCAAAAAAACGCATGAGCATTGAGGAGTTTCTACGAGGTAATAAGTTGTAATTTACAACCGAAAAATTACTTTCTATTGATAAGAGTTTTCAAATCAAAAATGGTAGTAATACTCTCAAAAATAAGACTAAATGCCGAAAAAAATAATGCTGATATCGAAAAAGTACAAGTTTTTAGTTCAATATTTGCACTAACCAAATAAAAAGTGCAAAAAAAATACATAGAATTTTGTTTGTAAAATAAAATAGATACTTTTGCAAAACATTTGAGCAACCCCAGAAAGCTACCTTATTGAATTGAAAATTAACTAATTTACAAAACTTAATTTTAGGTTTGCAATGAAAATCTTTCAACTCACACTTGGTCTAAGTGTATGGCTTACGCTAAGTACCATATCTTATATGTATGGACAAACAGGAGATTACAAATTTCATAAAATCTTCATTGCTAATTTTATCAAGTATATCAAGTGGCCTGAGAGCTACCAAACAGGTGATTTTGTAATTGGTGTATTAGGGGAATCACCAATTATCGCGGAATTACAAGATTTAGCTAAAACTAAAACAGCAGGTAATCAAAAAATCATTGTCAAAAAGTTTCCTGCAACAAATAAGATTACAACATGCCACATGATCTTTATCCCTAATGCGGAGAGTGATAAACTTAATGAGGTGAAGCGTATTTTAGACGGCAAATCTACTCTGATTATGACCGAAAAGGCTAACATGTGCCAACAAGGAAGCATTGCTAACTTTATTCTCCAAAACGGAAGATGGCGTTTTGAACTCAACAAAGCCGCTGCCGATAAAGCCAAATTAAATATTTCGGTAAACTTGACCAAAGTAGCTATCATGTGTTAGCAAAAAGTACTTTCCAAGTTCATAAAACTTGGAAAGCACCATGCAAGCTTGAGATTCAGAATATTAAGTAAACCATTTAAGGCTAACTTTTTATATCCTGTACCTATTCACAAACCAAGTTTTTTATTCATGTAAAGCAAAAGTACTTATTTTTCCATGCGTTTTCTTTCGTTCTCGTCTAAATAGATTTTACGCATGCGAATTGCTTTAGGAGTTACTTCAACGTACTCATCTTTTTGAATATATTCCAAAGCCTCTTCTAAAGAGAATTGAATTTTGGGAGCAATTTTGATGTTTTCGTCAGAACCTGAAGCACGTATATTAGTTAATTTTTTCTCTTTCTGCACATTAACTACTAAATCATTTTGGCGATTATGTTCACCAATTACCTGCCCCATGTATACTACTTCTCCTGGTTCAATAAAGAATACTCCTCGGTCTTGCAATTTGTCAATAGCATAGGCTGTGCTTTGCCCTGTTTCCATGGAGACAAGCGAGCCGTTAATACGGCCTTGGATTTCCCCTTTGTATGGTTGGTATTCTTTGAAGCGGTGATTGATGGTGGCTTCTCCTGCAGTGGCTGTTAAAATTTGGTTACGTAATCCAATGAGTCCGCGTGAGGGAATATCAAATTCTAGATATTGCCAATCGCCTTTAGGTTGTACTGCAAGCAGTTCTCCTTTGCGTTGGGTTACTAGTTCAATCACCTTTCCTGCGGTAGTTTCAGGAGTTTCTATTACAAGAGTTTCAATAGGTTCGTGTTTTTGTCCGTTTATTTCTTTGAAGATTACTTGCGGTTGCCCCACTTGCAGTTCGTAGCCTTCGCGTCGCATAGTTTCAATCAATACAGATAAATGCAAGATACCTCGCCCATATACTAAAAATCGGTCTTCGCTATCGGTAGGTTCTACTCTAAGAGCGAGATTTTTCTCGGTTTCTTTATATAATCTCTCTCTCAAATGGCGTGAGGTTATGAATTTGCCTTCTCTGCCAAAAAAAGGAGAGTTGTTAATAGTAAAGAGCATACTTATAGTTGGCTCGTCTACAGTAATGCGTGGCAGGGCTTCAGGAGCTTCTATGTCTGTAAGTGTATCACCGATTTCAAAATCTTCTAGACCTACTACAGCACAAATTTCACCTGCTGAAACTTCGCTCACTTTAACTTTTCCCAAGCCTTCAAAAATATGTAATTCTTTAATTTTTACTTTTTTTATACTTCCGTCAGCTTTGGTAAGTGCCATAGTTGCTCCTTCTTGAATCGTACCTCTATACACGCGCCCAATGGCGATACGTCCCACGAAACTGGAATAATCTAGCGAAGTAATTTGCATTTGAGGGGTTCCCTTGTTTTGGGGAGCGGGAGGAATATGTTTTACAATAGCTTCTAGCAGTGGTTCAATTGTATTAGTAGGTTTTCTCCAATCGTCGCTCATCCAGCCTTGTTTAGCAGAGCCATAAAGGGTTACAAAATCTAACTGCTCTTCTGTGGCATTAAGACTAAACATTAAATCAAAAACAGCTTCTTGAGCTTCATCGGGTTTGCAATTAGGTTTATCTACTTTATTTATCACTACAATTGGTTTTAAGCCTAATTGCAGCGCTTTGCTCAACACGAAACGTGTTTGAGGCATAGGTCCTTCAAAAGCATCTACCAAAAGTAATACTCCATCTGCCATTTTAAGAACACGCTCTACTTCACCGCCAAAGTCAGCGTGCCCAGGAGTATCTATAATATTGATTTTCACATCTTTATATCGAACGGAAACGTTTTTAGCTACAATAGTAATACCTCGCTCACGTTCTAATTCGTTGTTATCCAAGATAAGTTCATCAAATTGTTGGTTTTCTCTAAAAATTTTAGAAGCATGAATAATTTTATCTACCAAAGTAGTTTTGCCGTGATCAACGTGGGCAATAATAGCAATATTTCGGATATTTTGCATAAAAGGTGAAAATAAAACAGATATGAAATCCTGAAAATCAATAAGTTATCCATTTTTTTGTCTTTTTAAGGTGCAAAGATAGCCTTTTTGAGGTAAAAATGCAAGGTTTGGAGAGCATTATTTTCTATCCTTCGGGAGGGGGTAGCAAGATTTAGCATATCTTTATTGCAATTATTTCAAAAATCAGCTATCTTTGTCAAGTAAATAAATGCATACTTTTGGTAAATCTAACATGAAAAAACCAAAAAAAATTACAGTCAAATTTTTTATCAATACACACCTTGCCCCAATTAGCCAAAATCAAAAATTGGTATATCCTGTATACATGCAAGTAACCTACAACCGCAAAAATACCCAAATTAAAACCTTATATGCAGACTTTCACGCTAATATTCAA
Organism: Microscillaceae bacterium; assembly: GCA_025054775.1. GTDB lineage: Bacteria > Bacteroidota > Bacteroidia > Cytophagales > Microscillaceae > JANWZA01. The sequence goes on from JANWZA010000037.1 coordinate 37,245, forward strand.
GAATTTAAGCAACAACAACAAGCAGTTTATCTCTTTGAGGAACGCATTATGCAAAAAGCAGTAGCTTATGAACTTTCCCAAAATGAAACCGATTTTAAGCTACGCGGGCTAGGTGAAAAGTATGAAATTTATGCCTCATCTATTCATTTTCTCATGAGTGCATACCTCAAAGCCAAATTCAAGAACTATGTTCCTCAACTTCGCCCCGCTGTTTTTGTAGAATTACTACATTTTGACAAGCAAAAAATAGATTTCTTGACCTTGTACGAGGCTTGCCTTCGCCTCTTTGAAAATACAGAAAAGCTATTAGACCCACTTATTCGCGAAGAGATTGAATTATACAAGGCTTATTACAACGCATACAAGGCACATTTATTCGAAGGCAAATATACCTTCCCCGTAGTCATTGATTGGCTTGATGGTACACACTTACAAGAATTAGAAAGCAAAGTAATTTCTTATTTAGGTAATGACCTCGCTCAACTAAAAAAATTGATTTTATTTATCAATAAGATCGTAAGCACTAAATTAGAAATGCGATAGTAGACAGGAACCCAAGAATAAGTATTTTTTGCAAGCCTGGAAGGTATAGATATTTTCACTAAAAGTTGCTTTTTTCTTGTAAAAGATTTTTCACACAAAGCCAAAGCAAAAAACTATTTGAAAGCATTTGAACGAAAAAGCTCTAACTTTACAAGCAAAAATTTGAACCTTAAACGACTGCTTTACATGAATGCTACCCCCAAAGCACTAGGCTATCGGTTTCCTGCTGAATGGGAAAAACATGAAGCCACATGGCTAAGCTTTCCACACAAAGAGGCTTCTTGGCCTGGAAAAATTGAGAGCATTTATCCGAGCTATTTAGAGTTTATTGCTCAAATAAGCAAAGGCGAAAAAGTACACATCAATGTACTAAACAAGGCTATGCTACAAAGAGTGCAAATGCAATTAGCTGAAAAACAGGTAGATATGAACCAAATTTTTTTCCATCTCTACCCCACTAATGATGCTTGGTGTAGGGACTACGGTCCCGCTTTTTTAGTTAATCCTGAAGCACAACAGCCTAAAATCATAGTAGACTGGGGCTACAATGCTTGGGGCGGCAAGTATCCTCCATTTGATTTAGACGACCAAATTCCTACATTAATTGCTAACTATTTGCAAGTTCCTGTTTATTACCCAAATATTATAATGGAAGGTGGTTCGGTAGAATTTAATGGCAAAGGTACACTCCTAACTACGCGGGCATGCTTGCTTAATCCTAATCGCAATCCACACCTTACCCAAGCCCAAATAGAACAATACTTGTACGATTACTACGGTGTAGAGCAAATTCTTTGGCTTAACAAGGGCATTATTGGTGATGATACCGATGGTCATATTGACGATCTGACACGCTTTGTGAATGCAGATACCGTAGTTACGGTAATTGAAAAAAATAAGCAAAGTGAAAATTATGCGATTTTGCAAGAGAACCTGCAACTTCTCAAAACCATGCGACTCTTGAATGGTAAGCCCTTAAATATCGTTGAGTTGCCTATGCCCGAACCTGTTATCTATAACGACCAACTGTTGCCCGCTTCGTATGCTAATTTTTATATTGCTAACTATGCTGTCATTGTACCCACTTACCAATGCCAAGCTGACGAAGAGGCAATACAAATCTTAGAAAAGTGCTTTCCTGATAGAAAAGTTATCGGTATAGACTCTACCGATATGATTTGGGGGCTAGGAAGTTGGCACTGCCTAAGTCAACAGGAGCCCGCAGTATAAAACATATAACTACACCACCTACACCACTACCAATAACTTTGGCACAAAGAAGATGTTTTCTATAAATTTTTTCTTATTTTAACCATAAAAAGAAAAAATATAATTTTTTTTTATCCAACACAAATGCCTAACGCTGGCATTAAGAATGCTTTTCTTGCTTGAAATTTTGTTATCTTTGCATAACCAAACCATAAAACTCAAATGCGCATCCTTACAAAAAATCTATTCACTAACCCATAAAATTACCTCGACCCTTATGCCACGCAAAAAAAAAGACAACAAAAAACCACGTGTAAATCCTGAATTACAAGGATTTGACATATACGTTAATTCATTTGGCGAAATTGTGTCTAATTATGATATTGACCAAATCAACGCTTTTTTGAATAGGAATGTTAAAGACAAGAAATTAAAAAACTTGCCAATTTCCTCAAAAACCGAGTCTCAAGAGGCACCTCCTTCTACAACAGAATAATTTTTATAGCTACAATTAGTTACTTTTTGGCAAAAATATTGTTATTTTAAAAGTTAGCTATATCATTCTGTTTACCTTAACAACCCTTAAATATATGATAAGCCTCAGAAGTAGTGTTGATTTACAACCTAATAGAACTGAAGAGATAACACACAAAGCCCTTAGTCCCTTAGAAAAGGCACGTCAGATCAATTTAGACCCTAATACATATGGTTCATTTGCCGAAATTGGGGCAGGGCAAGAAGTAGCCGCCTTTTTCTTTAAGGCAGGAGGCGCTTCTAACACAGTAGCCAAAACGATGTCTGCTTATGATATGACTTTTAGCAATGCTATCTATGGTGCAGAAGAGAGTGGACGATATGTGGTAGAATCTCGCTTGCTCAAAATGCTTAACAAAGAATATGCACTTTTAGAGCAACGCCTTGGAATTAAGATGGGCTTCGAAAGGTGCTTTTTCGCCTTTGCAGATACCGTAACCACTATCAACTATGCTAAAACTTCGCAGGGACACGGCTGGTTAGGAGTTCGCTTTCAACTTAAACCGCAAACCGCTCCTAATGAGTTGATTGCCCACGTGAGAATGTATGATAACGATACAATCTCACAACAACAAGCCATAGGGATAATTGGTGTAAACATGATTTATGCTTGCTATCATTACTACAATGATATTGATATGCTTGTAAAATCCCTCATGGATCACCTCTCACCCGAACGTATTGAAATTGACATGGTGCGTGTCTCTGGTCCTGACTTTGAACACGTAGATAATCGCTTACTCAGCCTCAAACTCGTACAATACGGCCTCACTAATGCCGCTATCTTCAACCCTGACGGCAAAGTTATGAACCCTGCCGATGTATTCTACAAAAAGAACGTGCTTGTGCTACGTGGTCGCTTCCGCCCCATGACTAATGTGAATTTAGATATGCTTAAACGCGGCTATGAACAGTTTAGCAAAGAAAAAGATGTAAAAAAAGAAAATATTGAAGTAATTGCCGAACTTACCATAAAAGATCTTTCAGCCGCACATGGTGGGCAAATTAACTATCAGGATTTTCTTGATCGCGTGGATATTCTCTGCTCAGTGGGCTGCACGGTAATGATTTCTAATTATTACGAATACTATCGTTTAGTATCTTACTTATCACAGCATACACGTAGCAAAATTGGTATCGTGCTGGGCGTGTATAATCTGCTCTCTGTGTTTGATGAGAAATATTACGAGAACCTCAAAGGAGGTATTTTAGAGTCTTTCAGCACCTTGTTTAGCCGTAACGTTAAAATGTATCTCTATCCTGCTCTCAAAAGTGATGGAAAGACACTCTGCACCTGCGAAAATTTTGAACTCCCCTCCAAAAGTCAAGAGTACTTATTCAAATATCTATTAGCAAACGACAAAATAGAGGATATAAAAGAATTTGACCGAAGCATTTTAGGTATTTTCTCTGATAATGTGCTGCAAATGATAAAAGAGGGGCGGAGTGGTTGGGAGGAAATGGTGCCTGATAATGTTGCTCGCGTTATCAAAGAAAAGTGTTTGTTTGGCTATGTACCTAATGAAAAGGAAACACCTACTCCAAAAAACACCTTAAGCGGCTTGCGAATAAATGAAATAACTCAAGAGCTAATGGGCGAAGCAAAACCCCTTAATGCCTGAACAACGTTAAGCTATAGAAAAAAAAGAGGACTAATTTGAACTTAAAAGACTGTCTTTCTTTAAGCCAGTCTTTGTTTTCGCACAAACCTAATAAGCTATGCTAATGCCGTGATACTTCTCGGCATGCATATAATCTTTTCTTAGAGGGTAACCTTGCCAATCTGCTGGTAATAAGATACGTCTCAAATCAGGATGACCCTCAAACTCAATACCTAGCAAGTCATATACTTCACGTTCGTGCCAATTAGCTGCACGCCAAATATGCGATACGGTAGGTATTTTAGGTAAAGGCTCGTTTTCTTTATTACGAGGTACACTCACTTTGAGCATCAGTGAATGATTATAGGGAATAGAATAAAGCTGGTACACTACATCCAAAGTACCCGCTTGTATGCCATTATCTATTCCCGTGATACAAGCCAAAAAATCAAAAAAAGTTTCAGGTGATTGGTATAAAAAACTGCATACTTGTACAAGACTCTCGGTTTTTAGAGAAAGTATAGGAGTGGGCAAATCGTGGGCATAATCTAAAATCATATCTTTGCCCAAGTTTTTTTCAATAACTGATGCAAAATTTAGCATAGCTTATTTTAATTAAACTAATAAAAAACTATCACTTTGCTTTGCAACAATTTACAAAGAACCTACTTTTTTTGGATTATGGGTAAATGAATTGATAAATGGCACGATTTTTAAGACTTAATCAATATAAAGTGTAAGAAAAATAAGTCTAAAAAATTAAATTCAATCAAACCCAGATAAGATTTGCAAAGATATAACAAAAATGTTTTTTTAATGTTCAAATTTGTAAAACTGATACAATACGAAAACACAACATGCTCACAAACATTAGTGAAATACAGAGAAAAGTAGCTATATTACCACATAAGTACTCTTGGGAAGTGGATGAGAGAGTTCCCACTAAATTAGTTCTTACTATAGGCAAACATTACAACCGTTGGGCTATGTTGGCTATCTTTTTATTAGGCTTTTTGGCAATTTGGCTGGAGTACAAATACAACACACATGGCATAGGTTATTTTTTAGGTTCTATTATTATAGCAGCAGGAATTTTTTTAGGGTTTCGTTTCAATGTTTCTAATTTAGAACTGAATAAAGAAACTGGTTTTTTGGTGAGTAGCCAAGAGTCCATCTTTTATGCCTTGCGTACACGTGTAGCTCTCAAAGAAATAAAAAACGTAGAAATATATGAATATTATGATGGCGACTGGAAATGCTGCCTACTCCAATTACACCTTCACTCAGGCGAAGAGTTGCCTTTTGAATATTACGGCAGAAGCGACTCAAATCAATTTGCAGGAAAATTGATTACTGAATTTCTGCAAATTCCTAGTATTCAATATCGCTAACGGAAAAGGCTTAGCGAACACAAGGCTTTGAAAACCTAGTACAAATGTCAATAGAAGTAAAATGTTCAATTATTTCCCTCAGCTTTGTTTTTGTTAAACCGATGTTAGTAGCAGTTTCTTATTCTAGTTGTTTATATGCTAGTTTATTCAGTTAAACTTTTAGTGTTTAAATGGAATAATGCTTTATCTATACTGTTTTAACAATGCTCTCTCTATTTTTACCGATGGATAGACCTGCAAATCACTCATAATTAAATCTATGAAAATATTTAGATAGGCTACTTTCACTTGTATCCAAAAAATTCCCAAAAATTTACTATTTCAGAAAGTTTAATTTGTAATTGATGAGCACTGCTCCAAAATATTTTTTTTGAAACGATGCCTAAAAAATTTGTAAAATGACAAAAAATTGTTACTTTTGCAGCCTAATTTGATAATAATTCAATTACTGTAATTGGACCCATAGCTCAGTTGGTTAGAGCATCTGACTCATAATCAGGGGGTCACAGGTTCAAATCCTGTTGGGTCCACTTCTTGCTGCAGCCTTTACCTTTAGCCTGCTTGTATGAAACGGCTCAAGCCTCTCTGCGGGTGCTTATTACTTTCGTTTGCATTTGCCTGCAATGATCAAAGTAAGAATACCGAACAAAAAGCACAAGAATATTTGAGCCAGCATATTCAATTTTCAACACCTAAACAAGTGGCCCAAACCCCTAATTATTACTTGACCATATTCAGAGAAAAGAAAATAGAAAAAATAGGATTAAGGTTATATAGGGGGAACTACCGACAAGCTATCAATAACGTAGTTTTTCTGTCCAAAAATTGGAAAATACACCGTGTTCTGTTTGACCATCAGGCTTTTGTTCACCAAATTGACGTCCCCACAGATAGCACGCAACGTAATTATATTACTTATATTGCTGCCATCAAAGATACAAATCAAGATCAACTAGTGGATGAAAAAGATACGCCTCACCTTCTTATCTCTGACCTTAATGGTGAAAATCTTACCAAAGCTACTCCCGATGATATAGAAATTTTGGATTTTGAATATTATCAGCAAGGCACCGAAATTTTGATAAGATACAAAGCTTGTAAGCCCTCTTTACCAAAAAATAAGATGGGAGTACACGAACACGAAAGGTTAGGGGTTTTTTACGTAGAAAGCAAGTATTTTGCTCCCATCAAAGGTTTGGATTCTATACTTAACAAGGTGCAAACCATAAGCAAAGCTCTTGTCAATGACTAATACAAAAATTTTTATTAGGTTGTAGTCCTACAAGAGAAATTAAAGGCTTCTTGTTTTTAATTCTTTCTTTGATCTTAAATGATAGGGCAGTTCTATGAAATTTGTACATAAATAAATTATTTATGAAGATTGGAAAATTTTAAGGCAAAGTAGTAGAGTTTTTAGGTAACTATTTCAAAGCTAACATACTTACCGTGTAAACTTTGGGCTACTTCTGAAAGTTCTTGCTCTTTTTCAAATTCTACGAATAAGTGTCCGTGAGTAAGGATTCTAATATTCAAGTTAAGTTGAGTAATTTCTCTAAATACCTGCTTTTGGTAAGTTTTACATATGTTTGGGTGCTTTTGAAGGCTACGCCAGAGAGCTAACTGGTTGGCAATCCAAATGAAGGGATAAGCAAAAGGTAAAATTAAGAGCGAGGTGAAATTAGTTCTCACAGGGTGGATTTTAGCTATCTTGAAACCTGCTAACTTCGCCATTACGCGTAATTTTTGTATACCTACCAAAAAGATATGCCCATAGTAAATTTCACTTTGTGGGTGCTTTTTAGCAAGCCAGACTGAGTCAATTTCATTAGGAGGTAGATGATGGTACACATATTCACTTTCAGCTAAAAAATAGCTTAATTTGGAACGAAGATTAGAATAATTGGGCGTAGTTATGAGAAGTTTGCCTTGGGGTTTAAGGATTCGGTTAAACTCTTGTAAGGCCTTTACTTGATTAGCAAAATGTTCTATTCCTTCTTGACAAAGCACTAAGTCAGCATAATTATCAGCAATAGGTAATTTTTCTAATACATTAGCATATTGGCAAGTAAGTGGTTTAGCCTTAAAGAACTCGGGAAAGAGGTCATAAGCTTCTACTTTCGCTCCAATGCTGTATAGTGTCTGCGAGGCTGCTCCGCTGCCCGCGGGTATGTCTATTACGATTTTATTTTTAAGCCAAGCTTGGTTTTGGAGAATGTATTTATTTACGTGAAATTTTATGTCTTTGGGAGCAGAAAAATTAAACATAAAGTAAAAAATTAGCTTAATCTGTACTCAAAATTAATTTTTTTTACGAAAACAGCAGGTTTTTCTGCTCAAAAGATTAGGTATGGATTAAATGTACGATTGTATTACTTTTTTCAAACTATTTCAAGCTATATTTAAGCTAACGCAGAGCGGCGGCCAAGAGAGCAAGATCTTTGTGAGGTAATCCAAAACTTTGGGCAATATCTTCATTGGTAAGACTTCCTTTGAAACAATAAACCCCTTTCATAAAACCGGGATTGCTCAGAATCATATTGTCAATAGAGCCACTTTCTCCGATTTCTATCAAATATGGGGCAAAAATATTACTCAATGCGGTGCTGGAAGTGCGTGCTACGCGTGAGGCGATATTAGGAACGCAATAATGCACTACACCATATTTGCGAAAAACAGGGTTTTGCAAAGTACGGACTTCGGAGGTTTCAAAACAACCACCTTGGTCGATGCTTACATCAATAATCACGGAGTTGGGCTTCATTCGGCTTACCATCTCTTCGGTAACTACGCAAGGGGTTTGCCCTTTTTCAGCACGGATAGCGCCGATTACTACGTCAGCACGTGAAATAGCTTCACTCATGGCTACATAATCTAAGGTAGAGGTGTAAACCTGTTGTCCCAAGGCATATTTAATGCGTCGCAATTTGTAGAGGTGTTTGTCGAAGATTTTTACTTCTGCTCCTAGCCCCATGGCGGTACGTGCTGCATATTCGGCGACGGTGCCAGCGCCTAGGATTACTACTTTGGTAGGGGGTACTCCTGTAATTCCTCCTAAGATAATACCTTGTCCGTCATTTAAGCTACTCAATAGTTCTGCTGCAATAAGCATTACGGTACTACCTGCAATCTCACTCATGGCTCTTACTAAGGGCATAGTTCCGCTGGAGTCTTCTATGTATTCGTAGGCAATACAAATCAATTTTTTGTGTAATATAGCTTTGATGTAATCTTGCGTAAGGCGGGCTTTGGGTAGAGCGGAGATAACGGTTCTACCAAAACGCATATAATCAATCTCTTGCAAAGTTGGGGGAGTAATTTTAAGAATGATATCTGCTTCAAATACTTCTTGCGGGCTGTAGCAGATAATTGCTCCTGCATTAGCATATTCTAAGTCTTCAAATTTAGCTTGTAAGCCTGCTCCACTCTCTATACGGATTTCGTGTCCGTGTCGCACCAAAATTTCTACGGCCTCAGGTTTGAGCGCGATGCGTTTTTCATCTTCTCCGTTCTCTTTGGGTATGCCGATATATAGCTTTTGTGATTTCTTTTTTAACGAAGCGAGCTGTTCCTCTGGATAGAGGAGCACTTGCCCTTCGGCTATACTTTTGATTTCGCTTTGGTACGATTGCTTTGCCATACTTGTATTAAATGAGGTGGTTTATTTTGTAGGCTTTTGAAGCAAAAAGAGCAAACCTTCTTGGGTGTGTGGCTTGCTCTTTTTCTACTATTCTTTGGTAATGCTGAATATGTTGTCTTTAATTCCTATACGTCGGGTAGATTTTTCGGCTGTTGTAGAATTTTCTTTTTCCTCTACACTTGCTAAGATTCTACCACAGTGTTCACAAACAATGATTTTTCGGTTCTCTCGGATTTCTGCTTGGCGTTGGGGCGGCACGATATTGAAGCAGCCACTACAAGCATCTCGTTTTACTGTTACTACTGCCAAGCCATTGCTTGAATTTTTACGTAAGCGTTCATAGGAGTACAGTAGTCGTTCTTCTATATTTTTAACTTGTTTTTCACGTTCTTTAAGCAGGCGGTTCTCCTCTTCTTCGCTCTCAGCCATAATGGTCTCTAGTTCGGCTCTCTTATTTTCAAGGTCTTTTTTTCGTTCATTAAGTTTTTTGGTAGTTTCTTCAATATCAATCCTTTTTTTAGCTATTTTTTCGTTAGCTTCTCTAATTCGCTTTTCACAAAGTTGAATTTCCAGCTCTTCGGCTTCAATTTCTTTGCTCAATGCTTCAAATTCGCGGTTATTTCTCACATTGTTTTGCTGTTCTTTATATTTAGCGATTAGTTTTTCAGAGTCCTTACGGATTTGTCTTTTTTCTTCTATATCACTTTCTAATTTTTTGATATCGTTCAAAAAGTTGTTAATACGTGTTTGAATACCTGCAATTTCGTCCTCTAGATCTTGGACTTCGTTAGGTAAGTCGCCTCTAATTTTTTTAATTTCGTCTATTTTGGAGTCAATAGCTTGTAATTTGAGCAAGGCTTGTAACTTTTGCGCAATAGTACGTTCCACCATACGACGTTAGATGAAATAGTTAACAGGATTAGTGCTAGTATTGGCTAAATAAATAGCAAAGCTAGTAAATTTTTTGGATAAAACCTCAAAAAGGAGATTTTTCGTAAAAATTTCACTTTCATAATGCCCAATATCGGCTAAAATAATGCGTTGGTCTGCTTCAAAAAATTCATGATACTTTATATCAGCTGTGATAAAAATATCGGCTTGATGGGCAATAGCTTGAGGTAGAAGAGAGATCCCTGCACCACCGCACAGGGCTATGGTTTGAATTTTTTTATCCAACAAGGCAGTGTGCTTAATACAGGTAAGGTGCATTTTTTGTTTCAAATAAGCCAAAAAGTCATGGGCAGGCATAGCTTCGGTGAGAGTACCTATAGCTCCCGAACCAACTTCTTGGTTATGGTTTTCTAATAAATGCAAATAATAGGCGATCTCCTCGTAGGGATGGGCTTGGCGAAGAGCTTGGAGGATTTTATTTTGCAGATAGCTAGGGAAAATAACCTCTATGCGGTCTTCTTGTACTTCCTCTAATTGATTTGCCGTACCTATGTGCGGGTTTGCGTATTCATTAGGTTGAAATGTGCCGATGCCTGTGGTACGGAAGCTACAATTTTGGTAATTGCCGATTTGCCCTGCTCCTGCTTTGCTGAGAGCCTGTAAGACGGGCTTGGTATGGTCTTGAGGCACAAAAGTGGTAAGTTTGCTCAAAGTGTGAGGCTTGGGCGATAGCACGCGTATATTTTGTAGCCCTAAAATTTGGGCAATTTGATAGTTGACTCCTTGCCAAATATTATCTAAATTAGTATGGATGGCATAAATAGCAACATCGTTTCGAATAGCTTTGAGAATAGTTCGCTCTACATGATTTTTTCCTGTAATTTTTTTCAACCCTTTGAAAATGATAGGGTGATGAGCAATAATAAGGTTACAATGCCTTTCAATTGCCTCTTGCACCACGGCTTCGGTGGAGTCTAGGCAAAGCAAGATGCCGTTCACCTCTGCTTGCAAATCGCCTACAAGCAAACCTGAATTATCGTAGCTTTCTTGATAGGATGGAGGTGCAAAATTGTCTAGATATTGTATAACTTCTTGAATTTTAGGCATAGTTTTGTATGTAAAATATAAGTAGACTCACAAGCAATAAAACTTCAACCATTCACTTATGATAATATAATGCAAAATTACGAAGTTTTACAAATTAGCACAAACCTCTCATGCTTCAAATTAAGAATCGATATTTTGTAGATACGTGCAATCGTTTGGTACATTTTCGTGGAATCAATTTGAGCAACAATTCCAAATTTCCTTTTTTACCACCTTTGCCTACTAATGAAAGTAGGAATTTGTATAGCACCAAAACGATTTCGTTTCAAGGTCGCCCTTTTCCTTTACAAGAGGCTGACAATCACTTGCGTAGGTTGAAATATTTAGGTTTTAATTTGATACGCCTACTAGTGGTTTGGGAAGCTATTTGCCCTAACAGCCCTGAGAACTATGATGAACGGTATTTGGATTATTTGGTAGAACTTGTAAAAAAGATGCGTGAATATGAATTTTACGTTTTGATAGATGCCCACCAAGAGACTTGGAGCAGGTTTTCAGGGGGGAGCGGTGCTCCAATGTGGACATTTGAACAAATCGGTTTTGAGGTAAGGCAATTCCATGAAGCAGGTGCGGCATTTATGCACCAACATACCTTACACTATAATACACGCTTTTGGGAAGCCAACTATGCTAAATTAGCTTCTGCTACCATGTTTACGCTCTTTTTTGCAGGTAGCGATTTTGCTCCCCTTACTTGCATACAAGGTGAAAATATACAACACTACTTGCAAAAACATTACCTTAAAGCCTTTCAACAAGTAGCTTTACGATTAGCTAGCTTCGACCACGTGTTAGGCTTTGAGGTTATGAACGAGCCTTCCGCAGGCTGGATTGGACAACAAGACATACGACAACTGGAAACACAATACCGCTTCGGGGCCATGCCTACTCCTTTGGAGGCAATGGCCTCTGGTTCGGGCAATGTATGTAAGGTCAGTAATTATACTTTTGACAGATGGGGCAGACCTAAACTCAAAGGCAAAGTTTTGCTTAATCACCGAGGTATCAAAGTATGGCAAAACGGCGTAAAATGTATTTGGAAACAACACGAAGTTTGGGATATTGATAAAAATAACCTCCCTGTGGCTCTCAAACCTAATTACTTTGCCCAAAAGCACGGACAGAAAGTAGATTTCATTCAGCAATATTATCTACCTTTTGTAAAGCGATTTGTAGAAATGATACATCGTATCAATCCTAATAAATGGATAGGCATACACCAAGTTCGCGAGCAGCCTCCTCTCAACTGGCAGCAGATAGATATAAAACAGGCTTTCTTTGCTTTTGCTTGGACTGATCAAGTTACGTGCCGTACACAAAAATACCATGCTTGGCTTAACTATGACCACAAGCAACAAAAAATACTTTGTACTCAAAAAGCAATCATGACAAGTTTTGCTACACAAGTTAAAGAACAACAAGAAAAAGCCACGCAACTTAATAAAAATGCTCCTGCAATTTGTATAAAAACGGGCATCCCTTTCAACCTCAACAAGCAAAAAGCCTATAAAACTAATAATTTTGACCACATAAACCAAGCCCTTGACTTTTTGCTCAAAGCTTTAGAAAGCCAACAACAGCCTTACGTCTTATGGAATTATACACATAATAACCGTAACGACTACGGCGACGGCTGGAATTTGGAAGATTACTCCATCTTTAGCCTCTCGCAAAGAGGTAAAGAACGCGACCTTTATACAGGCATACGTGCTATTGAGGCATTAGCGCGCCCTTATCCTTTGTTTTTAGCAGGAAAACTCACCTGCCTTGAGTTCGACTACAAGAAACATATCCTGAAAATCGTATTTGAACATTTTGAAGGTGTACATGCCCCTACTGAAATTTTTTTGCCCGAAGTACATTTTCCTGAAGATAGCCTAATTACAGTAAGTGATGGAAAGTTTGAATTTATGCCTTACAAGCAAAAATTGATTTATCATCATAGTATTGAAAAGTTCATTCATACTATTACCATAAAACGCAACTAACCTATCTCTTTTAGGCATTCATAAAAACTATTTCGTAATTTTATGCCTGGAAAGGAATGTTAACTGCTTTTCAAATCCATTCCTGTACTTATACTTATTCATTCTTATTCATTCTTACTTTACTTTGCATTAGTTGTATGCAACTTATAGATGGCAAGCACGTAGCATCGCTCATACAAGCAGAAATTGCTCAAGAAGTACAGAATTTGAAAGAAAAAGGGCAAAAAATCCCACACTTGGCGGCTGTTTTGGTAGGAAATGATGCTCCTAGTGAAACTTATGTAAATGGCAAAGTGAAAGCCTGTCATAATGTAGGGTTTGGCTCTACCTTGCTACGCTTTCCTGACACAATTAGTGAAACTGCTCTTTTGGCAGAGATAGAAAAACTAAATCAAAATCCCGAAATAGATGGCTTTATTGTGCAGTTGCCTTTGCCTAAGCATATCGACGTAGTAAAAATTACTGAAGCGATTGACTACCGTAAAGATGTAGACGGTTTCCACCCTATCAACGTAGGGCGAATGGCAAAAAATCTACCTGCTTATATCTCTGCTACACCACTCGGTATTTTGAAGCTATTAGAATATTACCAAATTCCTACCGTAGGTAGGCATTGTGTTGTATTAGGCAGAAGTCATATCGTCGGTTCTCCTATGAGTATTCTTATGGCACGTAATACACCGATTGGTAATTCCACTGTAACGCTATGCCATAGCAAAACACAAAATTTAGCTGAGTATACACGCCAAGCCGATATTTTAATCGCTGCCATAGGTATACCACAATTTGTGAAAGCTGATATGGTAAAAGAGGGAGCTATCGTGATTGATGTAGGTATTAACCGCATAGAAGATACTAAACGCAAGAGCGGTTTCCGTTTAGTAGGAGATGTGGATTTTGAAAAGGTAGCTCCTCGTTGCTATGCAATTACACCTGTTCCTGGGGGCGTAGGACCGATGACCATTACTGCACTCATGCTCAACACTCTGCTTGCAGCTCAGAAAAAAGTGTACGGTTAGAGATTTGAAATAAACCCAAGAAACAGCACAAGGTTCACTTCGGGTATTTTCCTAATTGCTTGCTAATGAGCTACATACAAGAAAAATATCTATATAAAAAAATCATTTTTTTAATAATATTTGGTTTTTTAAGAAAATTTTGTATATTTGCAGCCCAAACAAGTTGCATCTGTAGTTCAACTGGATAGAATATCAGATTTCGGCTCTGAGGGTTGAGGGTTCGAATCCTTCCAGATGCACTTGGTTTTTTTCTTTTTATTTTTCATGAAACTACGCTTCGCCTTTCGAGCATGGCTATTACTTGGCATACTAGCTTGTGAAGCTTCCTCTGCCCATCGCCATGAGCTTTTGGCTCGTAAATGGAAAATTGTGAATATAGAATCTGATCTTATTCGCAAAAATTTAGCCGAAGCCTCTGCCGAAGAAAAAAAAGCTTACCAACAGAATTTGATTGATTTAAGCAAAAATTTGGTCATAGAATTTGAGATAAACGGAAATTATACACGTGTCCAAAAGAATTTAGAAGACCCGTCTAGCCCCTTGCTTACCAAAGGCAAATGGAAACTTAGCCCTGACCAAAAAAATATTGAAATAGAATACGAAACTCAACTTAAAGAGGTTATTCCAATCTTGAAACTTACAAGTGAGGAGTTAGTTATTGAAATAACTGAAGATAAACAAAAAAGTACTTTTACGCTTAAACCACTTTAATTTTAATTTTAGTTGAAAAACTAGTATGCAGTTGTATCAAAAAAGAGCTAGTCTGTTGCTTGGTTTTAGTTTCTGCTTTGCGGTGTTAGCTTTTACTTATCAAACTGATAGAACTAAACTCTTGATAAGAAAATGGAAACTTATTGATGCCGAATTTCCTGAAATTGAAGCAGAACTTTTGCATTTCTCACCTAGCCAACGCAAAGCCCACAAACAAGAACTTAGCCGTACTTGGGTAGGTTCATTTATTGAATTTAGAAAAGATAATACTTATACAGCTGTTATTCTAGCAGATACCGCACAAGGTATATGGCACTTATCAACAGACCAAAGCCAACTCCTTATCAAAAATCAAAAAGATAGTATTGAGAGAGCTATGCCTATTTTAGAATTATCTAAAAACCGACTTATCTTGATCGGTACGCAACAACAAAAAATGATTTGGCAACCCTTTTGAACTTTTTATTTAAGCTCTAATATTAAGCGTTAATTATTAAAAACTTATTTATTCGGTAATACTAAATTATTTACTTCCCTACTACTTGGCACTTATCTCCAAAGCAGGCTAATCTACCCTATTGATTAATTTCAGAAAACTTTACAAATGGTAAAGCTTTTTTGCCTATGCTCGTCTCACAACAATAAGGACTTACAAGTGGGTTAAACTCTCTTCTAATGCTTTGATTTTAGCTTCGGCATCGGCTAACTTCTGTCGTTCATTAGCTACTACCTCAGGCTTTGCATTAGCTATAAATTTTTCGTTATTAAGTTTTTTTAGTACACTTTCTCTAAAGCCTTTCAAATAATCAATTTCTTTACTAATTTTGGCTTTCTCTTCTTCTTTATTTATCTCTTTAGGAAGAGGTACAAAAAATTCAGCGTTTTTTACTACAAAACTTACCACATTTGTAGGTTTTTGGGTAGAGAATTGAATTTTACCCACTTTGGCTAATTTGCGAATAGCGAAGGCAAATTTAGTTTCATACAAGGCAGGGTTGGGGCTATTAAAGTAAAGTTCTAATTCCAAATTTTTTTTCAACTGCTTTTCATTACGTATGTTATTGATGTTTTGTATTACTTCAAAAACTTGTTCGGCCTCTTTAATGATTTGATTATCAAAGGGTTGTGATTTAGGATAAGGAGCGATACAAATGCTTTCTCCTTCTTTTCGCGGTTGTAGATTTTGCCATACCTCTTCGGTAATAAAAGGCATAAAAGGGTGTAATAGACGCATGAGGGTATCAAAAAATGAGAGCGTAGCTTGAAAGGTTAGAGCATCAATAGGAAAGGGTTTTTGGGCTTGTAGATTGTAAGAAGGTTTAATCATTTCTAAATAATTAGCACAGAACTCGTCCCAAATTAATTTGTAAATAGTGGTGATTGCTTCTGAGAGGCGAAATTGATCAAATTGATTTTCTACCTCGGCTAATACTTGGTTTAATTTTGCAGTAAACCACTCGATAGCAATTTGGTTGTTATTGGGTAGGTTTTCGTCTACGTCCCATGATTTAACTAATCGTAGGGCGTTCCAAATTTTGTTGGCGAAGTTGCGCCCTGTTTCACAGATTTTTGACTCGGGTTCTAGTTTCTCAAATTCGGCAATATCTTCAGGTTTTTGGGATTTGGGAACTTCGGTATCAAAAATAATATCATTACCTGCTACTGAACTTGCCATGATGCCATAACGCACTCCATCGGTGCTGTATTTTTCCATGAGCTTGAAAACATCGGGGGAATTACCCAAAGATTTAGACATTTTTCTACGCAATTTGTCGCGTACCATTCCTGTAAAATAAACATGGTGAAAGGGCTTTTCATTTCGCAATTCATAGCCTGCAATAATCATACGCATCACCCAGAAGAAAATAATATCAAAGCCTGTAACTAGCACTGTGGTGGGGTAGTAATAGTCTATTTCATCCTCGTCAAATACTGAGATAGCCCAAAGCCAAGAGCTTGCCCAGGTATCTAGCACGTCTTCATCTTGTTTTAGGTCTTCTTTTTTTAGGTTTGGATTGATTTTCAGAGCTTTGGCATAAGCCTCTTCTAAAGAGGGTGCTACTACAATCTCCCCATTAGGCAGATAATAAGCGGGAATACGATGCCCCCACCAAAGTTGGCGTGAGATGTTCCAGTCTTGAATATTATCAATCCAAGCCTTATACATATTTTTGAAGGTAGGCGGGTGAAACTGAATGTTATCGTTCAAAACGTTTTCTAGAGCAGGTTGTGCTAATTCTTTCATTTTTATGAACCATTGCTCTGAAAGTTTAGGTTCAACCACTGCTCCTGTACGTTCTGAAGTGCCTACTTGGTTCTTATAGTCCTCTACTTTGAGCAACAAACCTGCCTGTTCCAAATCTTTAACGATTTCTTGACGAACTACAAACCTATCCTTACCTACATATTTGGCTACTCCACAGGCTTGGGACATGGTGCCGTCTTCGGCAATAGTATCAATTATAGCTAAATTGTATTTCTTACCGATTTCATAGTCATTCATATCGTGGGCAGGTGTAATTTTTAATGCCCCTGTACCGAAATCAATCGCTACGTATTCGTCAGTAATAATAGGAACGATTCGGTTAATGATTGGTACAACTACCTGTTTACCTACTAAATGCTTGTATCGCTCATCATTAGGATTAACGCACACGGCAGTGTCACCTAAAATGGTTTCAGGGCGAGCTGTAGCTACGGGAATAAACTCCTCGCTTCCTACCAGCTTATATTTTACGTAGTACAATTTGGAATTTACTTCTTTGTAAATCACCTCCTCGTTTGAAAGGACGGTTTTAGCTTCGGGATCCCAGTTTACCATGCGTAATCCTCTGTAAATCAAGCCTTTATCATACAGGCGTACAAACATGTCGATTACGGCTTTGGAGCGTTTCTCGTCCATGGTAAAGGCAGTTCTATCCCAGTCGCAAGAGGCACCTAGTTTTTGGAGTTGGTTCAAGATAATGCCACCGTACTTTTCCTTCCATGCCCAAGCATATTCTAAAAACTTTTCTCTCCCGATTTCTGACTTTTGGATGCCTTTTTCTTTGAGCATTTTTACTATTTTAGCTTCTGTGGCAATAGAGGCGTGGTCAGTTCCTGGTACCCAGCAGGCATTTTTGCCCTCCATGCGGGCTTTGCGTATCAAAATATCTTGGATAGTGTTATTCAGGACATGCCCCATGTGTAGCACACCTGTAATGTTAGGAGGGGGAATCACGATAGTAAAAGGTTCTTTATTAGGGTCTTTTTTAGAGGCAAAAAATTTGTGTTTAAGCCAATAGGCGTACCACTTACTTTCTACGATGTGAGGATTATATTTGGTGGATAGTTCCATAGGTATTCCGAAGACAAATTGTTGGATAAAAGTTAGAAAGCAAAAATACGAAAAATCTTAATTAGAAAGTTTGAAAATTCATTATGTAGTTTTAGGTTAAACTACGTATCAATTCAATCCTACTTTTGTACTAAAAATCATTTTAATCTGTAAAATTTATTAGGTAATTTACCTATTGCAGATTTATAACTCAAACTATCTACCACTGCGGCGTATACCTCGTCTAGTAATTTCATATCTTTTAAGTAAAAGGCATAACTTTGGTGATAGGTAAGTGAATCTACCTGATGCCATTTCAAGATTTGGCTTTGCATCATTTGAAAGGTTGCGTAAGCTGAGTCAGGAGAGGCATAGTTTTTTTCCATTACCATTGCCTCTGCAATATGCAAATCAACTAAGATATCAACCATTTTGGTTTTGGGTAAAATATTTTTAGGGATTTCTATTTGAGGTTGGCACGAAAGAGCAATAATTAAACAAAGAGTAATTGAGTGGATTGTATTCCCGTCAAAGTTATTTTTTTGCATACTTTGCTGTTATTCTATTACCACTAGTTTACTACTTACTACGCTACTTTTTTTATCTTGTAAAGACTTGACTATCAGCCTATACATGTACACACCTTTACCCACGCGGTTGCCTCTATTGTCTAATCCGTTCCATTCGGCACGTAAGGGGGAGTGGCTGTCAGCAGGTGAGAATTCGGTTTTGAGTGTTTGTATCAAAGCCCCTTGGCTATTATAAATTTCTACAAACATTTCTAGCTCATCGCCCTCGCGGTTGTGTTCTACGCTAAAAGTGGTGCTTTGCGTCATGGGATTGGGGTAGTTCAATACATTTTTGAGGGCAACTACGGCATCAGTTTCTACAAAGAAGTTAATCGTTTCAATGGCTTCATTGTTGAAGGTGTCCCAAGCACGCACTACAAAGAAATTTTTACCTTTGGGTAAATCAAAAAGTGGAAAATAAATTGAACCACCTTGGTAGGTATCTTTATTAGCTTTGTAATAGTTGTTTAGGAGATAGGTATTTTCAGCTTTTGCGTTGAGTGTGGCAGTGATATTTTGCCCAATATTCGTGTTTGTAAGGCTAATGCCACTTTCATCTTGAAGTTTTACAATTAAAGTAGTGTTTTTAGGCACGGTGCCACCCTCTTTGAATTGCTCGTTTTCCATAAAAAGTTGTATTTGTGGGGGGGTACGGTCTTGGGCAAGATTAGCTTGGGGATTTGTGCCTCCTATTACAAAGTCCAAGTTATAGCCTGCTGCATCAGTGGTTCGGGCATCATTTACGGCATAAAAGCTAAATTTTGCTTTGCCAAATTGATAGTCAATATTTTTAGGGATAGGAAAGGTGAATTCAAATACACCATTTCGCACTGAAACTTCTCCTCTGAAAATCAAGCTATTACGAACTTCATAGCTCATAACAGGGGCTTTTTGTCCAAGGGTTTTTACTTCTTGTGGCTTGTCAAAAATGGTTACACTCAATTTGCCATTCCAAGTAAGAAGTTGATTTTGTTGGTTACGAACTTCCCCGCGTACTGTTACTTTGCTTAATGCTTTGAGCGTATCTGTGGGTAAATGGATAGGTTTGTCGTTCAAGTGTGTAATTACTATTTGCTCTTTGGGATATGCTAACCGCATGGAAGGGTCGCCAAGTAAGGAAAAGTTGCGGTTTACAGGTCCGTTCAGACTACCGTTTTTCGTTTTTCGCATTATTTGCCCCAAACGTGGCATCTCTCCGTTAATTGGTTCAAATACATAACGGTAGAAGGCTTGATTAAGCAAAAAATTAGTACTTGAAAACACAGGACGGGTAGTGGTAATGAGGGCAATCCCTCCACCTCTTGGATTGAGCAAGACTTTTTCACCTCCTGAAACCACGCGCGGGTTGTCATATTTTCCAAACTCACAAGTAGCCGTAACAAACAAAGGCATATTGTCTAAATTTTTCCAACTTTCAATCATGCTATGGTCAAGGATTTTCTCTTCCGTCCAGCCTACTTCACCGCCGTGTCCTGTAAAGTTAATAATTAAGGCTCCGCGTTGTACTTCGCGATTGAGGGCATCACGCACTTCAGGCGATAGGGCCCCTGTGGGTGTGGAAATTCGTGGAAAAGCATCAATATAAAATTTTTCTATATTCCAATTCAAATGATTTTGTGCTACATATTGTGCAAGTTGGTCGGCATCATATTGATGTATGTTTGCGTCGCCATCATCGGCAAAGAAGCTAATTCGGTTTTTCCAATCGTGCAAAGATTTGCTGTTGGTCGCATAGCTTATCAACTTATTTACTACTGCTGTTGCCTCGCGCAGAGTACGAACAGGCAGCCTACCAATACCGATTTCTAGGGTGTGGTCGCCGCTAAAAGTTTCTGCCCATGTGCCTTCATTATCTTCTAGAAAGCCAAAATAATCGTCAGAGGAGTAGCTAAAAATAGGATGTAAGGACTCATAGGACTCGTACACGGGTACAAGATTATTGTTATTAGGAATACGTTTTTTATAATCAAAGGAGGCGGCACCAAAGAGCAAAAGGTAGCGTAATTCATTTGGATTGCGTTTGTATAACATTCGCACAAAGTCGCGAATAGCCGAAATATCTTGTCTTCCTGAGGCAAATTCGTTGTAAATTTGTTCGGTAGTAACTACGTGTACGCTCAAGTTATCATTAGTACGTCTAAAATTAGCTAGACGGTTGGCTTCTGAAAGGAAGCGAGGGTGCGTAACAATCACTAAATTTGGTGTAGAGAGGGCATGTAAATTTTGGTTAGGAATAGCTTGTATGCGTACAGGAGAGCGAAAATCTTGTCTACGGAACACAATAAATTCGCGCAAAGTATTAGTTTGGGTGCTAAAAATAGCTTGCGAACCATTAAGTATAAATTGCTGATTAGCAGGTTGTTGGGGATTGGTAATATCCCAAATGGAAATATTATTGGGTACATTATCAATTACAAATTGACTAATACTTTGCGAAGTGCTGGCAATACTTCTAAATTGAGTTTGGTTGCCATATAGTTGTAATCTACGCAAATAGTTAATTCGCAGGAAGTTCAGGTGCCCTATGCCTGAGGCGCCGTTTCGGTTTAAGGTAAGACTAATTTGTAGGTTAGCGTTTCCGTCGCTATTAAAGTTAAAAGTATTAGTTACAAGTGTACCTTTGGCAGCATAGGTTTCAGGAAAGATGAGAGCTACGTTGTGTTGCCCTATTTCTTGCCCATTAGCACGTACAGAGAAGGTAACATCTCTAAAAAAACGCCCTAATACTGATGAGGTAAGCCTTACCATAGAATTAGGCACAATGCCCGTGACATTGAAATTCACAGTTTGCGAAGTATTAGCATCAAATACTTCCCCGAACCATTCGCGTCCAGAGTTGAGGATATTGTTGTCATTGCGTTCATGAAACTGGAAATCGTTATAGGTATCAATAGTTTGGGTAGCTCCTGAAAGGTTAGGTTGGGTCCCTATGCGAAGCCCTGCACGATTATCAACGCTCAGAAAGTAGAATGTAGTATCGCTATATACGTTAATTTCATGCTCAAAGAGCTGTTGAGAAGAATTGTACGAAATTTTATGTGGACTTTGGGCATAAAACAAAATAAAATCTTGACTATCAAATTTACCATCTTGTTCACCTTCTACCCAAATTGCATTTTCAGGCAGGTCGTCATAACGGAAGGCACTATTAGCTTGCGGAAGTGAGCCGCCTCCATAACCCCAAAGATGTATATTTTGCGGATTGATACTCTCTAGGGGAATTCCTGCTCGTTTAAGTGTTTCAAAATCAAGACGATAGATACCACTCTCTAATACAGCAATTTTATAGAAATTCCCCTCTGCAAGCACTGAATTAGCGGCATATTGTGCTTTTGCTATTTGGCATAGAACTAAATTTAGTGAAATT
The DNA here is from genome assembly GCA_025054775.1 of Microscillaceae bacterium. Taxonomy (GTDB): domain Bacteria; phylum Bacteroidota; class Bacteroidia; order Cytophagales; family Microscillaceae; genus JANWZA01. The sequence continues at coordinate 59,128 of JANWZA010000037.1, forward strand.
AAAAGTATTAAATGCTTCATAAAAACTGCTAAGATAAAATTTTCAACCTATGGTGCTAATTTTTTTGTTTTGTGGTTATTCTACTATTTATGCAATAGGTTAGGACTTTGTAAATTAAGGTTTTGGTAATTTTACCTTTCTTTAAGTTCTTTTTTTTACATCTTCTTATACTTTCTCTTTTGCCTTTTCTTGTTTTTGTGCCTTTGCTAGGTTTTTTTAACGTCTAATGCAAAGATAACGAAAATATTTGAGCAAGTAGCTAAAATATAGCTTTAAGTTGCAAAAATTAGTTTCTGCATTAAAAATTTTTACCATTGTTTCCTGAAAAATATCAGGATTGTTTGCTGGTTTTTGAGTTACTATTAATACTCTACCTTACTCTCTTAAAGACTTAAAAAGTTCTTTCGCAAGTAAGCAATTGCATTTGACTTAAAAAATCTACAGTCTTTGAAAAAAGAAGGCAACATCAAAAAAAAGCACTAACTTTGCATCTAAATATGCTTTAAGCCGTGAAAATTAAAGAACTTATACAACTCTACCAGCGTGATAGTCTAACGCAAACCGTTGGTAAATATCTACAAAGCCCACAGCCTGAGGTATTGCACCTGAAAGGCTTAGTAGGAAGTTTAGATGCTATCGTAGTTGCTGCTCTTATACATAGCGAACACGCTACTCAAAAAGAGCAACGAATCCACTTGTTCGTTATGAGTAATAAAGACGAGGCATATTACTTCTATAACGATTTGCAAAATTTACTTCCTGACAAAAAAATTTTCATTTTTCCTACCTCTTACAAGCGACCTTACTGTTATGAAGAGATTGAAAATGCTAACGTATTGCAACGTGCTGAAGTACTGGGGGTTATTTCTCAGGCTACCAAAAACAACGAGCAGATACTTATTGTTTCTTACCCTGAAGCCGTTATTGAAAAGGTTATCAACAGAAAATCATTAGTAGAAAACACCTTCACAGCAAGAGTAGGCGAAAAGGTAGATATCGAATTTCTAACCGATTTGCTGTTAAGCTATGATTTCAAGAAAGTGGATTTTGTGTATGAAGCAGGTGAGTTTGCAGTACGCGGTGGAATTATAGATATCTATTCCTTTGCTTACGAATTACCTTATCGTATTGAATTATTCGGTGATGAAATTGAAAGCATACGTATTTTTGACCCTAAAAATCAACTTTCAATAGAGAAAGCCCCCTATCTTATCATTTTACCTAATGTACATACGCGCCTAACACAGGCAGTAAGAGAGGCTTTTTTGGATTTTATCCCTAAAAATACGCGAATTTGGTGTAAAAATATTGCTAACTTACTGGAAATTACTGAAAAAACTTATCAAAAAGCCGAACAGAGTTTTCAGGAAATTACCCAAGCTACAGATATACAATTAGTCAAAAATCCTGAACTCTTGTTTGAAACACGCAAAACTTTTGAGCAAAAACTTTCTACTTTATTTCGCATTGAGTTTGGCAAACATTTCTATTACTCAAGCACTTACACCATTCAATTTGAAGCAACTTCCCAACCCTCTTTCCTTAAAAAATTTGATCTCTTGGTAGAAAACTTACAGGAGTATCAGCATAAAGGATACCTCAATATCATTACGGCTGAATCCTTTAAGCAAATTGAACGCTTGCGTACTATCTTTGATGAATTAAACGCTGACTTGCAGTTCCAATCCGTAGCTATCGGCTTGCGTGAAGGATTTATCGACCATTTGCAAAAAGTTGTCTGTTATACTGACCACCAAATCTTTGAGCGATACTACCGATACAGAGTAAAAGAAAAATATTCTCGCTCTAAAGCTTTAACAATCAAAGAATTACAAAGTTTACAAGTAGGTGATTTCGTAACCCATATTGACTATGGCATAGGCAGATTTGCAGGATTAGAAAAAATTGAAATAAACGGCAAAATGCAAGAGGTAATACGCTTGGTATATCGTGATGATGATTTGCTCTACGTAAACCTCCATGCTTTGCACAAGATTTCTAAATATTCCAGCAAAGATGGTAAGCCACCAAATATTCACAAATTAGGATCCCCTGAATGGGAAACTAAGAAAAGTAGAGTCAAACGACGCATCCAAGAAATTGCTCGCGAATTGATAGAACTATATGCTAAACGAAAAATCTCCAAAGGATATGCCTTTAGCAAAGACAGCTTCCTGCAAGCTGAATTAGAGTCAAGTTTTTTGTATGAAGATACTCCTGACCAAGCCGCCGCTACTGCTGCAGTAAAGGCAGACATGGAAAAGCCCTATCCTATGGATAGATTGATTTGTGGGGATGTAGGTTTTGGTAAAACAGAGATAGCTATACGTGCCGCTTTCAAAGCAGTATGTGATAATAAACAAGTAGCGGTGCTTGTGCCAACTACAATTTTAGCAATGCAACATTACAAAACCTTTAAGGAGCGATTAGCGAATTTTCCTTGCAAAGTAGAATATATTAACCGCTTCAAAACCGCACAACAAATTCGCGAAACCTTGCAAAGAGTACGTACGGGTGAGACAAATATTCTAATCGGAACGCATAGAATGGTTGCCAAAGATGTGGTTTTCAAGGATTTAGGATTAGTAATTATTGATGAAGAGCAAAAATTTGGCGTCAGAGTAAAAGATAAATTAAAAGAAATTAAGCCAAACGTAGATGTACTTACACTTACAGCTACCCCCATTCCACGCACTCTACAATTTTCTCTTATGGGGGCAAGGGATTTATCAATTATTACTACACCACCACCTAATCGTCAGCCCGTAACTACGGAACTTCACGTATTTGATGAAGAAATTATTCGTGATGCTATTAGCTACGAACTTAAACGAGGAGGGCAGGTATTTTTTGTACATAATCGCGTTTCGGATATTGAATCCATAGCAAATATCGTTTTCAAACTTGTCCCTGATGCGCGCATCGGCATTGCTCATGGGCAAATGGAAGGGCAAAAACTAGAAAAAGTAATGCTCAAATTTATTGAGGGAGAGTATGACGTATTAGTAACTACCAATATCATAGAATCAGGGCTGGACATTCCTAACGCTAATACCATTATCATAAACCAGGCTCATACGTTTGGGCTAGCCGATTTGCACCAAATGCGTGGGCGCGTGGGACGCTCCAATCGTAAAGCCTACTGCTATTTGCTTGCACCTGCTCATGCCTTGCTTGGTACTGATGCAAGTAAACGTTTGGCAGCATTAGAGGAATTCTCTGAATTAGGGGATGGTTTCAAAATTGCCATGCGTGATCTGGATATTCGCGGAGCAGGAAACCTCTTGGGAGCAGAACAAAGCGGCTTTATTAACGATTTAGGCTTTGAAACTTACCATAAGATTTTAGATGAAGCTATTAGCGAACTCAAAGAAAAAGACTTCCGGGAACTCTTTTTTGGAGACGAAACGCAAACGCTTGTGAATATCGCAAATCAAATAAGCCCTGACTGTAATATTGAAACTGACCTAGAAATGCTCATTCCTGAAACATATATTAGTAGCATTTCTGAACGGCTTAGCCTGTATTCCAAATTAGATAACATACAAGACGAGGAAGGCTTACAACAATTTTGCCAAAATTTGGAAGATAGATTCGGTAAACCTCCTGCCTCAGTACACACTCTAATTGAAACTGTAAGACTAAGATGGGAAGCAAAAAAGCTTGGTTTTGAGCGGCTTACACTCAAAAATAACACCCTGAGAGGCTATTTTGTTAATAAAGACGAGTACTTCTCTTCAGATACTTTTGGCAAAGTTTTACAATTTGTTCAGCAAAATCCTAAAAAAGCCGCTCTTAAAGAAGTAAACGGAAAACCCCTGATAATTTTTCAAAATATTACGGAAATTCAGCAAGCAGTTAGCTTACTTAAAGAAATAACTGAAACCAGTAAGCAAGTTGTATTGCATTGAACAATAAGGTAAATCAATGGCAAATTCCTTTGGGTGCAAGGGCAGATGGTTTGCATTGGTAAGAGTTGAATATTTTTTAAGGTGTTTTTGCCATTCTTTTTTCTAAAAGTCGTTTTTTAGCTTGTTCGTAAATTTCTACGGCTTTGTCAAAATCCTCTTTGGTAGTGAGTTCTTGTAAGCGGTTCATAGCATCATCTCCATAGTAATCTAAACCTATTTCTAAAGCTTGCAAAGCGTATTGCTTAATAATGGGTATAGAAAAGGGATTAAGCCTCACCCCTTCAACCAAAAAATGATAGGCTTTGTCAGCATCTTTTTTGTAGTTTTGATAAAAACGTGCTACATTCAAAATAGCTAATTCATTGTAAGGTGTGGTTTGTACGGCTTGCAGATAATACTTCTCTGCCTCAATCATATCGTTTTTGGCTTCAAAGGCTAAGGCTTTGAGATAGTTTTTTTGCGAATTATATGGAAAAGTAAAAACTAATTTATCAATCTCTGCCAAAAGTTTGTCGGGTTCGTTCTGGGCTAAAAGTAAGCGGCAGTATATCAAATTTACTTCTGATTGAATGAACGGCTGTGCAGTAGGACTTGGGACTAATGTTTCATATAATTTTTGAGCTTCTAAGGTTTGATTTTTTGCCAAAAAAATATCGGCTATAAGCACTTTTGCCCAATTCTTAAAATTTACATCTTGTATTGTTTCAGCAAGGTCAAGTAGTTTTTGGGTGTCTGCTTTTAAGCGTTTATACCGAATAAAATTGTATTTTTCCCAATCGGTTTCTGGGGTTTTTTCTTCAGAGAGAATAGGTAAAATTCGTTTCGCAAAATCTTGAATACTTTTATTCTTTGCCTGCAAGAGTTCTTTCCATGTATCTTGGGCAAGTGGAATATCATTGATTTCAGACAGGGCTATAGCTTTGTAAAACAGGGCATTAGAATTGCCTAGTTCTAAGGCTTTCTCTAAATAGGGAATAGCCAGCACATCGGCATTTTGTTGCATGAGCCAAAAAGAAATGACGGTATTGTAATAACTTTCAGATTTCATGACAGGCATAGCGGCTAAAAGCTTTATGCCTTCGGTAGTATTTCCACTAAAATATAGGTAATTTGCCTTTATGAAATTAAGACTATATGCAAAATTGCGGTCTTTGTCTATTTTTTCAAAATGAGCTAAAAGCATTTCGGCAGTTTTATCTTTTTTGCCTAATTTGTTTAGAGTGTAATTATGCACTAGGGCAAGTCCTATTTCATTATTAGGAAGGTTAGACAAAAGTTTCTCTATTTGCGAAATTTCAGGAAAATCGGCTTGGTAAGCGTTATAAAGTGCTATTTGATTGACAAGAGCCACTAAATTGTCAGTTTTCGCAAGGTCTTTGGGTTTAAGAATTTCCTCTAATTTAATGTTTTTGGTAGGATTTTTTGCTAATAAAGCCCACATATTATTCTGAATAGTTGGCTCATTTTTAGCTATTTTTTCTGCTTTTTCCAAATAGGCAAATGCCGAGTCAAGGGCTTTGTTTTTAGCATGAAGCAAAGCTAGATTGTTGAGCATAGCCCAACTTTTAGGGAAACTTTTTAAGCCTTCTTGCAAGTTACTTAGAGCCTCGTAGAAGAGGTTTCGTTCATCATATAACTTACTGATTTTCAAAAAAGTATGTTCTACATTTTGGCGTTTTACGGCTTCTAATAAGTAAAGCATCATGTTTTTGTAGTCTTTTTGTTGCTCTGCTAAAAGGGAAAGAGCATAGTTAGCTTTGTGGTTGTAGTAGTCATTTGCTTTGCTAATTTCGTAATATTTCTGGGCTAGTAGCACGTCTTTATTTTGCAAAGTAGCATCGGCTAAAAGGTTGTAATAGCCTGCCACGGTTTGGTAATAAGTGTATTGGTTAATAGAAAGATACAAGATAAAGGTCAACCCAAAGCCAAAGTATCGCACAGTCCAAAAAGCTAATACTTTGCCTTGGTATAGGAGGTCTAACACCTTGTAATTCAATTTGATCATTTGCCCAAAGTTTATAAGCACATATATATAGAAGCCCACACCAAAGCCTAAGAAACTAAACAGAATCATATCATTTAGGGCATCAAGCATGGCATCATTAGCAAGGGCGAAATGGTAGGCCATGGTAGCTGTAGTAAGTACTGCCCCTGCCAAGTAAAAGTATGCACCTTGCGGAGCGAAAGGCATAATATTTTCTATCAATACGCTTCGCTTATGATAGCCCCATATGCCTAAAACAACTGCCACGAGATAGAACCAGAAGGTATCAATATATGTAATGTTTCCTTCCCAATAACCATTTTGTTTTAAGTAAATTAATCCTAAATTTGCCAAATAAATGAGTACAGCAATAGTAAAATGTACTAAATTGTGTGGCCCACTATCCGCACTATACTTTTGTACAAGTGTGAGCAGAGCCAATGGTATTTCATGAGCTACTATTGTAATAAATACAAAGCTAATGAGTAAAGGAATTGCAGAACCGAAATTAACCAAAGCCCAAGTAGGCTCTTTGATACGTGAGGTGAGAAAAAATAATAATACACAACCTAGAGTTATTAAAGCAAAAATAGCCAAGCGATTGAAGAACTGCGTTTCGTGCCTTCGTATTTGGAAATAAAAACTCACAGGCAAAAAGGCTAAAATAATAACTATAGTTCCTGCATAAAGATGAACATTTTTGAGTAAGCCTAAATAATCTAGCCGAAGTTGTGATATAAAGAAAACAAACAAAGTCATACTAGCGGCATACCAAACAATGCCTAATGTAGAGGCAATGGTGAGCAATACTATCAGAACTACTACAAGAAAAATACCTAATATAAAAGGAGGGTAATAAGCAAGGCTAAATGCCTGAGGCTCAAAGCGTTCTTCTACGATAAAGTTTTCGCCTTCAATGCTTAATTCAAAAATACCTTTGTTAAATTTATGCCAAGTAAGGATATGACTATTTACATTCGTTTGCTTGTCAATAGGATAAATACGGGCTTGTGCGGTAAAATATTCTATCACAAACCAAATTATAGACAAAGCAAACAAACCAAGCAAAAAGAGATAAAACAAGCGATATTTTCTCTGCCAAGTGTTCCAAAAGAATAAGGTATTCATAGCGGCGTTGGGTGTTCAAAATCAAATATCTAACCTATGCAATTTAGAAATGAATAGGTTGAGCAAAATGAAAATACAAAAGTATTATTTTTTGAGCTATTTGGAGAGTTTAGATTAGGGTTTACCTAAAAAACCTTCTATTTTTGAAACAAAATTTACCATTTTTGTTTTATAGATATAGTTTGTTCGCTTCTCTTTACTAGGTTATGAGTCTTTATGTAGCTATTTTAATTGTGTTTTTGAGCATGGTTTTTCCTGCCGTAGGGTACTATCTGGACTGGAGAACTCATCAAAAAAATAAGCGAAAGTCTTAATTTTAGTCTGTTTTTATTTCTTAGTTTTTTTGTGTGAAAAGAATTGCTTTATTAGGGTCTACGGGTTCGATTGGAAGGCAAACCTTGGAAGTGGTAGCCTCGCAACCTGACAAATTTGAGGTAGTTGTACTTACGGCTCAAAGTAATGTAAACTTACTTATTGAGCAAGCCCTTGCCTTTAGGCCTAAGTATGTTGTTATTGGGCAAGAAAACTTGTATGCACAAGTAAAAGAGGTACTAAACAACCAAAATATACACGTGTTAGCAGGGCAAGAGGCACTTTGCGAGGTAGTGCAAATTCCCGAAGTAGAAATTGTACTAACTGCACTCGTGGGCTATGCAGGGCTGAAACCTACGCTTAAAGCAATTACAGCAGGCAAACATATTGCTTTGGCCAATAAAGAAACCTTAGTAGTGGCAGGTGATTTAATTACAAATTTGCTTAAAAAGCACAAAGTACAACTTTATCCTGTAGACTCTGAACATTCGGCTATTTTTCAGTGCTTGGTAGGTGAGGAGAATAATCCGATAGAAAAAATTATTCTTACAGCTTCAGGGGGACCCTTCCGAGGAAAAACCAAACAAGAACTAGCTCATGTAACCAAAGCTCAAGCCCTTAAACACCCTAACTGGAGCATGGGGGCTAAAATTACGATAGACTCCGCCTCACTCATGAACAAAGGGCTAGAGGTAATTGAAGCAAAGTGGTTATTTAACTTGCAACCCGAACAAATTGAAGTAATTGTTCACCCACAATCAATTATTCATTCTATTGTGCAATTTGAAGATGGCTCTATGAAAGCTCAAATGGGCTTACCTGATATGAAGCTACCCATTCAATATGCTTTGAGCTATCCTGAACGCTACCGCACCACTTTCCCAAGGTTTGATTTTGGGAAATATCCTGCTCTCACTTTTGAACAACCTGACACAGAGACTTTTCGTAACCTTGCTCTTGCTTTTGAGGCCTTAAAACAAGGTGGGAATATGCCTTGCATCCTTAATGCCGCTAACGAGGTTGCTGTACAAGCCTTTTTGGAAGATAAAATTAGTTTTTTGGAAATGCCTGATTTGATTGAACAATGTATGCAAGCACTGCCCTACATTGCTCAACCAAGTTATGAAGATTATGTAAATTCTGACGAGCAGGCACGCCGAATGATGCAGGAACTCTTTATGAAACCCGTAAAATTTTGAAAATTATAGACTTTTTACTAATAAAACTTAATTATACTTCTTGCAGCCAATTTGCCCTATCCGCAGTGGAGAACTTCCAAGGGGAAGCATTGTTTTCAATATTCTGAAACATGACATTCCATTGAGCAGGTGTAGCTGCCTCCTCCATAGCAATATAATTTCGAATTTGCATAATTATATCCAATGGATTAATGTTTACAGGGCAGGCTTCTACGCAAGCATTGCAAGTAGTGCAAGCCAAAACCTCTTCTTTACTAATATATCTTTCACTATACAAGCTGTTGCCCATAGCTAAAGCCTCTTCTTTGGTTTTGCCTTGCTCTATGTACCTACCTACTTCGTCGGCACGATCGCGGGTATCCATCATAATTTTACGAGGAGATAACTTTTTGCCTGTTATGTTAGCAGGGCAACTTGCTGTGCATCTTCCACACTCAGTGCAGGAGTAAGCGTCCATGAGGTTTTTCCATGTGAGGTCATTCACATCTTTTGCACCAAATCTAGTTATTTCAGCAGGTTGCCCATCATCTTGAATAAGCCCCATGGCTAATTTTACTTCTTTGGTTATTACTTCCATGTTTTCAAATTTGCCTTTGGGGTTGAGGTTTGAAAAATAGGTATTAGGAAAAGCCATAAAGATATGCAAATGTTTAGAATAGGTTACATACAAAGCAAAGCCCATAATTCCTACAATATGAAACCACCAGCAAAAACGCTCAATGAATACCAATACCCCATTAGGTAAACTTTCAAACAAGGGGATAAGATTTCGGCTAAAAAAGAACGTCCCTGCTTTTACATAATGTTCATTGCCACGAAGTTGTAACACACCATCAGCTGCATTCATGCATAGGATAGCTACCATAAGAGCTATTTCCGTAAACAAGATGATATTAGCATCAAGCATAGGAAAACCCTTAAGTTCAGGTTTTTGGAAACGCTCTATTTTTAATACATTCCTACGCATTAAAAAAATAATACAAGCGATGATTACCCCTACGGCTAAAAGTTCAAAAAATCCGATTAAAAAAGTGTAAAAGCTACCTAAAAAAGGAGCAAATAGGCGATGCGAGCCTGTTATCCCATCAAGTAAAATTTCTAATACTTCAATGTTGATAAGAATGAAACCTGCATAAATAATAAAATGCATTATTCCTACTAACGGATTACTAAACATCTTTTTTTGCCCAAAAGCAACAAGGAGCATGGCCTTCCAACGTGCCGAAGGATTATTATTAAGGTTGATGCTTCTACCTAATTGAATATTACCTGCCAAGCGACGCACTCGGCGACTAATGAGATAGCCTTCGCCTACCAAGAGCAATATAAATATAATTTGAGAGAAAATTTTCATATCTTTTCGAGGTTGGTTTTTTTAGAAATGTTTTCAAAGCATATAGTGCCTGTAAAGCACAAAGTTACAACTATTTGTAAAAAAAATAGTTTTAGGGCTGAATCTTATTAATTTTAGAGAAGTTCTAAATAGTATTCAAATTGATGGAATATATGGAATATCTCTTCATAAACCGAAAAATTAACCTTGAAAATCAAATAGCTATAATCTAAGATTTCTTGTATTAAGAAGGTAACTGGGTTATTTGTAGTATTTTGGGATAGCTTTAAAGGTCTTTACTTACCATAACATTAGATAGAAGTTCTGACAAGAATAAAAAAACTTTTAGAAAGTTACAGAAGTTGTGGCAGGAAATGGGTTTTGTACCATTCTAAGGTACGTTCTAATCCTTGTTCTATCCGCACTGTAGGCTGGTATCCTACAAGTTGTTTAATTTTAGAAATATCTGCTAAACTGTCTTGGATATCACCTTGGCGCTTGTCTTTGTAAACAGGTGTAAGGTGAGTACCTGCTTTTTGTTGAATAATAGCAAATAACTGATTAACGCTAGTACTCTCCCCAACAGCTACATTATAGACCTGATTTACGGCTTCAGGGTGTGTGGCAAAAAGGCATTTGATATTCGCTTGTACTACATTTTCTATGAAGGTAAAATCGCGGGTTTGTTCACCTGTACCGAAGATAGTGGGGGGAGTGTTGGTTAGTACGGCTTCCATGAACAAAGGGATAACAGCAGCGTACTGGGCTTTGGGATTTTGCCTATAACCAAAGACATTAAAATAACGTAAGCCAATAATTTCCATACCATAGGTTTGGGCAAATACTTGGGCATACATCTCTTTGGCAAGTTTGCTTACACCATAAGGAGAGAGGGGATTGCCGATAATATGCTCTACTTTGGGTAAATTTTTGCTATCTCCATACACATTAGAAGAGGAGGCATATACCAAACGTTTTACACCATTATCGCGGCAGGCTAACATCACATTGATAAAGCCTCCTACATTTACTGCATTGGTGTCGGCAGGGTTAGCAATACTACGAGGCACAGAGCCTAATGCGGCTTGGTGTAAAACATAATCTATACCTTTGCACGCCTGTTGGCAGGTGTAGAGATTGCGAATATCCCCTTCAATAAAACGAAAGTTATCAAATTGTTCATATTCTCTAATATTTTGGTAGAAGCCGTTTGCCAAGTTATCTAATACCACTACTCGTTTGGCGTGATGATGCAAAAGATAATCTACCAAATTAGAGCCAATAAAGCCTGCTCCCCCCGTTACTAAAAAGCTATATTGGCTTAAATCTTGTGTATGAAATGCAGTTGGGTATAACATTGCAAATTAATTAAATAGATAAAAAATAAAGTTATTGTACTTTCTCAACCCGAATACCAATAGTTAGGATTTCAGGAAGTGGGTCCTGACGCATGTATTGCTTGATTTTGAAGGTATACTTACCTTTTTGCTTAAATTGATAGTTAGCAATAGCTAATAATTCATGGCTAAAAATATCGCCTAATCCTTCGCCAAAAGGTTCACCTGTTTTTGCATCCATTAAAAAAATATTTTGTAATTCAGTAGCTATCACTTGCTTTTGGCTATTTTCTAAGTAATAGGTTACATATAAGTTGTAATAGGGATATTTGAGCGTATTGCGAATATTGTAATAAATATTATACTTGGCTTTCACGTCTTGGATGTTAAAGCTGAAGGTATAAGCGGAGTCCGCAAACCATTGGGCATTACGGATTTCTATATTCTTTTCGTACAAATTGTTAGGATTGCAACTTAGTAGGCAGTAGCTCACAAGAAGTAAGAACATAATAGCAGAAAAGTGTTTTGAAGCCATATAAAGTAGAGAGTAGTCGTAAGAGTTTTTAGGATTTTTTCTTAAATTTAGGCTTATTGTTAGAATTTTTTTTCTTTACTGTTTTTTTGTTCTCACTTTTGTCTTTTTTAGCTTCTTGGTTTATAGAGTTGGGCTGATTAGGTTTAAGGCTTGTAGATGTAGTATCGTTAGTTATAATCTCCTCTTCCTTAGGCTCGGGTTCGCTGTCAAGGATATGATGCTTAGGCAAATTTGTTTCTAAACTTTCAGGGATAATGCCTGAGTTGTTGAGTTGTATAATCTCTTTAACCCGCTCTGCGGAGATAGGGTGCCACACGGTTTCGTTTTCGTAGGCGAACCACATGATTTTCCGAAATATGTCCGTTTTTTGTAAAAATGCTTTACCATATTTGGTAAGCAATATATTATTTTCTATTTGAGGAATTTCTCTTAGGGCATCAATGTAGGTTTCTAGTTCGTAATTGAGGCAACATTTAAGCCTTCCACATTGCCCTGACAATTTAGTAGGATTGAGCGACAAGTTCTGGTAACGAGCTGCAGCAGTTCCCACGCTTTTGAAATCAGAAAGCCAAGTAGAACAGCAAAGTTCTCTACCACAAGTACCTATACCTCCTATCCTACCTGCTTCTTGGCGTAAGTTAATTTGTTTCATTTCTACACGGATTTTGAACTCTGCAGCTAATACTTTAATGAGTTCTCTAAAATCTACTCTATCGTCAGCTGAGTAGTAGAAAGTAGCTTTGGTGTTATCGCTTTGAAATTCTACATCAGAGAGTTTCATGGGGATTTTCATTTCCTGCACAATTTGTCTTGTGCGAAACATAGCGGGTATATTTCGCTCTTGAGCTTGTCTGTGTTTTTCAAGGTCTTTTTCTGTAGCTATGCGTATAATGTTTCTTATGTCCTCACTATCTTCTTTAATACCGCGTTTTCTCATCTGTAACCTTACCAATTCACCTTGTAACGAGACTGCTCCTATATGATAGCCATTAGGTACTTCTACCAATACCATGTCGCCCGTGCAAAGATCTAGCTTTTGCGAGTTTCTAAAAAAATCCTTTCTACCATTCTTAAAACGAACCTCTACTATATCAAACTGTTCGGAGGAGGGTAGATTCATATCTGCCAGCCAGTCAAATACATTCATTTTATTGCAGCCTCCAGAGGCACATCCTCCTTTTTTGTTGCAACCGCTGTTTCTGCCTCCGCAGCCACCACCCGTAGCACACGTAGAACAAGCCATATATTTTATTGTTTTTTGTTAGCAAATCAAATAGAACTGTCTTATTTACTTCTTCTTAAATCCTTTTTCAACCGCTTACAATAAACAAGAGTCCTGCAAAATTACAAAAAATGTTTGAAAGTGATATTTACTTACAAAGCTCCTTGCTTGCTGGGCTAAGAATAGATTAGAAATATTAACTGACGGATGTTGCAATTCTTTAGAAAGAATTGAAAAATTGTAGGTAAAAAAGGCTCAATAAAAAGCAAAATAACAGAGATATTTTGAAGTTATGAAACTCTTTTTTTACTTTTGTCTTCCCTTATGTGAAGGGTAGGTACTCTGCTCTTTACTAAGGCCTTTTAATTAACGGTTTTTGTAACATAGAACAGATAAATGAAAAAGTTAAAATTAGCCCTCGACTGGACTCCTAATGTAAACCATATTGGATTTCTCATTGCAAAAGAATTAGGCTTTTACCATCAAGAAGGTATCGAGCTTGAGCTCTTAAATCCCAAGGATGATAATTACTCAATAACCCCAGGAAAAAAGTTAGAACTTGACCTCACAGATCTTGCTATTGCACCCTCTGAGACGGTCATTAGTTTAAACAATAAGCCCAACCCAGTTCAAGTTATTGCAATTTATGCAATTTTGCAAAATGATTTAAGTTGTATTGCTTGCTTAAAGTCTTCAAATATCACTTCACCAAAGTTACTTGATGGGAGAGTATATGCTTCGTATAAAGCCCGATATGAAGATAATATAATAAAAGAAATGATTAAAAACGATGGCGGGGAGGGAAATGTAAAAATCATATACCCAGAAAAACTTGGTATCTGGAATACTTTGCTAACAGGCAAAGCAGATGCTACTTGGATTTTTGATAACTGGGAAGGCATTGAGGCAAGTTGTAAGAATATTGAATTAGAAAAATTTATATTAGCCAACTATAATATTCCCTATGGCTACTCGCCTGTTGTATTGACTAAAAAGGAGAATTTGACAAAAGATAGAGAAACTTATTCAAAATTCGTGAAAACTACTAAAAAAGGATTTTTATTTGCAAAAAATAACACTTCAGAAGCAGTAAGAATTTTAAAAAATTACGTTACCCAGTACGACTTGGAGAATATCGACCTAGGGAAGGCATTATCTTTTACAATACCTCACTTTGGCGATGAGAATAGCTGTGGCATGATGAAACAAGATAGAATATTGAACTTCCTAAAATGGCTTGTAGATAGAAAATTAGAAGACAAAATAATCTTGAGTCAAAATCTTTTTTCAAATGAATTGTTTGAGTAAAGGCACCGCTGATAAAGAAAATATTTTGATAGGACTAACGGGTATTATTGTGTGGATTTTATTTATTTTGATTGTCAGAGTTATTATTCAACGATTTGATAGACACCTACCTGCCCTTTTTCAGTGGCAAAAATTACCATATCTTCGCTAGGCGAAGTGGTAATGTCGGTAATGGCACTGCCTAAAAAATCTTTCAAAAGAGCGTTGCTACTTTGTGCGTGTTCAAAAAGACAAACCATGCCCAAGTTATCGCCACTCCAAATTCGGTTATTTTTTTTCAAGGTTAGCAGTTTGGTAATTTTGCCCGCGTGGTCGTACAAAATAATGGGTTTAGAGCCTGCAGGACCGCCTTTTTGGGCTACATTCCAAAGCACTACTTTATTTTGCGAGTGCGTAGCTAGATGCGTGCTATCGGCATACCAAGCCAACGATTTTACCTTATTCATATAGCCTGACATAGCCAAATCAGTTCCAGGTTGGTAGGGGAGTTGCCAAAGGTGTACAGCTTGATCTTGTGTGCCACCTGCAACCCATCTTTCGTTAGGGCTACACGCCAGCGAAACTAAAGCCGTAGGAAAGGGATAGACTTCTACGGCTGCATTTTGAGCTAAATCAATTCGTACCAAGCCACCATATTTAGCTATAACAAGCGTAGTGCTATTAAGCCATTGTACGTGCGTGGGGCTGTAATCCCATGTTTGCATTTGATACACAAGTTCAAACTCTGGACTATAAATATGCAACACTTTACCCGAAATTACTGCCAAATAATCCGTTTGTGGGGCAAAAGCCATATCCGTAACCCATTGCTTGCTTAGCTGTAAAGTTTGGAGGCATTGCCATGTGCTTACATCCCAAATTTTACACAAATTATCTTGCCCTGCGGTAGCTAATTTTAGCCCTGTTTCGTTTAGGCAGAGTTTCGTACAACCCCATTCATGAGCTATAAAGGTATGCAACTGTGGGCTAGCCGTTTTACCTACGGCAACGTTGCCGTTTGCCAAAGCTATATAACAACAACTATTTTGTCTGCCCCAAACTATTTGCACAGGGTAATCGTGGGTTTGCCACGTAATAACTTCATGAAGTTGCATATTTTTTTACACATTTTGCGTTAACTAAACAATGTGAGAAATGAAAATACAAAAGTCAAGATTTTTTCGTACTTTTGTGCTAATTTTAATTTCCTTATTCCTAAATTTTATTTCCTATGAATTTCTATAAACTTCTCTCCCTTTGTTGTGTGCTAGGTGTATTGTTACTATTCCAATATAAATCTTTTGCCCAAGGCGAAAAAAATGTAATTTACTTTTCAGGGATAGTAGTAGATGGCATAAAAACCGAACCACTTGCAGGAGTGGGTATCTATATTCCCAAAGCAGGACGTGGCACCGTTACCGATGAAAACGGCTATTTTACCCTTCCTGTTATGGTAGGTGATAGCGTAGTTATTAGCTCAGTGGGCTACAAAAAACGGTACTACAAAATTCCAAAGATGAGTAAAGATGCCTACTCAGTAGTCATAGAACTCACCGAAGACAATACACTCTTACCTGTGGTAGAGGTATTTCCTTATCCTACCGAAGAGATTTTTAAGGAGGCTTTCCTTTCTGTTCGTCTCCCTGATGAAGAGAAAATTAAAGCCTTACGCAAAAACCTAAATGAAAAAGTGATGTTCCTATTAGCCGCCTCCATCCCCATGGATGGTACTATGAACTTCCGCAACCTCACCCAACAACAATTCCTCTACACTCATAACCGATACGCCGTGCCTATGCTCCAACTTCTCAACCCTTTGGCATGGGCAGAACTATTCCGCTCTATCAAACGTGGGGACCTGAAAAAAGAAAAATGGAAAACAGAGGACTAACACCAAAAGCTTGAAATAAAAGTATACAAGATGATTGATTTTCAAACATATATCAAGGACTTGCAAAGTAGTCCCATTGATGAGATAACAGAACATTCCAAGCGAACAGCACTGGAAACAGTTTTGAAACAATTAGCCATAAATTGTACTACGGCTAATACTAAAATTCAGATTTTACACGAACCCAAACGAAGAGAAGGCTATGGCTCGCCAGATTTTAAGCTATATGCAGGAAATACAATCATAGGATATGTTGAGAATAAAAAAATTACTGAAAATCTGGATAGAGTACTCAAATCTGAACAGATAAAAAAATACCGTGAATTGTCGCAGAATCTTCTAATTACTAATTACATAGAGTTTATTTGGATACACAGGGAAACAATACATCGTGAAACACTATGCTACTTGTCAGATATAGAAAATACAAAGTTCAAAGTAGATAAGGAGCGAGCCGAGAGGGTTGAAAAACTTTTGGTAAACTTCTTTTCGCAAGCACCCCAAAAAATAACTTCTCCCCAAGAGTTGGCACTTGCCCTAGCCACTCGTTGCAAAAACTTAAAAGATTTTCTAAAAGAGGAACTAACAAGACAAAACGAACAGAACGAAAAAGAGAGATTACATGACCTCTTTCAAGCCTTCAAAGAAAATATTTTTGCAGAATTAACGATTGCCGAGTTTTCAGACGCATTTGCCCAAATGCTCGCCTACGGGTTGTTTTTAGCAGGCTTAAACGCTGATACAAAAGCCATTTCACTTCAAAATGCTAAATATTTTATTCCTTCAAGCTTTCAGCTAATCAAAGAACTGATTGGTTTCCTTGACGATTTAGAGAAGCCTGAATATGCGGAAACTAAGTGGATAATTGACGAAATAATTTCAATCATTAACCATATTTCGTGGGTGGATTTGAGTCAAAATATGCGTTTTGACAAGAAAGTAAAAGATAGCGAGAATATAGAAACTGACCCGTATATCTATTTTTATGAAACTTTTCTTGCGACCTATGACCATAATTTACGCAAATCAAAGGGGGTATATTATACGCCGCCACAGGTAGTCAATTTTATAGTTCGTGCTATTGATAAGGTGCTAATTCAGGATTTTGATTTACCCAGCGGGCTTGCAGATCGCAACAAAGTGACGGTTTTAGATTTCGCCACAGGCACGGGGACTTTTTTGCTAGAAGTTTTCAAGGTTATTTTAGAAAAACTACCTGCCGAGAGTATTGAGAAGCGTAAAATGCTCATCAAAGACCATATCCTACAAAATCTCTTTGGTTTTGAGTATTTGATAGCTCCTTATACTATTGCACACTTGAAACTTTCACAATTTCTGAAAGAGTATGGGTATGAATTTCAAGACAAAGAGCGTTTGCAGGTGTATCTCACCAACACCTTAGAGCCTGTTGATAGGCAAATACGAGTACCCTTTATGCCACAACTAACTAAGGAAACAAGGTCGGCACAAGAGGTAAAAGATAAGCCGATTTTAGTAATTGTAGGAAATCCGCCCTATGCTGGGCATTCCAAAAACAACGGAGAGTGGATTAAAAACGAAATAAAGAAATATAATTTCGTAGATGGTAAACCACTCGGAGAGCGAAATCCAAAAACCTTACAAGACGATTATGTAAAGTTCATTCGCTTTGCACAAGACAAAATGGACAAAGCAGAGCAGGGAATTGTAGGGATAATTACCAATCATTCTTTTTTAGATAATCCTACTTTTCGTGGTATGCGACAGAGCCTGATGAACACCTTTGACCAAATGTATTTTATAGACTTGCATGGCAATGCCAAAAAGAAAGAAACCACCCCTGAGGGCAAAAAAGACCAAAATATTTTTGATATTGAGCAAGGCGTTTGTATTTCCATCTTGATAAAGAAAAAAGGCTTAAAAAAGGGCATTTACCATACCGATTTTTGGGGCTTACGCTCTCGAAAATTTGATTTATGCTTAAATAATACACTCAATACGCTTGAATTTAATGAATTAAGCCCTAATTCTCCGTTTTATTTGTTTGTGCCACAAAACCAAACTGCAAGAGCAGTTTACGAAAAATTTTGGAGTATAAAAGATATTTTTGAAATCAATAATGTTGGTATTGTAACCTCTAACGATAATCTAACCATTGCATACAATAAAAAAGAGTTAGAAAAGCGGTTTTCTAAAATTAAGAACTACGAACTCCAACAAATAAAACAAGAATTTAACCTTTCTAACACCTATTTTGAAAGTAGAAAAGACTTTTTTTTCAAGATAAAAGAAAAGTCTTTGAAGACAAAAGAGATAAACTACCGACCTTTTGACAAACGCTCGATTTGGTGGGACACGGAACTAATAGAGCGTTCACGTGAAAATATCATGAAACATTTTGAATACGATAATCTTGGTTTGGTATCAGTGCGTCAAGTGGCAGAAGGGATTTTTAATCACGTTTTTATTTCACAAATACCCATCAATTATCGTATTACATTGAGCAATAAGGGCGGTGCTTACATTTTTCCACTTTACCGCTATAATGGCAATGGCAATGGCAACGGTGGCAATGGCAATGGCAACGGTACAGATTACTTATTTAAGGAAGGTGATAAAAGAGATAACTTTACAGAAGGGTTTAGAAAATTCATTCGGCATAAATACAGCAAGCAATTTACGCCTGAGCAGATTTTAGGTTATATTTATGCAATCCTATTCAGCCATACTTACAGAACCAAGTATGCCGAATTATTGAAAATGGATTTTCCTCGCATTCCTTTCACCGAAGACGAGCAGATGTTTGAAAAACTCTCTAATTTAGGATTTGAGCTTATACAAAAACATTTGCTTAAAAAAATTCCAAGTGATAAAGAATACCAACAACTTGGCATATACAAAGGCGAGGGAGACAACGTAGTGCAAAAACCCGATTTCAGAACAGAACACACCGCCAGTGGCATAAGGTATAAACTTTATATCAATAAAACACAATATTTTGAAACCGTTCCTGAGCAAGTGTATAACTTTCAAATTGGTGGGTATCAGGTTTTGGACAAATACATTAAAGACCGTAAGGATAGAACCCTTACCCACGATGAGGTAGATAACATTGAAAATGTGGTAAAGGTTCTGGCATTTACCATTAAACAAATGGAACTTATTGACCGACAAACAAAGGAGTGGATATAATACCAAAACGAAAATGTTTTTGTTCATTTTTCAAACTGAAATAACTGACTTGTAAACTCTTGTAATGCTTGAGAAATTAAAGTTAGTTTGTCATTTGGTTATATTAAAAGTATAAAAATACAAGAACCACTTAGCTCACTGCCTAAAGCTGCTTAAGCTAAGTGGTTCTAACTAATCACGTAATTTGAGGAGTCTTACTGGAAAAACTCTTTCATTTTTTCGTACCAACTTTTAGTACTCTTATCGGGATTAGGCTTAAAGTTTTTGGATGAATTTAGTTTTTCAAGCATTTCTTTTTCTGATTTAGTAATTTGTTGAGGGGTCCAAACATTTATTCTCACGAGCTGGTCGCCGCGTTCATAGCTATCTAAATCTTTTAACCCTTTGCCTTTCAAGCGAATAAACTTGCCGCTTTGTGTACCTGGCTCTATCTTAATTTTAGTTTTGCCTGAAAGTGTGGGAATTTCAACCTCTGTTCCTAAGACGGCATCAGGGAAACTGATGTATAAGTCATACAAAATATTCTTACCTTGGCGGTGTAATTCCTCGTGTTTTTCTTCTTCAATTACAATCAATAAATCACCTGCTAAGCCACCTCGTGGAGGTACGTTTCCCTTCCCTGACACCGAAAGTTGCATACCTTCGGCTACACCTGCAGGAATTTTCACACTAATTGTCTCATCTTCCAGTACTCTACCTTCTCCATAACAGATGTTGCAAGGATCTTGCACAATTTTACCTTCACCATTACAAGTAGGGCAAGTACTTGATGAAATCATTTGCCCTAACATAGTATTCATTACCTTGCGAATTTGTCCCGTGCCATTACAACTTGAGCAGGTTCTAAGCGAGGTGCCATTTTTAGAGCCGTTTCCATTGCAGGCTCTACAAGTTACTTGTCGTTTTACTTTAATTTTTTTCTCTACGCCTTCAGCAATTTCTTGTAAGCTAAGTTTTAGCTTAATACGGAGGTTAGTGCCTTTTCGTACAGATGTAGTACTTCCTCCACTTCTGCGTCCTCCGCCGAAGAAACTCTCAAATGGACTACCTCCACTGAAAATATCATTAAAGATATCTTCTACATTGATGCCTCCAAAACCACTACCTCCACTCATTCTACCTTCCAAGCCTTGGTGTCCGTATTGGTCATAGATGCGTCTTTTATCAGGATCACTCAACACCTCGTAGGCTTCAGAGATTTCCTTAAATTTCTCTTCTGCGGCAGGATTGTCAGGGTTTTTATCAGGGTGATATTTGATAGCCAACATTCGGTAGGCTTTCTTTATCTCTTCTGGACTTGCGTTTCGCCCTACCCCCAGCACTTCGTAATAATCTCTTTTTTTAGTCATTGTATTCTTTCGGTTTTAGGTCTCTTACTACTTTCAACTAACTTCCTACAACAACTTTTGCAAAACGAATAACCTTATCTTGCAGGTAGTACCCTTTTTCTACCACTTCCACCACCTTTCCTTTTAATTCAGGTGTAGGAGCAGGAATTTGAGTGATTGACTCGTGCTTTTCTGTGTCAAAGTTATCACCTTGCTGAGTTTCAATGGGTTTAAGCCCATTTTGCTCTAAAAGTTTACTAAATTTTTGAAAAACTAATTGTATTCCTTCCTTAATAGGTGTAATTTCAGTATTATTTTCCATGGCTTTCAAGGCACGCTCAAAGTCATCAAGCACTGTGAGCATGGACTTGATTACATTTTCTCCTGCATATTTCACTAGATCTGCTTTTTCTTTGGCATTTCTACGCCTAAAGTTTTCGAAATCAGCATATAATCGCAAATATTTATCTTTATATTCTCCTAACTCGGCTTGTAACTTCTCATGTAAATTTTCAATGGTTTCTGTTTGTTGTTCTTTTACTTCTTGATTTTCATTAGCAGTTGCTGGTTCTTGGTTCTCGTCGGATTGTTTGCGGTTTTCATTAGAAATTGCTTGCTCTTGATTAGGAGTATGTTTAGTTTCTTGGGCTTTACCTTCTTCTTTGATTACATTTTCTGTAATCACTTCGGTTTCTTGAATTTCTTGTTGCACTTTTTCAGTTGTATTTTGAGTTTCTGGATTCATAGCCTTACTAAAGATTTGAGTTAGATTTCTATATTATGTAAGCGTACAAGCTCTGCGTAAAAGGAGTTTAGTTTTTATTATGCAGTAAGTCCTAATTTGATGAGATTTTGTAGTGCTTTTGCGTGAACAAACCTCACAGAAGAAAAGTTTCTATTTTGTTGCCAAACTTGATAAAACTGCCATAATGGCATTTTTTTATTTTTTTATGCTATTTTTTAGGCTGATATTGTAACATTTTGGCATAAATTTCGGAAAGGTTTACTTCATTTATGTCAGTAATAGATTCACAAATTTGAGCTAATAATTCATTTTGCCAGTTGCCACGTGTTTTGGCTTCGCTATAAGGAATTTCAGGATGAAAACTTACCATAGCGTATTTAGAATAGTAGTTTGGGTATTGCTTTTCCAGCAAGAGTTCTACTTTTCGCATTTTTTGAAAAAGGGGATTAGCTACGTGGTCTCGCATTTCATAAAAATTTTCAAGGGCTAAATCGGCGATAGCATCGGTGTTGGGTTTGCGGTCTTGGGTGAATTTCTCAAAAATGGTGTGCCAATCGTTAGCGTACTTTTCTATAAGCATGTCTAAATACAAACAATCTTCAAAGCTGGCATTCATGCCTTGTCCATAGAACGGCACAATGGCATGCGCAGCATCTCCCAAAAGGAGTAATTTATCTTGATAATTCCAAGGAAAGCACTTAACCGTACCTAAAATGCCAAGAGGATTATACAAAAATTCTTTCACCAGGTTAGGGATAAGTTGAATTGTATCCTTGAAATAAGTGCTAAAAAAATCTAAAACTTTATGCTCAGTATCAATGCTTTCAAAGCTAAATTCTCCTTTATTAGGGAAAAAAAGTGTGCAAGTAAAACTGCCATCAAGGTTAGGTAAGGCAATGAGCATATATGTTCCACGAGGCCATATGTGCAAGGCATTCTTCTCAATGGCAAAATTTCCATTAGGTAAAGGGGGAATGTTCAATTCTTTGTAACCGTGCTCTAAAAAATCTATATTCTCCTCAAAAGGAATATATTTGGCTAAAACTTGCCTCGCTTGCGAACCTGCCCCATCAGCGGCAATTATTCGTTCTACTTTTTGTTGTAAGAGTTGTTTTTGTGTACCAATGGTAAAGGTAGCAGTTTGTGTACTTGGCTCAAAGTCAATAAATTCATGCTCAAAATATATGTTTATATTTTCAAATTTTTCAGCTAGGTTAAGTAGTCGTACATTCAACCCCCAGCGCGAAACGGAGTTGATATACTCTCTAGGGTTTTGACTGTAAGGCATAAAATGGAGGTTTCCTTCCAAATCATGTAACATTCTACCATACATAGGGATAGCCTCTTTTTCAAGAATTTCTTGGGCGATTCCGATTTTCTCTAGTGCTTTAATACCACGGCTAGAGAGTGCTAAATTGATAGACCTTCCTGCAGGAATAGGTACTTTTCGCATGTCAGGGCGTTTTTCAAATACTTCTACAAGAAAGCCACGCTTGGCTAAGAAGATGGCTAAAAGTGAACCTGCTAATCCTGCACCAATAAGTGTAATTTTTTGCATAAAATGAGTATTTGAGCGAATTCATTGTACTTTTTTCAGTACCAAAGATACAGAATTGATACAATAACGAAGCCCTGTGGGTTTGGGACCATCATCAAAAACGTGCCCTAAATGCCCACCACATTTGGCACAATATACCTCATTGCGCACCATACCATGCGAATAATCAATTCGTTTGCCTATACTTTGAGGTTGGATAGGTTGCCAAAAGCTAGGCCAGCCTGTACCTGAGTCATATTTATGTTCAGAGGAGAAAAGTGGGTTATCACAGCCTGCACAATGGTAAACCCCTTTGTCTTTGGTTTTGTAATATTTTCCTGTGAAGGCACGTTCAGTACCTTGTTGCCTAAGTACGTAAAAAGCCTCAGGGCTAAGTATTTTTTTCCATTCCTGTTCGGTTTTTTGTATTTCAAAAGTTGAGGTTGTCTTTTTCGTTTGCTTGTCTTGAGCTTCGCAACTTTGTAGCATAAAAGAAAAGAAAGATATAATGTATGTAATAATAAAACGATTTTGAGAATTGAAGCTCATAACTATGTGCAGAATTTATTTCATTTCAGGAACGGTAATAGGAATGGGAGTAACAGTGTAGCCTTTTTTTCTCAATAAGTTAATTATTCCAAATTCTCCAGGGAGATGTCCAGCTCCTACGGCAATAAAAGCAGATTTTCCTTTTGCCCAAGTTTTTTCTAACACGGGTATCCATTTCAAGTTTCTGTCTATAAGGAGGGTTTTAATTTCCTCTTTTTTCATGCTGCGTTGCATAAGTTCTAGTAATCCGTTGAGGTTTTGCTGTTGATAAAGAGTATTCATTTGGTTAAGTTCTTGGGTAAGGAAGCCTGCTTTGTCTTGTACTACTTCCATAAGCATTTCTACTTGGCGTTGAAGGCTATAACTATCAAAAAGGACTTTTAGTTGGTCATCTACGGTTTCTAATCCTTCCAATTCTTTGCCTAGTTGTTTGGCAAAAGTCTGAAAATAAATATCCATAGAATTAGAAGCACCACTTATGCCGTTATTTAATTGAAATTGACTTTTATCTTTTTGGTAGGCTTTTACAAATTTACCAATCATAATCATTTGTTGCACAACCATAGGCTTAAACTTATTAAGCATTTTTGCGCTAATCATGCCATCAGTAACATCTTTTAGCACACGGTCAGTTTGTTCAAATTGTTCGGCGGTAAGCAATTGGTCAAGGGTGTTATCTTTCATTACCATAGCCATTGCTGCTTTAAGCATGAGGTTCATGTCGGTGCTATCCATCACAATTTCCCCAAAAACAACATCTACACTTGGAAATTTTTTTTGTATAGGTTCACTTAGCTTCAAAAATTCATAGTCATAAAGGTGATGTGTACCGAACAGATAGCTGGGGCGTGTAAGATTTTTGCCCGTAATTTCCCAAAAGATACTATTAGTTAGAGGTTCTTTAGTAAAATTTTTGACTTGAGCATAAGCAATTTGCCCTGAAATAATTTGAAAAATAATCCAGCTAACAAGGTATTTTTTCATAGCACATTGTATTTTTACAGAGTTTGAATATCATTTAACACAAACGTGCAATCCTATAAAAAAGTTTGTTAAGCGTCAAGTTTGAAAGGTTAGTAGGACTAGATTATTTGAAGGGATTGCTAAATTTTTTATTTTTTATGAAATCGTAATCAGTCAGCATTTCCAAAAAGAGAATAATATCTTGTTTTTCTTGCTCGGTAAGCTTAAGTGAGGTGCCGCGAATTTCATTGCTTGCAGCAATAATGAGTGGATCTAAATTAGGGGAATTTTGTATGTGCTCATTATAATGGTCAAGCACTTCACGTAGGGTTTGGAAGCGTCCGTCGTGCATGTAGGGGGCAGTAAGAGCGACATTACGTAGTGAGGGGGTTTTCATTTTGCCGTTATCAGAAGGAAGTCCTGTAACTGCTCCTAAGCCTAAATCCTTATAGATGAGGTCTAAACCGTTATCGTGAAAGGTATTGAGGGTAGTCAAGTGGCTTCCGTGGCAATCCCCACAATTTCCGCCACGAAGGTTGATTTCAGGAATAGGGTGCGTAAAAAATAATTCAATGGCTCTACGCTCTCGGGGAGTAGGCTGAACTTCACGCTTTACAATTTTATCATATTTGGAATTAGCAGAAATAAGCATACGCTCAAACTGAGCAAGGGCTTTGGCAATTAAATCAGGGGTAATTTGCGAAGTGCCGAAGGCTTTTTGAAACAAAGGCGGATATTCGGGAATATTTTGCAACTTTTTAGCCGCTTCGATAGGTTGAATACCCATTTCCGTAGGACTTTCCAAGGCAAGTAAAGCCTGCTCTTCCAAGCTATTGGCACGTCCATCCCAAAAAAATTTTTCTGACCAAAGCAAGTTTGCCAAGTGCATGCTATTACGTTTACCTACCCTGCCTAAAATGCCTACACTTACTTTTTTAGGTTCGGCAAAACCATTCTCTTGTACATGGCACGAGGCACAGGCTACTTTATTAGTGAGTGAGAGGCGTTTGTCATAAAACAACATTCGCCCTAATTCAAAGCCCTGCTCTGTGATAGGATTATCCGCAGGAATTTGGAATTTATTACCAAAATGAGCAGGTGTTTCAAACCGAAAAACAGGTGTACTCTCTTGTGGTTTTCGGCAAGTAATCCACACGCACAATAAAAAAAGACAACAGGAAAACTTAAACAAAATTTTTCGCATAGTTTTAATTTGCTCAGAAATTCTTTGTTATAGTATAACACGAGGGAATTGATTTAGGTTTATTTTGGAGTATTTTTAACACAAAATAAAAAGTTACTGCTCAATTCAATTGAATAGTATGTTAAGTGGTGGTATAAATATCTTTGTGAGCTACTGCCAAAGTTATGTTTCAGTAAAGAAATTATCATAGAAATACCACTAGTTTTCTTGATTTTAATTGCGAAAATTTTTACTTTCCTTTTTTTAATAAATGACTAAAAATTTAATTACTTGAAACTAATTTTTTTTATATTTGAAGCCAAATTCTACGTTTTTCTCTATCTTCAACCTTTTCTTCTTTTTACTGCCATGATAAACTTACAAGAAACAGAACGTATTAAGCAAGCCATTGAGGCAAATCCACAAGATTTTGCCAAAATTATTGAGCAAACTAACTTAGGAGTTTGCATTACTAATGCAGAAGGAAAGTTTGACTATGTGAATGATAACTACTGCCGTATGTATGGATACACACGTGAAGAACTGATAGGGAAGAGCTTTTTAATAGTTGTACCACCAGAATCCCAACAAGAACTATCCGAGTTACACGATAAATTTATTAAACTGCAAGTAGAACTGCAAAGAACTTGGGAAGTAGTACGTAAAAATGGAGAAATTATGAAAATTTACGTAGATGCAGGTTATACCGAAAAAATAGACGGCAAACCTCATAAACTTACTTTCGTGTTCCCTGCTGATGAGAAGTATAGATAGCGAAACACCGTATTTATCTTAAAGTGATTTTAGAATTTTACTATTTGATAGCTTAATTTTTGGTTTGAAGTATAATAATTTTTGGTTTGAAGTATAAAAATATCATTTCTTGAAATCACTTTTTTACATACGAGGTCTACGCTTTGCGTGTCTTGTATGATTAAGTTATTATTTTTTTCAAAATTTATTTTTATCCTCTAAGGAAAACTAACTTCAAACAAGACTAAAATATTTTATGTCAAAAAGAAGTGTGAAAGTGGGATTAGTTCAGATGTCCTGCGTAAAAGATAAGGCTACGAATATCAATAAAGCTATACATAAAATTCGTCAAGCAGCACAGCAGGGAGCAAATATCATATGTTTGCAGGAACTTTTTGCTTCCCTTTACTTTTGCAATGTAGAAAGCTATGATAACTTTGCATTAGGGGAAGCAATACCTGGGCAAACTACCGAGCTACTTCAAACAACAGCCAAAGAACTAGAAGTAGTTATTATTGCTTCGCTTTTTGAAAAGCGTGCCGAAGGACTTTATCACAATACAACAGCCGTAATTGATGCAGATGGTTCCTATCTAGGAAAGTACCGTAAAAATCATATACCTGATGACCCAGGATATTATGAAAAGTTTTATTTTACACCCAGCGACATAGGATACCGAACCTTTGAAACACGATTTGCCAAAATTGGAGTACTCATTTGTTGGGATCAATGGTTTCCCGAAGCAGCGCGTATTACAGCACTCATGGGAGCAGAAATTCTATTTTATCCTACTGCAATCGGTTGGGCTTTAGCACAAAATAGTGAAACTAACCAAGACCAATACAACGCTTGGCAAACCATCCAACGAAGTCATGCTATTGCTAACGGTGTCTATGTAGTCTCAGTAAATCGTGTGGGTATAGAAACTGAAATGCAATTCTGGGGAGGATCTTTCATAGCAGATCCCTTTGGTAAAATTTTATATCAAGCCTCTCATCAAAACGAAGAAGTACATGTTCAAGAGTTAGACCTAAACTTGTTAGATTACTACCGCACTCATTGGCCTTTCCTTCGTGACAGACGTATAGATACCTATCAACCTATCTTACAGCGTTGGCTTGCCGATAAGTAGTATGAATGATTGCGTAAAGGGTACAGAAAATGAGTTCTTTACTATATTCAAGCTAATTTTTTGGGAAAAGAGAGTCTAAGTTAAGTTGAAAAAGAATTAAGTTAGATAAACCTAAAGTGTTGTAGCTCAAGAGATGTGGCATTTATAGTTTCACGTTTGAAAACAAGGTTAGTATTTAGTTATAATCGTAACTATTTTTTGCATTAAGCTATTACCAAAAAATGAGGTATGTAATTTCATTTCTCTTGTATCTTGTAAGAGGAGATTTAAGAGTTAGTAAAAAAAATTAAAAAAATATTGATAGAAATTTGTTTAATTGAGGGGGTTGTTGTATTTTTGCAATCCCGAAGTGCGGGAGTTGGTTAGAGAGAAGAGAGGTTGTGGGTTTGCAGAAAATTGTGAAAAAAGTTTTGTAAAAATTTGTTGGAGTGAAAAAAAGTATATA
>JANWZA010000040.1 GCA_025054775.1 Microscillaceae bacterium
CGAGGGGTAGGAGTAAGTTCTGCTGAAATGCCTGCTTTTGAAAGCAAAAGAGAAAGTTGTTTTTCAGTTTCATTTGCCTGTTTTTCTAATGCATCCAGATTGATGTTTTTTTCCTTGCGTTTTTGCTCGCCCATCTCGTAGGCTTGTGTGATGGTTCTGCGCTGGCTCAGCCACTTCTCATAAGTCTCTTTGAGTGATTTGTCTTGTGATTTTTCTAAGGTGCGGCGCAGTTGGTTAGTAGAGTAAAACAGCAGCCCTTTGGTGATGAGGTTATTTTCCAGCAGCCAGGCAGAAAGTTCAGGTTTTTGAGCTTTGAGGGCAAAGGAAAAGTATCTTTCAAAATGGTGATTAAAAGTTGCCAAATACTGCTCTTTTTCTTTTTCAGATAGCCCGATGAAGTTACGTTGAATGTTGCTGATGAGGGTTTGTGAGGCTTCTTTGTAGAGGGGTTCGGCTTCGGCGTATCGTTTTTGAATTTGGTAAATTGTCGCTAAGTTATTGGAAAAAGTAGCATAATTAGAGTGTTCTTTGCCCAAAATTTTGGCATAAATGGCTAAGGTTTCTTTCATCAATGCTTCTGCTTCGGTAAATTTTCCTTGCTTGGCGTAATTATAAGCTAAATTATTACAACATCGTGCATAGCTTGGGTTTTCTTTTCCGAGTGCTTTTTCGGTAATATCTTTACTTTCTTTGTATAGTAACTCTGCATCTTTATATCGCTCTTGTGTTTCGTAAAGACCTGCTAAATTATTGGAGAAAGTTGCAAAATAATTATGCTCTTTACCGAGTGTGTTAGTAATAATCTTTATAGCTTCTTGGTAAAGTTTCTCGGCTTCGGCAAGTTTTCCTTGTTTATCATAAAGTAATGCCAAGTGATTACAGGAAATAGCATATTCGTAATGTTCTTTGCCCAGTACTTTGGAGCAAATGAGTAAGGCTTCTTGAAAAAGTGGCTCTGCCTCTGTATATAGCCCTTGGCTTTCAAAGAGTGCGGCTAAATTACTGAGAGTAATGGCATAGTCTCTATGTTCTTTACCTATGTTTTTTTCCAAAACATTTAAGGCTTCCTTGAACAAAGGCTCGGCTTGGGCATATTGTCCTTGTGTTTGGTAGAGTTGTGCTAAATTATTACAAGCGGTACTATAATCTAATGTTTCTTTTCCTAAACCTTGAGCTATGGTATAGGCTTCTTTGAGTAATTTTTCAGCCTCAGCATACAATCCTTGTTCGTAATATAAGCTTGCAAAATTTCCTAATATACTAAGGTAGCTACTATTTTCTTTTCCAGCTATTTGAGCAATAATTGCCAAGCTTTCTTGGTAAAAGGTTTCAGCTTGTTTATAATTTTGCTTGGTTTGATAGAGTTGTGCTAGAGTGTTACAAACGTGAATATATTCTACTGTATGTTTTCCTATGGTTTTTAGGTAGATATTTTGAGCTTCTTTGAGTAATTTTTCAGCCTCAGCATAATTTCCTATAATATAGTAAACTTTTGCTAAATTACTGCACGAAATACCGTAATCTTTATGTTCTTTTCCTACTAACTTTGCTGTAATATCCAAATCTTCTTTGAAACATACAATAGCCTCTTGATATTTTTGCAGTTTCTCATAAGTAGCGGCTAATTTGTAAACGTATTTAGAATAAGATACACTTTCTTTTCCTTGGATTTGTGCCACAATAGTTAATAATTCTTTTAACGCAAGAGTTTCTTCCTCATAACGTTTAGTGTTATCATACAGACTTGATAAATTGTAGAGGTAATCTGCATACTCTTCGCTGTTTTTTCCTGCAAGTTTTTGGGTAATTGTTAGTGCTTGTTTATAGAGGGTTTCAGCTTCGGTAAATCTTTTTTGCTTTTGATACAGAAGTGCCAAATTATTACAAGTGAGGGCATAATTAGCGTGTTCTTTGCCAAATTCTTTTTCGGCATATTTGAGGGCTTTCTCAAACATGAGTGTAGCATCACTCAAATTACCCTCTTGGTAAAACTCTCCGCCTCTTGTAACAAACTCCTCCCAGCTTTGGGCAAAGATGCTATAAGCCAAAAAACATCCGATAAAAGTGAAAGACAAAAACCTCATAAGAAAAATGTAATAAACAATGATGTTCGTAGGTTTACGTAAATAGCCTCAAATTGTTGCAAGGAATGAGTTTTTATAGGAAAAAACTTGCTTGCACCTCAATTTTTTAACCTATGCTATTCTTAATCAAATTTATCTATTGTACCTACAAAATACTTGATGAGTTTTTAATCTCTTAAAATAGAAAAGTACTTTAGTGAGACGCTTATAGGGAAAAGCTAAGCTCGTTAGTAAAAATGGACATATGCAACAAGGCTCTTTTAGAAGAAAAATGAGAATTTTAGGCGAGCTATCAAATTAAGGAGAGGTTAAAAATGAAATCCCGAAAATAATACAAACCTTCAAAATCGTTTTGATGTTTCTGAATTTATGAAAAACTAGGCTGAGTTAAAAAAATAAAAAGTCCCTCTCAATCAAAAAGATTTGCAGAGGGAATTAAAGAAAAGATGTGCTTCTTATCAGTTTCAACTTACTACGGGATACTGCCGCTGATGCAGAATTACCTCTATTAGTACCTCCTCACCTACTACACTGTAAATTACCCTATAAAAACCCACGATTATGAATTTGTATGGTTCTTTTTCAGCAGCCAGGAGTGGCTCGGGAGTACCTGCGGGGTACTTGGTGTTTAGCTCTTCAGTAGCATTCAGAATAGCCTCAACTACTGCTTTTGCTTGGTCTGCTGAACGCGCAGCCTTCCGCATATAGATTTGTTGCAAATCTTTTTTAGCGGCTTCTGTCCAAATTACTTTTTTTGCCGTTACCATGTGGCTACCTCCTCTCTTACTTGTTTTTGACTGAAAACTCTACGCTCTCGTTCTGCTAGATTAGAAGCATTAATTTTTTTGTAAAAATCTATTAATGTCATTGGTTTTAGCTTCTGGTCATCATCATCTTCTACTTGAAGATTGTGCACCAAGCCTGAACTTTTAAGCAAGTTCACTACCTGATCAACATTTTCAAAGGAAGTTTGGAACTTTATTTCTACCATAACTATGTAAATTTGAGAAATTATTTTTTTTCCGTTCAAATATAAAAGATTTTTTTTGTAAAAAAAAATGCGACGTTTTTTTTCAGAATTTAATGTTTTATTTACTTTTGCAAAGCTTTGGGCTTATTCTTTTTGCGAACAAAAAAACTTTGCTTACTTTTGGCAAATATTTTGAGCGTTTTGCAAAAATAATACACCGAAAATGAAATATAAAAATTAGAACACTGAAAGTCAAAAAGATACGTTAATAAACCTCTTTTAATCTATGGAAAATATTAGTATTGAGGCTACCACTAAAACCCCAACCGTTATTCTTAACGCACAACAAGGATTGATAGAGATTAAAGGCGTTTCTATTCCAGAAGATGCAGAAAGTTTTTATAGACCACTCTTGGACTGGCTCAACGAATATGTAGCAACTACTAAGCTAAAAAAGACTATTTTTTCCATCAAATTGATTTACTTCAATACTAGTACTTCTGACTACATAGTAGGTATGATGAAAAAGCTAAAACAGCTTACTAACAAAAAGCATGAAATCATAGTACGTTGGTATTATGAAGAAGAAGACGAAGACATGCGCGACACAGGTTCTCATTTCCAGGTAATCGCCGATTTGCCTTTTGAGTTTATTCCTTCCAAAGATATAGCGTAATAAGAATTAAGAGCTAAAACTTGATTAGATTTTCAAGGGTCTATTTACCTTTCTACCTTAAAAACCTAAAAATCACTTTTTTACTGAAAATTGAAATTACTTTTTAATAAACTTACTCTGATAGCTAAATTAGCTAATCCTATCGTATTTGCTTATTTATTGATAGCTTGCGAGGCTATTCTTCCCAAAGCAGTGGAGAATAGAGATCATAAGCCTTTTTTTGATGTAGAAACCTTTATTAAAACTCAAATAGAATTGTTAAATGAATACAAGCCTAAAATAGCTAAAAAATTGAAAATCAATGATATGTATGATAGTATTACTACTCGTAAAGTAAATTGGAACAAGGAATTAGCTATCTTTTTACAAGCCGATATAAACAAACCTGCTTGGAAAAATAGCTTTAACAAACAAGAACAAAAAAACAACTGGGGCACTCAAATTACTTACCAAGCCACGGAAAAGCAAGTTCCTGTGCAAAAACTTACAATTTTAGTAGATACACCAAGACAAAATATTATTTCATTAGAAGCCATACTACTCAAAGATAATTATTTTTACGTTTCAGAGAAAAAAATTAGCTTCAAGAGTAAAAAATTTGCTCAAAATAGATATATGCTTGTAGAATATGCCATGAGCGGCTACCAGAGGATTTCTTTTTTCGGTAAAGAAACTTATTCTTTTCAAGCTGTTATTATTCACTAAACCACGAGTGCATATATTCTATGCAAGTGAGTGTAATTATTCCTACCTACAACGGGGCTAATAAATTACCTAATATTTTACGAGCTTTAGCCCAGCAAACCTTTCAAGATTTTGAAACAATTGTAGTAGTTGATGGCTCTACGGACAATACAATAGACATACTAGAAAGTGGCAAAAATTGGGGGTTAAAAGACTTCAAATACATAGTTCAGCCCAATGTTGGCAGAGCCAAAGTACGTAACCGTGGGGCAGCAGAGGCAAAAGGCGATTTGCTCATCTTTTTTGATGATGACATGATGCCTTTTGAAAAAACGGTAGATATACATCACCAATTTCACCAAACCTATTCAAATTCTATTTTGGTGGGCAGAAGTTCTCAAAAAGTGGATACAAGTTATCCTTTTCATGATTTTTTTCTCTACCGTCATGAAATAGAAAAAAAATGGTACAAAAATTTTAATTCCCCTAATTTTATTCCAGTAGGATTGGGAAATTATGTTTTCAGTACCCAAAATCTATCTATGCCTAAAAACTTATTTGAGCAATTGGGTAGATTTGATGAACGCCTTACTGACTCAGAAGACTTTGACCTCTGCATGCGGGCTTTTCGGCAAAATGTTCCTATTTATTTCAGTTATGAGGCAGTGGCTTGGCATTGTGATTTTTTGAACATAGAGCAGTACATCAAAAGGCAAGTACAGTATTGGCATTCCAAAAAGAAATTGGCTCAATTACGTCCCGAGTATGTGCAGATGCACCCTATTAGTTTTCAGAATGCAATTAGCCCTAAAAATTGGAAATATTACTTAAAAAGTATTTTTATTTACAACAGTTTTTGGAAATTCATCACCCACTCAAAGGCTTTTCGCAAATTAGTGCCTGCCTCGTTACGGTTCAAAATATACAGTTTTATTGTAGATGCAAGCACACGCAAGATTATGTCCTCTTAAAATCCTGTTGTGTATAGCATACTGCAAAAAAACTATAAAAAAATTAACGGTCTTTGCTCCTAAAAACTTGAGTAATTTTAGCAAAAAAATGGGATACCTTTGTTATGCAAAAGTATCCAACCTTAACTTCTGAAATTTTTGTTACTTATCGCTGAACACCGTTTCTTTGCCATTCGGAGCAATCAATTTGAGGCGTGTTGTCATATCATCTTCCAAATAGTTCATGAGTACTAATTTGTGCTTCCCTGCTTTTCCTGGAATAGACACGCTATAATAAGGCTCGCCTGTGCTAAGGGTTTGCCCTGAACCAACCTGTTCTTGTGGTACATCTATCGGAGTAAAAGGTGCGTTGGCATTGGGAGCATAAAAGAAAGGAAAAAACGTAGGACCGCCTGAGGTAAGTATAACCTCTCCTGTGGGAGCTTTGCAAGCAATCTCACGCGAAAACTCTTTCGTTTGGTCATTGGGTAAAAACATAGACATACCCATCATAGCAGAATTAGTAAAAGTTAATTTTTGCTGATTATCAGGGCGTTGGGTATAAAGTTTGCCTTCGTTTGTGTCATTTTTCAAAATACGTAACTTTACAAAACCCTTGTCGTTAGGACCTTGATAGCTAACTTGCGTAATTTCCATGTTTTCATTCATTTGCACCATTACCTTTTCTACACTGATGGCAGTGCGGTACACGTAGGTTTCTGGGGCTTGTGCCAAAATAAATTGCGAACAGAATGCAACTATAAACAAAAATGCAGCTAATTTTTTCATTTGAATCGTAAGAATAAATTTGAGAAATAAAATTTTTGTTACTCCTAAGTGGGAGTTTTTTTATCTGCATACAAAGTTATTTACTTTTTAATAACTCAAAGCATAAATCTTTCCATAAACTCACGAAATACGGCTTTTAGTTTACCAAATTGACCAAGCAATTAACGAAACGAAGGCTATCGCTTAAAAAGCGAATCTACAAATTCTACGTGGTTAAATACTTGCAAGTCCTCAATTTTTTCGCCCACGCCAATATATTTCACAGGAATTTTGAAAATATCTGCAATCGCAATCACTACGCCGCCCTTGGCTGTTCCATCTAATTTGGTAATAGCCAATGCGTTTACATCAGTAACTTTCATAAATTCTTGTGCCTGAATAATAGCATTTTGCCCTGTTGCCCCGTCAAGTACCAGCAAAATTTCGTGAGGGAAAGTAGGATTTATCTTTTGGATAACGCGTTTTATCTTTCCTAATTCTTGCATAAGGGGAATTTTAGTTTGTAGCCTTCCCGCTGTATCTATAATTACCACGTCTGCTTCCATGTCTATGGCTTTCTGTACGGTGCTATAAGCCACAGAGGCTGGGTCTGCATTCATGCCTTTTTCGATTACAGGTACACCTGAACGTTCCCCCCATATCTTTAATTGCTCTACAGCAGCAGCACGAAAAGTATCAGCTGCCCCTAATACTACTTTTTTACCTGCTTTATGAAATTGTGCGGCTAATTTACCTATGGTAGTAGTTTTTCCTACACCATTTACTCCTACTACCATTATTACGTAAGGCTTTGCAGGTAGGGGCTCATGAAAATCTACTACTTTTTGAGGACAACTCTCTTCTAACAAATTAGCTACCTCATCTTTGATTAAGCGATCAAGTTCGGCCGTATTAGTGTATTTATCCTTTTTTACACGTGCTTCAATTCGTTCTATTAATTTGATAGAGGTTTTCGTTCCAATGTCAGCACTTATGAAGACTTCTTCTAAATTATCTAAAACCTCATCATCAATAGTACTTTTGCCTAATATAGCTTTGGTTAATTTATCAAAAAAACCTGTTTTGGTTTTTTCAAGTCCTTTGTCTAAAGCTTCTTTTTTTTCTTTAGAAAACAAACTGCTAAACCAGCCCATATGTAATTTTTCTTAAAGATAATAATGAAAACAAGCGTTAGCACTTTTTTTTCAAATCATACAACTTGCAAAATGCTAACGCGCACTTTTCTAACGTGCTATATAAATTTTTCCGTATCCGTTCTTAAAGGCTTTGTCAGTGGCAGAGCTTCGATGTTCTACTTCTTTGCCATTGATACGCATAACTACCCTGTAAAGATAAACTCCATTCGCTAACTTATCACCGAATTCATCAGTACCGTCCCAGGCGTATTGTGTTATGTTGTTTCCTATGCGGATAGTACCTATTTCATCTTGGGTAATTTCTCTCACAACTTTTCCTGAGATTGTAAGGATTTGAATTTTCATTTGGTCAGGAATTTCACTACCTGTAAGTGTGAAGACAAAACGTGTACTAGTAGAGAAGGGATTAGGATAAGGCAAAAAGTTAGTTACACTTGCTTCATTTACTACCTCAAAATCAACGCTATATGGCATTATACCTGACCTGTTACCTGAAGCGTCTGTGCCTTGCACACGCAAAGTATAAACACCATTAGCTAAATTTTTAGGGTGAAATTCAATACTAGTTTTTCCACCTTGCACACTCCATCTCACATCAGGATTAGAGAAGTAAATAGGTTCAAAACCACAATTAGCACAAGGACGCTTCAAGGCGATGGAAATTCCTGAGGTATCTTTTCGTTGAATAAATTTGTTTTCATCAGTAATAACTATGGTGATGAGCGGGCTAGGGGAAACAATTTCACCATTCATGATTTGGCGCCCATCAAAGGCAACCTCTAAAATTGGATTGATTTTATCAGGTAATACCTTAAAAGGAACTTCCAGAATATTGTTTTCATAATATAGTTCAGGTAAAATTTTGGGGTTCACATATACTTTCAATACATTCTCTCCTGCTATACCTAAGGTATTGACAGGAATTTTGAAGCGTGCTACTTCTTTGGCTAATAGTGCTTTTATCTTGAATTGTTTGGCAGTTTGGTTACGCGTAGGTACATTGAAAATACTATACTCTACTGTGATAGAGTCTCGGAAGGGGTAATTGCTAATATTTTGGAAAGCGAACTCAAGTTCAAAATTTTCACCTTCTTGTTTGTCTGCAACATTGTATTTCTCTCTGCCCACGATGTCAGGATTAAGGAATCCTTCGGCTTCCCCGTCATACAATACGAGCCATTTGCGTAATTGTGCAGGGTCGTAGTTAATAGTATCTTTTAAGTTGAGCCTAATTTTAAGGTAAGGATATTGAGTAGCATTGATAAAGTTTAGATTTAAGGATTGAGCCGTAATGTTTTGCATCAAGACGGTTTCATTGGCTTGCAAATCTACCCCGATTAAATCAAACTTATACTCGTCGTTAGGGAAAGTACGCACACGGTTTTCAAACAAGCGCCAGCCACTGGCAGGGCCTATACGTGTAGAGGTAATACTACCATGTCCTACTTGTGTAATTACATCGTGGTCAAGGCGAATGATTTGTGCAGTTTGGTTAGTAAATGTATTAGCAATAACCTCAATTGCAGAGCCGATAGGCGAACCTTTTTTACCCATGATAATATAAGGATGTCCTGTGCGAAGTGTTTGTATTGTGCCATTAGAGGTAGTATTACCACCGATCAGAGCAAACATATTTCGCATATTAGCGTCCCAAGTAGAGAAATCAACTGTACCTACGGTAAAAAGTACTACGGTATAACCTATTGGCACGAGATTGATATAATCTCGCAACATTCCTTGGTGTATTTGTTGGTTAGTAAAATAATTGGCACTTACACTATTTCTACCGCAAGCATTAGTTGATGTGATTTGTACGGGTTGGTTATCGCTACTGCGAATAGTTATGGCAACAATTACATCACTTCCGCACTGCGTACCTGCTACCAATGGCAATCCTTTGTAGATAGCACTCACGTCAGTATTCAGATTAGCAGGAGCGGTACTTCCGAAAGTATTCACCACCATTCTGTCTCTAATTTCTACAAATTCCCATCTCTTGAGTACAGGATTGCTACGCGTATTTAATGTAGCATTCTTGTCAAATTGTGTATGCTGGCGTTGCGACCATCCCTCTGGGCTATTACGAATATAGGTAAAAGAACTTACCCCCCACAAATTATTAGGATCGCTAATTACCTCTAAATAGTTAGTACGCCAGTAATACACCGTACTATCGTGAGCTACGGTATTAGCAAGTAAATTGACTGACCAAGTAGCTGTAATCCCTGAGGGAGCGATAAAAGACTTTTTAGCAGGGCTATTGAAAGTAGCTACGGTATCTAACTCAAAAATAATTTGTCTACCCTCATCACGTAGCGAACTTGCCAGAGCCGTAAGAGTAACAGGCTGTTCATTCACAATACTATACTCCAAAGGTAATAAGGGGATAACACCAACACTAGGAATAAAGACTTCATAAACCCCCGTATTATTGTTTTCACTCAATTCAGCTACTTCATTTAAGTAATCTACTGTTACTTCAAACTTATTCAATCCAAAGGCATTGAGGCTTGCCTCGCGTTGCATAATAATTGTAAGCGTATCTTTGAAACGAACAGGGGCGAAATTTTGGGGCAGATTGTAAACTCTTATTGTACCGTCAGGAAAAGTCCGCTTTACTGAAACTTTGAAGGGCTTGGGATCTGTTCTACCCAAATTACCTACAATTACCCGTAGTTTGAAGGTTTCTGAAAAAGCATTCACTCTTTCGTTATTAGTGCTTTCTAAAAACATGTCATTGTTTCGTACTTCGTAATCAGGTTTGCTACCTACTGAGAGTTTCACTGCGGGGTCGCCTTGCAAGAGCATTTGCTCTAAGAGCGACAAATCTAGGGGAAGAAGTGGGTCAGCGAACAAGCGGTAAGTATTTACTAAATTTTCACCGATGCTTTTACCAATCATGGTGCTGTCGCCAAAAGAGCCATAGTAAAAGCGAAAAGTATAGGTACGCAAAAGATTAGAATAGCCAAAATAAGTATGTCCAATAAATGCAATTGAGCCTCGGTCAGCAGTGTGCATCCAGTCTTCAGAGAGCGTAACTTGTCCATAAAAAATACTTGAAAGTTGGCAACCATTAGCTAACATAACGGGGTAACGTCCCTTATTTCGGTATCCCTGCAAATCGTCAGAAGCGAAGCCTATTTCAATATCTGTACCTATTTGGTTGGAGTGTCCGAAGAAGGTTACCAGTCCTACCCCTGCATTTACCATTTCAGAAATATTAATGATTTCTACGGAATTGGTAGTACGTTTAGAGGCAGAGGTTACACGCGCTCCCAAATAATCACCTTTAATAATATCTTCAAATTCTTTCATAAAGGCTCTAAATTGTGCCTGTTCGGCAAGGGTTTTTCCTCCGCTCAAATGAATTACATTTTTTTTCCACACTGCTCCGTGTTCAGCATCGTGCTCTTTTACTTTGTTCAAGTAATTGAGAATATGTTGTGGATTATCCACATTTAACCTTCCTGTGGGAACTACTGAGGCTGCTGCCTTTCCTGGCTCTAAATCAGTACTAAATACATAATCTGACGGAGGCCACCCTCCTGTGGGAACTAAATCTAGGGCAGCGTGGGCAGGATTTTGACGGATATTGATAGGAACATGACCATCAGGTAGGCAATAGCCTCGTCCTATGAGAAATAAAAATTTAGCAGCGTTGTTTCGATACATGTATCGTACAAAATTTTTAATTGCCATTGGGCTTCGTTCTCCATAGTTGAATTGGTTGTAGAGCACGTCAATATCCATAATGAGGGGCTTATGTCCGCCTCCTGCTTGGCTGGCGCGGTAATCAGCATAGGCTTGTACAATATCGTTGTATCCGCCTGCGGGTTTACGAAGTGATTTATGCGTAACAATCAAGTAATTATAGTTAGCAGGGTTGAAATGGTGAAAGGTAACGGCTTGTATACTGGTAATTGGCAAAATGTTATTTTCACTAAAAACATACAATTTTCTACTCGTTTGTGTATTATTGACTGTAGCTTCTAGGGTGTTTCCATTTCGGTTAGCACCAATATGCACCAAATTATTCAAATCAGTTATATCATAAATGACTGCATTACTGGGTGCATTAGGAATAGCAATAAAGGATTTACCACTTAATTTAGGAACTAAATTAAAGTACTTTTCACTCTGCCCTGCCATATCAAAACTTTGAGCATAACGGAGCAGAATATGCGTTATTGAGACTACTCCTTGTGTAGTAAGCACTTGGACGATCGTTTGTCCTGTGCCTGTATAATCCCCAAAAGCAATAGGAGTATTAACTACGCTTCGACTAAAAAAACTAATGTTCGCTAGCCCTACCAAACGCAAATTGCTCAAACTATTTCCTATGTTTACACGTGCCGATTGAAAAAGATAATCAGCCCCGACTAGCCCCACTTGTAAGGTAGGAATACCAAAGTTGAGAGGGTTTTGTATGGGTATAATAGTATTTCTCGGAGTTGTGCTAATAGGGTTACTTACCCAACCTTCTCCAATATCAAAACTTGCTAAATATATTCCACTAGTTGAACCTTGTGGATAGTTCTGCCCTGCCGAAAATCGCTCAGAAAAGACTATCAAATGTTCATGAAAGTGATGAGTTTCTAAATTAGCTAAATTGGGTGCTTCGCTGTAGGTTGGAATGCGCTTCCCTACACCTGCATCAACACGCCAAGTAAGAAAGTAAGCTGCAGTATCAGAATATAAGTTGTAGTAAGGATTAGTAACCTGCCCTAAGAGTGCGGCTCTATACAAACCTGCATCTTGCGTACCATCGTTACCCTCTGCATAGAAATCTATAAAATCGGTAGGATCAAATACGCCATCACTTTCACCTTCTACGCGAATAGCTTGCTCTTGCCCTCGCTTAAAGATTTGAAATTTTTGTGGATTGATACTTGCTAAAGGTATACCTGCATTTTGTAAATTGTTATATGTGATGCGATACATGCCCCGTTGCGTAATGGGAATTTTGTAGTATTGCTGATGAGGATTTATCCATTCATTTCCTACCAAAACTTGAGCTTGCAACTTAGAAAGCCAAGAGAGTAATAACAAAATAACTAGCTTCAATTTCCTCTGAACCATTTTTAACATAGGACAACAGGATTAACAGGACTACTTAGGATTAAGTAAATGGATGGCTCTCGCAAAAAGATTATATAGCAAATAAGATTTTACATGCTATTCTACAAATTAGCCAAAAGTAACCACTACAAAGTTACAAATTTTTGTTATGACAAAAAAATTTTAGCAAAAACGAGTAATTTATGAATTTGTTATAGACTTAACCTTTTTTGCAGTATTTTTATTGTTTCTATGCTGTCGTTACTTCAAACTTGAACGTTTTTTTAGCCAGAGATATTTTTTGTTATTTTATTTTCAAAAACAACGTAAGATGAAGAAAACAAATTGTCTCCTAACTTTTTTTTTGTAAGATTACTCAATATGAAACTAACTCCGAATAAAAATTTGCTTGTTCCAAATAAAATACCTACCTTTCATAAATTTTTGGTTCAACATTTTATTAAGTATGTTTTATGGACTATGTCAATTTAATTATCATTTTTGTGGTTATTATCGGATTTTTTATTTTTCTATATTTTGTACCCATTAACCTATGGATAACTGCCCAATTTTCAGGCGTAAATATTGGCTTGTTTGAATTAGTATTTATGCGTATCCGTAAAGTGCCCCCTCATTTGATTGTAGAGTCAATGATTACAGCTACGAAAGCAGGGCTAAAAGTAACCACTAACGAGTTGGAAACGCACTATCTAGCAGGTGGAAATGTGGCCTTGGTAATCAAAGCACTCATCTCTGCGGACAAGGCAAATATCAATCTTTCCTTCAAACAAGCTACCGCTATTGACTTAGCAGGACGCAATGTATTTGAAGCCGTACAAACCAGCGTTAATCCGCGGGTCATTACCACCCCACCTGTTACTGCCGTAGCCCACGATGGCATTCAACTTACGGCAAAGGCACGTGTAACAGTACGTGCTAACATTACACAACTAGTAGGGGGGGCAGGTGAAGAAACTATTATTGCACGGGTAGGTGAGGGCATTGTAACCTCTATCGGCTCTTCTCAATCACACAAAGAAGTATTAGAAAATCCTGACAAAATTTCTAAACTTGTTTTAAGTAAAGGACTTGACTCGGGAACAGCTTTTGAAATCTTATCTATTGATATTGCTGATGTAGATGTAGGCGAAAATATTGGAGCAAAATTGCAAATAGAACAAGCTGCCGCTAATTTGAAAATGGCTGATGCCCGTGCTGAAGAGCGTAGATCTATGGCTGTTGCCTTAGAGCAGGAAATGAAAGCCAAAGCCCAAGAAGCTCGTGCTAAAGTAATAGAAGCAGAGGCTGAAATACCTAAAGCCATCGCCGAGGCTCTGCGTAACGGTAATTTAGGTGTTTTAGACTACTACAAGATGCAAAATCTCAAGGCAGATACCGAAATGCGAGAGAGTATTGCAGGGAAAGGAGGTAATACCCATTCTAACTAACAACATGCTAAAATTCAAAAAGAAAAGACAATAGTTTCTTCTATTGTCTTTTCTTTTTCCCAAGAAAAGTTAGTCATTAAAAAAAAAATTAGCATGCTGTTAAGGAATTGGTAAAATGTATTTCAACATAGAAACTACCAATGCCACACATTCTAAATTACCATCTAATTTTAGGCTAATTTTACACAAATATTTGTCCTTCGGTTTCCTCTCCAAATACTTGGTGTAAGTCTTGACTTACGCGGTAAGCTGTTAAGAGAGCTAAAAGAGCATCTATTTCGTGCCAAGTGGTAGCTTGTAAAGGGTTGGTCGCTAGTTCAATAGAAAAATCTCTCAGAATAATAGCTTGAATTTTGGCCATTT
This sequence comes from Microscillaceae bacterium, assembly GCA_025054775.1. Lineage (GTDB taxonomy): Bacteria > Bacteroidota > Bacteroidia > Cytophagales > Microscillaceae > JANWZA01. The sequence continues at coordinate 14,159 of JANWZA010000040.1, forward strand.
CGGTAGTGTGTTTTTTGTAATTCCATTGTGCCAGATGTAATCGTTGGGCTTGTGCTGCAGGGTAGGCTTCTATGATAGGAATATTTTGCGCTTGCCAAATGCTTTTGAGTTGCATTGCCCTTGCCGTAAGCCCTCCCAAAAACATAGGCGACATGGCACGCAAGTCTCTATCTCCTTTTCTGAAAAAAAAATCTTTGGGTTCGGCGGTGGGTTCGGCATACACCCTAGGCAAAGAGAGCGGAGCATCTAGGGCAATAAGTGCAGGTTGCAAAGTTTGTATGCGTTGAATTAAAAACGCATCAGCATCTTGTTTTTTTTTGGCTTTTTCCCAGAAAATTTCTCGTTTAGGCAAATCCAAACAAGCTAATACTGTAGTTCCTGCCAGCTTGCTGCCAAAATCAATCCCTACCAAAAGCATAGATTATTCACTGTAAACAAATAGATCTACCACACATACACGCCTTCTAGGGTCAGGGTAAGGGCTATCTTCGGTGAGGGTAGGAGGCAGAGCTTCTCCTGCTCCTTGTACCTCTTGCGAAATATTATCAATCAAGGGTTCTAATTGTTTACGAATATAATCGGCTACAGCCTGCGCGCGAAGTTGCGACATTTTCAAGTTTTGTATTTCACGCTCTTTTTGGGGTTGACCATAATAAAATGGTTTTTTGTCGGCATAGCCTACTACTGTTACTTTGAGCTTAATTCGCTCTTGAGGAATCTCTTTGCGGTAGTTGTCTATGCTTTTACGTATTTCTTTAATAGTATAATCAAGGTCGCGTAGGTTATTTTGGTTGGTATAGTGTTCTCCTGATTTGAAAAAAACATTTGCCATGAGTTTGATATTCAGCCCTTTATCTACGGTATAGCCTTTGCCTACTTTATCCAAATTTCGTTTGATAAATTTAAGGGCATACTCCGTTTTTTTTACGTCAGCCCAAGGTGTATAAAAGTTTTTACGATAGTTTTGTATCTTGCTGTATTCGGTAGCAATTTTTTTCTCCAAGCTATCTAATGAGATAGGCAAAACTTCTTGTGCTGTAAAAATACGTGTTTGGCGAATATCGTTAAGTTTATCTTGCAACATTTCAGTTACATCTGCCAAGGAATCTATATATTGCACGTAATGTAAAACATTTCTACTATTTTCAGCAGGAACTTGTGGAGATTTAAGCGTAGCCCTTACCTCAGGAAGGGAGGGACTATTCACCATAATAGCTTGCTCTAAGCTTTTAATAACTTGGGGTTTTATACTTTCGTATTGTAAAGCATTGCCAGGTATTACCTTTCTTATGACGGGTGAGCAAGAGTACATACCTAATGTCATAAATAAGAAAGCACACCTGTAAGTAAAAATACTCATAAAAAAAAATTTTTGTCCGCTTTCGCATTTTATTTGCTACTAAATTGATACTTTTCTTGCTTGTTTTCCGAGAAAAAATAGAAAAAAGTTTCTAGAATCTTGTTTTGTTTTATGGTGCGAATGTAACATTTTTTTCTCAAATAAAATATTTTGAGCCTGTTTTTTCATAAATTTCTTATAAAAACCCTTCATTTTATCATTTAAGCAAATTATAGTAGAAGGGTTTTTTATCAATGAGATGTAATAATTATTACTTTTTTTTGTAAGCTTAAATTTTCAGTAGTTCTGTATAGTCATCTAAACTTCTCTTGATATGTCGTTTCGTTTCAAACAATTCACTATACACCAAGACCAAGCGGCTATGAAAGTTTGTACTGATAGCTGTATTTTGGGGGCATACATACGTCTTGAAAGTCAAAACGTGAGGCATATTTTGGATATTGGTACAGGAACGGGCTTGCTAGCTTTAATGCTTGCTCAACGCACCACTGCACAAATAGATGCCGTAGAAATAGATGAGGCAGCCTTTCGACAAGCTGAACTTAATGTACTTAAAAGCCCTTTTGCCTCTCAAATCAAGGTTTGGCACAAAGCTATTCAAGCCTTTTTTCCTGACAAAAAATATGACCTAATTGTGAGCAATCCACCGTTCTTTTACAAGAACTTTCCCTCAACTAATCAAGCTAAAAACAAAGCTCTACACCAAAATACACTCACTTTTGACCAACTTTTAGAAGCTCTAACAAGGTTATTAGCTCCCAAGGGCATTTTTTATGTCTTATTACCTCATTATGAAATGCGTATTTTGGTAGAAAAAGCTCAAAAATTTGGTATTTTTTTACAAAACGAATTAGTAATTTTTAATAATCCTGCACAAAAACCTTTTCGTAAAATTAGTGCTATGGGCTTTGAACCTAATGTTCCAATCACTACGCAAATTCTCACAATTAAAGATGCAAACCAACATTATACTGCTGAATTTAAGGAACTGCTTAAAGAGTATTATTTGATTTTTTAGCCAAAGGTTACCATTAGCATATCATTTTCATTAGCATATCATTTTATTTAATAGATTTATAGATTTGGTGAATTTATAGATTTGGTAAATTTTTTTGCCATTTTCATTCCAAGCACAAAGCAAAATCATAACATTTGCACTTACTTTGAAATATTTTAACATGAGCTAAAAGCAACCAAATCTTAGATAAGTACAATATTTTTGCATAATCTGAAAATATTTTGAAAACTACAGTCCAAGAGTTTAATCATTTTTTCAATTACTCAAAATCTTTTTCATAAGTAATTTTCTATTGAAACTTTGACTTTATACTAGGGGACTTGCTTATATTAGGGGACTTACTTACGAGTCAGAAATAGACCACTAGCTAAAGAAAGATTTGTTTCTCCAAAAAAGACCTTTACCACGAAGTTTCTGTTAAAATTATGTTTCAGCATAGAAATTACCGCTATCATCTATTCTAAACTCCTACTTCAATTTATTCATTCAAAATTTTGACTACAAGACTACTGCTATTTCCTCTGTCATCGGTACAGGAAATTTTGAGTTCCCCTGCTTGTGGCTTAAAAAATACCCCTTGGCTGGGCGAAGCAGATTGATAAAAAGTATCATTTAAGTACCAATACACTTGTTTTACTTCAGGGCGAGTTTTGCAACTCAATAAAATTTCAGGTGGATTGTAGCGGTCAATAATGTACTCTTTATCTGCCGAGGGCGAAGTAATGATAGGTGCTTCTTCTTGACTAATACGCGGGCATTTTGGATTATGGGGTGGAATTTTAAGGTATTTTTTACCTTGTACCTCATAAAAGGCGGCTAATTCAGGGCTAATGTTAGGGTAAAGTTTGGTTTGGTAACTTCCGTGAGGTAAGCATGAAAGGCAATACGAAGTTTTCTCGTCTAAACTCACTTTTACCTCTCTTAAATGTTGGCATAGTTGCGTGTTTGATACCAACGGTTGAAAGACATCTATTATTTGATCCTGGCAAAACGTATTAGGTACAAGCCCTGTTTCAGCACACACCCATCGTACTCTAAGCGTAGGCGGGGCAGTAAACCACTCTGAACTATTTTGCGAAGAGATACCGTTCAAAATTTCAAATAAAAGTGGTGTAGCTACCTCCGCTCCTACTATCTCTTCCTCACCTCCGCCTTTGAAATTGCCTACCCAAACTCCTACGGTGTATTCTGTATTGTAGCCAATACTCCAAGCATCACGCTTACCATAGGAAGTACCTGTTTTCCAAGCAATTTTGGTTTTATTTTTTATGTTATCCAAGTTATTAGGCAAATCGGGGCGAGTGGCTTTGCTTAAAATATCAGTTATGGCAAAGGCTGCTGCGGGAGAAATTAAAGCAATTTTTTCATTTTTTTTGGTACTATCCCTCACATACTTCAAAGGTTGGAAAAAGCCTTTTTGAGCGAAACTTACGTACAAATTAGTCAATTCCTCCAAAGTTGCCCCACAGCCGCCTAATATCATAGACAAACCTAATTTTTTCTCGTCTTTGGCAATTTGCTTAAAGTGGGCTTTTTTTAGTTTTTCAATCAAAGTTTGAACACCTAAATTTTCCAAAGTTTTTACGGCAGGAATATTGAGCGAAGCGATAAGGGCTTTTTCTATGCTCACATTTCCGTTAAAATTTTTGTAAAAATTCTCGGGCTGAAAACCTTTGAGTTCGGTAGGTACATCGGCAATTTGAGTTTTAGGGGTAAGCAACCCTTGGTCAAAGGCTACGGCATACAAAAAAGATTTGAGCGTGCTCCCTGGGGAGCGAACTGCTAGTATACCGTCTACCTCGCCCTCGTGGTCTTTGTCATAAAAATCAGCAGAGCCCAGATAGCCCTCTACAGCTCGGCTTTTATTGTTTACCACTAATACCGAAATGTTATAAATTTGTTTATTTTTGATGCGTTGCAAATAGTTACGAGCCATTTGCGAAATTCTATCTTGCACGTCAGGATTGATATACGTAGGAATGACTAATTTTTCAGGAAATTGCCTTCGCAAGCGATAGGCTAAATGAGGAATTTCTTGGGGTGCGGCACGTCGCTTGGCGGGCAAATCTTCTTTTAGGGCATTTTCTATGCTTATGTTGTCAAATAATCGATTTTGAGCAAAAATTTTGAGCCACTGATTACGTGCTTGGATAATAGCAAAATTATCTTTTCCCAACCGCAACGAAGTGGGACGATTAGGCACGATAGCCAAAGTAGTGATTTGTGCCAAACTTAATTGTTTGGGCATTTTCCCTAAAAAAAATAGAGAAGCTGATTTTACACCTTCAATATTTCCACCGTAAGGCACTAAATTGAGGTAAAGTTGTAAAATCTCCTCTTTGCTTAGGTGATATTCTAATTGCAAAGCCCTAAACATTTCCACAATTTTGTTCCAATAGGTTCGTGGCTTGGGTTCTAACAAGCGAGCAACTTGCATGGTAATGGTAGAGGCTCCAGAGGTTCGCTTACCTGTCCAGAGGTTGTAAAAACCAGCTCTAATGATAGCTATCGGATTGATGCCTATGTGGTAGTAAAACCACTTGTCTTCCTTAAAGAGGATGGCTTTTTTAAGCATGGGAGTAATTTCGTGCAATTCGGTGCGCAGTCTCCATTTTTGGTCTTTTGTCAAGAAAGCATGAATAACTTTGTTGTTTTTAGCTACTATCAAAGTAGAATACTCTATTTGCAAGGGTACAGGAAAAAGCCTATCTATTGCCAAAAAAATGAATATTCCTACTAAAAAACTCAAAAAAAATTGCTTAAAAGGGCTTGTAATGTAAAAAATACTATTTTTGTAAATTATTTGGCTTTGAGCAAGGGCATAATGACTCAAAATCAATGCTTGAAACAACAGATTTTTAAGGTCAAACTTTTTCAAGGTTTTCAATTGTGCAAAATACAATACAACAAGCCAAAATAATTTGGGTTGCGCTTATGTCAGCACCATTTTTATTTTTTGGTGCTACAAATATAGTGAGTTTGGAAATAAACCTACCACTGCCTGCCAATTTATTACTATTGCTATGTGTCTTTATAGTTCTTGTTCTAGCTATGGTTTCGCAAATTTTATACAACAATAAGTGCAAAGAGGGCAAGAAAATACGCGAACAATCTGTTAAAGAAACCTTGTATGTGCAAGCCAAGATAATGCAAGGAGCTATGTTAGAAGCCTCAGGGATAATTGCGGTGATATTTTATTTATTCACCAAAAATGTATTTCTTATAATCATTTTGTTTGCTATTCTCTTACAGATGTTTTTCCAAATGCCTTCCGAAGAGAGCTTTAAGCGGGATTTTAGGGAGTGAGCCATTTTGTTTGACTAACCTCTGTAAATACAGGAGCTTCACAAAAGAAAGTCAGAAACTTAGGTATTGTTCTTATTTTATTCTTAGGCAGTTTTGTTTTCCTATACTTAACTTTCTTTGTATGGCAAAATATCCTCACAGTATAAATTAAGCAAATCAAAGAAGTAAGGATAAACCGTATATTGTTTATTTCGCACGAATTGGACTGATAAAGTTTGTAATAAGTCATTTATTTTGAAACCATTAGGCTTTTGGTAGTAATGCAGTCTACGGACTTTTACGCTTTTGTCCATTGACATTCCCATACTTTTCGCGCCAACGGTATAAATATTTTCTTTTTCTGAAAAATAAATACCCTCCAAAGCTGTTTTGCTTTCTATTGTTCTTTGGCTTTTAGTTTTTTGAGTTGCGTCTGTATTAAACAAAACTCTCTCTTCTGTATCTTCAATAGCTAAAACTAAATCTTTGGCAAATACAAAATGAACACTTTTTAGGCTTTCTTCGTGCTTGTCTTTGGTTTTGCCATTTTTTTGATAGGTTTTGTTTTGTCCGTTTTCATTGTGGGTATAATTTCGGTCTGCAAATTGCTTTTCAAATGCAAACCAATCAATATTCCAATCTTTTAGAAATTCGTTGCGTTTATCCTTTTCTTTCGGGTTATCCAAATTCAAAAACTGCAAAATATACTCGTCATCGACATACATAAAGATATTTTGATACATATAAGCAAAATCTTTTCTCAGCGATTTGAGATTAAACAAACAAGGCAATGAAGTATATATATCTGTTTCATTGTAAATAGGTAATTTTTCAACGATGTACTTTTTCAATAAAAGTTCATTCAAGCAAACATCTAAACGGTGTTTGTAGTCCTCAAAATTAAAAATCTCATACTCAAAATAAGTGTCTGCCGAGTTAAAATCATCTGCCTTATTCAAATTAATATTGAGTGTTTGCATAGGAATTTTACTTGCAAACTCTTGATAAAGTTCTCGTTTTTGGTCATCATAGTCCAATAAAAAACCGCCTTCTTCAAAAATCTGTTTTTCAACGTCTTGCAAAACCAAAACAGGTTTTGTAGTGCTTGCTAATTCCTCTCGTTTGATTTCCGAAAAACTAATTTCGTACAATTTTCCGTAGTTTTTATTGAGCAAATCAATATAATCCTGAAAATTATTTTGATTAGGCTTGGGAACATCTTTTTGACGCAAATCCAATACCCCAACTTCGCCTAATAATTTCAAATACAAACCTGTGCCTTCACCTGTTTTTTCATTGAAACCATAACCTTTTAGACTACCTACTATTTTTGACTGTTTTCCCATCTGTTCCATTGGCACAACTTCGGTCATAAAATGACTTCGTTTTTCTGCCACGCCCTCGCCAAATACTTTGTTGTAATAGGCTACTAATTCATTTTGAAAATTGCGTAATAATTCACTTCGGCAACCTTGAAAAACGTTTTTATTGTTCTTGTCGCTGTCATACCACTCAATAGATGGTCTTTGTGGTTTAAATTTCAGGTTTTTAGCGTCTTGTGTAGTTGTATCTCTAAAAATCGTGTCCAAATTTTGCTTGTTGTCCAATCGTTGTTTAACTTCACTTTGTTTGAGTTGGCGTAAATATCTCGTACCTTGTACTTTCTCAAAGTAATTATAATTGTAAAAGTTTTCAATGTCAAATCTGCTATCAAGTTTTTTCAAATAATTTGCCTCTGGTATAATTTCAAATTCACCTTTACCATATTTGCTTTCTTGAATTTTGACAAGTAAGGCGGTTAATTTTTGCTTGTCGTCTTTGCTGTGAATGTAAAAGAAATCACCCTGACAAGTTCGGTGTGCTTTGTGATACCAACTTGATAAAAATAATTTAGCTAAAATATGTAAGTTTTTCTCATTACATATTTCTGAAAATTGAATTTTTTGGGCATTAATTGGTTTTTTGTCTAAAAAATCAAGGGTTAGGTTAATAGGTTTATCCTGATATTTTGACTTCTCTACTAAAATATAAATGATTGGTGGTACTCCATCGGGCGACAAGAAAAAATACGGATAATCTAACTGTTTTTTATAGGCATTGTGAAGCAAAGCATACGGATTTAACTTTGTATTATCTGCAAAGTTTTTGAATGTTTTAGGCACTTCAATCGTAAAAAGTTGATACTTTTCTTGCAAAGCATTGATATTGATTTTGTCTAAATTGATGACAAAATTGGTCGTAGGCACATTGTGCTGTTTAGGTGCAGATTTTTTAGCCATTGTTTAATTGGTTTTTAAGTTCAGAAATAAAATACTGAAAATCAGGCGAATAATTTTTATCGTTTTTTACGGATTTTCCTGTTTTGAGCATATTTTGAACAACAATAATTTTTGCCTTGTCAAAACTATTGCCCATGTCATTAAAATTTTCATCATAATAATTAGTAGATCTTTCACCATTGCCAAAAGCATTGATGAAGATTATTTTACAATCATCTTGTTTGTGGAAATTTTTAATTTTCTCCAACTTATCTTGGGCTTTTTCTTTGAAACTTGCTTCGTTGAGTTTTGGGTGAAAAAAGTGATCATCTTCAGCTAACTGAAAATTCATAATAGTTTGCTCACTGTAATTTTTGGCATCAATATACCAATTTTTGCCCTCTACTTTTAAGTCTATCAACTCAAAAAGTTCGTTAGGGATTTCCTCTTCTGATAGGCTAATTTTTTCGTATTCAAAAACGGCTTTTACGGCTTCCTCGCCAATAGCCCCTGCCAAAATACATTGATAAAAATAAGGTGTAAAGTAAATTCCCTTGCCTGAAAAACCTTGCTCAAATTGATTTAGATCAAAATACTCTCTCAAAATAGCATTATTCTGCACATTTAGAAAAACACTATCCAAACACCATTTTCCAAAACTGCTATCAGGATTTATCCCTCTTGGGACTATGTTTAGTGTATCTTTTTGTATCCAAAGGCATTTGTTTATGTGGTCGTAAAGGTCTGTTTCAAAGGTGCAAGCATATTTTTTGAATAGTTTGTACTCAGGTGTCTCAACAATGATTTTTTCACCCTGTTCATTTTCATCTCTTCAAACTTAGCAAAAGACTGTTTGAGTGCATATTTTCTTAAATTTTGCCATTCCTTGCGAATTTGCGTTGCCTTTTCTTGTGGCAATTTATTTTCTCTTACTAAATTTAGTTGTGCCAACAATTTTTTAATTTCTGTGATACATCTGTTATTGATAGCCTTCAAACCTTCCCATTGCACTTGCCTTTGTTGGTATTCTCTGCCAAATTTATTTTCAAGAATATGAACAAACAAGGCTTTTACATTTTGAGAAAAATAAGGTTCGTTTCGTTTGAAAACTGAATAAAAATCGTCTTTCGTTGCAAAGTCTTCTAATTGATTATAGACTTCATTCTCTAAACGAATTACTTGTGTGTTCATTTGTTCCCAAACTCTCTCAATACGTCCTAATGCTTGAATGTAGGTAGAAACACGATTAGAAAGCCCATCGGGTGTGGAAAGGTAAAAGTTGTTGAAATTGTCAATGCTGCGAATGTTGTCCAAGTAGATTTTAAACTGCCCTTCGGAAATGATTTTGTTCTTTTCTAATTTTGCCAAATAGTAAATATTTGCTTTTATCTTTTCGTTTTTGGTTTGTTCATTATCTTTTTCATTGTCAATCGGATTGAAATAATAATACGGGCTATCTAATAAATGGATATTTGAAAAGTCCGCTTTTTGTGTCTTTTCTTTGTCTTTGTAGAAAAAGAGATTTACTCCATTTCCTGCCGAGGGGTAAGTAGTAACAAGTAAAACCGGCAGACCATGCCAAAACAATTCATAATAAGCATTTTGTTCATTTTCATTTTGGGTAATTTCTTTACCTTGACTTGCATCAAAAAATAGTACAATAAATTCTTTACCATCAAAATGAATTTTGAAACAATTTTTGAGAGAATTATTGAGTTCTTCAATTTTGTATGCCTTATTTTCGGGTTCTTTCCAATCTTCAAAAAGTTTTAGAATATGCTTGTAAGAACTGAAAAACAAGAGATTAGTATTATTTTGCTCTTGATTTTCAGCAACCCACTGTAAAGTAGCAAAGAAATGAACAAGGCGTTTTTTACGAAATTCTTGCTTTTTACCTTCCTCAAAATCTTGCTGATGTGTATGTACAAAACTATCAATCAACTTCTTTATTTTTTCTGAAATATTGGTTTCGGCAATCTGCACTTTTGCTTGATTTTGCCTTTTCGCAAACTTGCTTTCATTGACTTTTTGGTATAAGTGAAGTATCGTCATCAGAAATTTCATAATACAATTCGCCTAATTCATTTTTTAACCAATCCAAATCAAAATTCTTAACATAACGATTTATTTCTGCGGTTGCGGACAAGCCAAAAACTAAATTATTTTCTGCCAAATGTAATAGAATACTTTCAGGTGTGGTAAAAAGTGAATAATATTTTAATTCTACCTCCTCCCTATCTGTGTCATAGCCTAAATCGCAAACCTCATACAAACCAAAGCCGTCGTAATACATTTTGCTTTCGTTTGTGCCTACTGCCATTCTACTAAAAGGCTGCTGACGAATTTGCTTTAAAATGCGTTTGAGCTTGTCCGAAGTTCTAAAACAATGCTCTACCAAATCTTGATAAATTTTAGGGTGTTCAAACTCTAAATCTTTGAAAAGGCGAATAATTGCTGATGTTGTTTGATTGACAACATTCAATAAAACATAAGCATTGGGTTTGTTTTGTTCGTTGGCTATTTCAAGGTAAAAGGCATTTATTTTCTTTTTCTTGTGGTTTTCTTTATTATGATTTAAAAAAATGGGAAAGTTACTAATGCTATAACGAGTTTGAAAAATAGATGTACCTTTTAGTTTAGGCTCATTGCAAAGAAAATGATTAATTTTCGGAAAAGGTAAATTATATTTTTGAGAAATTGTTCTCACTTCACTCGTTATTTTCTTTAACTCTGCTCGTATTTTAGGGTGATTTGCTAAAAAATGTTCTCGTGGTAACTTGTATTTGGTAAGTACCGTATAAAAGTATTCAATAAAACTAAATGGTTGTTCTATGGCTGTATCTTTACAAATTTGGGTGAGCAAGTCGTTTTCTAAAAAATCAAATTCATCAAGAAAAATGATGTTTGTTTCTTGTTTCTCTTTGTTGCTTTTCAGTTTGTAAAGATTGATAACCTGTTTTCCGTCAAAAAAGCCATAAAAAGCTTTTTGTAAGGAAACTAAGAAAATCCGCTTTTCGGAGGGATTATTTACAAAGTCCAAATAAGGAAAAAGGGCTTTGATTGTTGAGTTTTGGATTAACTCGGTATATGGTTTTGCTTCACAAAGTTTGCATTTCCTCTGTAAAGTTTTTCCGTGTATTTTTGAATATGTGTATTATTCAAAAGAGCTTCAAAATCGTCTTCCTTAGATTTTTTCGATAATTTCCTCATCACGTTCTTGTAAGCAATAGCCGATGTTTTCTCTTTTTAATTATCTGCCATTCCGTTAAGCAGCTGCAAACGATTAGCAACATAGAAAAATCGTTTTTTCTCATCGGTATTATTTTTAAGTGTTTCAATAATTCTACTTGTTTTGCCTAAACCTGTTCCACCTAAGACTAACTTAAAGCCTGCAGAATGCTGCAAAGTATTTTGATAATACGTTGTATAAGGATTATTCATTTGCATTGATTTCTTGAATATTTTATTTCATATTCAAAGAAATGTGGTATCTAGTGGCTGGTTTGGGTTGTAAATATAACCGTTTTATTGTATCTTTCAAAAAATTATATTGTTCTAGATTGCTCTCACCCAAAAATTATTGTAGCCCTCTTGCAATTCAATTTCAATGAGATTATTTTGTAAAAGCTCTAATATTGCCAAAAAAGTACAAATGGCTTCCATTTTATTGCGGAATTGAGTAAGCAGTTGCTCAAAAGAAATTTGAGGGACATTCTTTAAGATTTCTAGTAAAAACTCTTTTTGCTCTGCTACGGTGTAAGGGAAGGGAATGATAGTATGTTTAATTTCTTGTCTATTGAGTTCGTAACGTGCCATTACTTGCTCAAAGATGCGTAGTAATTTGTATAAATCTACGTGTTGCATTTCAATTTCTATGGCATTTAAGCCTGAAATATAGCTCAATTCAGCTAATATATTTCCGCGTTTGTAGCGTTGGGCTTGGGCTTCCTCCAAGGCGGATAGTTCTTCGATTACCGATTTGTACTTTCGGTACTCTAATAAATAATCTACTAGCTCTCGGCGGGGGTCTTCGGCAGGGGTATCATTTTCAGGTTTGGGCAGAAGCATTTTGGCTTTGATACGCATGAGCGTAGCGGCTACCACAATAAATTCGCTAGCAATTTCAATGTCTAATTGCTCTAATTGATGCAAATAAGCTAAAAAATCTTCTATGATTTGATTGATAGGAATATCATAAATATCTAGTTCATTGCGTTCTATGAAAAAGAGCAGTAAGTCGAAAGGTCCTTCAAAGAGTGGTAATTTGATGGAAAATGTACCAGGTTGCGCCATGGGAAGCAGGATAATAGAGAGCGAGTTTATTTTTTTCTGAAAAAAAGTTGCAGAGGTACGCCTTCAAAATCGAAGGCTTTACGAAGTTGATTTTCTAGATAGCGTTGATAAGGTGGCTGAATGTATTGGGGCAGATTACAAAAGAACAAGAAAGTAGGTGTTTTGGCTTGGGCAATTTGGGTAATGTACTTTATTTTAATTAACTTACCTTTTACAGCAGGCGGTGGATAGGCTTCAATGGCAGCGAGCATTACTTCATTGAGTTGCGAAGTAGGGACTTTACGAGTTTTGTTTTCATATACCTTAATTGCCTTTTCAATGGTCTGAAAGATGCGTTGCTTTTCCAGAACTGAGGTAAAAATAATAGGTACGTAATCGGCATGAGGCAAGCGTTCTCTAATTTGTTCAGTAAATTTCTTAGCGGTATGGGTATCTTTTTCAATCAAATCCCATTTATTTACCATAATTACCATACCTTTGCCGTTACGTTCGGCTAAACCTAAAATATTCACATCTTGTGATTCTATGCCACGTGTGGCATCAAGCATAATTATACATACATCAGACTCTTCAATAGCTTTTACTGCACGAAGGATAGCATAAAATTCCAAATTATTTTTAATTCTACTTTTTCGTCGAATACCTGCCGTATCAATTAAAATAAATTCCTTACCGAAGGCTTTGTAGTGTGAATTTACTGAATCGCGGGTAGTGCCTGCAATATCCGTTACGATAGAACGTTGTTTGCCCAAGAGGGTATTCATAAAAGAGGATTTGCCCACATTCGGTCTGCCGATAATAGCTAATTTAGGCAACTTACTTGTTTCGTCCTCTTTTTCGGGAGAGGGAAAATATTTTACAATTTCATCTAACAAATCACCTGTACCTGAGCCCGTTTGCGAAGAGATAGGAAAAATCTTCTCCCACCCTAGGGCATAAAATTCGTTAGCAGTAAAAAGTTCTTTTGCGGTATCGGCTTTGTTAGCTACTACATATACAGGTTTATTAGCCTTTCGGACTACTTTGGCAAATTCCTTATCTAAGTCAGTTAAACCTGTTTGGCAATCTACCATGAATAAAATAACTTTTGCTTCCTCGATAGCTATTTCAACTTGCTCACGAATAGACTCTTCAAACACGTCGTTTGAACCTACTACATAGCCTCCTGTATCTATCAATGTAAAGAGTTTATTCTGCCATTCAGCTTGCCCGTATATTCTATCGCGGGTAACACCACTTTGGTTATCTGTGATTGATTTCTTTTGCTCAATCATTCTATTAAAGAAGGTTGATTTCCCCACGTTAGGTCTACCCACGATTGCTACTATGTTTGCCATCTTTGCTATGGTTTTGAAATTAGGGTGCAAAGATACGTTTTTTTTGCGAATTTAGGCTTTCAGGTTGGTGTAAGTCTCTTTTATCTTTCAAGATTAAGTGCGAGTGATTTACAGAGAGAAGGACTGTTTCATAAAACAAAATCTTCTTGAATTTATTCTCTCAACCGCAATGAGACAGAATTTTTATGTGCCATTAGCCCTTCGGCTTCTGCCATAATTTCTATGGTTTTGCCTAAATTACGGATGCCTTTTTGAGTAATTTTTTGGAAAGTAATTTTCTTAAAAAAACTATCTAACGAAACACCACTATAAACCCTTGCAAAACCATTAGTAGGTAAGGTATGATTCGTACCTGAAGCATAGTCGCCTGCTGCTACTGGGGAATAATTCCCTAAAAACACTGAACCTGCATTAGTAATGAGTTCGGCAAAATATTCATCATTGTTTACTGCTAACACCAAATGCTCGGGGGCGTAGAAATTAGAAAAGGCAATGGCTTCCTTTAGGTTATTTACTACAATTAGCAGGCAATTTTCTAGGGCTTCTCTCAAGATTTCTTTTCGGTTGAGGGCTTCTAGTTGGGTTTCAATCTCTTTCTTTACCAAATGGGCAAAACTTTCTGAAGTAGTAACGAGTACGGCGTGGCTGTCGGTTCCGTGTTCGGCTTGGGCTAACAAGTCAGCGGCTACAAAGGCGGGGTTTGCTGTCTCATCGGCAATTACCAAAACTTCAGAGGCACTTGCAGGCATATCTATGGCTGTACCTTCTTTGGTGACTAATTGTTTAGCTACGGTTACGTATTGGTTACTAGGTCCGAAAATTTTATCCACTTTAGGGATACTTTGTGTACCATATGCCATAGCAGCGATTGCTTGGACTCCCCCTACTTTGAATACTTTTTTGATGTTCAATAAGTTAGCAGTATAAAGGATAATAGGGTGTAGCTTCCCGTCAGGGTTGGGGGTGGAGCAGAGCACAATCTCTTCGCAGCTAGCAATATTAGCTGGGATACCTAACATGAGAATAGTAGAGAAAAGCGGAGCTGAGCGGCTGGGGATATACAAGCCCACTTTGGGAATAGGTGTACTTTTTCTCCAGCAGGTTACACCTTCAGTGGTTTGTATCTTTTTAACCATTTCTTTTTGCTCAATATGAAACTTAGCAATATTGTATTTTGCTGCTTGGATAGCTTTTTTCAAATCCTCACTTACAAAACTTTGAGCTTCGCGAATTTCCTCTTCAGTTACTAGCAAGGTTTTAAGTTTTACCTTATCAAATTTTTCAATATATTTCAATACAGCACTGTCGCCATTCTTTTTTACATCCGTTAGGATAGCTCGCACAGGCTCTTCTAGTTCTGCTAAATCTTTAACAGGTCTATGAGCTAATTCTGCCCATTGTGCACGAGGTGGATTTATGATAAATTTCATATTGTTGGAAGCGAGTAAATTTTTCTCTTATACAAACTAAACCGAAGGCAAATTTACTCAACTTTTTTTTACAAAATATTTTTTTGCACTTCTGTTTTATGCCCAAGCCATCTCACGCTTTTGCAGATGTACCAACATATCAGCCACCATGGCAGGCAAATCAAAAGTAGGTTGCCAGCCCCAATCCTCTCGGGCGAAACTGTCATCAATACTATGCACCCACGAGTCGGCGATTTGTTGTCTGAAATCGGGTTGGTAAGTAATTTGAAACTCAGGGAGATGCTTTTGTATCTCCTCAAAGATTTGCCTAGGGGAGAAGGTCATTGCTCCTATATTATAGCTGGTGCGTACTCTCAATTTATGGGCTTCAGCATGCATTACTTGGAGGGTAGCTTGCAAGGCATCGGGCATATATATCATAGGTAGGTAGGTATCAGGCTTTAAGAAGCATTCATACGGTTTTCTTGCTACTGCTTTATGGAAAATATCAATAGCATAGTCTGTTGTACCTCCGCCAGGCATGGCTTTATAGCTTATTATACCTGGGTAACGTAAGCTACGTACGTCAAGGTTGTATTTTTGGTAATAATATTCAAAGAGCATTTCACAGGTAAGTTTACTCACACCGTAAATGGTAGAAGGGTTGAGTATCGTGTATTGTGGTGCATTGTGTTTAGGTGTTTTATCACCGAATACGGCAATAGAACTCGGTACGTATACCTTTTCTAATCGCTTTTCACGTGCAATTTCTAAAATTTGGCGCGTAACTTCTACATTGATTTGCCACGCCAAGGTCGGATTTTGCTCTCCCTTAGCAGAGAGAATAGCTACCAAATGATAAATCTGCGTAATCTTATATTTATCTATCAAATAAGCCAAGCGAATGGTGTTGGTTACATCAATATTTTCAAAAATTCCTTGGAAATTTTTAGGAGTTCTAATATCTGTGGCAATTACATTAGCTTCGCCATACAACTTTTGTAGCTCGGCAGTCAGCTCAGTACCTAATTGCCCAGCAGCACCTGTAATCAATATTCTAGGGCTAGATGTATGCATAATCTTTGGAATGGAGAAAAGTTGAGTTGTAAGTAATTTTAAGAAAAAGATGAAAATAAAGAATAGTATTTGGCAGCAAATATACAAAATTGAACTTAAAAAAGAAACCTTTTGATTAAAACAACTCAAAAAGTGAAAAATCTTTTTCCAAACAAAATTTTATTTTGAAACATTCGTACCTAATATTTATTGGGTAATCCTAAAATAGGATTAAAATTATTTGCTAATCCTGTTAGTTGCAAAATTTAGTCAATGTAAATTGATTTTTGTAAAAAAATTACATTGTACTACAATAGGGTTATTAGGAAAAAAAGTTTATTTGTTAATTTTCGTAAGAGGTGTTGTGGAATTTGGTACCACTATTCCCCAAAATGATTACTTTTGTATAAGTTTTTTGCTTTTAGTATCCTGTGTTATATACTGCAATTAATAGATAGCAGAACGTTTAAGCATTTCTTATTCTTGAAGGCTAAACATTTGAACTATGCAAATCAAAATAATCAATCGTTCTAATAATCCGCTACCGAATTATGCTACTGAAGGAGCGGCAGGATTAGACTTGCGAGCTTTTTTAGAGCGAGATTTCGTGTTATTACCTCAACAGAGGGCTTTAATTCCCACTGGCATACATATAGAACTGCCACAAGGTTATGAAGCTCAAATTCGCCCACGAAGCGGATTAGCTGCCAAGCGAGGAGTCTTTGCTATTTTTGGCACAATTGACTCGGATTATCGCGGGGCAATTCACGTACTGCTCTACAATGCCTCTGATGTACCTTTTACTATTAAAAACGGGGAGCGTATTGCTCAAATGGTTATTACTACCTATCAAAAAGTTCAACTTGTGGAAGTAGAAAATTTGAGTGAGACTTTGCGTGGTGAAGGGGGATTTGGCAGTACAGGGCTACATTGAAGTCTAATTTATAGCAATATTTCAAAGGCATCAGCATCTAAGAAAGCAGGAAATCTTTGCCGAAATTCCTCTAAATCTTGTTTACAAAGGGTATGAGTATATATTACTTCTGTATCAGCTTGATAAAAAAGGCGTTCTCCTTTGTAATCTATTATAGCAGATTCACCGCTGTAGGTGATGCCTTTTCCATCCGTACCGATACGGTTTACCCCTACTACATAAGCCAAATTTTCTATGGCACGAGCTTGCAAAAGAACATTCCAGGCTTGCCTACGCGCCTGCGGAAAATTAGCTACATAAATCAACAAATCATATTCATTATTTCGGTTTCTACTCCAAACAGGAAATCGCAAATCATAACAAATCAAAGGGCAAATATTAAATCCTTTCCAAGAGAAAATAAGTTTATCTTTGCCTGCTGTGTAAGTTAGATGTTCGTTTGCCATGCGAAATAAGTGCTTTTTGTCATAAGTATGATAACTACCATCAGGAAACATTACTATGAAGCGATTGTAAAAATTTCTATTTTCCTGTACAATATAACTCCCTGCCACAGCGGCTTGTGTTCGTGCGGCTTGCTGTTGTAACCACTTGAAAGTATGCAAATTCATAGGCTCTGCATAGGTGGAAGCCTCCATAGTAAAGCCTGTGGTAAACATTTCAGGCAAAATAATCAAATCAGTAGGGAGCTGGATTTGAGCAATTTTCTCCTCTAGCATTGCCCTATTTGCCGTAGGATTGTGCCAATGCAAGTCGGTTTGAATAAGCGTGAGCCGAAGTTGAACCATAGAGTTGTAAGTAAAAAGTATATTTTTTTACTAATTTTGCAACAAAGATAAGGTACGTATGGCAAAAGTAAAAATCAATACCACGCAAAATGTACGCTTAGAATACGAACCTGCTAGCGTGGGGGATAGAATTATTGCCACAATTATAGATGCTCTTATTATTTATGGCTTTGTTGTAAGCCTTATAATTTTTGCTTTTCAGTTTGGAAGGCACCTTCAAGAAGAGGTTTTTGTTTTCTTATTCTTTCTTGCCTTATTTCCTATTATTTTTTATCACCTTTTGAGCGAAATCTTTCTCAACGGACAAAGTGTGGGCAAACGTGTAAGAAAAATCAAGATTTTGAAGTTAGATGGAACAGAACCATCACTTTCAGCATATTTTATTAGATGGTTACTTCGCCCTGTGGATTTATTTTTTTATGGATTAGTAGCTATCATTACAATAAGTGTGAACGGAAGAGGACAACGTTTAGGAGATATTGCCGCAGGAACCACCGTAGTAAAACTTAAACCTAAGGTTACTTTGAATGATTTGTTAGCCTATGCCGAAACCACCCCCTCGAGCTACCAGCCCACTTATTGGCAGGTAACAGCTTTAAGCAAGAAAGATATAGAAATTATTCAAAATGTACTAGATAGGTTGGGAAAGCAAAAAGATAGCCCCATGTTAGACCAATTAGCCGAAAAGGTGAAACAACACCTACGCATACAAACCCCTGATAAGAGCTATGTTTTTCTTACCACTATTCTCAAAGATTATATGTATTTTACAAGCCAAGAGTAAGCCATACCATGAGAAAACCCCCATTCCTACAACCTAACGACAAAGTGGCTATCGTAGCACCTGCTCGCAAAGTAAGTTTTACTGAAATGCAAGCTGCTATCAAAATCGTAGAAAGTTGGGGTGTAGAAGTCGTTTTAGGCAAAAATTTATTTAACGTACATAATATCTTTGCAGGAACAGACGAGGAGCGTGCAGAAGACCTACAAACCATGCTCGATGACCCAGAAATCAAAGCCATCATTTGTGCCAGAGGAGGCTATGGGACATTACGAATTATTGATAAATTAGATTTCACGAAATTTATTGAGAATCCTAAATGGCTGGTAGGTTTTAGTGATGTTACTGCTCTGCATTGTCATCTCAGTACATTAGGCATACAAAGTATTCACGGAGCTATGCCTTTGCTTTTTCCACGCCAAACCGAAAAAACAATTGAAAGTTTACGAAAAGCACTCTTCGGTGAGCAGATAGAAATTATTGCCCACCCTCATAAAGATAATATATTAGGTACAGCACGAGGAGAACTCGTGGGGGGAAATCTCACCCTTTTTGCTAATGCTATCGGAACCCCTTCTGAAGTAAATACTACTAATAAAATCCTTTTTCTAGAGGATATTAATGAATACCTCTATCACCTTGAGCGTATGATGATTCATTTGAAAAGAGCTAAAAAATTGCAAAACTTAGCAGGCCTTATCGTCGGGCAATTTACTGACGTAAAAGATAACGAACTAGGCTTTGGGAGAGATATACACGAAATTATTGTAGAATTAGTAAAGGAATATCATTACCCCGTTTGCTTTGATTTTCCAATAGGGCACGAACGCAATAATATGACTATGATTTGCGGTAGTGAAGCTTTATTAGAAATAGAAAAAGAGCGTGTAAGACTGCAATATCTGTATTCAGAGCATAACAACAAGCCTTAACCAAATTAGGAAATAAATTTTGCTCTTTCACCATTTTATCATTATTTTTACAAAACTATGCTCTCATTACTAATGATTTCTATCAGTGCAGTCATTATTACCAAAAACGAGGAGCGCAACATAGGGCGTTGTATAGATAGTTTGCAGGGAGTTGCCGATGAGATTATTGTAGTAGACTCGTTTTCTACAGACAAAACTGCAGAAATTTGCCGTGAGAAAGGCGTCATTTTCTTACAAACTGAATGGAAAGGTTTCGCCGCTACCAAAAACTGGGGTAACGCCCAAGCCAAACACGATTTCATTCTTTCGCTTGATGCTGACGAAGCTCTTTCTCCTGCTCTACAAAAAGCCCTTTTGCAAATTAAACGAAATTCGCAAGCGGACGGTTATATTCTAAACCGAATTACTAATTATTGTGGAAATTGGATTCGCTATGGGCATTGGTATCCTGACAAACACTTACGCCTCTGGAACAAACAAAAAGGCGAATGGCAAGGCTACATTCACGAAAAAGTAGTTATGTTGCCTTCGGCAAAAATAGTAGAAATTAAAAATGCCGATTTAGAACATTATAGCTTTCCTACCATCAGTAGCCATATTACCAAAATAGACTTTTTTACTACCATGACCGCTCAGAACGATTTCCGAAAAGGCAAAAAAGCGGCTTGGTGGCGGATAATTTTTAGCCCTATTTGGTTATTTTTGGTAAGTTATATATTTCGTCTGGGTTTTTTAGAAGGGTGGCAAGGCTTGGCGATTGCCGTCATTTCTGCTTTTTCTACTTTTGTTAAATATTTGAAAATCAAGGAAATGCACCAAAAACAGTCTTAATTTTATGAAATATCTACACCCACAAGTTTTTTTCTTCTTGGGCTTTTCGCTTTTTTTAGGGCAAAAAACCCTAGCACAGCCATTTAACTTAGATTGGCTTTTTCAAGCAGGTATGCGATTAAATATGAGTATATTACCCAAACTGAACCAAGATAGCACAAAATTTCACTTTACGCAAGTTCAAGCAGGGTTTATTCTTCCACTCAAAGGCAAAGCGAATATTAGCCTCAAAGAATTGGATATTAACGGCTACCAAAATTTTTTGAATATAGTAGCAGGGCAACGGCAAGTTAGCACACATATTGCCCCTGAAAATATTAACGTAAATAACTTGAGCATAGGTTTCACACGGCTTTCTGCAAGTCTTCGCACAGGAATTTGGGTATATGTAGCCAATGTAGGCATCTTGAATACAGCAGGTACTTCACAAGCTGTCCCTTTTGGGGTAATATCAGCAGCAAAAGTAAAAATTAGAGGGTTAGGAAATCAAAATATTTTCGGTGGGGCTTTGGCATATTTCAATAATCAAGTCATACCTACACCCGTGATTGGTATCAACCGTAAGATGAGTAAAAAATGGAATTTTCGCTTACTTTTTCCTGTGAGTCTTACATTCAGTTATTTGCACAACAAGAAAAATACTTTTGACTTTCGGGTCAATTCACAAGTTTTTCAAACTTCGGTCATGGTGCCTGTACCCAACACTTCGGATAGGTTGAAAGAGCGATGGCAATACCGTCAGTTCCAAGTTAATAGTGTATGGCGGTATCGTGTGCAACGTGGTTGGTTCTTTTTAGGAGAAGTGGGCATTGCCACAAGCAGGCGCTTGACGCAGGGAGAAAACCTAAGAGAATGGAACACCAATTTTCAGACTGCTCCCTATTTTACTTTTTCTACCACTTTCAATTTTGGTAAAGAGTTGTTAGGTTCACAAATATTTGCTATGGAGTAGATATATTTTGTTTTGCTTGCCATTGTTCCAAACGTTTATCCATTACCCTAAACCAAAGCGGTGGGACGAGGCTCATCAAAATCATAACAGGATAGCCAAAAGGCAGTTGTGGGCTTTCTTCCCAATGCCGAAGGATTTGGTAAGGGTGCGAAGCATACGCATGGTGGTCAGAATGGCGTTGCAATTGGAAGAGAAACAAATTGCTAACTAAATGGTTTGAGTTCCAAGAATGCAGAGGATTTACTCTTTCGTAGCGGTTTTCACTTATTTTTTTTCTTACCATTCCATAATGTTCAATATAATTCACTGCTTCCAAAGAAGAGAAAGCTAACAAACTTTGCACAAAAAATAGCACTAGCCATTCCCAAGCAAAACTTTCTCGCCAAAGGCTGAAAATCAGGGTGGTAAGGCTTACAAAAAGCAAAGGGAATAAGATAAACCGTAGCATTTCGTTGTGTTTCAAACTCCAAAAGGGCAAATTTCGCTTTTGCAATCGGCTTTTTTCTAAATGCCATGCACTCAAAAAACCACCTATCACACTTTGCCACCAAAACGCATAGAAGGTTTGCCCTTTACGGCTGGTAGCAGGGTCTTCAGGAGTAGCCACGCGCACATGGTGCCCTCTGTTATGTTCAATATAAAAATGCATATAGCACACTGTAAGCAGCGCTAATTTGCTCTGAAAACGAGCAAAAGCCGTCTTTTTATGCCCTAATTCATGGGCTACATTTATCATTCCGCTAGAGTTGGTCATAAGGCTTAATGTAAAACCTACCCATTCCCAAGCCGAAAGCGAATAAAATGTAACTACATATCCTGCCCAAAGGATAATACCTAATTGAAAATATACCAACACGTGTAAAATATTTTCAAAATAACATTCCTTACTCAAAGCCTCTATTTCAGACTCTTGCACATTTTCACTATCTCTTCCCACTAACTCATCAAGAAGTGGCACAAAGCCATAGGCAAACAAAAATGCGGAGAATGTAGCCCAACCTCCCATATAAAAACCTACTATCACTAAGGTAGGAATGATAAAATAAGCCAAGAAACCGATTTTTTTGAAAATGCTCATAACTTTTATTGTACCGAATCTAAATTGTGTTCTATTTTCTCTTGGAAACAAAAAATTTAGCTTCCAAGTTTTGTATTCTGCCCTTGTTTATATTTGCCGTGTACTTTTTCAGCGTTGTACAGGCTTAGGCTTACCGTCCAAACCTACGCAAGCGTTCATATAAGGAATAATCCTGTTCGTTTTTGAGTAACGCCCCTAAATAGGGTATATTTTCAGGTTTAGTTTCTAAATTGATAGCTATTTCAGTAGCATTATATTTTCCCAAAGTAAGTAAGCGAATCCAATCTAAAAGCTCACTTGTGGAGGGTCGTTTTCTTAATCCTTTCACTTCGCGCAAGTTGTAAAATACTCTCATAGCTGCATCCATAAGCTCTCGTTCTATATTAGGAAAATGTACTTGTATTATTTCTTGCATGAGAGCAGGGGAGGGAAAAGTGATGTAATGAAAAAAGCACCTTCGGAGAAAAGCATCAGGGAGTTCTTTTTCATTATTTGAGGTGATAATAACGATAGGTCGGTGCTTAGCCACAATGGTGGTTTGGAGTTCGTAGCAATAAAACTCCATCTTATCTAATTCCAGAAGCAAATCATTCGGAAACTCAATATCTGCTTTATCTATCTCATCAATCAAAAGCACTACCTGCTCCTGTGACTCAAAGGCTTCCCACAGCTTTCCTTTTTTGATATAATTAGCAATATCTTTCACTCGCTCATCACCAAGTTGTGAATCTCGCAAACGCGAAACGGCGTCATATTCATACAACCCTTGCTGTGCTGTAGTGGTAGATTTGATATGCCAAGTAATAATTTTTTTGTTTAAGGCTTTGGCAATTTCAAAGGCTAAAAGCGTCTTTCCTGTTCCCGGTTCACCTTTCACCAAAAGAGGTTTTTGCAAAGCGATTGCCGCATTAACGGCTACACTCAAATCAGGTGAAGAAATGTAACTTTCTGTTCCTGTGAATTGCATATACAGGTAAAATTTATTTTATCAGAATTTAATTTTTTGTCTGTACTACTTTTGTTGAAGTTGTTTAGGATTTATTTTTTTTGTTCATTCTGTTTACAAAAAAGAGGTAAATACACATACTTACGATCTCTGCCTAAGATTTCCATAAAAAAATATTTTAGATTAGACACCTAAAAGTAAATCTTTGCTTGGAAATTTTTTACAATCCTAAACAATTTCTACACTATTTTTGTTGTATTGGGCTTTCTGTTCCAAGCCAAGTCTGTATCAAAGAATTTACAAATGGGCAAAGCCACTTTTTATCTTGCCATACAATTGTAAAAATCCCGTATGAGGGCTTGTCGGTCTAGGTTTTTACCGATAAATACGAGTTGATTTTTACGAGTTTCTCCTTTTTTCCATTTTTCAGTAGGTTTTCCATCAAACATCATGTGAACACCTTGAAATACAAATTTATATGGTTCGTTTTTGATGCTCAAAATACCTTTCATGCGATAAATGTTTTGCCCTTGCGTATTGAGCAGATAGCTAAGCCATTCATTGAGTTTCATGCCGTCTAGATCGCCTTCGGCTTCAATTCCTACCGAAGTTATGCTCTCGTCGTGGTGGTGGTCGTGATGATGATGGTGATGTTCGCCATGCTCGTGTTCGTGATGGTGTGCGTGTTCATGGCTAAAACAATGACTTTCAAGCGGTTTTACTACTTGTTCTTGTTGTTTAATTTTCCAATGCAGCTCGTCTGCATGGTGTGTGGTAAAAAAAACGTACTGTGCCTCCTCCTCTATTTTTATGGTAAATTGGTAGTTATGATGTTTTTTGCTATTTGCTTGCCCATTGTTGAGGCTATTTTCCCAACCTAAATCCAAGTTATGTAAAAAATTACCTTTGCCAAATAAATAGTCGCCTTGCTCACAAAAAACAGGCTCTTGGGCAAAGGCTTGCAAAATGTCTTTTTTTATTTTCTCAAACACAAAATTCTGATTTACAGGCAGTTTCCAAACTAATACTTCGGTTTGCATAGCTTGGTGTACGTGCAAATGCAGTTGATAATCACCTTTGAGCAAATGATACACCCCTGCCCACTCAAAAGGATACTCCTCTGCCAAAAAATCAGGGTTGAGCAAGGCTTTGTTATCCAAATCAAAGGCTTTGAGGTGGAGAATTTTGCTCAAATCAATTTTGCCGTGTTGTGTATGATAAATTTGCGTTTGCGAATTGATAACCCTAATTTTTTGCTCTATACGTTGAATTTCGTTAGGTGTGGCAAGGTCAATTTTATTGATAAGCACCACATCGGCAAAGGCAACTTGTTGCTTACATTCTTGGTCTTGGTCAATATGTAGCCAAAAATGTTTGGCATCAACCAAAGTAATAATGGCATCTAATTCAAATTGCTCTTTCATTTCCTCGTCCAAAAAGAAAGTTTGGGCTACGGGCGCAGGATTGGCTAACCCTGTGGTTTCAATCAAAATATAATCAAATTTATCGCGTCGCTTTAAGAGTTGCCCTAGAATGCGAATCAAATCACCTCTAACGGTGCAACAAATACAGCCGTTATTCATTTCAAAAATCTCTTCTTCCGAATTGATAACCAGTGCGTTATCAATGCCAATTTCTCCAAATTCATTTTCAATTACGGCAATACGTTTGCCGTGTTGGGCTGTTAGTATGTAATTGAGCAAAGTAGTTTTGCCTGCACCCAAAAAGCCTGTAAGTACGGTAATAGGAATTTTTTTGTGATGTTGTGCCATAGTTTTTGGTTGAGTGTTTTCTAAAATCAACTCACGAAAATTTAGTATTTTGTTTAGTGAAGTTTAGGCATATATAAATGCCATTTTTTTACAATTTACACTATGGTTAACTTCACTTTGCCTCGCTTTCAGTAGGATTTTCTGCAGGTGGAATATGAATTTTACTCAACAAATTTTCAATACGTTCCACGTATTCAGCAGTATCGTCAAGAAAAAAGCGGAGTTCGGGGATAATGCGTACCTGTTTACCGATACGTTGAGCCAAAAGTTGGCGAATTTCTTTCTTGTGTTCCTCGATTTCGTCAAGGGCGGCTTGCTTATCGGTAGCTTTCAAAAAGCTAAGATAAACTTTTGCTACGCTCAGGTCAGAGCTGACTCGTACTACGGTAACGGTGATAAATTTTTCGCTAAACAAATGGCGGGTGTTTTGTAAAAAAATTTGGCTCAACTCCTCCCGAATAAGGCGCGCAAACTTCTGCTGTCTTTTACTCTCTTGCATAACAATAACAGTAATACTCGAGTATATTTGGTATAACATTGAAAGGCGTTAAAAAGTTGAATAACCAAGGTAGGTTTTCAGAATTTTGAAAACTACACCTTCTAATTGCTTATTTTTATGAATATTCTTTAACTAATCCACTAAAAAAGAAGCGAACTCTTCTGTGGTGATTTTACCAAAATAATGGTTCAAATCTACTTTTTGGAGTAGCAGTTTAATGGTTTCCTGTTCGTAACGGGCATTGAGCAACAAATTTTCTATTTCTGATAGGTCAGCATAGCTCAAAAAGTCTCCATAGAATTTGATTTGAGTTATTAGTCCGTCTTTAACGTGGATACGCGCATCAATCTGCCCAAAATCAAAACGATGCACACGTTGGATATTAAATTCAGGAGAGCGTCCATAGTTCCATTCCCATGTTTGGTATTTTTCAGCGGAAAGTCGGTGTATGGCTTTCCACTCTTCGTCGGTTATAATACGTTGTGGAATTTTGTCTATAGTCGTTTGGAAAATACTTTCTAATAGGTAATTTTTGAACTCTTGCATGGTCATAGGTTGCTTCAAGAATTCGCTAATATTAGCTACACGGCTACGCACTGATTTAATACCCTTGGACTCTATTTTATCAGCCTTTACTTGCAGGGCGTTCACGATTTCATCTATTTCCGAATTGAATAAAAGCGTACCGTGGCTAAACATTTTGTGCATAGTAGAAAACTGAGCATTACCTGAGATTTTTCTACCTTCGGCAACAATATCGTTGCGCCCCGTCATTTCGGCAGGCACCCCCAGACGCCTCAAAGCCTCTACAATAGGTTGGGTAAAATGGGCAAAATTATTTACTTTGCTGCTATCGTATTTGGTAAGAAAACTAAAATTCAAGTTCCCTAAGTCATGGTATACTGTACCGCCACCAGAAATACGACGCACTACAATAATCCCTTTTTGTTTTACATACTCTTGGTTAATCTCCTCAATGGTGTTTTGATGCTTACCAATAATAAGCGAAGGTTGATTGATGTAAAATAAGATATAATCTTGTTCGGCTTCAAAATTTCGTACTATGTACTCCTCTAAGGCTAAATTGATGCGTGGGTCTGTAATATTCTGATTATCAATGAATAACATTGCTTTGAATGGTTAAAATTAAGCGTTTGAAGAATAGTTTGTGTTTGCAAAGATAGTTTTTTTTGCTCAAAATTCATATTTGGTTGCGAAGTAAAAATAAGAATAAGTATCTGTGCTATCTTTCAAATATACACAAGTTTTTTTATGTGGATTTGAAAACCCAAAAAATTACGTTAGGGATTGAAAGGGCAAGCCCGAGAGACTTAGTGCGAAGCACCAAAGCGTTAGCGAAGCCCTGTAAAGTCCGCACTTTTGCCTTTTTCGCTTTCGCTCAAAAGGCAAAAGGAACGCTTAAAAAATTATTATCGTAAACTAAAATATTGGCTTTGAGCCAAAATTAAATAAGTAAAAACGATAATAAATAGAACAAAAAGTATAACTTTGCCCTCTTAACTGCGAAAGTTAGTTATAGAGATCTCTTGTTTTTCAATCTTGTATGAAGTTATCAATTTTGGGCATATTTGCCCACCCTGACGATGCCGAACTTGTATGTAGTGGAACATTGCTATTACACAAAGCCCTAGGCTACCAAGTGGGTATCGTAGATTTGACAAAAGGAGAATTAGGCACACGCGGCACTGCCGAAACACGCAAAGCCGAAGCTGAAACTGCCTCAAAAATTCTAAACTTGGATATACGGCAAAATTTAGCCCTCCCTGACGGCTTTTTTGAAAACACTCCTAAACATCAGCTTCCTGTTATACAAGCTATTCGCACTTTTCAGCCTGAAATTGTGATAACCAACGCCCCCCAAGACCGCCACCCAGACCATGGCCGTGCCTCACAACTTGTAACGGAAGCCTGCTTTTTGGCGGGCTTGTCCAAAATTCAAATACAAGATAAACACGGGCAACCACTCTCCGCTTGGCGACCTAAGGCCTTGTATTATTCTGTTCAAGACCGTTGGCTAATGCCTAACCTCGTGGTAGATATTAGCCCATATTGGCAGAGAAAAATGGAGGCAATCTTAGCCTACAAAACGCAATTTTATTCTCCTGAAAGCCATAGCCAAGAACCGCAAACCTACATTTCTACTCCTGATTTTCTTACCTTCCTAGAAGCACGTGCTCGCGAAATGGGGCACCTGATTGGAGTAAAGTACGGTGAAGGATTTATCAAAACGAATACTATAGGTATTAAAAACTTGTTTGATATTATTTGAACTGAACCATTTTAACAATACTCAAAATTTTGCATCATGGAACATTTTAGCAGAATAGAAACTATCAAAACCGAAGTACAAAATTTTGTCATTCAAGATAAAGAGAGTTTAGAGGCTTTTCGCTTGGCTTATGTAAGTGGGAAAAGTAAAATTGCTGACCTTTTGGCAGAAATCAAAAATATCCCCCAAGAAAATAGAAAAAATTACGGCGCTGCGGTGAATGCATTGAAAGAGTTAGCCCAACAAAAATTCAAAGAACATCAGCAAAAAATAGAGGAAATGCTTGCCCAACAAGTCCAAGCTCCTCAAATAGACCTCACCTTGCCTGCTGTGCCAAACGCTTTGGGCAGTATGCACCCTTTGAGCATTACCAAAAATCGGATAATTGAAATTTTTGAACGCTTAGGGTTTAATGTTTCTGAAAGCTATGAAATAGAGGATGACTTTCATAACTTTACCGCCTTGAACTTTCCACCTAACCACCCTGCACGCGAAATGCAAGATACCTTTTTTATTGAAAAAGGAGAAAATGACATATTACTCAGAACCCATACCTCTACAGTGCAGGTACGATTGATGGAAACACAAAAACCACCTATCCGCTCTATTATGCCAGGGCGGGTATTTAGAAACGAGGCCATTTCGGCACGCGCTCACTGCATTTTTCATCAAGTAGAAGGGCTTTTTATCGATGAGAACGTAAGTTTTGCTGACTTGAAACAAACGCTTTATCACTTTGCGAAAGAAATGTTTGGCAAAGACACACAAATTCGTTTTCGCCCTTCGTTTTTTCCTTTTACCGAGCCAAGTGCCGAAATAGATATTTCTTGCCTTATTTGTAAGGGCAAAGGGTGTAATGTGTGCAAACATACAGGTTGGGTAGAAATTGGAGGAGCAGGTATGGTAGATCCTAACGTACTAGAAAGTTGCAAGATAGACTCACAAAAATATACAGGTTTTGCTTTTGGTATGGGTATTGAGCGAATCGCGATGCTCAAATATGGTATCAAAGACCTACGACTTTTTACTGAAAATGACCTCCGCTTTTTGCAACAGTTTCGGCATTTATAGTTTTATGCTTAATATCGTTTGAACATTCTGAGAACTTTCTCAAAGTACTTCAACGATAAATTTAACTTTGTACATAAACCCCAAAAAAAGCGTAATTTTGCATCTCAAAAGTTACGCTTTTTTTCATGAAAACAAAAGGAAACAAAAAAACACACGTCAACATTGTTACGCTAGGTTGTTCAAAAAATTTGGTTGATTCAGAAGTAATACTTACCCAACTACGCGGCAATGGTATACAGGCCTCCCATGAAGATGCCCGACGCCAGGCAAATGTAGTAATTATTAACACTTGCGGATTTATCGAAAATGCCAAGCAAGAATCTATTGATACGATTTTGAAATATGTAGAGGCAAAGGCAGAGGGTTGGGTAGAAAAAGTATATGTAACAGGTTGCCTTTCAGAGCGATATAGAGCCGATTTAGAACGTGAAATTCCTGAAGTTGATGCTTATTTTGGCACCCGTGATTTACCCTTATTGCTCAAAACTTTGAAAGCAGACTACAAACACGAACTCGTAGGGGAACGCCTGCTTACTACGCCTCGGCACTATGCCTACCTTAAAATTTCAGAAGGGTGCGACCGCCCCTGCTCTTTTTGTGCTATTCCCCTTATGCGAGGCAAACACGTTTCTACCCCCATGGAAACGCTTATTTTACAAGCCAAAAATTTGGCTAAAAATGGAACAAAAGAACTCATTTTAATTGCCCAAGACCTTACCTATTACGGCATAGACCTCTACCAAAAACGAAATTTAGCCGAACTTCTTGCACAACTTGCCGAAATAGAAGGCATTGAGTGGATACGCTTGCAATATGCCTTTCCCGCAGGCTTTCCTTTAGATATTTTGGAGGTAATGGCAAAATATCCTAACATTTGCAAATATTTGGACATCCCTTTGCAACACGCCTCTGACAAAATGCTTAAACTCATGCGAAGAGGCATTACAAGGCAAAAAACCGAACAACTTTTGGACACTATTCGCCAAAAAGTGCCAAATATTGCCATTCGTACCACTCTAATTGTAGGACATCCACAAGAAACCGAAGAGGATTTTGAACAAATGTATGATTTTGTAGAAAAAATGCGTTTTGACCGATTAGGTATTTTTACCTACTCTCACGAGGAAAATACGCACTCTTTTTCTCTAATCGATGATGTACCACAAGAAATAAAACAAGAGCGAGCAGATGAAATTATGGAATTACAACAAGAAATTGCCACCGAACTGAACGCCCAAAAAGTAGGGCAAACGCTCAAAGTCTTGTTTGATAGAAAAGAAGGAGGATACTGGGTAGGACGCACCGAACACGACTCGCCAGAGGTAGATAACGAAGTACTTGTAAAAGCGGATAATCAATATGTTTCGGTGGGAAGCTTTGCTCAAGTACGTATTACGAGCAGCACCGAATTTGATCTATTTGGAGAAATTCTAAATTGACAAACCCATATAAAAAAGCAAACCGGCATCTCACCGCTACAACCAGTGTGCCTTGCTACGGTTAAGTCCTGGGGCGTTCAAAGGGAGCTGGTAGTGCCGATTTGCAACAACAAAGGTAGTTATTTTTGTAATTTTGTGCAATATTTTTGTAAATATTTTTTGTTATTTTATGCCAAAATGAATCAATCTTTAAGTAAGCTATTATCATTTCAACCTTGAGTAAAAACCAAAAAGCTATGCCTAAACCTACACTTGCAGATACCAAAGAAACTCCCTTAATGAAGCAGTACAATACCTTCAAACAAAAATATCCAGGAACACTGATCTTGTTTCGTGTGGGAGATTTCTATGAAACTTTTGGAGAAGATGCCATTAAAGCGAGCCGCATCCTGAACATCACCCTTACCAAACGACACAATGGCGCCGCTTCTGAAATTGAATTAGCAGGGTTTCCGCATCACGCTTTGAATAATTATCTACCTAAATTGGTGCGAGCAGGTGAACGCGTAGCTATTTGCGACCAATTAGAAGACCCTAAATATGCTAAAACTGTAGTAAAAAGAGGCATTACTGAAATCGTTACGCCTGGCATAGCTTACAACGATAACGTGTTGGAAGCACAAAAAAATAATTACCTTTGTGCAATTGCCCAAAACAAAGAAAACTGGGGAATTTCGTTTTTAGATGTTTCCACAGGTGAATTTTTGCTTACGCAAGGCACCCAAGAATACATTGAAAAATTGATACAAAGTTTTAGCCCTTCTGAAATTTTATTTAGCAAAGCCAAACGCAGAGAGGCAGAGGCATGGCTCAAAAACACTAATGCCCATGTGTTTTATGTAGAGGACTGGTTTTTGGAATATAATTTTGGCAAAGATTTGCTTACCAAACATTTCAAAACCATTTCGCTTAAAGGTTTTGGCATTGAGCATCTGCCCGAAGGTATTGCCGCTGCAGGAGCTATTTTGCATTACCTTTCTGAAAATAATCACAAAGATATTCGCCATATTACCCAAATTGCCCGCATTGACGAGGAGCGCTACGTGTGGTTAGATAAATTTACTATTCGCAATTTAGAACTAATTTATCCACAACACGAAAACGGCGTAGCTTTGTTACAAGTTTTAGACAAAACACATACAAGTATGGGTGCGCGACTATTACAAAAATGGGTAGCTTTGCCTTTGAAAGATAAAAACCGCATTGAGGAGCGCCAAAGTGTGGTAGAAACTTTGTACCAAAACACCGAACTATTAGACCAAATAGCTACCTTACTTCGCCAAACTACGGATATTGAACGGCTTATTTCCAAAGTTGCGTCCCAACGTATCAATCCGCGTGAGGTACAAATGCTCAAAAAAGGATTACAACAAGCCTTTTTACTTAAACAACTGCTTACGCAAACAAACCTACCTATTTTGCTTAAATTTGCTAACCAACTTGCTGATTGTCAATTTGTTATCCAACTGATAGAAAAACAACTCAAAGAAGATGTAAAAACCGTTAGCAACGAGGGCAATTTGATAAAAGACGGCAACCATGCTGAATTGGACGAGCTGCGCGATATTGTGCTAAATAGCAAAAAATACTTGGAAAAAGTGCGTCAGCACGCTGCTATGGAAACAGGCATTACTTCGCTCAAAATTGATTACAACAAAGTTTTTGGATACTATTTAGAAGTAAGCAATGCTCATAAGCACAAAGTCCCTAAAACGTGGATTCGCAAGCAAACACTTACCAATGCAGAGCGATACATTACAGAAGAACTAAAAGTGTATGAGGATAAAATTTTGAATGCAGAAGAGAAAATTATTGCCCTTGAACAAAAATTATTCCAAGAATTAGTAAATCAACTTGCGGATTTTATTACTCCAATTCAACTAAACGCAAAAATATTAGCCCAAATAGATTGCTTAACAGCCTTTGCGAAAATTGCTTTGCAATACAATTACGTAAAACCTATTCTTACAGAGGAGAATAAAATTGTCATAGAGCAAGGCAGACACCCTGTGATAGAACGCCAACTTAGCCACGACGAGCCATATGTACCTAATGATATTTTTTTAGATACTGAAAATCAGCAAATTATTGTAATCACGGGTCCGAACATGGCGGGCAAGTCTGCCCTTTTGCGTCAAACCGCTTTGATTGTGATAATGGCTCAAATTGGCAGTTTTGTTCCTGCCCAAAAAGCCGAAATTGGCATTACAGACAAAATTTTTACACGCGTAGGAGCTTCAGACAATATTGCCAAAGGCGAATCTACTTTTATGGTAGAAATGATGGAAACCGCCAGCATCATGAATAATTTGAGCGAAAGAAGTTTGATTTTAATGGACGAAATTGGCAGAGGCACAAGTACTTATGATGGTATTTCTATTGCGTGGGCTATTTTGGAATATTTGCACCAACATCCCAAATATCGCCCTAAAACGCTTTTTGCTACTCATTATCACGAGTTAAATGAATTAACAAAAACTTTTCCGCGTATCAAAAATTTTCATGTAACAGTAAAAGAGGTAGGTAATAAAATTATTTTCTTACGCAAATTAGCCGAAGGCGGTGCAGAGCATAGTTTCGGTATTCACGTTGCGCAATTAGCAGGTATGCCCCAACAAATTGTATTGCGTGCCAACGAAATTATGCAACATCTAGAACAGCAACGTGAGCAACAAAACTCTGCAAATACTGCTGAAAAACGCTCCTATGTAGATAAAAATACGCTTAAAACCATACCCCAAGCTATACCTCCAATGCAAATTTTTGAGGCAACAAACCTACAATTTGAACAAATAAAATCATTACTTGCTAAAATTGATATTAACACGCTCTCTCCCATTGAGGCATTGCTCAAATTGAACGAATTGAAAAATCTGCTTAAATAAATCTACAAGCTATCTCTGCATTTCTTTTCGTAAGAAATGAGCTGTGTAACCTTTCTCAAATTGAAGCATCTGCTCAGGTGTGCCTTCAAAAATGATTTCACCTCCAAGCTCACCTCCTTCTATGCCGAGGTCTATGATATGGTCAGCTACTTTCACTACGTCAAGATTATGCTCAATAACCAGTACCGTGTTGCCTTTATCTACCAATCGGTTTAGTACATCAAGCAAAATACGTATGTCTTCAAAATGTAGCCCTGTGGTAGGTTCGTCTAAAATATAAAGAGTTTTGCCTGTGTCCTTTCGGCTTAGTTCAGTGGCTAATTTAATGCGTTGTGCCTCTCCGCCAGAAAGTGTGGTAGCTTGTTGCCCAAGGGTAATATAGCCCAAACCAACCTCTTGCAACATTTTGATTTTTCGGCTTATGATAGGTTGATTTTCAAAAAATTCTACGGCTTGCTCTACGGTCATGTCTAATACGTCGGCAATAGATTTACTTTTGAACCTTACCTCCAAAGTTTCACGGTTGTAGCGTTTGCCTTTGCAGGTTTCGCACTGCACATAGACATCGGGCAAAAAATCCATTTCAATCAGTTTCATGCCACCGCCTTGGCAGTCTTCGCACCTTCCTCCTTTTACATTAAACGAAAATCGTCCTGCTTTGTAGCCACGTATTTTAGCCTCAGGAAGTTGGGCAAATAAGTTACGAATATCGGTAAAAAAACCAACGTAGGTAGCAGGATTAGAGCGAGGCGTTCTACCTATGGGGGCTTGGTCAATCTCAATCACCTTATCAATATTTTCCAAGCCTTCAATATGTTTGTAAGGCAGCGGTTGACGTTTTGCCCTAAAAAAATGTTGGTTCAAAATAGGAAAAAGTGTATCGTGAATAAGGCTAGATTTACCTGAGCCTGATACGCCTGTAACACAAATCAATTTGCCCAAAGGGAGAGTGAGGGTTACATTTTTGAGGTTATGCCCTGTTGCCCCAATTAGTTTTAGGGTTTTGCCATTGCCTTTGCGTCTTTCTTTGGGGACTTCAATGCGTTTGCGATTAGCCAAATAATCTACCGTAAGCGTATGTTGTTGCAAAATTTCTTGTGGTGTTCCTTGGGCAATTACCCTTCCACCGTGCATACCTGCCCCTTTGCCAATATCCAAAATGTAATCGGCTTCTAACATCATTTCTTTGTCATGCTCTACTACCAAAATGGTGTTGCCCAAGTCGCGCAAATTCTTCAAAGAATTGATAAGTTTCACGTTGTCGCGGGCGTGCAAGCCAATGCTCGGCTCATCTAAAATGTAAAGTACACCTACAAGTTGAGTTCCGATTTGTGTAGCCAAGCGAATACGTTGTGCCTCCCCTCCTGACAAACTTCGCATACTGCGGTCAAGCGTAAGGTAATCCAAACCAATATCTAACAAAAGCCGTACACGCTTGCGAATTTCTTTGAGCAAGCCTTCTACGATCTGGTTTTGTGTAGGACTAAGGCGACTTTCCAAATCATTCAACCATTCTTGTAATTGCCGAATAGTAAGCGAAGCTAATTCGTGAATATTTTTGTTATCAATTTTGAAATACAGACTTTCTTTTTTCAGCCTTGCCCCTTGGCAGGTAGGGCAGATGCGTTGAGCAATAAAATCGCGCATAAAGTTGTGCATTTTTTCGGAGCCTTCCTCGTAGTGGCGGCTAATGTAAGGAATAATGCCCTCATAGACAACAGGGTAAGGGCGTTGGTACTTTTCTGAAAAAATGACGTAATTCTTCTGATTACCATACAGTATTTCATTTAGCACCTCCTCGGGAATATCTTTGATAGGAACGGTAAGATTGAGGTTGTAATCTTTTAATACAGCTTCAATTTGCTTAAAAATCCACGTACCATTGTAATCACCTAAAACGGCAATTCCCCCTCGGCTGATACTCAAATTTTTGTCAGGAATAATTGCCTCTAAATCTATCTCTTCAATGTAGCCTAAGCCGTGGCAATTAGGGCATTGTCCATAGGGAGAATTAAAGGAAAAGCTACTAGGGGCAGGTTCTTGATAAGAAATGCCTGATTCAGGGCAGACTAATAGTTTAGAAAAAAAATGCAACTGCTCTTTACTCCCCTCGTGGTAAATAAGAGACATAATGCCTTTACCCTCTTTGAGGGCTAAAGCTACCGATTGGGCTAACCTATATCGCTCATTTTCAGTAACTTGTATTCTATCTACTACCAACTCAATATCATGCACTTTGTACCTATCTACTTGCATTTTGGGTTCAAGGTCAGTAATTTTGCCATCAATCCGCATTTTGGTATAGCCTAACCTGCGGTATTGCTCAAAAAGTTCGCGGTAATGCCCTTTGCGCCCCTTGACAAGCGAAGCCAAGAGGCTAATTTTTTGCCCTTGAAATTGCCGAATAATGCTATCTATAATTTGGTCTTCGGTTTGTTTCACCATTTTTTTGCCTGTAACGTAAGAATAAGCCTCACCTGCACGAGCAAACATGACGCGCAAAAAGTCATAAATTTCGGTGGTAGTTCCTACCGTAGAGCGCGGGTTACGTGTGGTAGTCTTTTGTTCTATGGCAATAACAGGGCTTAATCCGTCAATTTTATCTACCTCGGGGCGTTTCATATCACCAATAAAAGAGCGGGCATAAGCCGAAAAACTTTCTAAATAGCGGCGTTGCCCTTCGGCATAAAGTGTATCAAAAGCCAAAGAAGATTTGCCCGAACCTGAAACCCCTGTGATTACTACTAACTTTTGGCGTGGAATACTTACATCTATATTTTTGAGATTATGTTCTCGCGCACCCCAAATTTCAATATATTCGTTCATGCGGGCAAAGTTCTGAAAAAAAAACGACTTTTACAAGGCTTTGAATGATTTACAAACTATCTAATAAAAAAGGTTGCAACTTTTGAGGTTGCAACCTTATAATAACAAAATTCTATTTTTAGAAATATTTAATAACAACGCCTTTTTTGAGATAAATTCTTACGGCTTTATTGAGTTTGCGTACGGTCTGAGGATTCTTTACATCAATTTGCACACCTACTAAGGTCTCCTCGTACACCAATTCATTTTTATCATTATAGAAACGAATAATATTTTGCATTGGGTAAGTGGCATTGCGTTCAATTACCCAACTACCTCTTTGTTTAGGGCGATTTGCCCATGCGTTCAACGTTGTTGTGAAGACAAGAAACATCACTGCTATTGCCACACTTAAAACATTTGCTCTTACTCTTTTCATCTTCCTTAAGTGTTTTAATTGTGAAACAAAAATAAAAAACCACTCTCTCTAAATTGAGGTGCAAACTTAAGAAAATATTATGAAAATGTTAATTTAATGTTAATTTTTTTTGAAAAAAATCTATTTTTTAGCTAAAATTTTCCCTTTAACAAGAAAAAATTGTATTTTTTCTTTTTACTTCAAGTCAATAAGTTTAGCTAGCAGTACATAAGCAAGTTCTGAAAAAATTACTTTTTCGCTACTTTTGCAACAAATACCGCAAACAAATTATGCACGAATTTACACAATATTACCAAGCCCTCCTAAACCACGAACCAAGTGAGATTACAGAACATTCTCTCCGACCTGCCCTCAACAAATTGCTTGTGGCTCTTGCCCAAGAGGTAAACCCTGACATAAAAATTGTTCACGAACCCAAACGAGAAGGCAAATTTGGCGCCCCTGACTTCAAAATTTTTGAAGTTTACAACATCATTGGCTACGTTGAAAACAAAAAAATAGACGAGCAGTTAGACAAAACACTTAAAACCGAACAGATAAAAAAATATACCGAACTTTCAGATAATTTGCTCTTAACTAACTACATAGAATGGATTTGGCTAAGAAAAGGTGCGGTGCAACAACGAGAAATTTTATGCCACATTGCCGACCTACGCAATAAAAAGCCTACCCTTGATTTGACTCGTGCCAAAGCCGTCAAAGCATTGATTACCAACTTTTTATCTACCGCACCGCAAGGCATTGTCGAAGCCAACCGATTAGCCGAAAGTTTGGCATTGAGAGCCAAATTATTGAAAAATTTTATCTTCGAGGAATTAGAACGACAAGAAAAATTAGACGAGCAGCCCAAACTTAAAGGGCTTTACTATACTTTCAAAGAATTTGTTTTTAACGATTTAACCACTACCGCCTTTGCCGATGCTTTTGCCCAAACCTTGATTTATGGGCTATTCCTTGCCAAACTCAATGCAGATACCACGCAAGTCAATTTGTATAATGTTTCGCAGTTCATTCCTACGCCTTTTCAACTGATAAGAGAATTAGTAGATTTTTTGAAAGAGCTAGAAAACCCTGACTACCGCGAAACACGTTGGGTTGTAGAAGAGGTACTAACCATCTTGAACACACTGAATTTGAGAGCAATACAAGAAAGTTTATCCTTTATCCAACCTACGAACTATCCTACCTCGGCTCTCTCCGAAAATGACGATTTTATACCTTCCAAGGACCCGTACATCTATTTTTATGAAGACTTTTTAGCCGCTTACGACAAGGCTTTGCGAAAAGCCAAAGGAGTGTATTACACACCCTCGCCAGTGGTGAGTTTTATTGTAAAATCTACCAACGAAGTGCTAAAACAAGAATTTGGTATAAGCGACGGACTTTCTGACCAAAATCAAGTTACAATTTTAGACTTTGCCACAGGAACAGGTACTTTTTTAGTGGAGATTTTTCAACAAATATTAGAAACCCTGCCCCCTGAATCAGGAAAAAAATCGCTCCTTATCAAAGAACATTTATTAAAAAATATTTACGGCTTTGAATATTTGATAGCCCCTTATGCTATTGCTCACCTTAAACTTTCTCAATTTTTGAAAGAACACGGCTATCATTTGGCAGATAAAGAACGTTTGCGTGTGTTCCTAACTAATACCCTAGAACCCATTGACAAGCAAATGCGTATTCCGCTTTTGCCTGCTCTCACCAAAGAAAGCCGCGAAGCCCAAGAAATAAAAGACAAACCTATTTTGGTAATTACAGGCAACCCACCTTATTCTATCAAATCAACCAATAAAAGCAAATTTATTTTGCAGTTGCTCAAATATTACAAAGAAGGATTGAATGAAAAAAATGAAACCTTAAATGACGATTACATTAAATTTATTCGTTTTGCCCACGATAAAATCAATAAAGCAGGAAAAGGAATTTTAGCAATTATTACCAATAATTCCTACCTTGAAGGGCTAAGCCACCGCAGAATGAGAGAAACACTTTACAATGATTTTGACAAAATTTACATTCTCAATTTGCATGGCAATAGCTTACGTGGGGAAACTGACAAGAATATTTTTGATATTCGTATCGGTGTTTGTATTTTGATTGCCGTCAAACTACCTAAACCACTTAGAGAAAAGCAAGTTTTTTATTTTTCTACCCAAAAACACCAACTTGTTAAACGAAAAGAAAAATACCATTTTTTACGTTCCAATGATATAAAAACCACTCCTTTTGTCCAACTCAAACCACAAAGTCCTGACTTTTGGTTCGTAGAGAAAGATTTGTCTTTGGCTGAGTTATATGGCGATTTCTGGAACGTAACCGATATTTTTCAACTTTACAATAGTGGTATCCAAACCTCAAAAGATGCAGTAGTAACGGATAGAGATTTTGATACACTTTTTGAAAGAGTGAGAGAGATTTTGCAATATGACCGTGAAAATCTAAAAGAATTACGGCAAAAATATAATTTAGTAGATACTTCTGGCTGGAAATTAGAGAAGTTTTTGAAAACAAAATTAAGTAAAGAATTTATTACCCAATTTCAACACAAACCTTTTGATAATAAATGGCTATATTACGAACCAAATGCTCTCACCAGAGATAGATATGTTGTGATGCAACACTTTCTAAAAAAGGAAAACCTTGGCTTGGTGCTTATGAGAACTCCTATTCCTGCTAATAACACCCAATTTTTAGTTACTAACAAAATGATTGATGGCAATTATTTCGGATTTAGAAGCTACCTCATTCCACTTTACACCTTCCATGAAAGAGAAACCTTGAAAAAACGTTTGGAAAGTAAAGGTACTACCTACAAAAAGGCTTATTTGAAAGCAAAAAAAGAGTTAGACCAAGCTACGGAAACTTACCTAAAAGCCCAAGAAGATGCAGAAACAACTAAACCACTTTTAGAAGAACTACGAACCATTGTAGAGGAAAAAAGAACAATCTTAGACAACCTAAAAACCTTAACCTTATTCGCAGAAATTGAAAAACAAAATACCGAAATCGTAAAAATCCCTAATTTTACCGCTCAATTTATGTATTTTATTAAAGAAAAATACACAAATCAATACACTCCTGAACAAATTTTAAGCTACATTTATGCTATTTTGTATAGCCCCATCTACCGTACCAAATATGCCGATTTCCTTAAAACTGATTTTCCTAGAATTCCTTTTATTGATGATGAAACTAGCTTTATACAATTAGCACAAATAGGTAAGGAACTGATTGATTTACACACTTTTACAAATATTCCTACCTCTACTTACGGCATATTCCAAGGGAAAGGTGATAACACAGTTGCTCAAATCAATTATTTGAATGGTAATTTATTTATCAACCCAACACAATATTTTGAGAACGTACCCCAAGAGGCTTATCTGTTTACTATAGGAAATTACCCAATTTTAGAACGATACCTAAAAGACCGCCAAGACCAACCCTTGACTTTGGACGAAATACAACATCTTGAAAAATTGATAAAAATTTTGTTTTTTACTACTGAAATCATGAAAAAACTTGAAAAAATTACCCAAAAATTACTATGAAAATTATACAAATCCTACAAGTAGCCCCCCCAAATATCCACCAAGCAATCAGAGAAACTTTACCTAAAGGTAATGTTTCTTACTGAAAAAGCAGGCAGTTCTAAGGTGGGAGCTAATTTGGTTTCAGCTACGCGTCAGTAAGCTAATTATACCGCTTGAATGGTGAAAACAGCTTTTAGAAACAAACACATAAACTCAAATATTGCTTTTTGGCAGAAAAAGCCTGAATTTGTAGAATGAAAACAGCAATAAAACAGAATAGCAAAAATAAATTTGGGCAATACTTTACACCAAAAGTAGTGTAAAGAAAAACATCTACCAACATTACATTTGTAGCAAGGCGGGGCAGACTTGATAACTTGAAACTTTTGTGTTACTTATTGGCTTTTGTGCGTGTGGGAACGTTGAAGCTGTATAAAACCTACTCTGCACAAATACTTTACCATTGCCCTGCAATACCTCGCTTCGCTCAGCACTGAAAGATTTGAGTACATAACAAAAGCTCTTTCAAGCCTTAGCCAATTGACTTAAAAGAGCATAAACAAACGGGATTACAAGTTATTTCTTTTTGCAACAACTAGGCAGAGCATCATAAGCTTTTTGATCTGCAGGTATGTCATCAGCATCGTAACCTGTATTGCTAATCACCTTACGGATTGCTTCTGCATCAATTTGATTACTATTAAAAGTTACGTTTACTGCTTTGGTATTAAGGTCTAAATTGGCTTTTTTAATACCTTTAGTACTTTTCAAGGCTTTTTCAATGCGGTTTTTACACATTTCGCATTGTGCTGAAGTTTTGATACTAATTTGCTGATTACCTTTGGCTTTACCCTTACCTTTGCCGCTTTGGGCTTGGGTTTGGAATGAGAAAGTAAAGAAAAATAATATAAAGATAATCAAACTAACAAAAACTTTCATATGGCTTATAAGTGTTAAGGTTAATGTAGTAAACAAATAAACGAATTTTAGCTACAAAGCTAACATTTTTCCAAAAAATTATGTTTGCAAATGGTACAAAACTTGTTTTTTTTACCTTAAAATTACCTCTACCTCAATTTTTTTATTATTTTTTAAGTTGTTATGCCTAAATTCTCTATTTGTTTTTCATTTTTTTTGAGTATTTTTTGGGGGCTATTTGTAAATTTCAATAACCTACCAGCACAAAATGTTCCTAGAACAAAAGTAAAAAACAAAGAAGCAGAGAGGGAGCGAAAAATCCGTTACATTGAAGATATTTATGTTTACACTCGCGATAAAATTTCGCAAGGGAAATTTTATTTAGATGAGTACCATGTTAATACAGATAGCTTGGTATGGCAAGATGGGCAAACTTTCCAATGGGTAGAGTACTATTACTATAGCTACTTAGGTAATTCCCCTTCTCTTCGGTTATACTCGCACAAGTGGCAAAAAGATAATCAAATGTATTATATCGAATTTCTTTTTGATATTGACCTTACCCCACTTTTTTGTTATCAAAAACAAAATTTAGAAAATCAATACAAATATCGTGAATTGCGTGCCTATTTTGAGCAAGGGCAACTCATAAGCCTGATTGTAGATGATATTATTGTAGAAAATTTTAATGAGTACAGTGATAAAATCCGTAATATTTTGGCAGATATGCAAGACTGTATTCACAAGTTCCAAGAGCAAGGAGCGGTATTGCACAAGTATTAGTTCTTTGCATACCTATATTTTTGCAATCCTTTGGCAAAGCAGAAAAACAAAAATACATCGATCTGCCCGAAGCCGATTTTAGTCATTTGCATTTAAGCAAACCCCAACAAGCTATTTTTACAAGCAAAGCCCCCATCAACTTATTTTTAGGAGGGCAAGGAAGCGGTAAAACTTTTTTAGCAGGGGTGATAACCGCTTACTTTATCCAAAAACACCCCCATCGCAAGGGACTTATTGCCGCCAACACTTACAGCCAACTTTCAGGAGTTACACTTTTTCGTATTCGTGAAGTTTGGAAACAATATTTTGGATGGGAAGAATTTAACGAATATACAGGCAAGGGGCATTACACCGTAGGCATTCAGCCTCCGCAAAACTTTAACACCAAACAGCATAATTTTGAAAATTATCGCAACATTATTAGCTTTTGTAATGGTGCAGTAGTGCATTACCATTCGCTTGACAACTATAAACCCATTGACGGATTAGAAATCTCTTGGGCTTGTCTTGACGAAACCAAAGACACCCGTCCCGAAGCTATTACCGAAGTTATCTTAGGGCGTTTAAGGCAAAAAACAACTTCCGAACCCTCCGAACTGGCTCGGAATAGCTCGGAATACAGTTCGGAATATTCCGAACTGGCTCGGAATAGCTCGGAATATAGCTCGGAATATTCCGAACCTACTCCGAACCAACTTTTTATTTTTACCTCACCTGCTAAAAACTCTTTCCTTAACGAATTTTTTAACCTTTACGACTTTGAAACTGAAATTCAAACCCATATTTACAGCGAAACAGATTTTTTTGCCAAAGCTACCGCACCTAATAAGTTTGTGGTGATTAGTTCAGCTTTGCATAACCAAGCCCATTTGCCTTCGGATTTCATTGAACGGCAAAAACAAATCTTGCCTTCGCACTTGCAAGATATGCTTATTTACGGCAATCCGTTTAGCAAGAGCGGCGGAGAGTTTTACAAGGGCTTTGATAGAAGCAAACATGTAGGCAAATGCAACTATGATAGCAGTTTGCCCCTGCATATTACATTTGACTTTAACGTACAACCCTACATTACACTTTGCGTGTGGCAAATTGCAGGCAAACAAGCCCGACAAATTGATGAAATTTGCCTTACTAGCCCACGCAATAATACCTATGCTCTTTGCCGAGAGTTCAAACGCCGTTATCAAGGGCATACGGCAGGTTTATTTGTCTATGGAGACCCCGCAGGCAAACACGCCGACACTCGCAATCAAAAAGGCTACAACGATTACACTATCGCACAAAACGAACTTAAAGACTTTCACCCTACGCTCCGTATCGCACCCAAAGCTCCTGCGGTAGTTATGCGTGGCAATTTTATCAATGCTATTTTAGAACAAAACTTTGCAGACATAAACATCTTGATTGATGAACGTTGCAAGAACACTCTTGCCGATTATCTCTACTTGAAAGAAAGTGCAGACGGCACCAAACACAAAGAAAAAGCCCAAGAAAATGGCATTAGTTACGAAAAATACGGACACTGCTCTGATGCTAATGATTATTTCTTGTGCGAAGCCTTTAAGCAGGAATTTGCACGTTACC
Source organism: Microscillaceae bacterium (assembly GCA_025054775.1). Taxonomy (GTDB): domain Bacteria; phylum Bacteroidota; class Bacteroidia; order Cytophagales; family Microscillaceae; genus JANWZA01. The sequence goes on from JANWZA010000040.1 coordinate 57,438, forward strand.
TCAAAGGGGGCAACGAAAGCAAACCACTATTTTGGGGTATATTCCAAAAAAACCAATACCGTTAAACCATTAAACTTATACTTTATGCAAAGTGCCAAATTTAGAATTGACTACAACGAAACCACTGAACAACCTGAAATCAGGATATTGTTCAACACCGCAAGCGAAGATGTTTTAGATAAACTTCTAAAACGCTTTCATGAACTAGCTACCACTCCGCTCAAAAAAGTGGTAAGCACTAAAAACGACTTTGTTAATGGCACAAGCGAAATTGTGTTAAGCATCACCGATGTGTAGTACAGAGTACAGAATTGAGTACAGAGTATTGAGTATTGAGTACTAACTACTCTGTACTAACTACTAACTACTAACTACTAACTACTAACTACTCACCTATGGTTTGGCTTACAGAACAAGACTTACGCAAACAGATACGAGGAAGCGTACTGGCTCAGATTATTGAGCAGGACGCAAGCCTTTTGCACGAGGCTGAACTAGCTACGCTTGCCGAAATTGAAAGCTACCTCAGGCAACGTTTTGACGTTGCCCAAATTTGGGCTACCACCGCAGAGCAACGTAACGGCTTACTGGTGATGTATGCCGTAGATATACTTTTGTACCACCTGCATAGCCGAATTAACCCCAATCAAATCCCTGAAATAAGGGTTAAACGCTATGACGATGCTTTGGAGTGGCTCAAAGCTGTTAGTAAAGCTACGCTCTCGCCTGCTTTGCCATTACTTGATAACAACAACGATACAACTAGCAAATTTACACTTGGAAGCCAACCCCGCAGACGATTATGAAACTTTTTGAAAAATTACAAAAACTTTTTTACAAAAAACCCTCTGCCGATGTTTTATTAGCGGAGGCTCTGGCAAAAATCTCTGCAAAAGAAACTATCAGCAAAAAGCAAAATTTCTACAAAGCAAGAGTATTTGCCGCTGATAAACATATTAAAGACTGGAAAAACGCCATTGATGAAGCCATAAGCCCGCCTTATTACCGAAAAAGTAGTTTGGCTGCAATCATTGAGCAAATCCGATACGACGCCCAAGTACAAGCCCAAATCCAAACCCGCAAAAACGGCACACTTGCAGAAAGGTTTATTCTAGACGCTTCCCCTGAAGTGCAAAAGTTAGTCAAGCAAATCATAAGCGTAATTCTAGATAGTCTTTTCTTTTGGGCTTCGGCTTGCGAAATTGAAGGAACTACCTTGCACACTATACCGCCTGAATATCTTTGTGTAGAGCAAAAAGAACTTGCTTTCGCTAATGAAAAAGGTATTCCTTTTGAACATTTTGAAAACCTACTTGTTTTTGAAAACCCTTACAAGCATTTGGGATTGCTTGCCTTTGCGGCTCAATACGCTATTTACAAACGTTTTTCACTCTCGGACTGGAGTAGGCATAGCGAACTATTTGGAATGCCATTTCTTGCCCTGCGTACTCCTGTTACAGACGAAACAGAAATCAAAAAACGACACCAAGCCCTTGCCAACTTCGGCTCTAATGCGTATGTAATTTTAGACACTGACGAGGTTTTAGAAGCTATTGACACCAAAAGCAACACCAACCCCTACGAGATGTACCTGCAAATGATTAAATTTTGCGATGAGCAAATCAGTAAAATCATTGTAGGGCAAGTAGCCACCGCTGACCAAAAAAGTTTTGTAGGTAGTGCCGAAGTCCAAGAACGCATTTTAGATTGGTACATTGAACACGATATGCTTTACGTGGAGGAGGCAATGAATACACAAGTATTGCCACTGCTTGCAAAAAACGGCTTAATCAGCAAAAATGCTGTATTTGAATGGGAATATTTTGCAAAAAAACAAGAGGCAAAAGACAAGAGACAAGAAAATTTACAACTACACTACTGCCGACACGAACAAGAAACTTACGAAAGTTACTTGCTTTCGCTTAAAAAAAAAGTCCTGACTTTTCCCAATGAGCAAGTTTTTGATTTTGATTTTGAAGATTTCTGGAAAAAACAAGATGACAGCCTTTTTAATTACTACTTAAACGAGTTTCAAAAACCCATTAAAGACCTTTTTAACGAAGGCGAGTATGCCGAACTGCAAGCCAAATTTACGCAAAATGCTTACGAATTTGCTCTTGCCAAAGCCAGCACGTTTTTTGAAAAAAGCAAAGATTTAAGCAGGCAAGAGGCAAAATCTTTGTTTGAGAAAATGGAACGTCATACAGACACCGAAAAAGTGCAGTTTGCTTTGGCAATTCAAGCAGCTCAGGAGTGGCAAGAGATTTTGAAAGATGAGGATATTTTTCCAAATTTAGAGTATAGGGCGGTAATGGATGAAAACACCCGTGAAAGCCACGCAAGACTTAACGGAATTATTCGCCCCGTAAGAGATGACTTTTGGAATAAATACTTTCCACCGATTGACTATCGTTGCCGTTGCACTATCAGACAACACGGCAAAAATGTTAAAATTACCCAAAACCCGCCTGAAAACTTGCCTGCTATCCCCAAAGGGCTAAGACATAACCCAGGCAACTCAGGAAAAGCCTTTGATTTTGAACATCCGTATTTTGAAAATACCACTCCTAAAGTATTAAAAAATGTAGCCGAATATGCAAGTTATGAAAAAAAATTTGTAAAAGAGTATTTTGATATAAAAACAGGAGGCTTTGTAGTAAGAGACAAAAAACACAAAGAGGATAACTGGCAAAAGAACGTCGAAGCCTCACTAATAATTACTAAAAAAGAGGGGTACAAAATAGAATTACTTGAAAAAAAAGCACCTGATAAAATTTCCCCTGATGCAAATATAAATGATATTCAAGCAGACTACAAACACCCCAAAAATGCCAAAAAATTAACAAACTTTGTAAGGTCTGCTATTAAAAAAGCCAAAAAACAGGGCAATATTGCCGTTTTGTATTTACCAAAAGACTACGATTTCCAAAGCCTTTACGAAGGTTTTGAAGAATATGTAAAATACATAAAGCAAGACAATGCGGAGATTGAACTAATAATTGTAGCAACTCAAGACGGAAAAGTGGTATTATTAAAGAAACAAGACTTTGAGCCTCAAAACGCTTACTGGATAGAAAAAATTAAGACCTTGAAAAAATAGACTGCAACAGCTTCTCGTCATCCAGACGACCATTGCAGTCCAACGTGCCGAAGCACAATACAATTATACAATATAATTACAAATTCTCCAAATTTTCCTTAATAATTTTTTCAATTTTTTTCTCTAAACTTTTTTCCATACCCACAAATTGCCTTTTGGGCATACCGTCCAAGCCTTCGTTGTGGCGTTTGGCATAAATTACATTGCTGTAAAAAACTACTTTATCCGCTTCAAGCCTATATCGCAAACTTCTGGATAAAACTCCTGTTTTTACCAAAGTATGCCTTGTTTTGTCTTGTGGGCTAAATCCTTTTCGGTATCCTTTGCCGTCTTTTCGCTTAATAGGAGCAAGTTTTTTTCGTAAAGGCTCTTGCCACTTTTTGCCTTCCCATTCGTCATTGCCCGCTGTAAATTTATCCTTGTAATGATTGAGTGCCGTTACCGCTACCTGTCTTTTTATTTTTTCAGGCAAACCTCTGAGTTTTTGGGCAATTTCATAGAGTTTATTCATTTTCAAAAGGTTTAATTTGTTTTACCTCCTCACGCAAGCGGTTTTCTGTGGGGTTAGTACCTTTAATGATTGTCCTAATATACTCGGGGTGCATACCTGTTTCATCGCTGATTATTTGCAAAATATAATCAATACGATAGCAACGCTTAGCAGCTAACTTATTAAACTTGCTTCGTATAATCTCGTTGCGTTTCAAAATACGCTCCCTGCGGTCTGATTTCATATCTTAATTAAATAAATTTAGAAAACAAAACTACTCCACAATCACACCTCCCACACTTTATTGTGCAAATACGTTTTAGCATACATTTGAGCTACACCTGTTTTGCGTAATTCAGCTAAATAAACAGGAATGTAAGCAATGGCTTTGCGTTGCTCTTCGGGCTTTAAGCGTTTCCACTTGTCTTCAGCACGCTTTTTATCTACCTTGTAATTGTATTTTTCCCAAAAATACTCAAAACTTATCTCAAACTCCTCATAAATTTCTACTTTCCAGCCGTATTTTTTGGCATTTTCACCTAAATCCGACTCGTAAAACACAAACCTTGTTATGTTAAACATCTCGGGAGTAGTCTCAATGTCTTGAAAGTCTATACCCTGTAAGCTACCCTCACGGTAGGTGAGTAGACAGGAAACCCCATTTTTACCCACAAGCCAATACTTCATACCCGCCCCTCTTGTTTGATAAACAATTGTACTACGTGGTATAACAACGCATTCAAATCCTCGTCTTGTATTTTCAAAACCCCCGAAGGTGTATAAACCACAAAAAAACTATTATAATAGTTGGAATGCAAAATATGTTCTTTTGCATTATTAACTTCAGTTATTTTAGTTTCTGTATTCATTTTTTTAACTTGTTTAGGTTTAACCTGATAGTTTAATTATTTTCATTATCCAGCCTTAGCACCTTCAACGCTTGTCTATACTTTGACTGCTGCTTGGGGGCTATGGCATCTAACTTTTGTAAAATCCGATACAACTCCTCTTTTCGGTAGTCGTTAAGCCTCTCCCGCTTAGGCAAATTCAAACCTACTATGGCGTGAATATACGCCAAGCACACCTGCTCACTCACACACGCATCAGCTAATAAAATTTGGGAAACCCTAAAAAAAATCTTACGCCTCATGCGGTTCATACTATTGTACCAAGCCTGCAAGTCGTCCAAAAGAGCGTCCATCTCCTCAAAGGTCATTTCACTGCTCTTAGCTGTCCTGTTGCCCGTATGTTCATACACCCACGCAGCCTTTTCTATTTCGTTGAGGTTCGTATGGGCAAGCAACCAATAAAAACGCTTGTTTTGTACCAGAGTTCTATTCATATTCGTAAAAGGTTTTGTAATTCGTACGACAATACCGTAGCCTCAATTTGCTCAAAAAGCCACACCATAGCTATCGCCTCCGCATGACTAAGTTTAACACTGGGCGGCACCATCACGTTAGAAAAGCACCGCGCAAACACCTGCCTGCATATAGCTATTTGTAAAGGGTATTTGTGGTAAATGTCCCATTCGAAGCAAATTTTAGCAAATATCTCTTGGAAATACGCATAATCATTGCCCACCAAGAACCAGCGTACATTCCCACTGGGATACAGCTTAAAATGTGCGCTTTTTCGCTCAAGATACTTATACATACACTGAACTACCGTTTGAAATTATAAAAACGCTTTACCTCTATTTCAAATTCACCAAACCGCACCACACCATCACCACATTCTAGCATAAACTTACAAATCTTGGCACTATCCAAGTCAACACGCACCCAATCAGGGTTCTTTTCGGCAAAAGCACGCAAGTCAAAACCCTTAGGCACAATCAACTTTGGACGGTCGGTATAACTTACCTTATTCACCCCATAAGTAGCCGTCTGACCTTCAAACAAATTTTGCTTTTCGCACTCCACAATAATTTCCTTCTCCAAACGCTCCTGCTTTGCCTGCAAAGATTTTATCTCCTCCTTTACAGACCAATACTCTGCCCACAACCCTTCCAGCGGATTGATAACGACTTCTTTTTCAACTTCTTTTTTGATTTTCTTAAACATAACTCCAAAAATGTAAGGTTAAACAAAATATTACTAACTAACTAACTTTTTTTTACTTACCTGTTTTAACAGGTACTCCACTTTGCGTCTTTGTACAATGTCCTTGAGCTGACGCAAATCGCCATCACCAAGTTCTACACGGATTTCTTCTATTTCAGCGGGGCTATCTATGCCGTTAGCCTCGCAAACTAATGTTATATCCTGCCTGCTAAGCGTTTGCAGGCTCACAAACTCCCTTCCGCAACGGCTGAAAAGTTCTTGATAGCCAATTTTACCCGCCTTCGCCCGCTTGCGAAGCTCTATTTCTAAGGCGTTTGTGCCACACAACACAAAACCACAATGCCCAAGCGTAGCATCATAAAAGGTTTTGAACAAGTCAAAAACACCTTGTTTTTCAAGCACTTTATCGTACTCATCCCAAATAACCAAAGGATTTTCTAACTTTTTGAGGCGGTCAATAATAGCGTCTATCATATCGGCAATACCCCCTGAAAGCTGTAAGCCCAACACTTGCCCAAACTTCTGCAAAAACACCTTGCGTGTGTAATGCCTTTCGCATTGCAGATAAAAAACATTCCTGTTTTGCCTTGTGTAAGCCTGCAAAGCGTAAGTCTTACCAAAACCCGCCTCAAAGGCTATCAGCTTTGCCAAACTGTGCGCCTGAGCATACCCACACACTCCAAACACCTTTTTATAGTTCCCTATCTCCGCCGTATGCCATTCGCTAGCCTGCACCTCCAAACCCAACCCAATCGCCACTTTTCTCCACAACGCCTCGCTTATACTCTCCCAGTTCCCCCGCACAATTTGGGTAATATTCGCACCGCTTATGCCCACTTGCGTAGCTATCTGTGCCTGCGATTTGCCCAACTTATCACGCAATCGCAATATCTCTTGCCTAACTTGCTCTTGTAACTGTTGTAAATCCATAATTTTTCTTAATTTTGTTTGTTATACATTTATACATGTATACATGACCTAAAAAAAATAATCAATCCTCACCTATGCACTTTTTCGCTTGTTGTTTTCGTAAACAGAAATGTAAAAATCCTCTTCCGTTTCCACCACAGGCACAGCTTGGGGGCTACTATGGGCAACAGAGGAAGCCTCACCCACTACTCCAATCCGCTTATTTTCCACATTTTTTTGTATCAGCAACCGCTCTGTCTTGCTTAACCTGCTTTGTACTTTTGCCCTAATCTCCTTTTGAACTCTCAACTGCTTACCCTTTATTTTGCCATCCGCTTCAGTAGCCTCTAATTTGCTAACCTGAGCAGCTTCCAACTTCTCAGCCTTGCCCAAAAACTTCCCATCTTGATACACGTATGCCTCCCCAGCCCAAAACCGAACCTCCACGCGCTTGTGTTTCAATTTTTCCAAGTCAGCAAACACCCACTCCTCGTTTTTGGCACGCACCCTGCCGTTATGGTAAGTGGTTGCTACCACCTCACCCAAATGATAGGCAAGCCGTTCAGGGTTTTGGGGTAATAAATCAGGGTGCAATTCGGCTGAAATGGGGTGCAATTCGTTGTATTTATCAACTATATTTTGCAAAAACTTTTCAATTTGTGCGATTTCAGTGAAGCATTTAACTTCTTTTTGTAGGTCTTTTTCCAACCGCCAAGCCTCTCTGCGGTTATAGTGCCTGCCCTTAAAATATTCCTTGTATTCCAAATCCTTCGCAAATACTTGGTATTTCAACACCTCTATATCCCGCTCCGCATACTTGGGCATCGGGTTCTTAGGCAAAATTGTAGTCTCAACAAACAACTCTTTGAGTATGCTTTCATTAACGGCTTTTACCAAGTGCGTTTCACCTTGCAATTCATAAGGGGCTTTGCCCTGCCAGCACGAATTAGCCAACGTATTGCGTAAAGCACTCAAAAACAAATCCGTGTTCTTTTCAAACCCCCACGCATAACCTACACAATGCCGGGTTGCTACATCAAAAAACAGGTAAGCATATACTTTTTTGTGCAATCTACCCCCCGATTTAATTGCTACATTGATATTCACGTCCCAATCATCGCAGGTAAGCATTGAACCAAAATACACTGGTCGCTTGCGTTTGGCATAAAAGTCGTGAGCCTCGCGGTAGCTTAATTCTAAAATTCACAATATCAATCCTTACTGGATTTTATTTGGAGAAGGGGATATGTTTTCTGAAAAATAATACAAATACCTATGCTAATAAAAGTGCTAATTTTCCTGCTAAAAAAAATGCTAATTCAATAACTCCATCGGTTATTTTTTCAAAAACAGATATTAACTTTTCAGGGGAGCGGGCTTTGCAAGTCCTTGAAAATGAGGGCTTAACAGGAATAAAAGTTTATATCAGCCCCGAACCCGCCATGGCAGGCTACCTAAGCCACTACCTCTCCGAAGGAAACCAAAATTTAGACTGGTTTTATATGCCCTTTCTCCAAGCAAAAGGGCTTTATGCTTGTTTTCAAGTGCAAGGCAGGTCTATGGAGGAGTATATACTCGACGGCTCATGGGTTATTGCCCGCTTTTTAGAACACGAGTGGCAGGTGCGTAGTGGCAATTTATACCTCATCGCCACCAAAACAGACGGCGTTTTGCTCAAACGAATACGCCAAGAACCCAAAACCAACCAAAAATCCCTCGTCTGCTATTCAGACAACCCCCAATATCTGCCCTTTACTCTCCCAAAAGAGCAAGTGCAGGCTATTTGGGCAGTAGAAATGTTTTTACAAAAAGAGTTTCCTTTCCTTAGCCAAGAGGCAACGGACAACCTTAAAAAGTTTGTTCAATCTATTTAAATGGGCTTTCAATACTTTTTAAGGGGTTTTCGCAACTAATCGCAAGCATATACTTGTAAGCATTACTCAAATTCAATACAAACTAAACAAAGTTTATATCTGTATTTGAAACAAACCCACAAAAACGCATATTTTACGCCTTTTTTATTTATATCTGTAATTATGGGTGGTACTTTTGGTAATCCCCTTTTCAAATTTAAGGTTTTTAGCTTTATTTTAATTTTTTTTATTTTTTTTTGAAAAAAAACGAGGTCCTTTAGAACTTTTTAACTAACTTTGAGCATTATTATAGATAATAATTTGCTTTATCATTGATTTACACACACTTTATTTGTAGACTTTGGTTGTATGGAGAAAAGATACGCGGTTATTTTTCAAAGAGCAGTATTTTATTTGGTTGTAGCTTGCTTATTTTTTAGTGCTAACTTTTTGTATGCCCAAAATGCCATAGTGGGTACAGGCTTTTCCACTGGTTGGGGAGGAGGTAGTTGTCCTACAGGTAATGGGAATTTTACTTATTTTAGTGAGTTATCTCATACTGGTGGTACGTATATATCTCCTCTACTCGCTCCTAGTGGCACAGGTAATCGCTTTTGGCGATTTGGGATTGATTGGAGTGGTACAACACACCAACGTACTAATGTTATTGGTTCTGATGTAGATGTTACTCCTGGCACTAAATACACTCTTAATAGCAATTGTACTACCTCAGGGGCTTTAAGGTACAATGTCCTTAGTACAGGCTATCGTTACATATTCAAAACCTTGAATGCAGGTACTAACCCAACAGGTACTTGGGTTTTTTTTGAGATACAAGCCACTTCTATCCAAACTATTACTTCCCACACTCCCCCAACGCCTACTGTACCTAATACCGTACAAACTTTAAGTATTACTACGTCAGGCATTTTTCCTACAGGGCAAACAGCCTATATTCGTTACCATACTGGGGGCGGTTGGGGAAGTGCCACGGTTGCTCCTTTGGTTTACTCGGGAAGTGGTAATAACTATCACATAAATATTCCTGCTGCCGTAAATACACCTGGTACAACCGTACACTATTACTTCTTTACCTCAGGAGGTAGTACCTCTTCACCCCTTACTATTGCCACAGGAGATGTAGATTTGTATGCTATCAACTTGTTCAATAATAGCGGTTCAAATTATAGTTATACCGTACCGAGCAGTTACATTACAGCCAATAATGGAGATTGGCACACAGGCAGTACTTGGGTAGGGGGAAGTGTACCACCTACTAATCAACCCGTTACGATTGCTCATAATGTAACCATCTCCTCGGCTGATGTTACAGTAAGTGCTATGACTATCAATAGTAGCCGTACATTAACCATTAATTCCAACAGAACCTTAACTACCAACGGTACAATTACCAATAATGGCACTTTGCAAGTCAATGGTAGCCTACGCTTTAATACAGGCGGCGGCATGAGCGGTACAAGACCAACCTATGCCAATGGTTCTACTTTGATTTATGGAGGTACAAATACCATAGGTTTTGAATGGTTAGACAACACCCCCACAGGTACAGGCATACCTCACCACGTAACTATTGCTGCAGGAGCGAATGTAAGCTACCCCCCCTCGGGAACATATAGGCAAATGAATGGGAACATGCTTATTGAAGGTACGCTCACAATGCCCTCTTCTACTATTGGTTCGGACATTCGCTTACTAGGAAACTGGCACCGTACTGCCACAGGCGTTTTTAATTGTGATGCAAGAGCTATCTTTTTTAATGGTACTGCAGGCACGCAAACCATCTCTTCTGATGCTTCAGGTGGTGAGGTATTTGATGTGCTTGTAATTCAGAATACGGTACAAATGCAATGCAACGTAACCATACGCAACTCTTGGGGAACGCGCCGCTTATGGTTAGACTCGGGAATACTTACCCGCTCTGGTTCGCAAACGCTTACTATTCAAAATGATGTGCTAGTAGAGCGGAGAATAGGTACATTAGATTTTGCCCCTACTATTAATGGTACAGACCGAATACGTATCTTGTATAACGGCAATACACCTGTTACCACGGGAAACGAAATTCCTCCTAATACTGTAAATAATTTAGGACGCATCACTGTACAAAATACTGCAGGTGTTACACTTGCTGCTAATCTCGTGGGTAGCAATCAGACTACACTTGTGGTTGGTCAGGACAGCGGCACAAGTCCTTTGGGCAACTCTCTTGCAACTAGCCCCTATACTAGTAGTGGTGGCACAGGTGTTCTTATTATGAATGACCGAGAGTATTCAGGCACGGGAGCAAATTTTACTTTCAATGGCGGTATAGTAAGACTTACCCACGCTGACGGTATTAGTGGTATTTTGAAAAATACAGGCACTAATACCTTTACCATAGGTACTTTTGAATTTAACCGAGGTGCTAGCCAAAACTTTGGGACAATTACCAACCTGAATAACATGACCATTCTCACCCGCAATGCAGGCACCCACGTAACTGTAAATTCCTCTCCCACTATCCGAGCCTTAGATATTGGCACAGGCACAACTTTCACTGCTTCTGATGCAAGTGATAGAATACTTACAATTGAAATTCCAAGTAGCATGACCAGTCTTATCAATAATGGTACTTGGAGTAGTGGCACTAATACCAACAGTTGGCTTCGTATGGCAGGTGGCTCAGGACATGTACATACCATTTCGGGTACTTTCAATTTCCTCAATATTGAAACCAACGGCAATACAGGTATCAATTTCGGAGCTAATTCTACTATTCTTAACAACGGTACATTCAGGATAAACAATGGAGGGTTCGTTTTTGTCAATTCGCCAACCTATAATGTAGGTTCTACCTTATTGTATTGGACAAGTAGCTCTTATAACCGGTCTGATGAGTGGGGAACTTCAAAGTTACCACATCATGTGAGGTTAGGCAATAATACCAACTTACAACTTAATAATGCAAGCCGTTCCATGGATGGCAACCTAACTATAGATATAGGCTCTACACTTACCTTTAATGGCACTGAAACACTCAGCCTAAAAGGGAACTTGGTAGTTAATGGCGGTGTAGTACCTCATCAAGGTACATTCAACTTCAATGGAAGTTCTTCTACCCAAACTATCAGCGGAACCACTACCAATGTGATTTTTTACAACTTATCCGTAGCTAGTGGTGCAACTGTACAACTTCTACGCAATATCAATTTTGTAGACTATAGCACAAATTGCGGCACCATGACTGTAGCCAGTGGCGGTACTTTTGATGCCCAAGATTTTCAGATGTTTGGTACAAATAACTGTTCAGGTACGGTTAATTTCAATATCAATGGCATGCTTCGCACTACTCGTCAGGCGGGTTTATTTGGAGCAAGTAATACTACTATTGATAATGTCAAAACTTCTCTTTCTTTAGATATAAACTCTACTATTGAATACTATCGCAATGGCGACCAAACTGTAACAGCAAGAAACGATTACGGTAACGTTATGATTTCTACCGCGGGTGATAAGTCCTTAGCAGGAAGCTCTACCATTCGCAATACGCTTACTCTTAATGCAGGTACCTTATCCATAGGTAACAATACACTTACCTTTCACACAGGCAATACACCCATTGCGCGCAATGGTACTACACAAACAGGACAAATTATAATGGCAACTAATAGTAGCCTCGCCTTCGGTACAGCAAGTCATACCAGCGGAAATGCTTTCACCTTACCTAATAATGTATTTTCTGGTATGAGCCCTATTGCCTTCCAAAATTTAACTATTATACGCACTAATGATCTTTCTATGGGTAATCAAGACTTTGCTATTAGTGGCACAGTAAGCGTGGGTGGTAGCATAACAGGAGGGGATTTGAACCTTAACGGTAGATTTATTGATTTGGGAAATACAGGTACTATCTCCGAAGACCTGCCCAATAATGCCCTTATTACGGATAAAACTCCAGGGCTAAATGACTCTAACAAAGGCGGTTATCTCAAATTTGATAATCGTATCGTCAATGCCTCTCTCACTAATATTGGAGGGAGTGCTTTACTGCTCAATCGTATTGGTGGTTCTGACTTTACTATAAACTTCTACAGGTATCATTACAAGGCAGGTGGTGCTTTCCCCTTTGGTAGCATTCAGAAAGTGTATCAAATTAGCATAGCTACGGGCTCTTTTAGCGATTTGCGTATGCGTATCAACTATGCTACACAGGAACTAGCAGGATTGCCTGATGATAGTAGTCTTAAGCTCTTCCGTTGGTCTAATACCGTAGCTCCACTAGGTTGGACAAATCAAGGCGGTACACGCACTGCAGGCTCACCTTCTTACGTAGATAAAGCTAGTGGTATTACCACTTTTTCCCATTGGACTATTGGAAGCGAAAACACACCCTTGCATGCTTTTATCAGCCATTTTGATGCCCAACAAACTGATAAACAACAAGCTAAACTCTCTTGGAAAGGAAACTTTGAAACAGCAATCGGATTTGTAGTAGAAAAAAGTTCGGATAATCTCAACTTCTCATCTGTTACCCAGCTTGATCATCAACCTTCAAAAACTAATTACCATACCTTTGACAATAACTTCGTGCAGTCAAGCTATTACCGATTGAAAGTGCTATTGCCTCAAAATGACTATTTTTATAGTGATGTAAAGTATTTAGAGAAAAAACAAGCTGAATCAGACTTGTTGATTTACCCCAACCCCTTTACAGAGCGTCTTTACATACAAGTCCCTTCTAAGGAATCACCTATGCAAGTAAGTTTGCTTAATATAAGTGGTGTTCAATTAGTAAATATTAATAACAAAGCCGAACAAACTGAAAATGATTTGAATACCATTCTGCAAACTCTTCCACAAGGTACTTACATAGCCAAAATTTCCTATGAAGGACAGTACTGGGTGAAAAAGCTGATAAAGATCAAGTAATGATCTACAGTGAACAAAAAATGCAGATTTTTATTTTTTGAAAATCTGCATTTTTTTTTATTTTTACATTCTAGTCTATTTAATAGCTGGTGCTTTTGTATTTTTTTACTTTTACAAAATATTCCAAAAAGTAAAAAAATATAACAAAAATGTAAAAAATATTTTTTTTTGCATTTTTATTGCTTATATCTTACACGTATTATTTAGTTTCATTTTCATAAACTATATCAAACCCTATCAAAAAGGCTAACTAAATCATCTAAATCTAACATAAACTTTATCCCTTTCAAATTATATGAGAAAGTCCGCTATTATTACTTTATGTAACACTTGGTTGTTTGTCATATTTGGCTTATTTACAATAGTAGCAAATGCTCAAAATAATGCAAACAACAGTGAAGAGAGGGTTATTCGCCAATTGTTAGTTGACTACTACAAAGCCCTCACTGATGTAGATATAAGCAAAGATAAACAAAGTGTGCTAAAATATTACCACACTACCTCAGACCGTACCATTTCGCAACTCTCTATCCAAGCAGGTTATCGCGTATATTCTGAAAATTACAACCAATATGCAGATTTTTTGGATCAGAGTATCCAAGACTATGAACGAGACCAAGTGATTACAAACTACAGTTTAGGGCAAATCTATTCGTTTAGTGTAATCGGTGATATTGCAATAGTTAGCTTCATTGCTAATTACGAAGACAAACGTGCTAATGAAACATTTGCTAAGGGAAAGCATGATAATACTTTCACCTTCAAGCGTATAGAAGATACTTGGAAAATAATTAAAGCAGATATTGCTTGGATAGAAGAGCAAGTTTTGAAAGGACAATGTTATTGTTGGTTATATGAAAATAAAGGTGAGGCAAATTCCTATGTACTCAAAGTTTCCTCACCTCAAGGTTCTGACAAGAAGAGCGATCTGTTACAAGTCCGTTATACTTCAAACCCAAGCAAAGGCGAAAAAATGTTTTATTTGGTAGATGCCAAAGATACACGCTTTGTTTATCGCTGGTTAGATGGAAGTAGTTTTGAATTAAGCAAAATAGACGATTCAGGCAAAGTACTTAAAACCTTAGGTAAACCTAAAAATGAGCAAGAAACCATAGGCTCTATTTTACAATATGATATATTTGAGAAGAACTGTGTCCGAGTGAACATTAGAAAATAGCAACTCGCAAAAATAAATAAACTTAAAGCACCCAAAGTACTACCGTAATAAACCATATCTTTGTGGTGCTTTTTTGTTTTTATTCAACTCTAATTTAGAAAACAAACAAAGAAACTTTCGCTCAAACTTTTTTTGATTTTTCAAGTTATTGATTTGCGAATATTTTTGTACAAATCAAATAAAAAAATAGCTTTTTTTTAGCCTAAAATATTTGCTAAAATAAAAAAAATAATACTTTTGCAAATAAAAGCATACCTTAGGTATCGCCAATAAATGTATTACAAACTTAACATTTTTTGCCTTGAAATCACTTTTTATGGTCTAACCTTTCATATTCCTTTTTTAATTAAATAACAATTCTATGAGAAAAACTCTAACACTTTGTTTAAGTAGTTTTTTGTTGCTTTGGCTTTTAGGAGCAGATGCCTTATTAGCACAAGTAACAGGAACTGTAACAGATGAAAAGGGTAATCCACTTGTCGGTGTAAGTATAGTAGTAGAGGGTACATTTATTGGAACTACTACTGACAGTAAGGGTAACTTCTCGCTTAAACCAGATTTTAGCAAAGGAAGCGTAACCTTAGTATTCTCTTACGTAGGTTATCAAACCCAAAAGCAAACCGTTTCTGATGGTCAAAACTTGACTGTTCAATTAGCAGAGGCTAACCTCATTGGTGATGAGATAATTGTATCTGCTTCACGCATAGAGGAAAATGTATTACGTACTCCTGTAACAGTAGAGAAAATTGGGATCAAAGAATTAGAAATTGCTCCTTCAACAGAACTATTTAGCTCCTTTTCACGCTTCAAAGGCATTGATGTAAACCAATCAAGTCTACTATTGAGTAGTGTGAGTACACGTGGCTTCAACAGTGCCAAGTCTGAACGTATTATTCAATTAGTAGATTATGTTGATATCGTGTCTCCTTCACTTTCTCTCTATGCAGGTAACATGCTCGGACCGATTGAACTTGACCTTGAAAGCGTAGATATAATCTATGGGGCTAATTCTGCCTTGTACGGTTCTAATGCTTTTAATGGTGTAATATTACAAAATACTAAAGACCCATTTACTTACGAAGGACTAGCCGCAAGTTTGAAAGTAGGAACACGCAATCTGTTTGATGCACAGATACGTTATGCCCAAAAATTTATGAACAATAAATTAGCGGTAAAATTTAATGCTTCTTATATGATGGCTAATGAGTTTATTGGTGCGAACTATGATGCCATAAACCGCGAAGTAATAAGTAGTCCTCCGCTTAATGGTGTACGTTTAGCTGGTGCAGATCCGCTCAATAATCCTTTTGGCTCACCCTTAGGCTACAATGCTGTGAATCGTTATGGCGATCTAGGAACCACAATTACTGCTCTTGCACCACTTAACGGTGGTACTGCTCCTCGCGTCTATACACCTGGCTTTACTGAAAAAGAACTTATAATGGTAGGCACAAAGGAGGACCATTTCAGATTATTAGATAATGACCGCTTTAATGCAGGTTTTTGGCGCATCAATCCCTCCGTACATTACCTTATAAATGAAAAAACTAAAGCTACTTTGGAGTATAAAACAGCACGAGGTAATGGCATTTATCAAAGTTCCAACCGTTACGCTTGGCGAAATATCGTCAGTGATGTAATTCGTGCTGAAGTTCGTAGTGATAAATGGTTTGTCCGAGCTTACACCACACGCGACACTGGAGGCAATACATATGATCTAGGTTTCTTAGGTAATGCTTTGCAACAAACCCCGATTGCAGAAGGTGAAGTCATACCTGGTTCTAATATGCGTTATCCTTCTTATATCCAAAACTATTTTACACTTTGGGCAAGTGCTTTCACAGTAGCACGTACCACTGGTGCCCCCGCAGGTGCACCTATTCCTAACGTGTTTAATCCTCACGTATTAGGACCTGACGGCAAACCAGTACAATTTACCCTACCTTTTGCCATTCCTAACCTTTCAGGTGGAGACCCAAACTCTATCTTACAAGCCCAAGCCCTTGCCTCACAAATAGCCGCCATTGTGCAATTACAACCTGGCTCAGCTGAATTCAATAGATTACGTAACTTAATTGCTAATGGCGTAGGAAACTTAAACGTAAATGGTGCCTTAGAGCCACTTCGTACTTTTGGCACACCCGCAACTGCCCCTGCACTTCCCCTCATCATAAAAGGAGCAGCCTTCACTAATGCCTCACGTCTTATAGATTTGAGTGCTCAATATGATTTCAAAAATATAGCTAATTCAGGAGTAGATTTCATTATTGGCGGCTCAGGGCGCCTATTTAATCTAACCTCTAATGGAACTTTGTTCTCTGATGGCGATAACTCTCCTCTGCGTGATGGAAATAGTAATGATATTAACCGAAGAGACAATATTCAAAACTGGGAGTTTGGGATTTATGCTCAAGCTCAAAAATCATTCTTTGATAATCGCTTGCGTTTAGCCGCAGCTGCCCGCAACGATAACTTCAAAAACTTTGGTAGTCGCCTTTCACCTCGTATCTCTGCTGTATTGAGTTTGGGTGAGAATCGCCAGCATAACATTCGTACAAGCTATGCTGTTGCCTTCCGTGCACCCACCCAAGTTGATCAATACATTTACCTTGATATTGGACCTATCTTGTTGCGAGGTAATGTAGAAAATGGATATTCAGCTATTACAGGAAATGCTACCCCCGCTGATTTAGTTACTTTTGCCAATACAGGAGCATTACCTGCTAATAGTACGGCCTCTTTAACTAAAATCAAAAAACTAGATCTTGAACGCATGAGCACTTGGGAAATTGGCTATAAGGGGAATTTATTCAAGGGTTTTTATTTAGATGCAAGCTACTATTATAGTCAATATCAAAATTTCATTGGTACAAGCCGCTTCTTTGCTCGTGAAGATGGTAGAGAACTAACCAAAGAGGACTTTGATGCCTCTCCGACTAATCCCTTTGCTCCTTTCAAAAATCCTAATGATAGAACGAGAGCAAGATTTATGCAAGCATGGGTAAATTCCGATGCCATAGTATTTTCACAAGGTGCGCAATTTGGCTTCGAGTATTTTATTACCAAACCATTTAACCTCACTGCAAACTATACATATGCCGTTATTTCTGATGTTCCTGGGTTAATTTTAGGCTTCAATACACCTATGCATAAAGTAAATGTAGGAGCAAATGGTGAGCCTTTCAAAAATTTTAATTATAGTTTTAATATACGATGGGTAGACAGTTATCTCTATTTTATGCCCTTTGCCGAAGGTAGAATAGAGTCTTTCTATACATTAGATGCACAAATAAGCTACCGTGTTCCCTCGCTTAATACAACCTTCCGTATCGGTGGTACTAACATTACTGATCAAAATGCCGTTCAAGTATATGGCTCTGCCCCTATTGGTAGAATTTTATATGCAGGAGCTACTTTTGATATGAACATTTTTAATAGAAAATAGCAAAAGCAAACATTAAGTAAGTGGCTTAATTACGAAACATTTAACAAAGACTCCGTAAAAGTAACTTTTACGGAGTTTTGTTTTATCTTATATAAAGTCAATCTCTCTTCTCTAAATTAGGTTTCATTTTTGCATATATGTATACAAAATGTAGTTCAATTTCTATAACAGCAAAAAATGAAATCTAATTTCTATATCATTTTTTTTCTGTTAAATGTAATTATTTCGCAAGATAATTCAATCAGGTTACATGCTCAAGAGACAGCACGTATAGATCAGGTATACGAACGTCTACAAGAGAGAATTAAAAAAAAAGAAATTTTTGTAAGTCATGTAAAATTGAATAGCCATCGTTTATCCCTACACTTCAAATCACAACCTAGTCATACTGAGAGGTACTTTTACACTTTTCAAGGTAAGCAACTCGTTTTGCTATTTGTTACTACCTATACTGAAGTAGGTATGTTAAATTATTACAGTGAGTATCTTTTTGATGATAAGTCAGGAAAATTACTACTTTATCAAGAACGACAGAATGATAAGGATAAGTTCTCGTATAGAAAACTCAAAGTATATTTTACTGATATGAAAGCTATTGCTACTTTTCAAAGTAATGAGGAGAATGAAGATATGCAGAATAACTTTGACAAAGTAAACGAACCCAAAGTTGAGGAGGTAAGAAAGATTTTGAGTAGTGCTAAATACTATCAAGAAAAATTTTATGCCAACATGGACGAGGTTCTAAGAAAATAACCCTCAAACCTGATTAAAGATTTAATTTATGACAAATCATCGTCATCATCGTGGGAAGGTGTACGTCTTTTCTCCTTTTTTAAGCGATACTCGTAAAAAACCCTGTATTTTACGGCATCTCCCAAAAAAGAAAGCCCTGTGTTAAACACAACCAACCCCGCCGTACCTAACAACAGCCACGTCCAATTCTCTTCACCTTTGAAACGAATAATTGATGCTTCTGTGGTAAGACATAAACCTAAACCCGTCAATACAACTCCCATGACTGCAAAAGTTATCCAACTGCGCCAATACTTTCGACCTTTTAGTGAAGATGACATAACAACCAGTAATAATAAAAGTTATGAAAAAAATTTTTACACTCAATATTTTCTAAACTCTCATTAATGTTTTTTCATATTTTCCAATTATTTCCCCCCACCACTGCGACTACCACTTGAAAAGCTACGACCAGAGGTACTACTTCTAAAACTTCTACCACTTATACTCCTTCCACTGCTTATTTTACTACGTGATCCTGAATATCCTGCCTCTCCTGCTGTATAGTCGTATTCATTACGGTATTGCTGCATAATTACTGGATTCCGAATAGGAACTACCCACCAACCATAATTAGCAGCAGTATAAGTAATACCTATCATCAATACAATTAAGGCAATAAAAAAAAGACGTATAATAAATTGCTGTCCCTGCATATACAATTCAATTGAAGCGGTAGGTGTGCGTAAAGTTAAAAAATATTTTTTTTCTACCAAAAATTAGAGAATTACCTACGAAAAAACTACTTTTGCATATACAATTTGAGCTAACTTTGTCATGAAAGTTGTAGTATTAGGGAGCGGAACCTCGCAAGGGATACCTGTAATTGCTTGCAATTGTGCTGTTTGCCGTTCCACGGACTATCGCGACCAACGTCTTAGAGTTTCAGTGTATATAGAAGTTGATAATTTATGCCTGGTAATAGATACAGGACCTGACTTTAGGACACAAATGCTTCGTGAATGCATTAAACGAGTAGATGCTGTGCTTTATACTCACGCTCACAAAGACCATACTGCAGGTATGGACGATTTGCGAACTTTCAACTTTAGGCAAAATCAAGATATACCTATCTATGCACGCAAAGAAGTTATTGAACAATTGAAACAAGAATTTGCTTACATTTTTGTAGATAAAGAAAATAAGTATCCTGGTGTATTAAGTGTAGAACCTCATTTAATTGATAATCAGCCCTTTAATATAAAACAAACTACTATTATACCTATTCAAGTATTTCACCACAAGCTCCCCGTGTTCGGTTTTAGAATAAAAGATTTTGCTTACATCACCGATGTAAACTACATTCCTGAAACCGAATTTGAAAAACTACAAGGATTGAAATACCTTATTTTAGGTGCTCTACAGCATAAATCTCATCTTTCGCATTATACCATTGCCGAAGCTATTGAAGTTGCTCAGCGTATTAAAGCAGAAAAAACCTTTTTTACACATCTGAGCCATCATGCGGGTTTGCATGCAGAGCTAGAACGTACCTTCCCTCCTAACATTTACTTAGCTTATGACGGGCTTACACTCAAAGCATAGAGTAACTTTTGTTAGCTATTTTTCGTGAATTCAGAGGCATAAAATTAGAGAATATTATAGTTTCATTTTACTATTAATTATGAGTATTATAGCAGATGTGAAGTTGGGTCTTTAAGAGAACTCATTAAGGTGAACTAATTACCTTACTAACACCATCTATTTTTTTGATTGATTTTTTATTGTTTGATAAAAATCACGTAATTCAACATGTTTTTTAGCCCAAGTATAGTTATTTCTTATGTAGTCTTGTGCCCATATACCAATGTTTTTTCGTACTTGAGGCTGTTCTACCCAAAGGCACATGGCACGTGCTAATTCTATTGGTCTATCAGGAGGGACTAACTTACCATATTTTTCACTTGTAATGATATCTCTTACAGTGGGTAAATCGGAAGCAATAACTGGGGTAGCCACTGCCATAGACTCTAAAATTTTAATTGGGCAACAACCTTGTGAAATGTTACGACTGCACGCTTTGAGCGGTGCTACTGAAAAAAGAGCGTGTTTTATCCAACGTTGTAATACATTTTGAGAGAGTTGATACTTCCAAATAACTTTCTCCGCAACACCTAATTTTTGAGCAAACTGGTACCACTTTTTAGTAGTCTTAGCACGAGTTGAGGCACAAATTACTAGAAATATATCATTATAGAAATATGAAAGCAAATACCGAAAAGCCTGCAAAAGAGTATCTATGCCTTGCCAGAGTTGTAAGGTTCCAAAATAAATAATATATCTCTCGGGAGCTTCTAAAGGACGAGGGATTCGCCTGTTGGGTATATCTGCTCCGTTACTTATTACAGTAATTTTACTATCACTTACTCCTATTTTTATCAAATTTTGTTTAATAGTTTCTGAGGGTGTAAGTAAGAAATCTGCATTTTGATAGCAGAATTGCTCTAATTGTTGTATTTTTTGCAAAGTATTTTGGCTAATAAGCGGATAATGGTAGGGTAGTTCTATAGAAGCTATACCATTGACTTCGTAGATAGTCTGGTATTTTTGCGATCGTTCTTGGGCAAGATTATGAGTAAGAATAGGTAAACCTGACCAAATATCTCTGAAATGACAAATTTGTAATTGTGTTTGGGTTTGTAGAAATTGAAATAAACCATTGCTAAAAGCCTTCGCTCTTTGCAAGTAATTAGGTTGTGTACTTGGAAAGCGAATAATTGCATTGTATTGTTCTTGTTCAAAGGTAGGTTGCATTTTATTACCCAACACATACAAAACCCCTCCTTTCGCCCATTGAAATAAGGTTTGAGCATTATGGGCAATGTGTACTGAGGCTCCTTTGCCAGAGGGAAAAACATCAAAAGCAGAAAAGAGTGAAGGGAATTGCAAACAAGGCATCAAGATTTGGGTTTCTGTTGGTGATTTTGACGTTCAATTTCTTGTTTTCTAAGAACGCATTTGAGCAAATATTTGCTATTTTGATATTCTCTTTTCATTTTATACCACGATATAGAGTCTTGTTGCATAGCTTTCTTTATATTTTCTATGGTTTGTTTATCTTTTTCAATCAATTTTTGGGTAGTTTGTATAGCTTGATAGTCTTTGTATATAGAGTAATTTCCTAGGGAGAGAGCCTGTTCATAGCGATAGTTTAAGTCATGAAATTCCTTAATGAGATTGCCTTCAGCACCTAAAATAGCTGCAGCCTGTTCAATAGGTTTATCCTCAAGGTCCAGTTTCATTTCTACCAATCCTTTAAGTTGCGTCATAATAAATTCATCTTTCTTGAGAATTTCTTCTACCTCTTGTGGAGTTCTGCCTTTAATTTGTTGGGCAAGTTGCTGATTTTTCGTTCTATATGTGTTTGCTTCTTTTATAGAATTGTAATGCGAATAAATAGATTGTTGAATTTCTTGTAAACGCTTTTGGTGCATTTTCAATAACCTTTCAGTTTGTAACAAAGTCTGGTAGTTTTTACGTAATTTATGCTCTATATTTTGGGCTGAAAGTTCACTTTTACGAATTTTCTCATAAAGCACTTGGGTAATACTGTCAGGTTTTTTTACAAACTCTATACGGGTAGTATTGTAAGCATAAATACCTAAAAAAGTAAGCATGAGTAATACTAATTGTATGCTTACAAGACGTAGTTGTGAGAAAAAAAGTAAATAGCGTATCAAATTATTACGTTGTATATCCATCTTTACATTTTTGCCTTGAACAAGACGCTGCTCCACTTCAGCGAGAAATTTTTCATAAAGCAGGGAGGCTTGTCTTCTGTATAGAAGAAAATATACTAAACTCATTACCCACAAAGCTATGCTACCATAAAAGTAAGCTTTAGGGTATTCTACCGTTAGCCAATCAACCCAAACCAAAAGCGAAACTCCTATCGTTATTAAAAAGCAGACAAGGTTCAAAAAACTACTTTTTTTGAGATTATACACACAACGGCTAGTCCTACCCCAGAGTGTTCCAGCAGGAAAGTGGTGTTTTCCTTGCCAAAATTCTTTGAGTTTTAGTTGAAAATACCTTATTTTGTGGCGGCTCACAAGTCGCATAAATCTTCACCTTAACAAGTAAAAAAAGCAAAACTTTCAACAATTCCAAGCTGTTCCTCAAAAATCTCGCCATGCTATCCTATCTTATTTCACAGGCTACTATTTTTGATAAGCAATCGCCCTATCACTTGCAAAAAATGGACATTTGGATAGAAAACGGAACAATTAAAGCTATTGCGAATAGCATACCAAACTTGCCTGCAAATACAAAAATAATTCAAGGTAAAGAGCTAGGAGTTTCCATAGGTTGGATAGATATGCGGGCAAATTTCAAAGAACCAGGGTTTGAACACCAAGAAACGCTACAAACAGGGAGAAAAGTAGCTATGTACGGAGGTTTTACCGATGTAGTACTTTTACCCAACACACAACCCGTGATTCAGACTAAAAATGATTTGGCTTTTATCTTACATACTAATAGAAATAACTTAGTACAACTTCATCCTATTGCCGCACTCACGTTTAATACTCAAGGCAAAGAAATGACGGAATGGCTTGACCTGCACACCCATGGAGCTATTGCCTTTTCTGACGGTGAGATACCTCTCAACAACTCGGATATTTTGCTAAAAGCCTTGCAATACCTTCAACAATTTGACGGTTTACTAATCAACCGAGCAGAAGATAAAATGCTTACGCAACACGCTCAAATGCACGAAGGGATTGTAAGTACTCGTTTGGGCTTGAAAGGCATGCCTGCTTTTGCAGAAGAGATTATGGTAAGGCAACATCTTGATTTTCTGCGATTTGCAGGAGGTAAACTGCATTTAAGCCTCATTTCTACTAAAAAAGCCGTCTCACTCATCCGCCAAGCCAAAGCCGAAGGGCTAAAAGTAACCTGTGATGTAGCTATTCATAACCTTATTTTTGAAGACAAAACAGTAGAAAATTTTGATACTAACTTCAAAGTAAATCCTCCCTTCCGTACTGCCGAGCATATTGAAGCCCTATGGCAAGGCCTTGCTGACGGCACAATTGACGCTATCGTCTCTGACCATAACCCTCAAGACACCGAAGCCAAATGTTTAGAATTTGATTTAGCCGCCTTTGGAGTAATCGGCTTACAAACCCTATTTCCTGCTTTAATTACTTACAATAAACAAGTAGATATTTCTGTTCTATTAGAAAAAATTACTTACCAACCCCGAAAAATTTTAAATTTACCAATTCCTGTGATAAATTTGAACCAAAATGCTTGCATTATCGTATTTGACTTGAATCATCCTTGGAAATTTGACCTACAAAATAACGTTTCTTTATCTCAAAATTCACCTTTTTTAGGACATTATTTCCTTGCTAAGCCCTTGGCTGTATTCAATAACCAAAAAGTTTTTGAAATAGAATAGAACCCTGCTAAAAACATTAACACAATTAGTACAATACTAGACAAATAGATTAAAAAAAGTCAAATTTTTTTTGCAAAAAACTCCCTAAAGCACACTTAATTTATGAATGAACCCATTATATTAAAAAACATATTGCCCGCCTATTTCGCTCAATCACAAACCTATTTTGTGGTACTAACGGATACTACGGGGAAGTGCCTCTACGCTAACCAGCTTTTTACAAAACGTTTTACGTCCTCTACTCAACTTGAAGAATCATTCAGGCAAAGTATTCACCCAGATTGTGAGGATAAATACCAAAACCTGTTAAACAAACTTAATGAAAATCAAGAAAATACTTGCCGAATTAATCTAAAACAAATAGGAAAAAACAAAAAATCTTTACAAATCCAATGGGAAGTTTCTCTCTTCAAGAGTGGGAAGCCTGAACCTTTGGTTTTTTTGTGGATAGGATACGATGTTTCTAAAAATGAAATCGTGAACCAAAAAGTACGCCATTTCAAGAAAAGGTTAGATTTTTTGAGTAAAAATGTTTCTGATGGCTTTTACGTTTTAGATAATGAATGGCGATTTGTGCGATTGAACCGAACCGCAGAGCGAATTTTGGGCTTACCACAAAAAAAACTACTAGGAAAAGTAATTTGGGAAGTACTACCTATCAAAAAAACACACAACTATCCTATACATTTTCGCCGAGCTATGTATGAACAGGTTACGGTATGCTTTGAAGAATATCAATCCCATTTAGACCAATGGTACAGCATTACAGTCTATCCTACTTCAGAAGGGCTGGTTGTTTTTGCAAGAGATGTTACTCAAGAGCATATTGCCAAAGAGAAGTTAAAGCAGTCAGAAAATAAGTTACGCGCTATTTTGGATAGTACCTCTGATGCGCATGTTCTCATCAGCCCTAACTATGAAATTATTTCGTTTAACAAAAAAGCTAATGAAATAAGCTTACTAATTCACAATAAGCCATTACAAGAAGGCAATACCATTTGGGAGTATATTGAGGAAAAATACCGAAAAGAATTTTATGAAAATACTCAACAAGCCTTTGAAGGAAACTACGTGCAATTTGAAAAATTATTAGAAAATAAAAATCTATCTCTTTGGTTCGAAGTCAGATTTTTCCCTGTGTATGATCCTTGGGGGGACTTGATTGGGGCTGCTTTTAACGTTACCGAAGTTGATAAACGTAAACGTGCCGAGGATAAGCTAAAACAATCGGAGTACATACTACGTGCCATTTACCATAGCACCAGTGAAGGAATTGTGTTCATAGATAAAAACCTCAAAATTCAGTATTGTAATCAAGTAATTCGTGAACTAACAAAAAAGAATTTCGGTAGAGAAGCCCAACCTGGCGACAATCCATTAGATTTTATCGTGCCTTCTCTTAAAAAGGAATTTGAAACCTATTACCAAACAGTATTGCAAGGCAAAAGTATAAGAACAGAAAAATTTGATGGCAAAGAATGGTGGTTGTTTTCGCTTTTTCCTGTGTATGACCGCGAACATAACTTCGTAGGTATTACGCACAATGTAAAAAACATTACTGAAAGAAAACAAAACGAACTCAAAATTATTGCTCAAAATGAAATCCTAAAACAAGTAGCTTGGAAACAAAGCCACGAAGTAAGGCGCCCCGTAGCGAATATTTTAGGGCTTATCAATCTCATAAACGAGGAGCGCCACTCCGAGTATTTTGATACTTATCTTAATTTATTAGAGAAAGTAGCCACTGAACTTGACCAAATTATCCGCCACATTGTAGAGCAGGCTACTCAGTATGATTATGCTTAAAGATTATACAAACCTTTGAATGCCCTGATAGCAAGAAAAGTAGTATAATAATATGGCAAAGTTCGTAAGAATATTACTACCTTTGCAAGGTAAGTATTTACTTTATCATTTCAATTATGTTGCTCAGCAAAACACTCAATACTCTTAGAGATAAAATTTTTAGCCAAATTCACGGGAATAATTTAGTCTATAATACTTGTTGGGAAGACCCGCGCTGCGACAGGCAAATCCTTCAATTTGATACTCACAGTCAAATTGTAATGATAACCAGTGCAGGATGCAATGCTTTGGATTACTTGTTAGATAATCCTGCTCAAATTCATTGTATTGACGTAAACCCGCGTCAAAATGCTCTGTTAGCCCTTAAAATAGCTCTTTTCCAACATACTGAATTTCCTGAATTATTCAAATTTTTTGGTGATGGTGTCCACCAAAACTATAAAGAATTCTATCAGAAATATCTTAAAACCCATCTCCCTCAATATGCTCAACATTTTTGGGACAGAAATATAGACTATTTTTCAGGCAAGGGGCTAAAAAAATCATTCTATTACTATGGCACTTCAGGGAGTTTTGCCTGGTTAGTAAACAAATATCTTCAAACCAAACCCAGTACCTACCGCAAAATAATGCAATTGCTTGAAGCCCAAACCTTAAAACAGCAGGAAGCACTTTTTAATGAAATAGAGCCCAAAGTTATCAACAAGGCTGTAAAATGGATATTAAATCGACATATTACTATGTCCATGCTGGGAGTACCACGCGCTCAGCAAAATTTGATTAAAGAGAAATATTCAGAAGGCATATCCGCTTTTGTCGTAGAACGCTTAAGAAACGTATTTACCCGCTTACCTATCCAAGATAATTATTTCTGGCGCGTTTATCTCACGGGTAAATACACACGCTATTGTTGCCCTAATTACCTCAAAAAAGAGAATTTTGAAATCCTAAAACAACGAACTTCTAAAATCCAACTTTATACCACTACCATTAGTCAATTCTTAAAAGAAAACCCTCACACATACTCGCATTTCATTTTACTTGACCATCAAGACTGGCTCGCTGCACATAACGTTCCCGCTCTGGAAGAGGAGTGGAAACTCATTTTAGCAAACAGCCGAAAAGGCACTAAAATTTTAATGCGCTCTGCCGCCTTAGAAATAAACTTTTTTCCTGAATTCGTGAAAGAAGCCGTAGATTTTGAATATGGTACATTACACGACAAAGATCGCGTAGGCACATATGCTAGTGTGTATGTGGGTACAGTAAAATAAAAGCAAATAAAAATACTGAAAAATTCCTTTGCCTTACTGACATAATTACGCTAAATACTATGGCAAATGTACAAATCTTAATTTTAGATTTTGGCTCACAATATACCCAACTGATTGCCCGCCGCATCAGAGAAATGAATGTATATTGTGAAATCGTACCTTTTGATGCCATTTCTGACATACCCTCTCACGTTAAGGGAGTTATTCTCTCAGGTAGTCCCTATTCAGTACACGACAAGGACGCCCCCGATATTTTTTCATCTTTCCTCGAAGGTAAAGTACCTCTGCTTGGAATTTGCTACGGAGCACAACTTTTAGTCTACAAAAATAGAGGAGTAGTAGAGCCCTCCTCCCAACGCGAATATGGCAGAGCCAATTTGATAAATATCAACCATGACTCTATACTGTTCAATGGTATACCTGAGAATGCCCAAGTCTGGATGTCCCACGGAGATACCATTACCACTCTGCCAAGTTGGTTTGAAGTATTGGCAAGTACACAAAACATTCCTATAGCAGCTTTCAAAGAAAGAGACAAAGATGTATATGGTTTACAATTTCACCCTGAGGTAACGCACAGCACCGAAGGCACGCAAATTCTCCGAAATTTTGTTTTAGACATTTGCGAATGTGAACCTGATTGGACGCCTGCTTATTTTATCCAAGATACAGTAAAAGAATTACAACGAAAGATTGGACAAGATAAAGTAGTTCTTGGACTTTCAGGCGGTGTAGACTCCTCCGTAGCTGCTATGCTTTTGCACAAAGCCATTGGCAAAAATTTGTATTGCTTGTTTATTGACAACGGTTTGTTACGCAAAAATGAATTTGCCGAAGTATTACATTCTTACCAAGATTTAGGGCTAAACGTAATTGGAATAGATGCGAAACAAACTTTTTACGAAGCCCTTGACGGTATTACCGACCCTGAGCAAAAGCGAAAAGCCATTGGACGCACCTTCATTGAAGTCTTTGAGCAAGAAGCCCGCAAGATCAAAGACGTAAAATGGCTCGCACAAGGCACTATCTATCCCGATGTAATCGAAAGCATGTCAGTCAAAGGACCCTCAGCCACTATCAAATCGCACCACAACGTAGGCGGTCTGCCCGAAAAAATGAACCTCAAAATTGTAGAGCCTTTACGTATGCTCTTCAAAGATGAAGTGCGAAAAGTCGGCAAAGAACTCCAACTCCCCGAGCATATTCTGAACCGACACCCTTTCCCTGGTCCAGGGTTAGCTATTCGCATTCTGGGCGAAATTGCCCCTGAAAAAATTATGATGTTGCAAGAAGCCGATGCCATTTTCATAGAAAATCTAAAACAAGCGGGTTGGTATAACCAAGTTTGGCAAGCAGGGGCTATTCTTATCAATGCTCAAAGTGTGGGCGTTATGGGTGATGAGCGAACCTACGAGCAGGTTATCGCTTTGCGTGCCGTTACCAGCACCGACGGCATGACCGCCGACTGGGTGCGGTTGCCTTACGAACTTCTAGCCAAAATTTCTAACGATATTATTAACAAAGTACGTGGTGTTAATCGTGTAGTCTATGATATTAGCTCCAAACCACCCGCCACGATTGAGTGGGAGTAAAATTTTTTAAACTATTCAATTTGTGGTAAATTTGCAGCAAAATAGCCGTTAACAACTATTTTTTGGGCGTTCCCTTCGCCCTTTTCGCTTCGCTCAAAGGGCTTCGGGGCGGGCTTTGCAGGGCTTCGCTAACGCTTCGGTGCTACGCACCAAGCCCCAAAGGGCTTGCCCTTTCAATCCCTAACGCATTTTTTGCCTTTTATGCTTAATTTACAAACTTTTACCTTCAAAGCCCCTATATTCAAAATTTATTTTGACGAATTTCTACCCCATTTTTACGTGGTAGAAACCCGCTCTCACGAAGCTTTTGAGGCACGATTTTCTGTAATTTATCAAAATCAATTACTCATTCACGACAAATTATTTCCTGAAACGTGGTGGTTAGGCATTTCGGTAGTATGCAAAGGCATTATCTTTTTTTATACTTACCCACAACCCGAGAAGCCTCAGCCACAAGGTATCATTGCCTTTGATGCCCAACAGCAAAAAATACTTTGGGAAAATTACACACTTACCTACGAAGATTTTACAGAGCAATATTTAATTGCCTTTCATATAGAAAATGGCAAAAAAAAGTATCATTTTCTACAAATTGAAACAGGAGAAGTGCTAAAAATTGGTGAACAAACAAACTTTTTGAATAAAAAAAACGTAATATTAGAAAAAGTAATGCCTCTGCATTATGAAAGAGACAGTTTTTTTTTCCATTTTTTTATTGATTTTTTCAAAAAAAGACTTAATTTGCATAATGTTAGCAAAGTAGATTATGCGGAGTGGCAAAATCTCATCATTATGGCCTATGCTGTTGAACAAAATACAAGTCAAATATATAAACTCCTGATAATCAACCAGGCTAACGAAATCTTATGGCACGATATACTTGCTAATACCCAAGACAGACAGGAGCTAATTATAGATACTTTTCAAATTATCAATTCATATCTTTTATATATAAAAAATAAAAGAGAATTAGTTGTTTTACATCTTAAGTCATATTAAACCTACTCCGAATAAAATGAAAAAAATAGCACTTATTGCAATATGGCTGTACAACATAGTGGTAGTGTCTTTGCTTTCTACCTTTGTAGCTGTTGCCAAACCCACTATCACCGACTCACTTAGAGTAGAGATAAGAGCAGGCAAGCAATATATCGTTCACGAAGTAGAACCTGATGAAACAATTTACTCCATTTGTAGCCGTTACAACATCACCGTTCAAGACTTCAACTTAGCCAATCCTACACAAAAAGACAAAAAACTTAAAATTGGAGACATAGTGTATATTCCTTTGGCAAAAGCCCAATTCAAGTTGCAAAGCTCACAACAAGGCGATATGAAAAAAGTGCATATCGTTCAGCAAGGTGAATGGTTAAGCAAAATTGCACGTCAGTACAACGTCTCCCCAGAGCAGTTAAAAGAATGGAATAATCTTAAAGGAGATATAGTGCTTCCTGGGCAAGAATTGATTGTAGGTATCAGCAATAAAGCAGGCAGAAAACCTCAAAATGCAGTTAGTAGTGTTAATACTGCAAATAATAATCGTAGGAACATGGTAGCGGCAAATAATAGACAACCCGTAACTATCCTCAAATCTGCTTCTCCTAATGGCATGATTACTGAAAAAGCCAGCAAAGACACTATAAAAGTTAGCCCTTATGAAGGTAAATTAATTGACCATATCGTACAAGAAGGAGAGACCTTGTTTCAAATTGCACAAAAGTATGGTGTGCGTGTAAGTGATTTGAATAAATGGAATAACCTCAATGGTTCAGTGCGTATGGGGCAGGTATTGGATGTGTATGTAGATGAGGATAAATATAATGAGATTTTAGATGAGAGAGAAAAGAAAAAACAGCCCAGTTTACCTAATAACTCTACACCACCCGCCCCCACTAATGCTGAAGGAAACTCTAAACTGCAAACCTCTGCCGTTACTCAGCCCTCCTTTGTAGGAGGATTACCGACCAATTTAGGAAGTACAGTAGTTACTTCTAATGCATTGCTTGCAGCTTCTCAGCCTGCCACTATAAGTGGAGTACTCACTAATTCAGGAAATATGCCATCAAATTCTAACCCATTGCCTGTAGTTTCACAATCTACTATAAATGAATTAACTATAAACCCTATCCCAAAAACAGAAGATAGCATTATAGTCCATATAGTAAAAGAAGGAGAAAGTATTGAGACTATTCGGCAAATCTACAATGTAAGTTCTTCAGAGATTATTCGTTGGAACAAACTCCAATATACTGAAAATGGTAACGTAAAAATATTCCCTAACCAAAAACTAACTATTTACAAACCCACAAAAGTAATTCACAAAGTAGCACAAGGGGAAAATATACAAACACTTGCGGCAAAATATCCTACTATTAGCAAGTTAGATAAAAAAATTGTCATTTGGAACAGAGACAAACTTAACTCTGCTAATGATATAAAAGCAGGACAAGAGCTTATTTTGTTTGTACCACATCCGCAGGGATTAGAAAATTTAGGCAATACAGGAAGTATATCCATTACTAATCCTAATCAAATTACCAACCTACCCTCTGTTTTAACCTCTGCTAACGATGATAAAATCATTATACATGAAGTTGCAAAAGGGGATAATTTAGCTAAAATTTCTGAACAATATAATGTTGCTCGTAGTGAAATTCAGCGTTGGAATAATTTACAACCTAATGCTCAAGGGCAATTTATTTTACATGTAGGTGATAAATTGAAAATCTATAAACCTACTTTGGTAAAATATGTAGTAAAGAAAGGCGATGATAGTACCACCCTTAAACAAGCCTTTCCTACTATTGATAAATTAACAAGAAAAGTAGTTATTTGGAACAAGGATAAAATAAAATCTATCACTGACATCAAGGAAGGCCAGATATTAGATATTTACGTACCACACCCTGCAGGTACACGAGAAGCTTTAGGGCAACAAAATACAAGTATGACCACAAACACCAACTTGCCTAAAATAGAAAACAATTACCCCCTGCAACCCAAAAACTTGACAAGCGCTAATACCGCTCAAGCTACACCCTCAACCTCTGAAACAAAGAAAAAAAGTATTATTCACATCGTAAAAAAAGGAGAAACCTTATACGATATTGCTCAAAAATATAAAGTAAAAGTGAAAGAACTAAAAGAATGGAACGAACTCACTACCAACAACTACATACAAGCAGGTAGAGAAATGGTAGTGTACGTAAACGAAACACCTGAAACCCCTAAAAAACAACAAGAGCAACCCAAAAATGTAGTAAGTACGAACACAACTACTAGCACACCTACTAACCAAAAAACCATAAAGCACACCGTAGCTAAAAACGAGTCACTCTCCAAATTAGCTAATGACTATAACGTGAAAATGGCAGACATCAAATCATGGAATAACCTCAAATCCGATAATATTTTTGTAGGACAACAACTCACTATTTATGTACCTACTACTTTTACAGAAAAGAAAGACAATAAACCTGCTAGTAATTCTACTAGCCCTACAACCGCAGTGAGAAAAGAAAACATACCTATACCTACATTAAATCCTTTTGAGCAAAACAAGACTTATCAAGGCAACGGTATAATAATACCTAATCAAACCAAAAATATAGGGACATCTAACAATATCACGCTTGAACTCCCCAAGATAGAAGTGAAACCCACTAATTCAGTTGCCTCTAATAATTCTAACAACGAGACTCCTACCATGCGAGGCACTAATCCTAACACTAACAATAATACTGCAATTTCAGACATAAAAACAAAAACCAATTCTACAAACACTAACAACAATTCTACAGATACTAACAATAGTACAGCTGCCCAAACTGCCACTGAAAGTACCCAACTACCGACCATAGCCGATACACCTACCTTAGTGGTGGCAAGTAGTGGAAACACCATAGAAAAAGGCAGAGCCGAACTCTTGGAGGATATGCAACACCAACGCCGATTTATAGCTTTGCATCGCACTGCACCTATCGGTACACTTATTTTAGTAAAAAATCCTATCAATAGTAATTCAGTAGTAGTACAAGTAGTGGCTAATTTACCCGCAGATACTTCACCTAACGTACTTATCAAAATATCCAAAGCCGCTTGGGATAGATTGAGCACTTCCGCTACTCACCTTGATGTAGAATTAAACTATTAGCCTTAGGAGCATGATACGGCTACTTAGTGGAATAGCATTGGCAATTTATGCTTTTTTACAATTTTATTCTATTCCTTATTCACCTTTGCCTTGGTTTGACGAGGTATTTTTTGCAGATATATCTTACAATCTTTACAAAAATGGCACTTTTATTCCACAAGTGGCTATTTTTCAGCCCGAGTACTCGTATGGCTTCGTGCATTTTCTTTTTGCTGCCTTAAGTTTTAAGTTTTTAGGTTTTGGGTTGATTGCCTATCGCTGGCTCAATTATCTTTTTGGAGCCTTGGTAGTTTGGATGTGGCTCAAAATTTTGCAAAAAGAGCAACCTATTTCCCAAGATAGCCAACCTTTTTGGGCTTTGCTTTTACTCTGCGACCCGCTCTTCAACCTCTCTATGCACGAAGGTAGAATGGACTTAACTGCACTTTTTTTTATGCTTTTAGGTATCTATTTCGTGCAAGATAAGCAAGCAATAAATTGGAAAAACATCATATTTAGTGCAGTTTGTATTGCTTTGGCTTTGCTTACTACACCACGCATAGGATTTTTGCTTATTGCTTTGGGAGGATATTGGATTTATTATCTTTTTTTGAATTGGAGAAAAAATTTTTTCTTATTAATAGGTTGGTGTCTAATTATTTTCTTGCTATATAGTATTTGGGTAAGGTATGCTTTTGGTAGCTATTATGCTTTTTTGAACTATTATTTGGGGGATACCCAGTGGAAGATTTACAAAACCTATTTAGGTTTTAGTGGTTACATTCCTAAGCAAAGCTATTTGCTTATCACTGTAAGTATTTTTTCTATGCTAATAGTTTTTTTCTTTGCTCTTAAAACCCAAACTTACAAAGCATTTTACGCTTTTATAGTCGCAAGTATTGTAAGTTTTTATGTAATTGTTTATGATCTTGGACCTTATTCTATTTTCATTATTCCTTTTTACTACTTTTGGATAGCTAAAATTAGCCACTTACAAACTAATTTCCTACCTAAATGGGTATTTGCTTTGCCTGCTATTGGATTGTTTTTTTTCAATTTATCTTATTTTAGCCTCAAAAACATACAAATTTTTACCTCACTTGCCCAGCGAAGCCCCGCTCATGCAGAAGCTTTTGTCCGAAAGCATATTCCCCCAAAAAGCCGCGTAGTATCTGAACCTATGTATTATTACGCTGTAAAAAGAGCAGGTTCGGAGATGCAATTTATGAACTACTTTGAAGAATTAGAGCAACGCGAACACCGCCAACGTACTAAATGGCAATATGAATATTTAATTGTAACTGAACATTTACTTTGGCGCGACAAGCCTACGGTAAGTTATTATTTTTCCAAAGCAGATTTTGAACCGATAGCTCATTTGCATATCCCCCAAAATTCCTTCTCTCGGTGGCTAGATGCCCAAGGTTGGCTTTCTACTACCGAACGCACAGGTTACAATGCAATTATTTACAAACGTATTCCTACTAATCCTGAAATTCCTAAACCCTTGCTCGCAAAACTATGCAAATAGTTACGATAGCTAAGTAGTGAGGTAAAATGTACTATATGTAAAATATCTATGAAAGTTTTGTTAGAAATTGAGCAATTGAATTGCTGATTGCATTTACTGTACGTATCTTATATCCAAAACTACTAGCAAGCTTTTAATTATTCAGAAAAGGTGCGATGAGCATAAACTCAGGAATCTGTACTTTGAATAACTTACCATCAGCTATACGTTCCATAAGATAATAACCACGCATTTTGCCCATGCCTGTCTCCAATACGCAAGCTGAAGTATATTGATGCTTTTCTTTGGGTTCTAATATGGGCTGTTGCCCTATTACACCTTCCCCTTCTACTTCGTTCACCTCGCCATTAGAGTCATAAATATACCAGTGCCTTCGCAAAAGTTGTACAGTGTAATTACTTTTATTTTCAATTGTAATGTGGTAGCTAAATACAAAATGATTTGCTCTTGGCTGGGAATGTGCTGCTTGATAAGCCGTTTTTACGCTTACTTGTACGCCTTCAGTGGTGAGTACGTTCATAAGTGCTTCAAAATAAAGGAATAGCAAAGTGACAAAGTTATGTTTTAAGATTTACAAAGATAAACATAAAAATTGTTTTCATGGTTTTGCAGTTAAATTTTTTTTCAAAATACACATGTAAATCTTAGTCTTAAAGAGATTAGCACAAATTTTCAAAATATTTCGTTATCTTTGTTCATTAAAATAATGCTTATTTTTTTATCACTCTTCTAAAGACCGTTTATATTTTCAATACAATAACTAAAAAACCATGAAATACTCATTCCTAATAATCGCTTGGGCTTTACTGATAGGGCAAATATTTGCTCAAACACCCAAGCCCCCTTACACGAGTTCCAAGTTTGAACAACTAGGCACTGAACTTCCTACTCCTAATAGTTATCGTACTGCCTCAGGAGCTCCTGGCGAAAATTATTGGCAACAAAAAGCAGACTATAAAATCCAAGTAGAACTCAATGACGATAATCAAACCATAAAAGGAAATGAAACCATTACTTACTATAATTACTCACCTCACGAACTTACCTACCTTTGGTTACAACTTGACCAAAATCATTTTGATAAGGACTCCGATACACCTAAAACCATGAGCTTTGACCTCAAATCAGGAAACATTAGCTACTATTCTCTACTCATGTGGGTGCGGAGCAGTATCTCGGAGGGGGGGTACCAAATTCTCTCCGTGAAAGATGCCACAGGAAAGCCTTTGAAATACACCATCAATAAAACTATGATGCGTGTAGATTTACCCACACCGCTTAAACCTAAAACAGGGGTAGTAAGTTTTTCAGTAGAGTGGCAATTCAAAATAGTAGATGCCACAAAAACTTCGGCACGTTCGGGATACGAGTTTTTTAAGGAAGATGGTAACTATGTATATGAAATTGCCCAATGGTTCCCACGCATGTGTGTATATAGCGATGTGTATGGCTGGCAAAATAAACAATTTCTTGGACGAGGAGAGTTCGCTCTTACTTTTGGAGATTATGAAGTGAGTATCACGGTTCCTGCTGACCATATTGTAGCTGCCACAGGCGAATTGCAAAATCCGCAAGCTGTGCTTACTCCTACCCAAATCCAACGCCTTAACCAAGCCCGCAATACTTTTGATAAGCCTGTCATTATTCATACCCAAGACGAAGCCCTGCAAGCTGAAAAAAACAAGGCCACTACCAAAAAAACTTGGATTTACAAAGCCAAAAATGTACGCGATTTCGCTTTCGCTACCTCACGCAAATTTATTTGGGATGCTATGACAGCCGAAGTAAACGGAAGGAAAATCTTATGTATGTCTTACTATCCCAAAGAGGGCAATCCACTCTGGGAAGAGATTTCCACCAAAGTTGTAGCACATACTATAAAAACTTATTCTAAATATACAATTGATTATCCTTATCCTGTGGCAATTTCAGTCCACGGACCAGTAGGCGGAATGGAATACCCTATGATTAGCTTTAATAACCAAGGTAGACCTGACAAAGAAGGTAAGTATACTGAAGAGATAAAAAATAATACAATTAGCGTAATCATTCATGAAGTAGGGCATAACTTCTTTCCCATGATTATCAATTCTGACGAAAGGCAATGGAGCTGGATGGACGAGGGATTGAACACATTTTGCCAATATCTCGCTGAACAAGAATGGGAAAAAGGCTTTCCCTCCTGGCGAGGCCCTGCAGCTAAAATCGTTCCTTATATGAAGTCAGACAAGACAAAATTAGTACCCATCATGACCAACTCCGAACAGATAGCCTCTAATCAATTTGGAAATAATGCCTATGGCAAGCCCGCTACTGCCCTTAATATC
Source organism: Microscillaceae bacterium (assembly GCA_025054775.1). GTDB lineage: Bacteria > Bacteroidota > Bacteroidia > Cytophagales > Microscillaceae > JANWZA01. Next base: position 94,268 of record JANWZA010000040.1, read on the forward strand.
TTACGAGAAACCATCATGGGACGTGAACTTTTTGACTATGCCTTCAAGGAGTATGCACGCCGTTGGGCTTTTAAGCACCCCGAACCTGCTGACTTTTTTAGAACTATGGAAGATGCCTCTGCCGTAGATTTGGACTGGTTTTGGAGAGGTTGGTTCTTCGGTACAGAGCCTTGCGACATTGCTATAGAAAACGTAGAACTTTATCGTGTACCAAGTAAAGAAAAAAGCAAAGAAACTAACACCCTAAACATAGAGGAGAAAGAACTCAATACCGCCGCTTTTGCCATGCTTCGTCGTTTTATAGGAGAGCTCTCAGAAAAAGAAGCAGCAGTATTTGCACCTGAAAATTACTTTTATTTAGTGGAATTTAGAAATGTAGGTGGTTTGATTATGCCCATTATTCTCCGTTTAGACTTCAAAGATGGTACCAGCGAAACACACCGCATACCTGCCGAAATTTGGAGAATAGACCCTGAAAAAGTGAATAAAGTTTTCCTTACCAAAAAAGAAGTAGCCGCTTTTGTACTTGACCCACAAGAAGAAACTGCAGATATTGATACCTCAAATAACTTCTTTCCTAAAAAGAGTATAAAAACCAAATTTGAGGAGTTTAAGCAAAATAATAGTTCAAAATGACTATGTACTGGTCAAGATACATGATACGTATAGTTTCAGATTCAAAAATCTAATAAAATTTATAGCTACTCCCGATTATCATACATTTATACCATTGTCGTTTTTTCTGATATAAAATTTGCAAAAATATCAAGCATTTTGCCTAATCAAAAAAAAATACTACCTTTGCAAGCTATAAACAAAACATAGATTCAATACACCTTTTCATTACGCATAAAAATATCTCTATTTTTAAGATAGCAATATGGCAAATCATAAATCAGCATTAAAACGCATCAGATCAAGTGAAAGAAAACGCCTTCGCAACCGTTTTCAACTCAAAACTACGCGCACTTTTATCAAAAAACTAAGAAACTGTAAAGATAAAGCAGAAGCTACTGAATTGCTAAAAAAAGTTTCAGCAATGCTTGACCGTTTGGCACGTAAAAATGTAATTCACAAGAATAAAGCCGCTAACAACAAATCTAAATTAGCCAAATTAGTACATGCCTTACCATAAAGCTACGTAGTAGCTAACCTGAAAATGCAATTAAAGCATAAAGCAAAAAAGGAGTCAAGAAAATACTTGACTCTCTCCCTTTGTTTCATTATGCCTTTTGCTATTGCATATCTTGGGCAAAAAAAGTGGGTAAGGGGAATATTATTTCAGTTCTTGCTTAATTGTACCCAGTGATCAGGTGAGTTAGTGTTTTTGTAGAAAAATTGCCCTTTTTCACGCTTAACGGCAAAAAAACCTTTGATGTTAGGAATCTTATAGCCGCTTATTTCACGTAGTTCAGGAGCGTATACCATACGTACCTCTAGCAAAATGCCATTTTCTTTGAGATTTTGCATAGCTCTAAAAAACATTTGTGCCATCATCTTGTTCTCCTTAATAGGAGAATAGGTATAAAGGAAATCCGCTTGAGCATAATACTTTCCATCAATAGTTAAGCCATCACCATTCGTAATTTCAGCTTTTTTGTTCTTTACAAAATAGTCCAAAAATTCCAAAGCATATCTATACGATTCTTTGGAGTACTCTATTCCATACACCTTTTCAAAGCCCATACAGAGAGCAGCATAAAGTTTTTGCCCGCTTCCACAACCAATATCTAAAAAAGTTTTGTGTTTTTCTTCTCTAAGTCGTGAAATAATATCAGTGAAATAATACATATTATATCGTAAATCTGCCCAAAATTCAGGTTTAGCGGCGTCTTTGTTGTTATTTTTGGCACTTAGATAAACAGCTTTTATGAGCCTTGCTCTTACTAAATCGTCTTGGTTTTTAAGGCAGTATTGATAAATATCCACAGGAGAGAGTTTTTGTTTTTCAATGTATTCATTGAGCTTCTCCTCGTCAGAAAATATATCCAAAAATTGTAAAAAACGAGTCCTCTCATCAATTTTGTTTTTCTCCTGTATAGAGGTAGATTGTTGACAACTTGCTGCCACAAGTAAGTAAATAAAAGCATAAAGAGGGGTAATTTTTTTCATATCTTTGTCTTAAAATTACATGTGCAAATTACATAAACCTTTTTCAAATTGCCAAATAATGCATAAAAATATACAACATACTTGCTTTTATATATCTTTTCTTTTGTGCATTAAAGTAGGTTACTCTCAACATATATTAGCTCAACATTGGCAAATTTGGAAAACGCTTGCCCAAGTCCAATTCAAAACTATTCAAAAGCAGGGAAAAGAAATAGATATCCCTGTCTTTTCTGCTGAATTGCAAAAATTAGAAGGCAAAGAGATTTACATCACAGGCTACCTTATCCCTTTAGAGGAAACGAATCGCCAAGATTATTTTGTACTTTCAGCCTATCCATATAATGATTGCTACTTTTGCGGTGGAGCAGGTATTGAAACAGTAATTGAGGTATACGCCCAAGAGAAAATTCCATATTCCCGCAAACCTATTAGTTTGAAAGGAATCTTGAAACTGAATACCCAAAACTCTGAGAATTTGCTTTTTATGCTTAAAAACGCCACACTTTTAGCAAAATAAGCCTTAATTTGAGTATTTTTAAGAAAATTTGATTTTTTTTTATTATATATTGCACGTATAAACTATTTTTAATAGCTTTGTGCAAAACTTATCTTCAAACTTTGACTCTTTTACAAATTTTAATCAACATACTTACATTTACATTATGGCAGAGCAACTAACACCTATCACAATTGCTTACGGTGATGGCATAGGACCTGAAATTATGAATGCAGTAATGCGAATTATCAAAGCAGCAGGTGCCAGAATTAAAGAAGAGGTAATTGAAATCGGTGAAAAAGTATATTTGAGTGGAAACACGTCAGGAATTGGACCAGAAGCGTGGGAGTCATTACGAAGAACTAAAGTCTTCTTAAAAGGCCCCATCACTACGCCACAAGGAGGAGGGTTTAAGAGCTTGAATGTAACCACCCGTAAAATGTTAGGGTTGTATGCGAATGTGCGCCCCTGTGTATCCTATGCCCCTTATGTGGATACCAAACACCCCTCTATGGACGTAGTAATCATTCGTGAAAACGAAGAGGACCTTTATGCAGGTATAGAACATCAACAAACTCCCGAAGTAGTACAGTGCTTAAAACTAATCACTCGCCCTGGTACTGAAAAAATTATCCGCTATGCCTTTGAATACGCTAAACAATACGGCAGAAAAAAGGTAACCTGTTTTGCCAAAGACAACATCATGAAACAAACCGACGGCTTGTTTCATAAAGTCTTTGATGAAATCGGAGCAGAATATCCTGAAATTGAAAAAGAATTTTGGATTGTAGATATTGGCGCAGCTAAATTAGCTGACAGCCCAGAAGTATTCGACGTAATTGTAATGCCTAACCTCTATGGTGATATACTCTCTGACGTAGCAGCACAAATTGCAGGTTCAGTAGGATTAGCCGGTTCAGCAAATATTGGAGAAGAAGTAGCTATGTTTGAGGCAATTCATGGCTCAGCACCTCGCAGAGCAGGACAAAATTTGGCAAACCCTTCAGGGCTATTACTAGGAGCTATCCAAATGCTTGTGCATATCGGACAAGGAGACGTAGCCGAAAAAGTGCACAATGCTTGGCTTAAAACTCTAGAAGATGGATACCACACTTACGATATTTACAAAGAAGGTGTAAGCACACAAAAAGTAGGCACCAAAGAATTTGCTGATGCTGTTATTGAACGTCTAGGGCAAAGACCAGCCAAACTCAAAGCCGTAGATTATTCGCAAGCCAAAGAAGCTATAAAAGTCAAACTTAAACCTGCCAAGCCTTCGCAAATGGAAACCGTTGGCGTAGATATATTCTTATACCACGAAGACCGCAATGCTAATAAACTAGGTGATGCCTTGAAAAAAATAGAGGTTAATGGTTTGCACCTTACTATGATTACTAACCGAGGCGTAAAGGTATATCCCGATGGCTTGCCTGAAACATTTTGCACAGACCACTGGCGTTGCCGCTTCAAAGCAAATAATGCTATAACCTACAAAGATATTCTTGCTCTGCAAACAGCGGTAACCGAGGCAGGGTTTAACATAATCAAAACTGAAAACCTTTGCCGTATTAATGGCGTAGAGGCGTTTTCTGCTGGGCAAGGAGCATAGCAAATTATCTCCCCCAAGAAACCTTGTAGCTGAATAGTTACAAGGTTTCTTGGTTGAAAGGTTTCCAATACTTCATCAATGAAACACAAGATTTCAAGTCAAAATAGGCAAGATGTTTTGCAATTGAGTTTATTTGAAGAGCAGATAAACTCCAATTCAAAATCTCTGTTAAATAAATTTGCCGATGAAATACTATCTCAAACTAATTTGACTAAAAAAGCCTTATTTTTGCGAAAACTAAAAGCCTCCAAAGGTTACAAGCGATATTTGGGTAGTCCTTTACGATATGGTGGAGGAAAATCTTTGGCTGTTGGCAGTATTATTGAGCATCTGCCCGATACGATTGTAAAGGCAGTAAGTCCGTTTATAGGTGGCGGAAGTGTTGAAATTGCACTTGCCAAAGAACTAGAAATAGAAGTAATTGCATACGATATTTTTGAGATGCTTGTAAATTATTGGCAAGTGCAGATTAGTCAGCCAAAGGAGTTGTACGAAAGATTGTCACAAATCCCGAATACAAAAGAAGAGTATGAGAAAATCAAAAATCTCTTAAAGCAAATTTGGAATAAAAAAGAGGGCTTATTGCCTAACAATTATAGTAACTTAGAATTAGCAGCTTTTTATTACTTTAACCACAATTTAAGTTATGGACCAGGCTTTTTGGGGTGGATGTCTTCTATTTACACCGATAGAAAGCGTTATGAAGCTATGCTTGAAAAAGTGAGAAATTTTCATGTCCCCAAATTGAGCGTTTATAGAGAAAGTTTTGAGACAAGTATTCCAAAGCATAATAGAGATTTTTTGTATTTAGACCCGCCTTATTTTTTAGATGGCGATAGTAAAATGTTCAAGGGGATTTATCCAATGCGGAATTTTCCTATTCATCATAATGGATTTAAGCACGATTTACTTGCCGAATTGCTAAAAAAACACAAAGGTGGTTTTATTCTTTCTTACAACGATTGCTCTTGGGTACGAGAAACTTACAAAGACTTTGAGATTATTGAAATTGCTTGGCAATACACTATGGGGCAAGGCGAAACCCGAATAGGTAAGAATAGAAAAGAAAGAGATTTTGATAATCAACATATTAAAACATCTCACGAACTTCTTATAATTAGCAAAAAAAACATATTTTCCAAAGCCGATTATTCAATTTCTGCTAATAGCAAGCCATGAAATTTTCGATTTTTATCAAATTGACAAATATATCACCTCAAAATACGATTAAAACATTTTTTGAAATTTAACAAATTCTTAATATCATTTAACCTTACTTTTCTAAATGCATTAATACCTTTGCAGAGTTTTTACCGTAGTGTAAAGATGTAATTTCAATTAAAAAAACAACTTTTGCACCTTAAACAAATATGTCAAAGTATATTCTACTTTTTATTTTTTCCCTCGCCCAAGTCATGAGTCTTGAAGCCCAAAAATTGAATGCACAATTACAAAAATATTGCGAGACTCTGAGTCAAGAGTTTGACCAGATTCCACAAGAGCGAAAAGAAAATTTAGCAAAAATAAGCCAGTACATTCAAGCAAAAAGAAGAGCTAAAAAAGAAATTAACCTCACTTTCATTTGTACGCACAACTCGCGTCGTAGTCAATTCGGGCAAGTATGGGCAAAAGTAGCAAGCGTTTTTTATGGTATTGACCACGTACAAACCTACTCTGGAGGTACTGAGGTTACCGCTTGTAATATTCGCACTGTGAAAGCCCTACAAAGAGCAGGTGTGCAAATAGAAACTATGAACGAAGTATCTGCCTCTGCAGCCGTAGCGAATAATCCAAGATATGCCGTTATACTCAACTCCAAAGTCCCTACGTTTTATCTCTTTTCTAAAACGTATGACGATAAAACCAACCCACAAAAAAATTTTTGTGCGATTTTAGTATGCTCACAAGCAGACGAGGCCTGCCCCGTAGTATTAGGTGCAGAAACACGTATTTACCACGGCTACACAGACCCCAAACATTCTGACAATACACCCCAAGAAAACGAAACCTACGACCAAACTTGCCGCGAAATAGCCCGTGAAATGTTTTACGTATTTAGCTTGATAAAATAAAGTTCCTACACCTATCAGCAAGACATAACAACCAATTTTCATGAAAGTAAAGCCTGTGATTAGGTTGGTATACATTTTTGCCCTTACAAACCTATGCCTAAATTCATAGAACAAATCTTACAACGCCCCGAATTTGAAAAACAACCTCCTGTTTTGGTAGACATCGGTGCTTCAGGAAAAATACATAGTTGGTGGAAGCCACTCGCCCCATTTAGCATCTGTATAGCTTTCGATGCTGACAAACGAGACTTTGAATATATCCAAAAACAGCAAAAAAAATATAAAAAGTTACATATTTTCAATCAATTAGTAGCTGATTTTACCACTTCACAAGTACCGTTTTACCTTACTCAATCACCACACTGCTCCAGCTTATTAGAGCCTAATTTGGAAAGTTTACAAGGTACTTTTTATGTTGATAAATTTAGAGTTGAACGCATAGTACAATTACCCACCATCGCCTTACAACAAGCCCTAAATGAATTGAATTTAGAATACATAGATGCCTTCAAAACCGATTCGCAAGGTATTGACTTACGACTATTCAAAAATATTTCACCTGCAATTCGCTCTAAAATTTTAGTGGCTGAATTTGAACCAGGAATAATTGATGCCTATAAAAACGAGGATAAACTATATCAAATTTTAGCCTTTATGGATGCAGAAGCTATTTTTTGGCTTGCTTCGTGCCAAATAAAGGGTTCGGCAAGGATAGAAAAGCACGAATTAGCATCTATTTTCAAGAGCAAATTTTGGCAAAAAATAGCCATGTTTGCCCACAAACCTATGGCAGGCTGGGCTGAACTTCGGTATTTTAATCGCTTACAAAATAGTTCGCACTTTTCTTTAAGAGATAAACTGTTGGCCTGGGTAATGGCTACTTTGTTGCAACAACACGGCTTCGCTTTGCAAATAGCACGTATTATTCAAACTACTGAGCCACAAGAAAATATTACCTCGAAACTTATCAAATATTCTCAAAAAGCTATCCGTTGGAACGTTTATCAACTCAAATTTTATCCTGCAGTTTGGTCAAAAATAAAGCAACTTTTAGGTATAGAACCCTGAAAAAAACCGCTCTTGAACCGAACCTCAAATTGAATTAAAAATAATCCTTTTTACAGTTTCACTTTATATATCTGCTCTCGTAAGCCGAGCATTTTTATTGCTGTAATTGCCGCTTCTATGCCTTTGTTTCCGTGCTTACCTCCTGCTCGGTCGAGGGCTTGCTTTAAGTTGTATGTGGTTAGCACACCAAACACGATAGGTTTTTGTGTTCTCAAATTTACACGCATAATGCCTTCTGCAGTAGCCTGGGCTACAAAATCAAAATGGGGTGTTTCACCTTGAATAATGCAACCTAAACAAATAACAGCATCTATCGGGTAACCGTTAGCATTACCATCTGCTAACCAACGTGCCGCTAACGATAGTTCAAAACTGCCGGGAACAGTATGCACTACAATTCGTCCTGGTTTCGCTCCGTGTTCTATAAGGCATTGATATGCTCCCTCGTATAACCTTTCAGTTACTTCGCTGTTCCATTCTGAAACCAAAATACCAAAAC
>JANWZA010000044.1 GCA_025054775.1 Microscillaceae bacterium
CCAAAAAGATTTTCAATTTGTAATGGTGCTGCAAATAGCTGATAAGGACTATGATTTTTCAGATTTGAAAAATACTCTTGGTAAGCATACGCAATACATCGTAGATGATACAGGTGAAATAGCTCAACAATGCGGTGTTTACTCCACACCACAAGCCGTAATTTTGAACACCAAAAATCAGTTATATTACCGAGGAAACTACAACCGCGCCCGCTATTGCACTGATAAAAAAACAAACTACGCTCAAATGGCTATGGATAGCTTGTTAGCACAAAAGCCACCTCCTAATTTTGGACTATTGGCAACTAAAGCCTACGGCTGCGAATTGCCACAAGAACAGTTTGAATACGAAAATCAATAAAGCCAAATTAAACTAAAACTATTTTTACCATTTACTACCATTGATTATTCAACTATTGTCAGGAAATGAGTACAAATAACTACCAAATAGAAATAAATAGTTATTTAGCCGAAGTACAAAAGAGAGCAGACAAAATTGTAGATAAGTTTGTTATTGTCTTTTTTGTCATGGGTTTGGCAATGGCGCCGCTTTACCAAACGTGGTTTTTTAGCATTAGCGTTGGGGGGCTAAATGTATTGCTTTACATACTCTCTAAATATGTTCCTAATAAAACCATAAGCAGGCATATCATTAGCAGTGTGTTTGCTATTTTTATGCTTCAATTCATTGGGCAGTCGCATGGGATGGCTGAATTACACTTCTTTTTCTTTACCAATATCGCTATCTTGATTATTTATCAAGACTGGCGAATTATGATTCCTTATACAATCTTAACGGTAATTCACCACTCAGGGTTATTTTTGTTACAACTATCAGGCTACGACACAGGTATTTATTTTATTACTTATGCCGAAGTAGATTTCAAATTACTCTTTTTTCACTATCTACCTGTGGTGATTATGGCAATTACTGCGGGGCTATGGGCTGAGATGTTTAGACAGCAAAGTATTCGTATGATTATCGTGCAAGAGGAATTGAAATTTAAGAATGAAATACTACAAACCAATGAAGAGGAGATGCGTCAAAATGTTGAAGAGTTGCAAACCATTCAAGAAGCCCTTGTAAAACAAAAAGAGGAATTAGAGCGAAAAAATATTTTCCAAAAAGCTATTTTGGACAACTCCCCTATTACCATTATTACTCTCAATACTCATGGCTTTATTACTAGCATTAACCGAGCTGTAACCCAATTGGTAGGCTACGAACCCGCAGAGTTGATAGGGCAATATACACCCGTGCAATTACACGATAGAGCAGAAATAGAGCAAGCCTTAGCACAACTGAACCAGGAATACAATGAAAACCTTACGGAATTAGAAGAGGCTTTTTTGTATCCTGCCCGTAAGCACAAGGTTACACGAAAGGAGTGGACTTTTGTACGAAAAGATGGTAGTCGTTTCATTGCCGAAGTTTATACTTGTGTTATGGAAAATGAACAAGGAGAATTAGTGGGCTATCTCAAAATGGCAAAAGATATAACCGAAATAAAAGAGGCAGAGGCATGTATTAAACGACAGAACGAAGAGCTAATTGCTTGGCAAGAGGAATTACAAATGAATTTGGAACAGCTACAAAAAACCCAAGCTACTCTTGCCGAAAGCAACCAAAAGCTAGAAAGTATTTTTTCAGAAATGGAAGACGTTATCTGGTCTATCCGACTGCCAGATTTTCAAACCATTTTTGTTACTCCCTCAGTAGAGCATTTATACGAAGTAAGTATGCAGGAGTGGCTGCAAAATGGAAACCTTTGGCAACAATTCATCCACCCTGAAGATAAGCACCTAACTGAAAAAGCTACCAAAGAACTTAATGAAAAAGGATTTTTTCAAATAGAATACCGAATTATTACATCTACTGGAAAAGAAAAATGGATTGAAAAAAAAGGCAAAACTATCTATAACCACCTACAACAACCTACACGCATCGATTTGAGCGTGAGAGACATTACAGAACGTAAGCAAGGTGAAGAACAAATTAAGCGCCTTTCCTTGGTAGCTAGCAAAACCAATGATGCTATCTTAATCAAGGATAAAAACCTAAGAGTATTTTGGGTAAATGAAGGTTTTGAGCGATTAACAGGCTATACCTTAGCTGATTTGGAAAATACCACTACGATGGACTTACTACAAGGCCCTGAAACTAGTCAAATGCATCTCAAAAGGCTACGACATTGCCTAGAAAAAAAAATAGTATTTTCCTTAGAAATTCAATATTATAAAAAAAATAAAGAAACTTTTTGGGCAGATTTGAGTGGTACTCCTATCTTTGATGAACAAGGCAATTTCACGCAATATATTATTTTAATGCGTAATATTACCAAACGAAAACAATTAGAAAAAGCCATTCAGCAAAACAACGAAGAACTGAAAAAAAGTTTAATGCAAGTAATGCAACTCCGCGAAGAAAGCGAGCAGGCACGTAGAGAAATAGAACAACAACGCGACGATATTATTGCCTCTATCAATTATGCCAAACGTATTCAAAAAGCTATTTTACCTCGTCCACAAGAAGTTCTACGACATTTGGAAGATTTTATGATTTTCTATATGCCCAGAGATATCATCTCAGGAGACTTCTACTGGTTTGCCAAAGTGCAAAATGATGTATTTTTAGCCGTAGGCGATTGTACAGGACACGGCGTTCCTGGTGCCTTAATGACTATTATTGGTAGTAGTCTTTTAGAGCAAATCATAAAGAGTGATAGTATTACCGAGCCACAAGATATCTTGACAGAATTAGACACACGCCTATTAGCTACCTTACAACAAACCTACACACCACTCGGCTTCAAACTCAATGTAGAAGTCATTAACGATGGTATGGATATTGCCCTTGTGAAGTTCAATCCTAAAACCTTACAACTTACTTTTGCAGGAGCTAAAAGACCGCTTTGGATATTTAGACCTGATAGTACGGAGGTGCAAATTCTTAAAGGGGATAAATACCCTATCGGGAGTTCGCAATATAAAAAGAAATGCTTTACACAAAGAGAAGTACGCCTCCAAAAGAATAGTACCTTTTATATTTTTACCGATGGTTATGCAGACCAATTTGGAGAACAAAAAGGCAAATACACCATAAGAGCTTTTCGAGAGTTCTTGATTGAAATCTACAATAAAGATTTTGAAGAACAAAAGCAATATCTCAAACAGAACCTATTAGATTGGCAAGGTACTGAAAAGCAAACTGATGATATTTT
>JANWZA010000058.1 GCA_025054775.1 Microscillaceae bacterium
TTTTTTGTTATCTTTGCGAGGCATAACTTTTGAAAGCATCATATTATTATAACATTATGTCTTACACTACCATACTCTACGAAAAACAAAGCAGCGTCTTAACTATTACCTTAAACAGACCTGAAAAGTATAATGCAGTTAATAGAACTTTGGCTCAAGAACTACAACAAGCTATGCAACAAGCTGAGCAAGATAGTGAAGTGCGTGTGGTGGTAGTTACAGGAGCAGGCAAAGCTTTTTGTAGTGGGCATGACCTCTCTGCCCCTGAAAATTTAGAACCAGAGTATACACCATCCAAAGCCGTTTATCAAAATTACTTTCCACTTATCCCTCTTATGAGAAACATGCCCAAACCGATTATTTGTAGGTTGAATGGTATTGCAGCAGGAGCGGGTTGTTCGCTGGCTTTGGCTTGTGATATGATCATTGCTGACGAAAATGCTGAATTGAGCCAAATTTTTATCAACATTGGCTTGGTGCAAGATGCAGGCTCAGCTTATTTCCTTCCACAACTTGTAAGCCGTAACCAAGCCTTCGAATTAGCTACCATGGGAACAAGACTCAAAGCCAAAGAGGCTGAAAGATTAGGAATTGTGAACAAAGCCGTTCCCACAGAGCAATTAGATGAAACTTTGAAAAAATATACCGAGTACTATGCTAATGCACCAACCAAAGCAATAGGTATGCTCAAAAAATTGCTTAATCATTCATATCATAGTAATTTAATGCAAATGCTTGAATTAGAGGCTACTTATCAAGACCTCGCAAGCAAAACCCAAGACCATACCGAAGGGGTAACTGCATTTTTGCAGAAACGAAAACCCGTATTTAAGGGAAGATAAAGCTATCTTATTTTTACTCTACTAAACTTTATGAAGCATATTAAAGTAGCTATCGTAGGAGGGGCTGGCTATACTGCAGGTGAATTACTGCGAATTTTGATACATCACCCATATGTAGAAATAGCTATGGTGCATAGTAAAAGCTATGCAGGAAGGCCCCTGTATGCAGTACATAAAGATTTGTTAGGAGATACCGATTTGTACTTTACTCACGAATTACCCAAAAATTGGAATGAAATTGATTTATTATTCCTATGCCTTTCGCAACAAGAGAGTTATCAATTTTTAGCAGAAAATGCTCTTCCTGATTCTTTGAAAATCATTGATTTAACACAAGATTTTAGAGATGAAAGTAGAAATTTCGTTTACGGTCTGTGTGAAGCCAACCGAGAGCGAATAAAGCAAGCCACACGTATCGCAAACCCAGGCTGTTTTGCTACTTGTATTGAGCTGGCACTATTACCTTTGGCAAAGAAACAACTTTTGCAAAAAGAAGTACACATCTCAGGGATTACGGGAGCAACAGGGGCAGGAAGACAACTTTCTGAATTTCAGCATTTTAGTTGGAGAAATAATAACGTTGCAGTTTACAAGCCTTTTGAGCATCAGCATTTAGCAGAAATACGTATGGTGTTGAGCCAACAGCAAGGCAAGCCTATTCCCACACTTAATTTTATTCCATTTAGAGGAAATTTTAGCAGAGGAATTTTTGCCACACTTTACACTGAAATAGATTTGTCTTTGGCAGAGGTGCAAAACATCTATCAAGAGTGCTATTCAAGTGAACCTTTTGTGCACATCAGCCCACAAAATTTGGATTTGAAACAAGTAATCGGTACGAATAAATGCTTTTTATATTTGGAAAAATTTGATAACAAATTGCTCATTATCAGTCAAATAGATAACCTCTTAAAAGGCGCCTCAGGGCAAGCAGTGCAGAACATGAACCTCATGTTTGGCTTACCTGAAACCACAGGGCTACATCTCAAATCAATTGCATTTTAGGTTTCATTTATTTTCGTATAATTTTACCTATGAAAATAACACGTCTATTTATAGTTTCCTTATTATGTGTAGGGCTATATATTGGATTAGACACGCCTTGGGGCAGAATTCCTGCCTTAGGTAAATTACTTAATCCGTTTGAAGGTTTTTGGCAAAATGCCGAACCTAAGCAAATCCCTGATGGACTAAACCTTGACCTGAAAGGACTACAAGCCAAAGTAGATATTGTATTTGATGATAGACTCGTGCCACATGTCTTTGCCCAAAATGACCACGACGTATATTTTGCCCAAGGTTACATTACAGCGAAATATCGGCTTTGGCAAATGGAAATTCAAACACGCGCCGCTGCAGGTAGATTGAGTGAGATCTTAGGAGAAGACCTGTTAGAACATGATCTGGAAAAACGTAGACGTGGGATGCTCATGGCAGCTGAAAATTCGCTTAAAGGTATGATACAAGATGAACGCACTCGTAATGCCATAGAGGCTTACTCCAAAGGTGTAAACGCTTATATCAGAAGCCTAAAGCCTAAAGATTATCCGATAGAATACAAACTTTTAGGTTATGCTCCCGAAGAATGGACCCCCCTCAAATCTGCCCTATTGCTAAAAATGATGGCAGCTGACCTCTCTCTGAACGAAAATGATTTAGAAAACACAAATATTTTGAGAAAGTATGGTAAAAAAGTGGTGGATCAATTATTTCCCAACTATCCGAATGTAAGCGAGCCGATAATCCCTGTAGGTACAAAGTGGGATTTTCAACCCGTAAATATTCCAAAAAAGCCTGAAAAATATAGTATCATTCCTGAGAAAATCATTCCTTCTAAAAAGGAAAAAAATGCAGAAAATAAAAATGCTGGAAGTAATAACTGGGCAATTTCGGCTGAAAAATCGGCAACAGGTTATCCTATCTTAGCAAATGACCCACATTTGAATTTACAACTTCCTTCTATTTGGTTTGAAATTCAGCTAGTTACACCTGACATGAATGTCTACGGCGTTTCTATTCCAGGTGCACCTTGCGTAATTATTGGTTTCAATAAGGAGGTAGCTTGGGGTGTTACGAATGTAGAGTCCGATGTATTAGATTGGTATCAAATCAAATTTAAGGACAATTCTTTGAAAAGTTATTGGCACGATAATACTTGGAAACCCACACAACAAAGAGTAGAAAAAATATACCTTAAAGGAAAAAAAGAACCTAAAATAGACACACTTATTCTAACGCACCACGGCGTAGTAGTGGCTAAACCTAATGAAATAGACTTAGCTACCAACTGGGGTGTGCCGATAGGTGCCGCTATGCGTTGGACCGCTTTTGAAGTAGGAAACGAACTACTTACATTTTACTTGCTTAACCGCGCCCGCAATTACGAGGATTACCGAAATGCCTTAAAATCTTATGTCTGCCCTTCCCAAAATTTTATTTTTGCTGACGTGAACAAGGATATTGCCATAACCTCTAATGGAAAACTCCCACTTAAATGGAAAGAGCAAGGTAGGTTTATCCTTGACGGCTCTAATCCACAGCATGACTGGCAAGGTTGGATACCTTATGAACATCTTCCTACTATCAAAAATCCTGCACGAGGGTTTGTAAGTTCAGCAAATCAGTTTCCTGCTGACACTACTTACCCCTATTATTTACACTCAGATTTTGCTTCATATTACAGAGCAAAGCGCATTAACGAACGCTTAACACAAATGACCAAAGCTACTCCCGATAGCTTGCGAATGCTACAAAATGATAATGTAAGTGTAATTGCCCGCGAAGTATTGCCTAAATTGCTTTCTTACTTAAATAAAGAAACCTTGAAAAATAACTTTTTGAAAGCCTTTGAATTCTTAAAAACTTGGAACTATGCTTACAATGCGGAAGACATAGCTCCGACCATTTTCCAAAATTGGTGGTTAAAAATAGAACATGCTATCTGGAACGACGATTTTGGCAATGCAAAAAATAATGCCGATGCTATGCGTTTTCCCGCTACAGAAAAGACTATACAACTTATTTTATTAAATGATAGTTTACCTTCGCCTTGGTTTGATGATGTAAATACAATAGAAAAAGAGGATTTGAGATTGATTATAAATCGTAGTTTTCAGCAAGCAATTGAGCAGTTGGAAAAGGAATGTGGAAAAACGATAAGTGAAAAATGGCAATGGGGTAGATATAAAAACACCACTATCCGACATATTGCTCGCATACCTGCCTTTGGACGCGAAGGAATTTTGATAGGTGGAAATAAAAATATTATCAATGCGACTGCCTCCAAAAGTGGGGCATCGTGGCGTATGGTGGTAGCTTTGGGTAAAAAGCCCCAAGGCTATGGCATTTATCCTGCAGGGCAATCGGGTAATCCAGGCAGTTTCTATTATGATAACTTTATAGAAACTTGGCAAAAAGGAGAACTTGCACCGCTTCTATTCCTACAAAAACCTAACGACTTACATGAGAGAATAAAAGGACGAATTATATTGAATTAAGCTCAATAAAGCTTTAGATAGTGATTTGAGGGGGGGATAAGCATTTCCCCTCTAAAAATATGGTTAATGGTTCAGTTTTCGGTATTGTTAAAATAGTATAGATAAATCATTCATTAAAAGTTTAACTGAATAGACTAGCATATAAACAACTTTAGAGTAACATCTAGTTTTCCTTCTTAATCGTGCTAAAAAATGACGAAAAAGACTATTATATCCTTCAACCGTAAAGGTATCCGCTTTGGATTGTATATGTATATCGTCTGGCATAAATGCTTCATATGCCTTCTAATAATCTGTACAAACCTTTCCCTTTATCTTCGGTTCAATCTTCTTCCAAAGTTTTTCACAAGTTCCAGTTCCCCTGGTACCAACTTCGCAATTGATGAGTCTACGCCCATCTCTATCAACAGCAATCCATATCCAACAATAGTTTTTTTTGAACCAATATATGTGTGCATCTCATCTATTTCAACAACTTCAATAGCATCACTGCTCCGAATTTCATCAAGTTTTTTTCCGTATGCCTTAATCCAATTAAAGACTGTAACGTGACTAACTTTTAAGAAGCGACCAATGGAGCGAAATCCTAGACCTGCAAGATATAATATTAATGCATCACGTTTTAATTTTTCAGGTTTTCCTATATGTTCTACTGTAAAACGAAAACTGCAGTCTTTACATTTGAACCGTTGTTTGCCTTTAACTATACCATCTTTACAAAATTTTGTTGATTTGCATTTGGGACATCGTTCCATAGTTTCAGGGTTATAGTAATTTTTTTTTGCAAAAATAAAAAATCTATACAAAATTAACAATACCAAAACCACAGTCCAAGAGTTTAATCATTTTTTCAATTACTCAAAATCTTTTTCATAAATAATTGTCTATCAAAACTTTAGTCTTATGACTTGCGTCAAAGTAAAGAAAAGTACAATTACTTTGCCCAAAAATTCCTAACTTGCGAAAAAATGTAATACTTGGGTGTTGAGAAAGATATGTGGATAAAAAAAGCAGTTTTTGTAAAAAGTAGTAAATCAATTAGGCAATGTCCTCCTGCCGATAAGCCCGAATTTGCTTTTATTGGGCGTTCTAATGTAGGTAAGTCCTCCCTTATTAACCGTTTAACCAACCATAAGGGACTAGCTAAAACCTCGCAAACACCAGGAAAAACACAACTTATCAATCACTTTTTGATAGACGACTCTTGGTTTTTAGTAGATTTACCTGGCTATGGTTATGCCAAAGTAGGCAAGGAACAGAGAACTGAATTTGAGAACATGATAAAAACTTACCTCGCCTACCGTTCTAACTTATATTGTGTTTTGGTGCTGATAGACTCTCGCCTTGAACCACAAAAAAACGATCTAACTTTTTTGGAATGGCTCGGTACGAACCAAATTCCTTTTGTTATCGTATTTACTAAAGCAGATAAAAATTCTAAAACAAAATTACAACATAATATTGAACTTTTTAAGCAAAAACTGAGCGAAACTTGGGAAGAGCTCCCTCAAATGTTTATTACCTCTTCTGAAACTGGGGAAGGATGTGAGGAGTTGGGGCAATTTTTAATTGAAGTACAACGAAATGGCAATCAGATTTGAGCAATTTTGTACCTAGTAAGCTAACTTAAACTAGTAATCTGTATAATTTTTGCCAAATTTATATTAAACCTTCCTTTCAAGAATTTGTCTGTTTTAATTGAGAAAATTAAGGGTGTTTTTTCAACTATGGCTGTTCTACAACTATCCATAAAAAAATTATTATTACTCTTTTGGAAAAGGGTAGTTTTAACGGTTTATCTACTTGCACTTTTCCAAATAAGTTTTGCCCAACTTAGTACTGAGGGGCGCGAATTTTGGGTAGGTTTTATGGAAATTATTCCCAATCAGCCCCCTGTGCAGAAACTTTACATCACGTCTAAGGTGAATACTACGGTAACGGTTACGATGGGAAGCCCTAGCTCACCTACGGTAATCGCAAATAATCAACCTATTACAGCAAATCAAATTACGACAATTAGTCTTCCTTCCACAGCCCAAGCTACGGGTTCAGAAACTAAACAAACCATAGGGGTACGAGTTACCAGCCCTGATTTTATTAGCGTATTTGCAAGCAATGAGTCTAATGCCCGTAGTGAGGCTTCAGTGGTTATTCCTGTAAATTCCTTAGGTGGAAATACGGAGTATATTGTAGCAGCTTACCAAGGTTCATCAGTAGGAACTTCAGGTGGTACTCCCCGCTCAGAGTTTTTAATCGTAGCTCTGGAGGATAATACTGTGGTTAATATTACACCCACTGCTGCCACTCGTGGAGGTAGACCTGCCAATGTAGTTTTCAGTACACCGACTCTCAATAGAGGTGATGTTTATCAGGTACAAGCCAGTAGTGTTACGGCAGATTTAACAGGCACGCGTCTTGTGGCTTCAGGTAGTTGCAAACCTTTTGCTGTATTTGCAGGAGCAAATGCAACCCTTACTAACAATTCGTGCAATGCGTGGGAGCATCTTTATGAGCAACTCACTCCTATTCAAACCTGGGGCAGAGATTATTTGGTTACTCCTTTCAAATTTGCTTCCCAAGGGTATAGTTATCGGATTATTGCCAAAGATAACAATACAGTGGTAAGTATCAATGGTACACCTACTTACACACTGAATAGTGGGCAAGTGCAAGAGGTACAAGTGCCTAATGAAGCCGCCTTTTGTGTGCAGGCTGATAAACCTATTTGTGTAGCTCAATACAAAAAAGGGCAGGATTGTAATGGCTTCCCGCCTGCGGGTTCTACACGTTTAGGAGACCCTGCTTTGCTTATTCTCAATCCTTTGAACCAAACCATTAAAGACATTTCTTTTTTTACTTTCCCTTTGCAAGGAGGCGCTATTGCCCGATATTTTGTGAATATAGTAACGCGTACTGCTAGTATAGCAAGAATTAAACTCAACGGAGTACCTATTTCACCTACGTCATTTACGGCTTCCCCGTGTGGTAATTATTCTTATGCAAGTATAGAAATTTCTAATAGTAATCACAGACTCTCTTCGGATAGTAGTTTTATTGCTTATGCCTATGGTTACGGGCAAGCCGAAGGATTTGCTTATAGCGTGGGAGGAGCTTTTGAGAATCAAGAATATAACTTTCACCTTCCTGCCACAGCCTGCGTAGGGCAAACTATAAACTTGCAAGGAACAGGCAATGTATTAGGTTTTAGTTGGAATTTTGGGAATGGACAAACTGCCACAGGGCAAAATGTTTCCGTAACTTATACTTCACCTGGCTTCTATGAGGTAACTATGACCGTAACTATAAGTGGTGGTTGTGGAACAGATTTTGTCCGCAAAACGATTGAAATTTTACCTTATCCTACTGTAAATTTAGGACCTAATCGTGCCATCTGTCCTAATACTACCACTACGCTTAGTGCAGGCACACAACCCGCAGGAACCACTTACCTCTGGTCAAATGGAGCCACCACACCCACTATTACTGTGGGAGCAGGTACTTACACCGTTACCGTTACCAATAGAGCAAATTGTAGTACTACAAGCAACCCCGTTACAATTTCGTTTCACCCTGTTACCTCTGTAACTACCAATGTACAAGCAGAATACTGCACCAACTCGCCTGCTTTTAGTATGAGCGGTACCCCTGCAGGGGGCAGTTTTACCATTAACGGTACTCCTGCTACGCAATTTGATCCAAGTGCTTTGGGAGCTGGCACTTTCACCGTAGTTTATACTGCCCAAGATGCTAATAATTGTACGGTAAGCAGTACACAAACCGTTACTATTAAACCTGCTGCAAATCTAACTTCTAACTTAAATACCGCAGGTTATTGTGTAAATGCACAAGCCGTTACCTTGCAAGGCACGCCCGCAGGCGGTAGCTTTACCATCAATGGCAACCCTGCTACACAATTCAACCCAAGCGTTTTGGGGGTGGGTACGCATACCGTGGTTTATACCTACAATAATCCTAATGGCTGCATCAGTACTTTGCAACAAAACATTCAAGTTTTTCCTAAACCTAACCCAGTGATTGTAGGAGCTACCTCAGTGTGTGTAGAAACGGTGCAGACATATAGCGTGGCTTCAGTTGCAGGCAATACTTATCAATGGCAGGTAACTGATGCCGTAGGAACAATTTTGAGCGGACAAGGAACTCACCAAATTACAGTGCGCTGGGACGCTCCCCTAAGCAATGCAGGTTTACAGATTACTCAAACTAATAGTAACAATTGTGCAGAAACTGCTACAATTGCTATCGTAGTAAATCCGAAACCTACGGTACAAATTACAAATTTAAATCCAAGCTATTGCATCAATACTCCTGCTTTCAATTTGACAGCTACTCCCGTAGGTGGTACATTTACCATCAATGGAAACAGTGCTAATCAATTTAATGCAAGTGCTTTGGGTGTAGGTAATCATACTGTAGTATACAGTTTCACAGATAACAACGGCTGTACCAATACCGACACTAAAACTGTACAAATATTTCCACTTCCCGTACTAACTATCAACGGCTTGGCTAATAGATATTGTATAGATAACGCTCCTATTAACCTAACAGCCACGCCCGTAGGTGGTAGCTTTACTATCAATGGGAACGCTGCCACACAATTCAACCCAAATGTTTTAGGTGTAGGAACTCATATAGTTCGTTATACTTTTACAGATACTAATAACTGTACTAATACCTTAGAACAAAGCGTAGAGGTAGTACCGTTGCCTACGCTTGCTTTTGTAGGTTTGCAAAATCACTACTGTATTGACGTACCTGCTTTTGTGCTAAGTGCTACTCCTGCAGGAGGAACTTTTAGGATAAATGGTAATGTAGCTACGCAATTCAATCCAAGCGCCTTAGGAGTAGGAACACATACTGTACGATACGAATTTACGGACAATAATAATTGCCGAAATACTATCGAGCGAAGTGTTGTGGTTAATCCGTTACCTACGCCAAGCATTGTGGGTTTAGCCCCAATTTATTGCTTGAACAGTGGGATTATTCAATTGGTAGGTAGCCCTGCGGGTGGTGTATTTAGGATAAATGGTAATGTAGCAACACACCTTAATCCGAGCATTTTAGGAATTGGTAATCACACCGTAACTTATACCTACACCGATGCTAATGGATGTACCAAACAAGTAAGTCAAAATATTTCTATTGAAGAACCACGTGCCGATGTGCAAATTACAGGTTTGGGCTTTACCTATTGTATCAATGCCAATCCTTTTGAACTCACTGCCACACCTGCTGGCGGTGTGTTTACTATTAACGGCAATGTGGTTACCCACGTTAAACCTTCAGAATTAGGGGTAGGAGTCAAAACCGTATTCTATACTTATACTGACCCACGAACTAACTGCTCAGTAACAGTTTCCAAAGATTTTGAAATTTCCAGTTTACCTTCAATAAGTATTGTTAATATTTCAGGATTAAACAATCAATATTGCCTTAATGCTCCTCCTTTTAATTTGATAGCTAATCCCGCGGGCGGCGTTTTTACTATCAATGGAGTAGTAAAAACCCAACTTAATCCTGCCGAACTCGGACCTGGACGGCACGTAATCATTTACAATTATCAAGACATAAATGGTTGCACTAACACCGACTCCAAAGTAATTACTATTCCTGAACTCCCTAATGTGACTTTAGCATTGAAAGAAGCCTATTGCACGCAAAACCCTGCCATTACCTTGCAAGTAAGTCCTCCTAATGCGGGTAGCTTTACCATCAACGGTTTACCTGCTACGGTATTCAATCCGCAAGCCTTAGGAGTGGGAGAATTTATAGTTCGCTTCGTAGATCCAACAGGTTGTGTAGATTTGAGCAAAAAAGTTAAAATAAAAGCACCACCAGAACCAACCAAGTATGAAAATTTACGTATATGCTCTAACAGCGAAGACACTTTGCGGCTGACAGCTACCGAAGGCAAACGATACCGCTGGAATACAGGGGACACCACGCGTACCATTGCCATACGAAAGTCAGGAAGGTACACTATACGTGTAATTGACGAGTTGGAGTGTTTTTCTGAAAGTACAATTGATGTTATTGACGAGTGTTTTCCTGGTATCTATGTTCCTACTGCTTTCACACCTAACGGTGATGGATTGAACGATAAACTAGAAATTTTTGGAAGACATTTTGACAAATTTGAAACTTGGATTTTTAATAAGTGGGGAGAGGTTGTATTTCGTTCTAATGACCGCTACGTGAATTGGGACGGTACTTATTTGGGTAAAGAAGCACCTCCTGACGTATATGTTTGTAAAATACGCTTCCGCTATTTGCCTAATAGCCCTATGCTGGAAAGAGTTTTCTCCGTAACGTTAATAAGATAAAAATTGGAAAAGCAAAATGCTAAAATCTTGGAGTAGTGCCGTAGTATAGTGATACTTCGAAAATTAAGACAAAATCTGCCAAAGGCAGATGTCCCTTTCGCACTATACGCTTGTTGCCTACTCCTTTCTATTTTTTATTTATTGAATTATCTCAATCCTGATAATCTATGCGTTTTAATACCCAAGCTCAAAATAAGGATTTAACTATAAACCACGAAGGTGCAGAAGCCTATTACCTCCCCGTGAAAATGGACTTGTACACCACTGTGGTAACTTCGGCTTTGTCAGACCAATTTTATGAAAAAGCAGACAAGAGAATAGAACGCCTAAGAGAACTTATTAAGCAATGCGAGCCAACCTTTGTAGCCAAACTCGCTATTTATGCTCGTGAGCAAATGTATTTGCGTTCTGTTCCGTTGGTGCTTGCCGTAGAACTTGCTAAAATTCATAAAAACGATAACTTAGTGAGCCGTTTGGTTGCCCGCATTGTGCAACGTGCCGATGAGATTACCGAATTGTTGGCATACTATCAATTAGCCAATGAAAGGAATGGTACGAAAAAATTAGGTAAACTTTCCAAACAAATTCAAAAAGGTTTGGCACAAGCCTTTAATAAATTTGACGAGTACCAATTTGCCAAGTACAACCGTAAAACGGAGATAAAACTTCGTGATGCGTTGTTTTTGGTGCACCCCAAAGCCAAAAATGAAACCCAACAAGCAATTTTTGATAAAATTGTAAAAGACGAGTTGCAGACACCTTATACGTGGGAAGTGGAACTTTCGGTACTAGGGCAACAAACTTTTGCTACCGAGCAAGATAAACAACAGGCATTCCAAGCCAAATGGGAGGAGTTGATTGATAGTGGTAAAGTGGGCTACATGGCATTGCTTCGTAACTTACGCAATATCCTTCAAGCGAAGGTAAGTGCGACGCATCTACAAAAAGTGGCTACACGCATAGCTAACCAGCATGAAGTAGCTAATTCTAAGCAGTTACCTTTTCGCTTTTTAGCAGCATACAAGGAACTGATTAACCTTGAAGAACCCTCTCCTTTTGTAAGTTTACTTCTGGAGAGTTTAGAACAAGCCGTGAAAGCCAGTGTAGTCAATTTACAAGGTTTTGATGCTCAAACTACAGTGCTATTAGCGTGTGATGTTTCAGGTTCAATGCAACGACCTATTTCTCCAAGAAGCAAAATTGAGAACTATGATATTGGGTTGATATTAGCTATGCTTTTACAATCCGAATGTCAGTCTGTAATTAGTGGCTTTTTTGGAGATACGTGGAAAGTAGTTAATTTACCTTCAAGCCATATACTTTCTAATTGTAAGGAATTGCGTCGTAGAGAGGGCGAAGTGGGCTATTCTACCAATGGCTACAAAGTGCTAGAGTATTTAATTGAAAATAAACTTGCCGTAGACAAGGTAATGTTTTTTACTGACTGCCAAATGTGGAACAATAAAAATACTGATACTACATTTGCAGGCACTTGGCAAAAGTATAAAAAAATTGCCCCCCGAGCCAAATTATACTTGTTTGATTTAGTAGGTTACGGAAATACACCATTGCAAATAGAAAGACAAGACGTGTACCTAATTGCAGGTTGGTCAGACAAGATTTTTGAGGTATTAGAAAATTTAGAAAAAGGAGAAGATACTTTGGCAATGATAGAAAATATTAGATTTTAGTCGGTTTGCTTAACCTACCGAAGCATCGTGGGAGTTACTTACCGCATTTTGAGGCACTTTCATTTGCACAACGGCTATTTTTTCAGAGGTGGCTGTTTTCTTTTTCAAGATAGTGAATTCATATCCTTGAATTAACACGGTTTCCCCTATTCGGGGGGTTCTTTGGCCGATAAAGTTCAAGAGCATTCCTGATACAGTTTCATAGTATTCACTTTCAGGAAAACAAGCTTCAGGAAGAATTTTATTTAGCTCTGAAACTGAAAGTAGTCCGCTAAGCATGTATTCACCTTCACCAATTGCAATAATGTTGCTCTCATCGGTTTCGTCATAAATTTCGCCTAAAAGTTCCTCTATGATATCTTCTATGGTTACTAATCCAATCAGTTCTCCTGCATCATTCTTTACTACAGCCATGTGCCGCCGCTTTTTTTGAAATTCCTCTAACAAATCTCCTACCCGCTTGTTAGGAGAAGTAGTGTGGATAGGCATTCGTAAATCATGTAAGCTAGTAATCTCATGGTTGTTAGCAAGTAATTTTAGCAAATCTTTGGTATAGAGTAGCCCTTTGATATTATTTATATCACCTTGATAGAGGGGAATACGCGAATAGCCCTCAAAAATAGCTGTGCTGATTACCTCTTGCAGGGGAGTGTCAATATCTAAGGCAACAATTTTGTCTTTAGGCATCATGATTTGCTTGACAAATTTATCATCAAACTTGAACACCTGGTCAAGTAATCTACTGGTAGATTTTTCAATTTCTCCTTCTTTGCTACTCTCTTCAATCAAGATGCGTAATTCCTCTTCAGAATGTACAGACTCGTGTGAAGCAGCGGGTACACCAATGGCATTAAGAACGAAATTAGCAAAACCGTTAAAAGTCCAAATAAAAGGTACAAAAACGAAATAAAAGAAACGTAGAGGCAAAGCCACGGCAATTGTAGTAGGTAAAGAATACCGAATGGCAAAAGATTTGGGTACTAATTCTCCGAATACTACGTGCATAAAAGTTATGAACACAAAGGCAATTGTAGTAGAGAGGCTACGTAATTGTATGGGATTGATATCTATGTGAAAGTAGTGAAAAATCCCCAGTACTACTTCTTTGGCGACCTCTTCACCAATAAACCCTAACCCGATACTGGCAATAGTAATACCTAATTGTGTGGCAGCTAAATAAGCATCTAAGTGGCTAGTAATATGTTTAGCAATCCTTGCTAAAGTGGCATCTCGGTGGGTTTTGAGGTCAAGTTGAGAAGAGCGTACCTTTACAATAGCAAACTCTGCAGCTACAAAAAAACCATTGAGAGCCACTAAAAATATGGTGAGCAGTATGTCTATAATCATACAAAGGAATAAAGCCTACAGAATTAGGTGCAAAGTTATATATTTTGTATCGTTGCTTCTGTTTCGCGGTTTTACTGCCTAAAATTATTAAAAATGTAGCAAAACATGAAAAAAGGTAATGAACTTTTTTTTTGATATTTTTGATAGTAGTGTGAAATGTATGATATTGTAAAATGGCTACAAAATTTCATTAAAAATGAGACTCAATGTATGTATGAACATAGAACGCATATGGTAATCTTGAACTAATGCTGATTATCAATAGGCAAAAGGCGATCTTTGCAGAACTTTGCTCGTACTTCGGTAATTTACACCAAGCTCTTTGGGCTTTTCCTTTCAATTCCTAATGCGTTTGTTAGAATTTGAAAGCCTGTAAATTAACAAAAGCACTTTACGTTGGGTGTTCTGGAAAAAACAAAGAAGCAAGTTAGCTTATTCGTAACTTGCCTTTTGAAACTAACTATTTTTTATTTTCACTTAATTATCTAAAGGCAGGGATGCCTGTAATCTCATGCCCTAAAATAAGTAGGTGAATATCGTGTGTACCTTCGTAAGTAATTACAGACTCGAGGTTCATCATATGTCGCATAATGCTATACTCACCTGTAATACCCATGCCTCCTAGAATTTGTCTTGCTTCACGAGCTATGTTGAGAGCGATTTCTACATTGTTTCGTTTCGCTAACGAAATTTGAGCGGTTGTGGCTTTACCTTCGTTTTTAAGCACACCTAAACGCCAGCAAATTAGTTGAGCTTTGGTAATTTCGGTAAGCATTTCTGCTAATTTTTTCTGCACAAGTTGAAACGAAGCAATGGGTTTATCAAATTGTATTCGCTCTAAAGCATAGCGACGGGCTGTATCGTAGCAATCCATCGCCGCACCTAATGCCCCCCAAGAGATACCATAACGTGCCGAGTCTAAACACTTTAAGGGACCCTTTAAGCCTGAAATGTTAGGTAATAAATTTTCTTTGGGGACTTTCACATTATCAAATACAAGTTCACCTGTACAACTTGCCCGCAAAGACCATTTGTTATGAATTTCAGGTGTAGAGAAACCTTCCATACCTCGTTCCACGATTAAGCCATGTATCCTTCCCTCTTCATTTTTTGCCCATACTATGGCGATATCAGCTTCAGGGGCATTGGAAATCCACATTTTAGAACCATTAAGTAGGTAGTAATCACCTTTATCCTCAAAGCGTGTTCGCATGCCACCTGGGTTGGATCCATAGTCAGCTTCTGTAAGCCCAAAACAGCCTAATAGTTCACCACTTGCTAAACGAGGTAAATATTTTTGGCGTTGTAATTCTGAACCAAAGGCATAGATAGGAAACATAACCAAGGAGCCTTGTACAGAAGCCATAGAGCGTATGCCCGAGTCCCCGCGTTCTATTTCTTGCATCATTAAGCCATAACTGATATAGTCTAAACCGCCGTTAGGGTTGTATTCTGGAGGAATAGTTGGACCAAACAACCCCATTTCACCGAATTTTTTTACCAAGTGTTTTGGAAATTTGGCTTCTTGGGCATATTGTTCTATAATAGGGCTGACTTCTTTTTTAATAAACTCGCGCACTGAAGCGCGTATCATTTTTTGCTCATCGGTTAGCAAATCGTCTATTTGATAAAAATCGGGGGAGGTAAAGTTATCTTGCTTTACCGCTTTTTTATCTTGTAATTGGGCAGTTGTTAAGGTTTTTTCCATATTTTTGTGGGTAATTCTATTTAAGTTTATATTGCAAAGTTACTGATTTTTCCTAAAATATGAAAAAAGATGCTGACTACTGGATTGAAAAGTTACAACTTACAGCTCACCCCGAGGGGGGATATTTTAAGGAAATCTACCGTAGCGTAGGTAAAGTGGGTGAAGCTTGTCTCCCCCAAGGGCTATATGGAGAGAGAAACTACGCTACAAGCATTTACTTTCTGTTAGAAAGTCATCAATTTTCGGCTTTTCATCGTATTGCATTTGATGAAATTTGGCATTTCTACGAAGGTAGCCCTGTAGGAATTTATGTTATTGATATTCAAGGTAATGTAAACAAATATCTTTTAGGGCGTGATATTGAGCAAAAGCAACAATTTCAAATAATTATTCCTGCTAATCACTGGTTTGCAGCAGAGGTAATAGAACCTGAAAGTTTTTCTTTGGTAGGTTGCACGGTTAGTTTGGGATTTGACTTTCAAGATTTTGAATTAGCACGCAAAAATGAACTATTATCACAATTTCCCCAAGCAAAAGATTATATTGAACGGTTTTGTATCTTATAGCCAACTTTGCAATAGCTTTACAGGGCTAATTCTACCTCAATCTTAAAATCATTCTACTCCTACTAATTCTTTTCATTTTCTACATACTTGCTACCTTACAACATAAAAAATAAGCACCTAAAAATGCCTCCATATAACTCCTGCAATGCCTTCCTCAACAAATATTCCAAGATGCCTTGAAACAAGTCAGTGAAAAGATTGCTAAAATCATGATTGAGCGTAAAAGAACTTAAAATTAATCTTGTATCAGCAAAATAGCAGTTTATCTCTCAAAAATAACTAACTTCGCAATAGCTAAAAATTTCCTGTTAATTGCATTCAGAAAGTTACATTTTAATTTCATCTTTGGTCGCCTTGCAAATTTCCATAGTTATTCCTTTACTCAACGAAGCTGAGTCCTTGCCTGAATTAATAGCTTGGATAGAGCGTGTCATGGCTCAGAATCATTTCACTTACGAAGTGCTTTTAATAGATGATGGTAGTACGGACAATTCTTGGGAGGTAATCAAAGAACTAAGCAAACAAAATACTGCTATCAAAGGCATACGTTTTAACCGCAACTACGGTAAATCGGCTGCTTTGAATACAGGTTTTGAAGCTGCACAAGGCAATGTAGTGATTACTATGGACGCAGACCTCCAAGATAGCCCTGACGAAATACCTGCCTTGTACCAAATGATCGTGCAAGAGCAATATGACCTCGTTTCAGGTTGGAAAAAGGAACGCAAAGACCCACTTTCTAAGACTATTCCCACTAAATTATTTAATGCTGTAACTCGTTGGTTTTCAGGTATCTATTTGCACGATTTTAATTGTGGGTTGAAAGCTTATCGTAAAAATGTAGTAAAGAATATTGTAGTCTATGGTGAAATGCATCGTTACATTCCTGTAATTGCTAAGTGGGCAGGTTTTAAGAAAATTGGTGAAAAAATAGTTAAGCACCAAGCCCGCAAGTATGGCAAAACTAAATTTGGGTTAGAACGCTTTTTATACGGCTTTTTAGATTTGCTTTCTATTACTTTTGTAACTCGCTTTCGCAAGAGACCTATGCACTTTTTTGGCTCTATGGGCGTGCTCTCGTTTATGTTTGGGTTCTTTATGACCTCTTGGCTTGTGTTGGATAAAATTTATCGCATCTTTATCCAAAATATCCCTACTAAAAATTTAGGGAGAGATATTACTCAACAGCCTATTTTTTATTTGGCTTTGGTGGCAATTATTATTGGTGTCCAACTATTTTTAGCAGGTTTTTTAGGAGAAATGATTACTACCAACTCGCACCGAAGTAATGATTATGTGATTGCCGAAAAATTAGGTTTTCCTAATTCCAATGAATACTGATATTGCCAAACTCTACCACATAGCCCAAGCTAACAGGAGAACAATTTTAGGACTCATGTCAGGCACTTCACTTGACGGTTTAGACCTTGCCTTGTGTCACTTTGAGGGCTGTGGCACAAGTACAAAAGTGCAATTACTTCATTTTCAAACTATTACATACTCAATAGAAACAAAAAATTTAATCCGAGAAGTTTTTGCCCAAACGCAAATTGACTTGGGTAAATTGACTTTACTACATAATTTTTTAGGAAATTTATTTGCTGAAATGGTATTAGAAACCTTGCAAACATGGAAAGTAAAACCTGCTGAGATTGATTGCATTGCTTCGCATGGGCAAACTGTTTTCCACGCACCTAAACGCTTGCATCAACAGCCCAATTTTGGAAATGCTACTTTGCAAATAGCCGATGCTGACCAAATCGCCACAAAAACAGGGATAATCACTTTGAGCGACTTTCGGCAAAAGCACATTGCCGTAGGAGGTGAGGGCGCCCCTTTGGCTATTTATGCTGATTATTTACTTTTCTCTTCTCCCCAAGAAGACCGAATTTTACTCAACATTGGTGGAATTGCTAATTTTACTTATCTGCCAAAAAACCAAAACGCTAATCAAATTATTGCTACCGACGTGGGAGTGGGAAATACTTTTTTGGATTATTTTTGCCAAAAGTATTTCGATATACCTTTTGATAAGAAAGGACAAATTGCCCAAACAGGAAAACTTATTCCTGAACTATTACAACAACTTTTCACACTTGATTTTTTTGAGCAACCTTTTCCTAAAAGCACAGGGCAAGAAACTTTTGCAAATGCTTGGGTAGAGCAAATTATTCAAAGTGATTTTCAAGCAATTAGCCCACAAGATTTGCTCTGTACGCTCACGCATTTTACCGTAGAAGGAATATGGCAAGCTATCCAAAAATTGAATTTAACCGAAAGTACACTCTACGTAAGCGGCGGCGGCGCATACAATACTTTTATGATGAACTTACTTAATCAAAAAATAAAAACTTATTTGTTTGACCACTTGGGCATACCTGCCGAAGCCAAAGAAGCCGTACTTTTTGCCTTGCTTGCCAACGAAACACTTGCAGGAAGTACCATAGCTTTGGGAAATATCTCCAAAGTTTGCATGGGAAAAATTTCATTACCTAATTGAATTTTAAGTTAAAAAAAATAACAGCAGATATTGAGTAAAAGATAAACCATTACACCTAAAAAAATTAAGTTTATGTTTCCACAAAAGACATTTTTTACAGCGGGACCTGCCCAACTTTATCCTAATTTTGAGCAGATAGTACAAAAAGCTATTCAAAATCATATCGGCTCTATCTCGCACAGAAGTAAGCAATTTAGAAATTTATACCAAGAAACTTTTGAAAATCTTTCTACTTTACTTAATCTCCCTAAAGATATAGGCGTATTTTTCTTAGGTTCAGCTACTGAAATATGGGAACGCACTTTGCAAAATTTGGTAGAAAAATATAGTTTTCATTTTGTAAATGGATCTTTTTCTAAAAAATACTATGATTTTTCGGTGCAATTAGGTAAAAATGCTCAAAAGTATGAAGTGGCTTTGGGCAAAGGTTTTAGCCAAGTTGAAGTATCTATTCCCGCTGAAACTGAATTACTTTGCCTTACCCAAAATGAAACCAGCACAGGAGCAATGA
This sequence comes from Microscillaceae bacterium, assembly GCA_025054775.1. Taxonomy (GTDB): domain Bacteria; phylum Bacteroidota; class Bacteroidia; order Cytophagales; family Microscillaceae; genus JANWZA01. The sequence goes on from JANWZA010000058.1 coordinate 19,010, forward strand.
TGAGTGTGGAAAAAATACACGCATTCAAAAAAGCCTATCCGCAAACGTTGGTAAGTGTAGATATGGTTTCCTCTGCACCTTATCCTGCTCTGGATTTTAGTTTGATAGATACAGCCTTTTTTTCGGTGCAAAAAGCCTTTGGGTTGCCCGCAGGCTTGGGGGTTTGGATAGCTAACGAGGCTTGTTTGGAAAAAGCCCAAAAGTTGCAAAAAAAGCAAATTTCTATTGGAACTTACCATAGTTTACCTACTTTGTGGCAAAACTTCAAAAATTTTGAAACGCCTGAAACGCCCAACGTGTGGGCTATTTTCCTTTTGAATGAAGTTTTGAAAGATATGCTACAAAAAGGCATACAAAATATCCGCTACGAAACCGAACAGAAAGCCAAAAAACTATACCAACTCTTAGAAGAGAGTCCTCATTTTCAACCTTTTGTAAAAGAAAGTGCCGATAGGTCGGCTACGGTTATCGTGGCAGAGACCAAACTTAAATCCGATGTAATTATCCAACAATTAGCCCAAAAAAATGCTATTGTAGGAGCGGGATACGGCAATTTGAAAGACTACCAAATTAGAATTGCGAATTTTCCTGCTATTCGTTTTGAAGAGGTAGAAAAACTAATAAACTTGCTTGCAAACATAGAAATAGAACGGTAATTACCAAAGCGGTTTGCCCTGAGGTGGAGGAGTAGCAGTATATTTTCTTTGTTGCAGATATTGTACCTCGTGGTTTCGCATGGCTTCAAGAATTTGATTAGCTTTGTCAATATCTAAATTGATTTGCCTTAACTTATTGATTTTGAGTGATTTATTTACCTGCTCTTTATCTTTTTTTCCTTGATTGGCTTGTTTGTCAGTTTGTTCTTTGCCTTGTAGATTAGCTTGTAAAGTCATTTTTTTTTGAAGTTGTGTATTCACTTTTTGCAGAGCATTAGCGAGCAGTTTTGTAGTTCTTCCGTTCCTGTTTATTTGAGAAGGTCGTTCAGGTAAAGAAGCGTCGCTGTTAATGCGTTTTTTCAATAATTCATAGTTGTAACGTGCTATGGCATTAGCAGGATAAATCAAAATAGCTTTTTTGAGCAGTTGTAAAGCATCTTCTATATTTCCTTCATTTTCAGCAATGACGGCTAATTGCAATAAAGCAGTAGCCTGTAGATTAGGTTTGTTAGTTTGTAAAGCAAGATTGTAGTGTTCAATCGCTTTACTGAAATTTTGCATCAAAAAATAAGAGTGAGCCATATTCAAATGCAGGTATTCATTTTCAAAACGGTATTCTTTAATAAGTGTTTCTGAGAGGCGTATTACTTCTGTATATTTTTCCTGTTCATAGGACTGAAAAATGGCTCTTTGTAATTGGTTAATATTACGAATGTAAAAGATAGGATTTATCCAAAGATTAACCACAAAGATCAAAGTTATCCAATACATTTTTAACAGACCTGCTGAATGGGTGTAACTAATTTTTGGCAAAAGTGATGATATTTTTCCTCATCGCAACTGCTTAATTCTAAGTAAGTTTTGTTCGCTTCAGGGAAGGTATGAAGGGCAAGATGGCTTTCTGCCAAGAGCCAAATACAGGTATACCCTTGCGGTTGAAAGTGATGCTCAACGTGCTGAATAATTGTAAAACCTACTTCACGCAGAAGATTTTGAAAATATTCAAAAAGCCATTGCGAGTTCGTTTCTAATAGCCATGTCCTGTAGTTATAGATTTGTGCTTTTTGTGCTTTCATAATAAGGCTAACGGATGTATTTGCAAATATAAACAAAAAAATAAGAAATGTTACAAAAGCGTAGCTTTTCAATTGAATACATAAGATATGCCGTACCAAATCAAGAGTTTCTAAAAAATGAGATTTTATGAGTTTAAGCAATTATTCTATGGTCAGGTATGGACTTATTTGCTCTAGTTTTGTACTGTCTATGGCTTTTATTTTTTTCAATTGAGCAATGTCTGTAAATTTACCGTTATTTTTGCGGTAATTCACTAAGGTAGAGGCTAGTTTAGCACCAATATAAGGATGTGCTTTTAATGTTTCAAAAGAGGCGGTATTTAGGTTTATTTTTTGATGTGAATTAGGGCTAATGAAAGCATATTTTTTGATTTCTTCTATTGTTTGAGGTTTTTCCTTCAAAAGATATATTTCACTAAGTTGCTCTAAACTCACAAACCCACCTAATTTCTCTCTATACTTGATTATCTGTTGGGCAGTTTTCAAGCCTACTCCCCTAATTTTTACAAGGTGAGTAGTGTCGGCTTGGTTCAGGTCAAAAGATGAAATAATAATTTGAGAGTTTAATTTTTCTTTTTTTAAGGTATTTCTCTCTTTGTGAGAAGAGGTAAAAGTATCTCGTTTTGCCATAGCTTTTTTTTCTGTAAAAACTCTTTGCGATAGGCTAGGCAGTTGAATAAATGACTCTATTTCTTTGTAGAAATCAGTAGGAAAGCCATAAATTTTAAGCAAATCCTCTTTTTTTTTGAATTTTCCACCTTTCTGCACGAAGTGTGTAATACGTGCTGCTAATTTAGGAGAAGCACCCAAGTTTACCCAAGATACCGAGTCCATTTCATTAGGGTTGAATGGTGAGTAAATCTCTCGCTTTACTAATTGCAAACTATCCGCTCGTTGCTTTTCTTGTTGGGCTAATTTTGCTAGAATTACTTGGGCTAAGATTTGCTCTTTTCGGTAGGCCTCTTGCTGTGAAGTGTAAAGTAGTTTTTCCAAAAGCCAAGGTAAGAATAGAAGTGCACTCATGGAAACCATAATTACCCAAAAACCGCGCATTTCTTTGTGCGAAAAACCAAATGTATTTCTCAACCATTGGTTAAGAATATGAAGTCGATTTTTGAGCATAAATTCGCTATTATTTGAGTTAGTACGTTAGCATATGTAAAAGCAAAGAAGCTTTACGAGTTTTTTAGGGTTTTACGAGTTTTTCAAAGTTAAATTTAGGTGGAAATAAAGCTTTTTTAATTAAGCTTATTAACTAGAAATAACTATCCTAATACGTAAAAAGAAAATATTTGTTACAAAAGAATGACAAAAAAGGGAAAAAAAATTTGCATATCAGAAAAAATTGTTATATTTGCATCATAAAGAAAATAAACAAAACTTAGGAAAGGGTTGAAAACTATAATAGCATAAAGAAAATTTGAATGGATAAACAAAATTAGTTAAAAATTTTAACAATTATATAGCCATTCCCTGAAAACAAAGCTAAAATACAACATAAACTAAAACTAAAAATTTTTTAAGGTTATGCGAAAACTACTGCAATCCGTTATTGGAGTGCTGTTCTTTTGGTGTATGGCGGAAAGCTATGCACAAATACCAGCACTTACTAGTCTTAGGCCTAGTGTGCGGAAAGATAACTACTGGAGTATTGGAATTCAAGCGAATGCTTTGAACTACTTCGGTGATTTGAATCCTAAAAGTCAGTATTTAAGTACTGACCTAACCCTGACACGCCCTCAGTTCGGGCTTCAAGCAATTAAGAAGTTAAATCCTAACTTTTATCTGCGAGGCTCGTTATTCTTTGGACGCTTGCAGGGTGATGACTTCACCGCTGCCTCAGTAGGTCTTACTAACAATGCTACAGCACCACCTTTGAAAGATAACGTACCTGATTCTAAAGAACGAATCAACCGTTATGCACGTAATTTGAGCTTCCGTAATGACATAGCCGAATTTGCAATAAGTGGTATCTATGAATTTGGAGCGAGCCGAGGGCGCTTCTACCGTAGAACTTATGTCGCACCTTATTTAGTGGCAGGAGTGGGCGTATTTTACCACAATCCTAAAGCGAAACTACCTGAGACCATAGGAGATTTATTAGGTAATAGAGTAGTCGTACCTAATGGTGGCAAATGGGTAGCTTTGCAACCTTTGGGAACGGAAGGGCAAAGAAATCCTAACCCTAGACCTTCTACATTACCTGAAGCACCCTACAATAAGCCTTATTCCTTAGTGCAAATGGCTGTGCCTATGGGGGCAGGAATTCGCTTCAGAATTGCTGATCAATGGGACTTGTCCTTTGAAATGGCTCTCCGTGTTACTACTACTGATTATATTGATGACGTAAGTGGAAACTACGCAGATATACGAGATATTCCAACAGTGGAAGGTAGAATTTTGGCAGACCGCTCTGCCGAAGTTGTAGCAGTAATGACAGGACAAACCCGTCCTCTAGCACAAATACAAGCGCACGTTGGCGGAGTTTCACCTAACTTCGGGGGATATGCAGGTAGAAGACCTGATGGTGGGTTTGATGAAATAGTACAAACCGCTTCCTTTAGTCCCGCAGATAACAATCCATATGCACGTCTAGCAAGCTATGGGTTAAGAAACCAAATTAGAGGTTGGTCAGGCAAGGTAGATGTATACTTGGTTTCTGGTTTTCACTTGAATTATATTCTTAAAACAGCTCGCAGTCCTAAATTTAATTAATTAGTTGAAAAAAAAAAAATTTGATACACGAGAATGAGAATATGTATAGCTAGAGCTTCAAGCCAATCTGAAAAAGATTGGCTTTTAACTATCAAAATTATAATAACGAGTAACTTAGAATTGCTAATCAAGCATTTTCAAGTATTTGAAAGTTAATTAAAATTTGAATCATTAAATTGAATCATTAAAATTTTTCAAAAAAACTTGCAAACTCTTTAAGAGATGGCACCCATATTGTACCTAATTTTTGTAATAAGATAATCTTTTACCCTATTTTAGTCAAGAGTATGAGAAAACTAACACTATTCTTATCAACCTTTTTGTGCTTTTGTAGTTATCAAGTAGCGTTAGCACAAAAAGAAGCTAAAAGCGCGAAAGAAATTCAAAAATTAATGCGTGATGCAAATATGACGCAAAAGTATGGAGAACACACTCTTGCTATTGACCTCTACAACCAACTTTTAGCTGCAGACCCTGAGAATTTAGAAGCTAATTACGGCATAGGTAAGTCTTACCTTGCTATTAGCATGAGCAAGGAAGCAACTCCTTACTTGGAAAAAGCATATAAAGTAGACTCTAAATACAAAAATGTAGCGTATTTACTAGCACAAGCTTACCAAAGGGCATATCGTTTTGAAGAAGCCAAAGCCAAATACAAAGAAGCAAAAACTAATTTTGAGTCTGAAAAATCAAATTTATCTTCAATAACTCCTAAAAAGTCTAAAGATAGGAAAGCAAAAGAAGCACGCTTGAAAGAATTAGACTTCTTAATCAAAGATGCCGATCGTAAGTTACAAGAGTGTGATAATGCTATATTCTTAAATGCACAACCCGTAAATGCTACTATTGAAAATGTGGGTGATAAAATTAATACTGCTTACGATGAATATGTGCCATTAGTGAATGAAAAAGGAGATCTAATGATTTATACAGCCCGCAGACCCGAAACTAAAGGTGGAAATGTAGATTTGAAAGATGGACGCTTTTTTGAAGATGTTTACATTTCCAAAAAGACAGGAGATAGTTGGGGCCCAGGTACACCTTATAGATACAACAAGAGGTTCCATGATGCTGCAGCAGCTATTAGTCCTGATGGTAAAATAATTATCCTTTACAGAGACAACCCTCGCACAAAAGGAGATTTATACGAGTCTGATTTTGATGAAAAGAAAGGTGAATTCGGAAAAGCAAGAAAAATGAATAAAAATATCAATACAAAGTATCAAGAAACTTCCGCTTGCTTTACCGAAGATGGCAAAACGATGTACTTTACAAGTAGCAGACCAGGAGGCTTAGGGGGGTTGGATATTTACGTAACTAAAAAAGAAGGCAATAGTTGGGGACCGGCTAAAAATATCGGTGCTCCCGTGAATACTGAATATGACGAGGAATCTCCTTTCATTACCTACAATGGCAAAGCCTTATATTTTAGTTCTAAAGGGCATAACTCTATGGGAGGGTATGACGTATTTAAGTCTGTGATTGGAGAAGATGGTAAGTTCGGGCCGCCTGAAAATGTAGGAACACCTATCAACAGCCCTGAAGATGATTTATTCTTTACACTTTCAAAAGACGATAAACAAGGATTTTACACTTCTGCACGTGAAGGTGGTAAAGGACAAAGAGACATCTATGTTTTGTATGCTCCTAAGCCCGTGTTAGCTTCTCTGAATAAGAAAGATTTGCAAAGTACTCCTAAACAAGAGCCATCTGACCGTGATAAAGATATAAAAAATTTTGCCTTCCGAGTATTCTTCGGCTTTGACCAAGATTTTACCTATAATAATGAGTATAACAAAGGACGCTTAGAATACCTACGCGATTTCATGAAAAAATATCCTGACTTGAAAATTGAGCTCTCAGGACATACTGACATTATCGGTCCTTTCTATTACAACCAACTCTTGTCAGAAAGGCGTGCTAAATATGTCTACAACTATTTGGTAAAGGAAGGTGTAAACAAAGATATGCTACAAATAAAAGGATACAGCTACTCTAAACCTATTGATACTAATGCAACAGATAAAGGACGTTACAATAACCGTCGCGTTGATGCCGAGATTATCAGCGGATTTTAATTAGAAATATAAAAAGGTGCTATCTGTTTATATACTTGTAAAATTAGGAAAAAATTAGCGTTGGTGTTGTATTGCTACTTAGCGAAACAGACAATCCAGCCTTTACTTTTGCGTTACGTGTTAAATAACGACAAAAGTTGGGCTGTCCTTATTGTCTTAGGATAGAGATAGTAGAAAAGATGATCTTGAAAAAGATAAAGCAAAAAATTTTTTGTGTAGAATAGTTTAGAATAATACTGTGGGAAGCGATTTCAGAGCCATTGCCAGTAATTTTAGGTAAGCTCAAATAATCGGCAAAGTAAGCGTGTATTAAGCTGCAGTTGAAGTATCGCAGTTGAGATACTATTGTTGTTTAATGATAGTGTAATAGTAGTCGTATTTTTGAGTATTAAAAATTGCTGAAAAAAGAGCAGACAGACTTGGTGCTTTTCGATATTGGTTTGCTTTTTGTGCAAGAGGTGTCAGGGGGTATTGCTTTTGGGCTTCTGTTGGGCGGGCTTACTTATTGCTCAAAACGATTGATGCATATAATATTGAAGTCTTAATTACGATTGCTTTTGTGGTTAGGGCTTATTCTTTAAGCTACTTATTTGCATATATCGCATCCGTTAGCGTGGTAATCATAGTTTGTGGAGGGTTATTTTGCTTGTCTTAGCCCTATCCATTACTGCTAAAATGCCTCATGAAATGATTTTGACTATAACCCTACGCAGTGATTATTTTTTCTATCCTTGTGCAAAGGCTTACTGTTAGGATATTTGGTAAAGGTATTCCCTCTAACGAACAGATTGGGGAAGAAAAAACTGATGAGCTTTGAGTGGGTAGACTTGCAAAAAAAGTAAATAATAAGATTAGCACAAAAATACTTTAAATCTTAAAATCTATCCCTAATTTTTGGGCTAAATTTCTCAAATCTTGTACTACGGTTTCTAACAAAGGAATACCTGTTTTCTTTCGTTTGTTTTCCATTTCATATTCAGGCTCGCCAGGGATAATCACTCTCTGCCCCTTTATAGCTTTAGCATTACGAAAAGTACGTATCCAATTGTCCATATCTTGCTTAAAGTCTCGTACGGGGCGAAAAGCATCTATTCGCATTGCCCCTAAAAAATGCCCTGTACCTTTGCCCACTGAGTCGGTGCGGTAGGTAGTTATGCCTGCTGTAGCAAATGGTGGCACCCAAGGTCCGTAGTTTGCCCCTGAAAGTACTCCTGACAAAATATCTACCATAGCAGCTAGAGCATACCCTTTGTGGCTACCGTGCTCACGGTCTGTACCTAAGGGTAACAAAGCCCCTCCGTTCTTGAGGGCGTGGGCATCTGTGGTAGAATTTCCTTCGGCATCTTGTACCCAGCCTATGGGGGCGGGTTCGTTTCTACGTTGCAAAATTTGTAATTTGCCATAAGCCACTGCTGTGGTTGCAAAATCGGCTACAAAAGGAGGTTCCTGCAAAGCAGGAATAGCAATGGCAATAGGATTTGTGCCTAATAAGCGTTCTAAACTAAACGTGGGGGCAACCAAATTAGAGGCGTGTGTCATTGCCCAACCTATCATATCTTTGGGGAGAGCAAGCATGGCATGGTAGCCTGCAATGCCAAAATGCCCTGAGTTTTGCACGGCGACCCAGCCCGTCCCTACTTGTTCGGCTTTGTCTATGGCAATACGCATGGCTTCTTGGGCAGCTACCAACCCCAGCCCTCGGTCTGCATCAAGCACTGCTGTAGAGGGCGTCTGATGCAAAATTTGAAATTTAGGTTTAGGATTAAGGTTTCCTATTTCCCATTGTTTGACATACCCGCTTAAACGGGCAACCCCATGCGAATCTATGCCACGCAAATCGGCAGCTATCAATACTTGGGTGGCTTGGTGAGCCAGTGTAGCCTCGCAACCTATTCGCTCAAAAACGGCTTGCACAAAAGCAGCTAAAACAGTGGGTGAGACTACTGTTTCTTGGTTAGGTTCGTTCATTTTTAGTAGGTAGGTTATCGTTAGGCAAGGGGATGTTTTGAGAGTCTTTTGGGCTAATTTCGTTTGGACTTGCTTCCTGAATAGAATTTTCTTGGTTCATTGGTTGAATGGCTGGCTGATGGCTCCCTTCGATTGCATTAGCGGGAGTTGGGGATTTAGGTTTAGGAAAAAATGTCCCTTGAAAAACTAAAATACTAACCACACCGATAAAAATAGCTGCATCCGCTACGTTGAAAATGGGAAACAGTGCTACGTCCATTCCACCTAAAAGAGGTATCCATTGAGGTAACTCTCCGCGCCAAATATCAAAGTAAAACATATCGATTACTTGCCCATAAAACCATGGCGTGGGAGCGTTAGGAGGAGCATTGTCTAAATACACACCATAAAACGTACTATCGATTACGTTGCCTGAGGCTCCTCCTAAGATCATTGCCATACAAAAGATAAAGCCTTTGTGTGCCTGCTTGTCTACAAGATATTTGATATAAAAGGCAATAGCGATTGTGGCAATGATTCTAAACAAGGTAAGTATCAATTTGCCGTATATTGCGTCAAAGGTAATTCCGAAAGCCATGCCAGGATTGAGAATGTAATGGAGCTTAAACCAATTTCCTAACACGGGAATTTCACCTGTGTTACCCATTTTCATATAAAAATATACCCACAGTTTGAGGGCTTGGTCTATACTAATTACAAGCAAACTGACACTAAAATACTTTATATATCGCATGAATATTTGCTAAATAGGTAGCAAGTAACTTCCCCTGCTGTTAATTAAAATCAGAAGTGCAAAAATAGCAAAAAGTTGTTTATACCTAAAAACAAAGTAGGTTTTCTTTACATTAAGGAGAAATAAATTTTTAGGGCAATTAAAAAAAATATAAATGGTATGCATGCATACTATTTTTTTTCACTATCTTTGCATTGAATCTAGTTGAATTGTATTTCTCACTTTTTCCTATTTTATATGCAAACCGTAGAACAAAAAGAGCTTATCAAAGGCGGAGAGTTTTTGATAAAAGATGTTAATTCTGCTCAAATCTTCATACAAGAAGAGTTTACTGAGGAGCAGGCTATGATGGCCCAAGCCTGTTTGGATTTTCTTAACAAAGAAATTGAACCTCGTTTGGAAGAGATTGACCAGGCCAAGTCGCCAGAGTTGATGAGAAACTTAGTAAAAAAAGCAGGTGAGTTGGGTTTATTAGCCACTGCTGTTCCTGCTGAGTATGAGGGCTTAGGCATGAGTTTCAATACCTCTATGCTTTTAGCGGATTATGTAGGAATGGCACACTCTTTTGCGGTGGCTTTCTCAGCTCATACTGGCATAGGTACTTTACCTATCGTTTATTATGGTAATGAGGAGCAGAAGAGAAAATACTTGCCCAAATTAGCCTCTGGGGAGTGGATTAGTTGCTACTGTCTTACCGAACCTGACTCTGGCTCTGATGCTAATTCAGGAAAGACCAGAGCTACGCTTTCTGCGGAGGGCAAGCACTATATCATTAACGGACAAAAGATGTGGATAACTAATGCAGGTTTTGCGGACATCTTTATCGTGTTTGCCAAAATTGATGATGACAAAAACCTTTCAGCCTTTATTGTAGAAAAGGGCTTTGGAGGCATAACCATGAACGAACCTGAAAAGAAATTAGGTATCAAAGGTTCGGATACGCGCCAAGTATTCTTTAACGATTGCCACGTCCCCGTAGAAAACTTGCTTTCTGAGCGCGGAAATGGCTTCAAGATAGCGGTAAATATTCTAAATATTGGACGCATCAAATTAGCTGCTTCATGCAACGGCGCGGCAAAAAAAGCCCTTGAGCATTCAGTACGATATGCCAAAGAACGCAAACAATTCAATACAGCTATTGCCAACTTCGGGGCCATCAAAGAGAAAATTGCCAAACAAGCTACCCTGATTTTTGTGAACGAAAGTGCCTACTATCGTGCAGGGCAAAATATTGACGATTGTATTGAGGCATTTATTGCTAATGGTATGCCCGAGGCAGAGGCTAAACTCAAGGCCTTTGAGCAATTTGCCATTGAGTGTGCTATTATGAAGGTATTCGGTTCTGAAACTTTGGACTATTGCGTGGATGAAGCCGTACAAATTTTCGGCGGCATGGGCTACTCTGCTGAAGCACCCGTAGAGCGTTGCTACCGAGATTCCCGCATTAACCGCATTTTTGAAGGCACTAACGAAATAAACCGCATGCTTTGCGTTGGCACTATCGTGAAACGTGCCATGAAAGGTGAATTGAACCTTATGCCTGCTATCATGGAAGTGCAAAAGGAACTTATGAGCGGAGGTGGTGATTTGCGATTTGATAATTCGTTTATGAGTTATGAAAAAGCCGTATTGAAGAATTTGAAAAAAGCTACGCTCATGACGGCGGGTGCAGCCGTGCAGAAATTCACTACCAATTTGCAGAACGAGCAGGAGGTGATGCTTAACCTTGCCGATATGCTTATTCAAGTATATACTCTTGAGTCTGCTATTTTGCGGCTAGAGAAGTTAGCTAGCATACGGGGCCAGGCGTCTGTAGCTATCCAAGCTGATATGGTACGTAGCTTTTTGCTAGAGGCTGCAGATACAGTGTATATCTCAGGCAAAAATGCTATCAATGCCTTTGCCGAAGGTGAAATGCACAAGGCTTTGATGGGAAGTTTGCGTAAGTTGAGCCGTACTGAGGCATACAATGCCAAAGAAGCGCGCCGTCGTATTGCTGATTTCATACTCGAACAAGGTAAATATCCTTTCTAACACGAGAATAACTTTCCAAAAGTGCTATACTTTTGGAAAGTTATGATATAATGTAAACACACTCCTTGACAATTCTCAAGCCTCCTGCAATAATGCTCCACTTTTCTGCTTACCTCTGCATTCATAAGCAAGTAAAATTATTCGCCTAATATTCAGATTCAAAACTACTTCTCTATTTTGTAAAACATTGACCAACTTTTGAAAGCTTTCTTAAAAGAATGATTAACCATCGTTAGTATAAAGATATTCAAAAATACTAAAAGCTTAGTTTTTAGTACTTAATGTTAAGTTTTTAGTATTAAATGCTTATTTTTTATTATTATATGTATAGTTAATAATACTAAATGTTTAGTTTTTGATAATTAATGTTAGGACTTTATTACTTAATATTTAATAATAAATATTAAATGTTAAATCTTAAGTATTTAATGTTAAATTTTTAGTATTTAATGTTTATTATCAAGTATTAAGATTGTACTTTTTAATAATAAAAATTATACATTTACTATTAAATAACGTGCTTTAACTATTAAAAATTATACATTTACTATTAAAAGTTGTAACTTAATCTTTGTAAATTATACTTTTAATATTAAAAATCATACATTTATCATATAAAATTATACATTTATTACCAAAAACTATACATCTATCATTAAATATTACAATTTAACTATTTATAGGTATATATTTAAGCTTATAAGCTATGTTTTGATTTTATTATATTCAGATTATATTGCTTTTTATATGCTATTAGTTTGAAGGATATTTTGTAATTTTGTTACGTTATTAGTATTTCCTGTGAGAAGGAAGCGGATTAGAAAAATATTTGAAACATATGATTATTAGCCCTCAGCAAGTAGTAGAATATTATGAGAAGTGCGAAGTGGCCTATCGCGATGTGTGGGACTTGAACAACAGCCTTGCTATGCATTATGGCTATTGGGACGCAAGCGTTAGGAGGTTGCCGCAGTCGCTTCATAGAATGAATGAAGTGTTAGCCCAAGTAGCCTGCGTGAGGCGTGGTGAGCGGGTGTTGGATGCGGGGTGTGGGGTGGGCGGTTCGGCTATTTTCTTGGCAAAGCAATATGGCTGTGAGGTAGAGGGGATAACTTTACTTGAAACGCAGGTCCAAAAAGCGATAGTTTACGCTCAACAACGGGGTGTGAGCGACAAAGTGCGTTTCAGTGTGCAGGATTACACACAAACGGGCTTTGAAGCGCGTAGTTTTGACCTTGTGTGGGCAGTAGAAAGCGTGTGCCATGCTATAGATAAGCAGGCGTTTTTGCAAGAGGCGTATCGGTTGCTTAAAAAAGGCGGTAGGTTGTTAGTAGCTGACGGTTTTTGTACAGATAAAGCACTCAGCCCCAAAGAAAGTGCACTTTTGCTCACTTGGACAAGCAACTGGGCTATTCCACACTTGGCTTCGGTGCATAGTTTTGAACACAAAATACGGCAAGTGGGCTTCCAAGCCGTAAATTTTCAGGATTTTACACCTAATATCTTCCCCTCTTCGCGAAGGCTTTACTTTTTTGCCCACTTGGCACTGCTTTACGGATATTTGTGTAAACTCGTGGGCAAGCCGTATGGCAACCCTCATACCATAGCTAACACCCGCGGGGCAAAGGCTCAATACCAAGCCTTAAAGAGAGGTCTGTGGAAATATGGAGTATTTGTAGCAAAGAAGTAAGCTTTGCCGAAGAAGTTCCATTTTTTTGAAAAAGTGTTAGTTTTGTAGCCCAAATTTCGTTTGAATTACAATTCTTTTATGAAAGAGTACTTTTTACGTTTGTTTGCTTACAATCTATGGGCAAATGAAATTACATTAGATAGTCTAAAAAAGTATAAAATCACCGATGACTATTGCCTGCAGATGTTTAGCCATATAGTGAATGCGCAATATATTTGGCATAGACGCCTTACCGAACAGCCTAATGACTACAAGATTTGGGATAAGTGGAGCATTGAGCAAATGCAAAACGCTTTAACAGAAAACCACGCATTGTGGCAAACTTATTTGAATAAGCTGACACCGCAGGAACTTTCGCGTACATTTGAGTATAAAAATTCAGCAGGAGATACTTTTACAAATAACGTACAGGATTGTCTTGTTCACTTAATAAATCATGCTACTTACCATCGCGCTCAGGTGGCTAAACGTCTTCGCGAATTAGGCTTTGTGCCTCAAAATACAGATTACATTACTTATTGCCGCTTGATAGGTAGTAAAATCTGAACGTTTACTTAAACCATTCCCCAAAGGGGGGGTACTTGTTACGAAGGAATTGAATGTAAGCCCGTAGGTTACCGTTGAATTTTTGTTGGAATTCTGTCTCAAAATCTCGCTGTTTGCTCCTGTATCGTACAAAGTGCATAAAAAAGGCATTGTTAGGGAGTTCTTTTTCAAACATTTTAGTAAAGCGTTTGGGCTGTTGGAAAGGTAGGCGTGTAAATTCACTTACAATTTGTCTTATTAAGCTATCTTTTTTTGCTTTTTTTTTGGCAAATGGCATAGCCAGAGAGAAGTTTTTGTATAGTTGTTGAAGCCGTTGCGTAGCTTGCAAAAAGAATTGGTAAAATTGTTCGGAGTCCTGTTTAGCTTTTTGATAGTTTTGATATTGAGGTGAATGCTTACCGAAGTGTTGTTTCAGGAATAGTTCAGCTCCTTTATCGCCAATGAAGTCAGCAATATTTTCATTTAAGGTTACGTCATTTTTTACGTAGATAGTGCTATGGCTTAATTCGTGAATAATCAAATTAGCTAAACTGCCTTCACTGCGTTTGAGCATGTTACTCAATACGGGATCCTTAAACCAACCCAAAGTTGACCAGCCTGCTACCTCGTCAATATCTACATCGTAACCTTGTGTTTTAAGTTCTTGATAAAGTGCCTGAGCTTCCTGTAAATTAAAGAAGCCTTTATAACTCATATTTCCTAGAAAGGCATAGTTCCATTCTTTGGGCTTAAAGTCAAAAGGTTCACAAGCGGTAACTACCCAAAGAATAGGCTGGTTTTGTTGGTCAAAAAAAGTGGTATAGTTGTCTACTTTTCGCAAGCCTAGACTATCAAAGGCAAATTGACGAATAGCTTGGACAAGTCGTAACTTAGCTTTAAGCGAATCAGGCAAAGTATTTTGGGCTAACACTTGCTCAATGGGTTGGCTATTCCATAGGATACGCATTTGTCCATAGCCTTGCCTAAGGGCATATACTATAAGCTCGGCATAGAGCAGTACTAATATTAAAAGGACTCCTAAGATTGTAAAGAATGTATATTTAAACCATTTCTTACATTTACGACTCATTTCAAAACTTAAATCCAACGTTGATATTAAGAACATGCTTAAACTGAACGAGAAGTTTTTGACTTCCGCCAGGTTGTGGAATTAGCACGTTATGGTCATAGAAAAGTTGTGTAGTAAAGCTTGCAAAAAAGTATTCATTTACCTTGAAGACTAGAAGGTTATCCCAGTTAACTACTCCAGTTTGCAAGTTATCATAAGGAGAGAATAAATTGAAATTCGTTTTGTAAGTAATGTTTTTGATGGGTTTCCAAGTCCAATCAAAGCCTATGGCATAGCCGAGATTATATTGTAATTTTTTACCAGGTTGTACGCCGAATGCACCTGCCTTTGAGAGCGAGTCATCAAGTACTAATACGATACGATTTGCCAGAGGTGAGATGGTTGCCTTATAGTCTTTATATTTATACTGAAAGTTCAAATTAGGAGTAATGAACGCGGGAGCGAAGGCTTTTGAGATAGTGGCTTTAATAAACTCTTTGCCTGTGGTTAGGTCTTTATCAAAGATGTAACCAGGAGCAAGTTGTGTTCTTAACATTATTGAGGCATTAAAGTTCCAATGTTCTTGCAGCTTATAACCATAGATTGAACTGAAAGTGAGTTGGTCGTCAGTTTTTTTGAATAAGTTATCTTTATTTCCAACTCTTGCTACACCGAAAGCAATATTAAGCTTAGTTTCCCAGAATGATTGTTTGGTTTCACGTTTTACTGCACCATCAAGAATAGAACCCAAAGAGATAGAGTTTTGCCCTCCACCTACCCAGTTTTCTAATCCTACATTCGAAAAACTGAAACTCACTGAACCGTTATGTTTCCAAATTGTTTTAATACTGTCTTCTTTAACTTCTTGGGCAGTACTTTTGCCATACCTTATTGCTATAACAAATAGTAATAAGGAGGCTTTATAAAAGGTTTTCATTAAAGTTTGATTAGATTTTTGATTGAGGATACGAAAAGTCAATAAAAGCCACTAATAATTTGTTTTTAAGAGTCTGCTATTTATCTTATCAATTTTCAGACTATTCGTGCTGGTTAATAACCAGATGCCCACCATCTTTGAGATACTTATCTCGCTTGAAGAGTTCTAAATCAGCTTGTACCATTTCTTTTACTAGCATGGGTAGGTCGTACTTAGGTTTCCAGCCTAGTTGTCTTCGGGCTTTTTCGGGATTTCCGATTAGCAAATCTACTTCTGTAGGGCGATAGTAACGCTTGTCAATAGCGACTACTTCTTTTCCAATAGGTAATTGATAATCAGGGTTTTGGCATTCTGCAATAATTCCTTTTTCATTTTCACCTTTTCCTACGAAATCAAGAATAATACCCACTTCTGCAAAAGCCATACGCATAAAATCGCGCACACTGGTAGTTACTCCTGTAGCAATTACGTAATCGTCGGGTTTATCTTGTTGGAGCATGAGGTACATGGCTTCTACGTAGTCTTTGGCATGTCCCCAGTCGCGTTTTGCATCGAGATTTCCCATGTAGAGTTTATTTTGCATACCAAGTACAATTTTAGCCACGCCGCGGGTAATTTTGCGAGTTACAAAGGTTTCTCCCCTAAGGCTGGATTCGTGGTTAAAAAGAATACCATTGCAGGCGTACATACCGTAAGCCTCTCGGTAGTTGACGGTTATCCAATAAGCATATAATTTGGCAACAGCATATGGGGAACGTGGGTAAAAGGGGGTTTTTTCAGTTTGTGGAATTTCCTGTACTAAGCCATACAACTCTGAAGTAGAGGCCTGGTAAATGCGCGTTTTGTGTGTTAGGCCTAATAACCTTACAGCTTCTAAAATACGGAGCGTGCCAATGCCGTCGGCATTAGCAGTGTATTCGGGAGTGTCAAAACTTACTTTCACGTGAGACATGGCACCGAGGTTGTAAATTTCATCAGGTTGCACCTCTTGTATGATACGAATTAGGTTAGTGGAGTCTGTAAGGTCGCCGTAGTGCAGTTTGAAGCGAATGTCGCTTTCGTGCGGATCTTGGTAGATGCTGTCAATACGTGCTGTGTTGATAAGAGAGGAGCGCCGCTTAATACCGTGCACGGTATAGCCTTTCTTGAGAAGGAACTTGGCTAAATAGGCACCATCTTGCCCTGTAATGCCTGTAATAAGTGCTACTTTTGACATAAATTTTTGTTTTTAGACAACATAATGTTTAAGAATGCAAAAATACAATATTTTTGAAACTTTATTAGCAAATGTGCGGTCTGCTAAAAAATGTTAAGGATAAAGATAGTGAGCTTTTTCTTACATAGCTATTCATTTGCAATTCCTTTGCTACTTTTGTGGTCATTTTAGTTTATCAATTTTCTTCTATATGCAATATTCTAGTATAGAGAGTATTTTTGAGGCATTTGAGCGCCTTCGGGTTTTAGTAATTGGTGATGTAATGATTGACTCTTATATTTGGGGCAGAGTAGAGCGAATTTCCCCTGAAGCTCCTGTACCAATTGTGCAGGTACAAAAACGCGAAAAACGGCTCGGTGGGGCGGCGAATGTAGCTACTAATTTACAGAGTCTTGGAGCAAAACCAATTCTTTGTAGTGTAATTGGTGAAGACACAGATGCTGAGGATTTTTTTCAAATTTTAGCTGAGCAGAACCTACCTTCAGAAGGTGTATTGAAAAGCCCTCATCGCATTACTACCGTTAAGCATCGTATCATTGCTGGTACGCAACATCTTTTGCGCGTGGACTCTGAAATTACCAAACCTATTACCCTACAAGAAGAGCAAAATTTAATAGCTCAAATCAAAAAATTAGCTCTTGGTTGTCAGGTGATTATCTTTGAGGATTATGACAAAGGTACTATTACCCCTACCCTTATTCGTGAAGTAATTGACTTTGCTAACCAACATAACATTCCTACAGTAGTGGATCCCAAAAAAGATAATTTCTTACACTATAAAAAAGCAACGTTATTTAAGCCTAATTTGAAAGAACTAAAAGAGGGCTTAAAAATAGATATTGATGCCAAAAATCCTGATGAGTTGTATCAGGCGGTAGCTCAACTTCGGCAACTATTAGAGTTGAAATACGCTTTGCTCACACTTTCAGAGCGTGGCGTGTATATTGATGATGGGCAAACTCAATTTGCACGCCCTGCTCACTTGCGAAATATTGCTGATGTCTCGGGAGCAGGGGATACAGTGGTAAGTGTGGCGGCTTTATGTGTAGCCTTGCAATTAAGCACACCTTTTATTGCCGCGCTCTCTAATTTGGCTGGAGGCTTAGTGTGTGAATTTGCAGGAGTTGTGCCTGTGGACAAGCAGAGTCTTCTGTCAGAGGCGAAAAAAAATCGGTTTTTTGAGATGTATATGCAAAGTAAATGATAGTTTTCATATTTCATTATCAATTTCACATAAAGCTATGTTAGCAGAGATTATAGAACAAACTTGGCAAGATAGAGCCTTATTGTCGCAAGCCCACACACAAGAAGCTATACGTGAAGTAATTGCTCAATTAGATGTGGGCAAATTGCGGGTAGCCCAGCCCCAGCCTGACGGCACCTGGCAAGTAAATGAATGGGTAAAGAAGGCAGTTATCTTATACTTTCTTATCCAAGAGATGCAAGTTTTAGAGGTGGGAATGTTGGAATTTCACGATAAAATTCCCTTAAAACGAAATTATGCTTCTCTTGGGGTGCGTGTGGTGCCTCATGCTATTGCACGTTACGGTTCTTTTTTAGCTAAGGGAGTAATTTTAATGCCTTCTTATGTAAATATTGGAGCTTACGTAGACGAAGGCACAATGGTAGATACGTGGGCAACTGTAGGAAGTTGCGCCCAAATTGGTAAAAATGTGCATTTGAGCGGTGGAGTAGGGATCGGGGGAGTGTTGGAGCCTGTGCAGGCTGCACCTGTTATTATAGAAGATGGGGTTTTTGTAGGTTCGCGTTGTATTGTGGTAGAAGGGGTGCGGGTGGGCAAGGAAGCCGTTTTAGGGGCAAATGTGGTACTTACGGCAAGTTCTAAAATTATTGATGTAACTCAACCTGAGCCTTTAGAATACAAGGGCTACGTGCCTGAACGTTCAGTGGTTATTCCAGGGAGTTATGCTAAAACTTTTCCTGCAGGGCAATACCATGTACCTTGTGCCTTAATTATCGGCAAACGCAAAGAAAGCACAGACCTTAAAACCTCGCTCAATCAGGCTTTGAGAGAAAATAATGTTTCAGTGTAATACTTCTTGAATGAAAAAAGATATGAAGCTTGACCAAAATTTGTATCCTACAAGAAAAAAGTATAACTTTACAAGCAATAAAACAACTAACAAAGAATGGGCTTTATCCTCAAAGAACAAAATTAACTAAGCATTAACTTTTTTTATTCACCAAATTAAAAATTATTTAACTTTATACACATTTTCACTAATTCAAACAAATGAAATCGGTTTATATTGTCTCTGCGGTACGTACCCCCATAGGCAGTTTCATGGGCAGTCTTTCTAGTTTATCAGCCACTCAACTTGGGGCTATCGCTATTAAAGGAGCTTTGGAAAAAGCTCAACTCGCTCCTACAGAGGTGCAAGAGGTGTATATGGGTAATGTCTGCTCGGCAGGCTTAGGGCAGGCGCCTGCACGTCAAGCGGCTGTTTTTGCAGGGTTACCTCATAGTACAATATGTACTACGGTAAATAAAGTGTGTGCTTCTGGTACTAAAGCTATTATGCTTGCCGCACAAACTATTATGCTGGGCATACACGAGGTAGTAGTAGCAGGGGGAATGGAAAGTATGTCTAATGTACCGCATTATTTACCCAAGTCAAGATTTGGTTACAAATACGGTGATTTTCAAGCAATTGATGGCTTGGCTTACGATGGTTTGACTGATGTTTACAACCCCGTAGCTATGGGCGTGTTTGCCGATGCTACTGCCAAAAAATTTGAAATTAGCCGACAGGAACAGGATGAATTCGCTATCCATTCTTACAAGCGAAGTGCAGAAGCAACGCAAAAAGGCTTTTTCAAAAATGAAATTGTGCCTGTACCCGTACCACAACGTAAAGGTGAACCTATAATAGTAAGTGAGGACGAGGAGTATAAAAATGTAAAGTTTGACAAAATTCCGCAGCTTTCCCCTGCTTTTAGTAAAGATGGAACCGTAACTGCTGCAAACGCCTCTACTATCAATGACGGAGCAAGTGCTCTGGTATTGGTAAGTGAGGAGAAAATGAAAGCTCTCGGCTTGAAGCCACTTGCCAAAATAACCGCCTTTGCTGATGCCGAACAAGAGCCTGAATGGTTTACCACCGCTCCCACTAAAGCCGCTCCCAAAGCCTTACAATTAGCTAATTTACAAATGCAAGATATAGACTTAGTAGAAGTAAACGAAGCCTTCGCAGTAGTTGCTCTAGCTTTTATGAAAGAACTCAATGTGCCACACGAGAAAACTAACATCCATGGAGGTGCTGTCTCTTTAGGACACCCCCTCGGCTGTTCAGGAGCGCGCATCGTAACTACGCTCATCCACGCTTTACACCAACACGATAAACAGTTTGGTTTAGCAGCAATTTGCAACGGTGGCGGCGGTGCCTCATCACTTATTGTAGAACGTGTGTAGCTATCTGCTTATTCCCATAATCCCCAAAATTAGTGATAATTTATTCTCACTTTTGGGGATTTTGCATCTAATCAGATTAAATAAATCAAAAAAGCCGATAGAGCATAAAATTAGATGCGTTTTAGATATGTTTAGGATTGTAACTTATTGATTTTTAAGGCTAATTTAATTTCTATATTTCTGTTATAAGTGAAATTACGATTTATTGTAGCTTATAGAAGTTATAGTCTTCGTATCGTCGTAAAAGTTCACTTACTGAGATTAGTCCATTACTAAAATCTTGTCCTGTTTCCAAATAGCGAATGGTACCGTAGGGGGCAAAGTGCATCGCTATCAATAAGTTAGTGCGATGTAAAAGAATTCCCTTATAATACCTAAATTCATACTTTTCAATATTGAGCATCTTTTCATACATATCAATCAATTTGAGCATGAGTTTATCTTGCTGTTCGCAGGTCATAGGTATAGTATAGCCGTAGGTACGGATAAGATGCTCTGTAATTTGGTATTTTCCATAGGTAATATTGTATGGGTCACGGACTTGGCATTGAAATCGGCTTTCTTTTTCGGCAATTACATATAGCAGGCGGTCATAATCATACTTTAAGTCAATGCCTAACAAGAAATGCAACAATATTAAATAAATCATATCATTTTTGGTTTAGTTATACAATGATAAATGGTTTTTTAAGTGTTTTTTAGTGTCGTTTTGAATACAGGTTAGTTATTTCACACTCAACTATATGAAGGTTCAACAGAGATAGTCAAAACTTTAGGTTTTTATCTATCTTTATTTTTGTTTTATGGCTTTTTCATGTTTTGATAACTGTCCTCACGTCTTCTGCCCCTAACTATGAGCATGGATAATTGAATTATTCTTTTTATCTTATTGAAAGGAACTTATGTTCAATGCTTGCAATTATTTACAGGTGTTATGTTTACAAGTGATAGATTGGCAAAAGAGATAAAAATATAAAAGTAAAAGTATAAGAGCAATTTTCGTATTCGGTGTGATGTGTTCAGAGCATAGCGTTTTACTTTGTGCTACGTAAGATTTAATAAAACATAAAAAAGTACCCAGGATCGGAATCGAACCGATACGGCATTGCTGCCACAGGTTTTTGAGACCTGCGCGTCTACCAGTTCCGCCACCTGGGCATCTTATTTTTTAATAAACATCAGCAAAGATAAGGGCTTTTTTGATATTTACCAAATAAAATTTTGATTTTTTTTTTCTTTTTTACCATTTAACTACTCAAATTTATATTTTTTTAGGCTAATTTGAATATTTTTAAGATTTTACTCTACTTTTTTACCAAGCTGCAAGTTTTACTTGTTACTAAAATGAGATATATTGCACCTCTTTGTAGTTTAGTTCTATTACTTTAGTTTAGTTCTATTACTTTCTCTTACTGAAAAGTTATATCTCCACCATGCTTGTTATAGTTATCCACCCCAAGCAAATTACTGACCTCCACGAAACTCCAAAACATCCTAATTATACACCTCTACCCTAATACTTTGCCATTCCAAATTACGAAATACTTAACCTTATATGAAATACCCAAAATGGTTTTCCTTCCAAAAGGCTTTTGTTGTCCTGAAACCTAATTCCTGTAAAAGCTCAAAAAGAATTTTTTAGCCCTTGCAGTTTTTTCTTTTTGCGGGATAGGTTACATTTTTCTAATACGAGAAAAAAAGTAAGAAGCAAATTGCTGAAATTTTAAGAAATCCTATAATTTCAACACTTATGCACCAACTTTTTCATAAACTTTATCTAATTTCGCAAAACAAAACGTATACAATTTCTATTTTCTATGCATTATAGCGTAGTGTTTATTTTTTGATAACTTACTCTTAATATCTTAACAGTTAAGTCAATTTGTAAATGAATATGCAAAAGTTTTTTTTATTCGCTCTTTTATTCTTATTTTCTATTGCTTTTCAGGCTTGCGTACCCAAAAAGCAATATGTGGCAGCCGAGGCTAAAATTAGAGAATCCCAACTTGCCCTTACTAAAAGCAAAGAAGAATGCGACAAGCTACGAAAAGAACTTACCGAAGCGCAAGCTATGCTTAAAGTACGTGAGGCAGAGATACAAGGGGAGCGTTCTAAAAATCAATCCTATGAACGACAAATAGAAAACCTAAAATCCACTAACCAAAATCTACTTGACCGCCTTTCTGACCTTTCTGTGGTTAGCAAAACAGGAGCAGAAAATATTAAAAAAAGTCTAGAAACTTTGAGCCAACAAAGTAAATATATTAAAGACCTAAATGCTTCTATTCAACGCAAAGACTCGCTCAATTTAGCCCTTGTTATGGCTATTAAACGCTCTTTGGATAATATCAATGACCCTGACATTAACGTAGAGGTGAAAAAAGGAGTGGTGTATATTTCTATTGCGGATAAGCTTTTGTTCAAGTCAGGTTCTGACGAAATATTACCTGACGCAGAACGTGTATTGAGCAAAATTGCTAAAGTGGTAAATGACCATAAAGATTTTGATATTTTAGTAGAGGGACATACCGATAATGTACCTATCAAAACCGCTTGCTATAATGATAACTGGGATTTGAGTGCCAAGCGCGCTACCTCTATCGTAAGGTATTTGCAACAACGCCACAATGTTCGCCCTGAACGAATGACCGCTGGAGGTAGAGGTGAGTATGTACCCAAAGCTACTAATGCCACTGCCGAAGGTAGAAGCCGCAACCGCAGAACAGAAATCATAATCTTACCTAAATTAGATGAGTTTTTCCAACTTCTAGAAAATCAGCCCAAAGAAATGTCTAATAAAAAATAAACTTGGAAATGAACAAATATAGCGTTTTTGCTAATTTTATTAAAGTCTAATGGATGTAGGTTGTTATAGGTTGTAAGAATACAGGGTAAAATATGGCAAAAAATTGATAATTTTGCCATATTTATTCTTGTATTCTTAATTCAAATTAGAAAAACTCATATGAAACAAAGTTTTTCAACTATTTTTTTAGCCCTTATTTGCCTGTATTTGCTAGATGCCTGTTCTTCACAGATGCAAACTGCTAAAAAGAAATTTGATATGGGCGAATACCAACCAGCAATCATGCTTTACAAGCAATTAGCCCAAAAGCCCGAGCATGCCGCTAAAAGTAATTTCTTTATTGCTGAAAGCTACCGGCTTTCTAACCGCTTAGATAGTGCTGAAATCTATTACCAAAATGCTATTGCTCAGGGCTATACGCGTGAGGATACAAAATTCCACTATGCTATGAGCCTTAAAATGGCAGGAAAATATAACCAAGCTGCCCAAATTTTAGAAGAGTATGTTAAAACAGGAAAATCTAGTGAATATGTAAAACGTGCCAAACGTGAAATAGAAAATTTGAAGCAAATTAACACCATCCTGAACCAAAAAAATTATTATGAAGTGCAAAACCTTGAAAGTGTGAATACTCCCCAAACCGAATTTTCTCCTGTTATCTTTCAAGACAAACTTCTCATTAGCGCCTCGCGAAAAGAAGACCTATATACTGCAACAGGTATGGGCTATTTAGGTATTTATGCCTATAATTTGGCAGACTTGAAAAATGAAAAACCGAGTAGTCAAATTTTTGACCAAAAAATTTGGAAAGATGAAGTAAATGAAGGCTCTCCCACCTTCTCGCGTGATGGCAAATTAATGATCTTTGCACGAGGCAACCCAGGAGGCTGGAATCAAACTCAACGCGATGTAGATTTGTATTTTTCTGTACGCCAAGCCGATGGCTCATGGGACGAACCCAACCTCCTCGCTATCAGTATTCCCGATGCTTGGGACGCATGCCCTTTTATCCACCCCAACGGTAAAACGCTTTATTTCGCTTCTAACCGTAAAGGAGGCTACGGGGGAATCGACCTCTATGTCTGTGATATCACTAATACAGGCAAAGCTACCAACGTGAGAAATCTAGGTAAAGATATTAACACAGAAGGCAATGAAATGTTTCCTTTTGTAGCAGATAATGGCAAACTCTACTTTGCTTCTGACGGACATGCAGGACTCGGAGGTTTAGATATTTTTGAAGCCACGCGAAGTGGCGGAAAAATTACAATTAGGAATATGGGTAAGCCACTCAACTCTTCTTCTGATGACTTTTCGCTCATCTTTGATACTGACACCACAGGCTACTTCGCCTCTAACCGAGCAGGCGGCAAAGGTGATGACGATATCTACCGCTTCCGTGATGCTACTCCTAACACAAAAATCGTGAATTACTTTTTAACTATTACTACCATTACACGTAATGATGATGGCACTGAGCAAATCGTCCCACAAGTTAAAATTGAATGGAAGGATAATAACAAACAACTATTACAAACTTTTGTCTCTGATGAAAATGGAAAAATTAAGCCCTTCCCTGTAAAAATTAGTACCGACTATAACTTTACAGTCTCCAAAGAAGGATTTTTCAAAAAAGATGATTTTTACACCACTTATGGAAAAGCTATCCCCCAAGAATTACTTACCAAAGCCGTGACCGATACTATTCTGGAACTAAAAGTAGAGCTTGAACCCATTGTCATTGACAAGCCCATTATCTTGCAAAATATCAATTACGATTTTAATAGCGATGCCATTCGGCCTGATGCCGCCTTGGAGTTAGATAAGTTAGTGAAAATTATGCAAGATAATCCTGATATTATAATTGAACTAAGTTCACATACTGATGCTGTTGGTTCGCGTGAACGCAATCTTGACCTTTCACAACGCAGAGCTAAAAATGCCGTAGCTTACATCGTTTCAAAAGGAATTTCCGAAGACCGACTGATTGCCAAAGGCTATGGTGAGGATAAGCTGTTGGTACAAACGCAAGAGGCTAACGAACAAAACCGTAGAACAGAGTTCAAGGTAATTCGCATTAAAAAAGAGTAATTCTTTTACTATTCTATTCATAAAAACTATAACTTTTTCAAGAATTTTTGCCTCTTGTTATATACTTTTTGCTTAAAAACAAAGTTTTTTCATCAAAATTCTTAACTTTACTCTATTATTTTGTAACCTACTTGCCTCCAACAGCTATGAAACTCGACTTGCTAGAAATTCAACCCTTGGAAAGTTGGATTAAAACCAAAAAGCGCAAACCCTTAGTGATTGCAGGACCTTGCAGCGCCGAAAGCGAAGAGCAAATGCTTCAAACCTGCCTCCAACTCAAAGAGTTGCAAGTAGATATGCTTCGGGCAGGAGTCTGGAAACCGCGCACTCGCCCTAGTAGCTTTGAGGGCTACGGCGAAAAAGCTCTGCCTTGGGTGAAAGCTGTAAAAGAAGCTACCCAACTGCCTATAGCAATTGAGGTAGCTACCCCACAACACATAGAATTAGCCCTCAAATACGAAGTAAATGTACTTTGGATTGGAGCAAAAACAACCGTAAACCCCTTTAACGTACAAGAAATTGCTAATGCCTTGCGCGGCGTAGATATTCCTGTTATGGTGAAAAACCCTGTCAATCCTGACCTCGCCCTATGGATCGGAGCCATGGAACGACTTTACCGAGCAGGTATTCGCAAGTTAGTAGCTATTCACCGAGGCTTTTCTACCTTTCAAAAAAAGAGATACCGCAACGAACCAATGTGGCAAATCCCTATTGAACTAAAAACCTACCTTCCTAATCTACCACTTATTTGCGACCCCAGCCATATTACAGGAAACCGTGAATTGTTACAAGAAATCGCCCAAAAAGCCCTTGACTTAAACTACGAGGGACTTATGATTGAGGCTCATTTCAATCCCACCCTTGCCCTTAGTGATGCTGAACAACAGGTTACCCCACAAAGATTAGGACAAATTTTGAGCGAGCTCAAAGTACGACTAGTTACCACAGATAACCTCGAGTTCCTTAACCAATTAGAGGAGATTCGTGCTAAAATTGATAACATCGACCGGGAATTGATTGAAATTCTTGCTGCACGTATGGCTTTGGTAGAGCAAGCGGGAGAGTATAAACGTGAAAATAACATTACCATTTTTCAATTAGAACGCTGGGACGAAATTTTTAGAACACGCCCTGAATGGGGCAGAAAAATGGGGCTTTACAAAGATTTTATTGCCGAAATATACAAGCTCATCCACGTAGAAAGCATACGCAAACAAACTGAAATCATGAACAAGCAGATCGCCTAAAACCTGACAAAGAGGCATATGTTTTTCTAAAAAACTGACAATAAGATACCGTTTCGTGTCTTTTTGTCAGTTTTATTCTTGATTTTCCCTGCCAAAAAGGGCTTGGCATACAAAATGCTATCTTACTCGGTAGAAATTCAATTTTTTAGGTTCAACAATTAAAATAACATAAACTTTTATAGTACTATTTAAGATAATGGCATTAAATATCAAGCCTTTGGCAGACAGAGTTCTAGTAGAACCTGCGCCAGCAGAAGAGAAAACCGCCTCTGGTATCATTATCCCTGATACTGCAAAAGAAAAGCCACAGAGAGGGCAAATCGTAGCAGTAGGAGAAGGTAAAGTTTCAGATAATGGTACAATTGTGAAGCCCCAAGTAAAAGTGGGTGATACTGTGCTTTATGGCAAATATGCAGGCACAGAAATCACAATTGATGGTAAGGAGTATCTCATTATGCGTGAGACTGATATTTTTGCAGTTATTTAATCTATAAAACCTTGAAATTTTGTTCTGTGAAGCAACCTTATTTTTAGATGCCTATTTTTTAGCGGTGTCACTCGCATTTTTTAAGAAATAGCACCCATTTTTAGTGAGTAAAAAAACTATAAAGAACTATTTTTTGCAAGGTATACCTTAGGTTGCGTAGCAAAGCAAAATTTCTAAAAAAAATATAAACAAATTTCAACTATTTTCAATCTTCACTTCCTAATTTAATCTCTTAGTAAATAACAATTGAGTGTAAAACAAAATAAAAGTTAAGTTAAAGTTATGGCAAAGAACATCTTTTTTAATAGTGATGCAAGAGATGCCTTAAAAAGAGGCGTAGATAAAATGGCGGATGCCGTAAAAGTTACCTTAGGTCCTAAAGGGAGAAATGTAATTTTAGATAAAAAATATGGTTCTCCTGTAGTTACAAAAGATGGTGTAACTGTTGCAAAAGAGATTGAACTAAAAGACCCTATTGAAAACATGGGGGCACAACTCTTGAAAGAAGTAGCCTCTAAAACTTCTGACTCTGCAGGAGACGGTACCACTACAGCTACCGTGTTGGCACAAGCTATTGTAACTGCAGGCTTGAAAAATGTTGCCGCTGGCGCTAATCCTATGGACTTGAAACGCGGTATTGAACGTGCCGTGGCTGCTGTAGTGAAACACCTAAAAGAAAAACAATCCAAAGCCATTACAAGCACCACCGAAATTGCACAAGTAGCTACTATCTCTGCCAATAACGACGAGGAGATTGGTAAAATGATTGCTAACGCCATGGAAAAAGTAGGAAAAGATGGCGTTATCACCGTAGAAGAGGCAAAAGGTACTACCGACGAAGTGAAAATCGTAGAAGGTATGCAGTTTGACCGTGGTTACCTCTCTCCTTACTTCGTAACCAATACCGAAAAAATGGAGGTAGAGATGGAAAATGCCTTCTTGCTCATTACTGAAAAGAAAATCTCCTCCATGAAAGAGATGCTTCCTATCTTAGAGCAAGTAGCCCAAACAGGTAAGCCTCTCTTAATTATAGCTGAAGATGTGGATGGGGAAGCCCTCGCTACTTTGGTAGTAAACCGTCTACGTGGTGCTTTGAAAGTTGCCGCTGTAAAAGCTCCTGGTTTTGGTGATAGAAGAAAAGCAATGTTAGAAGATATTGCTATCTTGACAGGAGGTACCGTAATTAGCGAGGACCGCGGCTACAAACTAGAAAATGCTACCTTAGATTACTTAGGTCGTGCCGAAAAATTGATTATAGACAAAGAAAACACCACTATTGTTAATGGTGCAGGAAAACCAGAGCAAATTAAAGCCCGTATTGCTGAAATCAAAGCTCAAATAGAAAAAACTACTTCTGACTACGACCGCGAAAAATTACAAGAGCGTCTAGCTAAACTCTCTGGTGGGGTAGCTATCCTTTATATCGGTGCAGCTACTGAAGTAGCTATGAAAGAAAAGAAAGATCGTGTAGATGATGCTCTTCATGCTACTCGTGCTGCTGTTCAAGAAGGTGTAGTAACTGGAGGTGGAGTGGCTCTTATCCGTGCTATTGAAGCCTTAGCTGACGTGAAAACAAACAACGAGGATGAAGCTACAGGGATAAATATCATTCGCACTGCTCTGGAAGCTCCTTTGCGCACCATTGTAGCTAACGCTGGCGGAGAAGGCTCAGTAGTGGTGAACAAAGTGAAAGAGGGTACAGGATCATTCGGTTACAATGCCAAAGATGACCGTTACGAAGATTTATTTGCTGCTGGTATCATAGACCCTACCAAAGTAACGCGTTTGGCTTTGGAAAATGCAGCCTCAGTAGCTTCCTTGCTCTTAACTACTGACTGTGTAGTGGCTGAAGATCCTGAAGAAAAAGAGTCTGCCACTTCTAACATGGGCGGCGGTATGAGCAACATGGTGTAATAACCTAATCGCTGCCTAAGTTAGTGTACATTACCAAGCCTGCAAGATTTTCTCAATCTTGTAGGCTTTTTTATTGTGAAAATACCTTACTTCAAGTAATCTTATAAATCGCCCTAATAATCCTTAACAAAGGAAAAAGCAACTTAAAAAATCTTTGAGTAGAACGGAAGATTTTTAAGTTTCTGGAAACCAATCACTTAATTCTTCTCTAAATTCATAAAAATTTTCAGTAAGGGCACTTACATTAATGTTGCTAAATTCTAAATTAGAAATTAAATATTTACCTTTGAAATGCTTTTGTAAAGAAATTTTACTAAAAAAACTACCTTTGCTAAAAATATTTTTCTCAAAAAAGCACACGCAACCTTCGTAGAAAACATGAGTCTAAAACATATTCCTTTGAATGATTTACACATAGCACTTGGGGCAAAAATGGTAGATTTTGCGGGCTTTTATATGCCTTTACGTTACACCTCTGAAAGGGAAGAGCATTTAGCTGTTCGGCAGAGTGTAGGCATTTTTGACGTTTCACACATGGGTGAGTTTTTTATCAAAGGGGAAAAGGCTCTGGATTTACTGCAATATGTAGTTTCTAACGACGTAGCTACCTTACCTGTAGGAAAAGCCCAATATGCCTACATGCCCAACGACGTGGGTGGTATTGTAGATGATTTGCTCATATATCATTTAGCTGAAAAAGAGTACATGATGGTAGTAAATGCGGCAAATATTGACAAAGATTGGCAATGGATAAACCACTATAATACCTTCGGAGCAGAGCTTGAAAATGCCTCTGATAAAATTTGTCTATTTGCAGTGCAAGGTCCTAAAGCTGCTGAAACTTTACAAAAACTTACTTCTTACAACCTTATTGAAATGCCTTATTATGCCGTGCGACGCATTCCTTTGGCAGGCTTAGAAAATGTTATCGTAGCTTCCACAGGTTATACCAAAAAGGGCTCGGGAAGTTTTGAGGTATTTGTACCTAATGAATATGCACGTGAAGTATGGGAAAAGATTTTTGAAGCAGGCAAAGAATTTAATATCAAGCCTGCAGGATTAGGTGCTCGCGACACGCTCCGTTTGGAAATGGGGTATTGCTTATACGGTAATGAAATCAATGATTATACCTCTCCTTTTGAGGCAAATCTAGGCTGGGTGACCAAATTTACCAAGAAATTCGTCAATTCAGAAAACTTGCTTAAAGCCAAAGAACAAGGTGTGAAACGTAAGCTTGTAGCTTTGGAAATGATTGAAAAGGGCATACCTCGTAGCCATTATGAAATTTACAGCCTCAACCAAGAAAGAATTGGCGAAGTAACCTCTGGTAGCATATCACCTGTGCTTAATGTAGGAATATGCTTGGGCTATGTACCCAAAGAATTTGCAGAAATAGATACGCAAGTATATATCAAAATTAGAGATAGCTTTGCTAAAGCAAAAGTAGTGAAGTTACCATTTGTGAAATAGCTTTTAATGATATGGATTTGCAAAATTTAGCCCAAATTCGTGAATTTGGCAATATTGAGTTTTTGGCCAAACAGTTAGTAGAAGGGTTTATTACAGGATTACACCGCTCTCCTTTTCACGGCTTTTCGGTGGAATTTGCCGAACATCGGCTCTATAATACAGGCGAAAGCACCCGCCATATTGATTGGAAAGTATATGCCAAAACCGACCGCCTTTATACCAAACGCTACGAAGAGGAAACGAATTTGCGTTGCCAACTGCTTTTGGACGTATCTTCATCTATGTACTATCCTACCGAAAACAAAGGCAAAATTACCTTTAGCATTATGGCAGCAGCAGCAATAGCTTATATGCTTCAAAAACAGAAAGATGCTATTAGCCTTTGTACTTTTTCTGATAAAATTGAAACCCACACGCCCACTAAATCTACGCCTTCCCACGTACATAAGCTATTTTTGCAACTGCAAAACCTGTTAGCTCAAGAAAGTAAAGGCAAAACTACCATCATCGCTGACACCCTGCACGAAATAGCCGACAAAATTAACAAACGCTCTTTGGTAATTATTTTCAGCGACATGTTTGCTCATTTCCAGCAAACCGATGCCCTTTTCTCCGCCCTCCAACATCTTAAACACAACCAACACGAAGTATTGCTTTTTCACGTCTTTGACCAACAAACCGAACTCATTTTTGATTTTGAGGATAGACCTTACGAATTTATTGACCTTGAAACAGGGCAACGTCTTAAACTCCAACCAGCCCAAATAAAGCAATACTACCAACGGCAAGTAGAAATTTTTTACCAACAACTTAAACTCAAATGTGGGCAATATAAAATAGATTTCATTGAAGCCGACATTGCACGAGGGTTTGACCAAGTCCTTTATGCTTACCTTATTAAGCGGAGCAGAATGAAATAAATTCTTAATAACTGCTCCTCTTACCCTTTGAGCCACAACTGAAAAGGGAAAAAGAGCTAGCTCTATAAAACTGCTGATGCCTCAGTGCTTTGCACTAAACCTTCAGCTTGCTTTCTTAATCTCTAACTCAGGTTTATTACTAATCTTCCAAAATTACTGAACTTTTATAAAGTTTTTCATCTTCGTTGAAAAAGTGGCTTTTAATCCTTAACAAGGTACAGTTCAGCACAAGCGGAGACGCTTGCATTAGAAAGGAGAAACGATGCTTGTATCTACTCTTTGACGTGAGTCATTAAGGTTAAAGTTTTGATAGACAATTACTTATGAAAAAGATTTTGAGTAATTGAAAAAATGATTAAACTCTTGGATTGTAGTTTTCAAATGTTTAACCTTGTAAACTACGCAAAATATTGTACTTATCCAAGATTTTGTTGCTTAATTCACATTACTCTTAGTAAGTTCTATAATCTTACTAATGATTTTTTTAAGAACTTTTAGCCCTCAAAATAAGTTTGGCAAAAAGGAAATAGTGCAATTCACCACTTGTTAAAATATTTTGTTTATTCTTTTTCTCAAAAAGTTAAACAAAATGAAAGCACACGTGGTTTTTCAAAAGTAAAGCATATAACAATACAAATTTTTACAACTTAACTTTTTTTTACTATACTCACATTTTTCAAATGAAACAAGAAAGAAACCTATCAAGTCCTATTGCTTTTTTGAATGGACTTACCGCTGAAGACATTGGGAATGAACACCTAAGCACATCTTATGATACACCGCTCCGACCTGATGCCTTTGAGCAAACTGACGAGCAAAAGATGGCACAAATTGAATACCATTTTCGCCAAATTATGGAGATTTTAGGCTTAGACCTTACGGATGATAGCTTGAAAGGAACACCGCACCGCGTCGCCAAAATGTATGTAAAAGAAATTTTTAGCGGCTTAAATCCTGAAAATAAGCCCAAGGTTGCCCTTTTTGAGAATAAGTACAAATACAATGAAATGCTTGTAGAAAAAAACATTACTTTCTATTCTAATTGTGAGCATCACTTTGTACCTATTATTGGAAAGGCGCATGTGGCTTATATTTCCAAAGGCAAAGTTATCGGTTTGTCAAAGATTAACCGCTTGGTGCAGTATTATGCTAAAAGACCGCAGGTGCAAGAACGCCTTACAAACCAAATTGGTAATGAATTGATGCAGGCCTTACAAACGCCTGATATTGCCGTTCTGATTGAAGCTCAGCATCTTTGTGTTGCTTCTCGAGGTATACAAGATATCAACAGTACTACCGTTACCACCTTTTATAGCGGAAGGTTTGAAGAAGAGAATACCCGCAACGAGTTTTTGAAGTATATTGCCTAAAAAACTTAAAACGATACAAATGCCTAATTAAATGAGCCTACTTTTGAAAGACTTAAGGTAGGCTTTTATAGCTTAGCTATGAAAAATGCTGTTTTAGAAAAAAAAATCCAACTTACTACCCTTTGGCACACCGCTATTGCTCAACAAAAAGCTGTGGCCTTGTGCCGATTGCCTAACCAAACTACGCAACACCTCATCATTGACTTTAGCCCCCAAGTTAGCAAAACCAAACTTCCAATTGAAAGTCCCCAAGAGCAAGGGTTTGCAATTAGCCCTTTTATCAATCCTAACAATGAACACACTTATTTTATTAGAGCTGATTTGTATTTTCAAGTCCAACAAGGGCAAGCCATTTGGCAAGATAGTTACGTACAAAGTAGAAACTACGAGTCAATTAATCACTTTTGGCAGCAAATAGAACATGCTCCTTTTACTGAAGGAATAGAAAAAATAGCTCTTCATTTACCAAGTATTACGACAGGTTTTGCACTTACAGAAAATTACCTACAAGCAGAACGATATTGCCAAATGGTAGCAAAGGCTATTCAGGCAATTGAGCGGCACGAGTTTCAAAAAGTAGTGCTTTCGCGGTATAAGTGCAAAACAATTACCGAAAAATTGAATGTAATACAACTTTTTGAAACTATATGCCAAACCTACCCCACGGCTTTTGTATATATTTGGTATATTCCTTATGTAGGTTGTTGGGTGGGAGCTTCACCAGAAGTTTTAATTAGCATAGATAAGAATGCTATTTTTCGCACCGTATCTTTGGCTGGAACGCAGGCATACAATCCTAACGTAAAACTTTCTAAAGTAAGTTGGACGCAAAAAGAAATTGAAGAACAGGCACTTGTAAGCCGATATATTATTAACTGCTTCAAAAAAATTCGCCTACGGGAATTTCAAGAAGAGGGACCAAAAACCGTAGTAGCAGGTAATTTAGTACATCTCAAAACAACATTTGAGGTAGATATGCAAGCTACTAATTTCCCTCAGTTAGGTAGTGTAATGTTAGATTTGCTTCACCCTACTTCAGCAGTGTGTGGTATGCCCAAAGAACCTGCCCTTCGGTTTATTCGGGAAAATGAAAACTACGACCGTAGTTTTTATACGGGTTTTGTGGGTATGGTAAATATTGCTCACGAAACGCACTTATTTGTCAATTTGCGTTGTATGCAAATTTTGCACAATAAACTCATTTTTTATGCAGGAGCAGGAATTACTGAAGACTCCGAGCCCGAAAAAGAATGGCAAGAAACTGAAATGAAATGTAATACGTTGCTTTCGGTGGTTGAAAGGATATGTCCTACTACTGACTCTTTCTAACTTATTCCACTCAATTTTCTTCGTACGAGGTCTAACATAACTTTTGCCGTGAGTTGGATATTCAATTGGCGGTCTTGGGTAAAGAATAATTTTTTGGCATAGGCTTCGGTTTCGTCGGCATAAGCTACCCAAATGGTGCCGATAGGAGCGTCAGGAGTACCACCATCAGGACCAGCATACCCTGTGCAGGCAATACCTATGTCTGTGTTCATTTTTTTGCGAATTTGAATAGCCATTTGCTTTGCTACGACTTCGCTTACGGCAGTATGCGTCTCTAACGTTTCTGGCTCAATACCTAACTGCTGAATTTTGACTTGGTTAGTGTAAGCTACTACTCCTCCCTTAAAATAATATGAACTCCCTGCCACCGAAGTGATGAGGTGAGCAAAATACCCTCCCGTACAACTCTCTGCACAAGAAAGAGTTTTATTTTGACTTTTTAGTAATCTACCTACAACTGCGTGCATTTCATCATTATCATAGCCAAAAACATATTTTCGTATCAAAGGCAATACTTTTTCTATTTCTTGGGCTACTTCAGTTTCTAGTTTGGATAAATCCTCGCCGAAGGCTGTAAGCCGTAAACGAAGTTCTCCCCAGTTTGGTAAATAAGCTAGCTTGATATGTTTGGGCAGAGCATCTTCCCATTCAGCAATAGTTTGGGCAAGCATAGACTCTCCTGCTCCGTATGTGCAAATTACTTTGTGATAAATAACAGGCAACTGGAAATGGTTTTTTAGGCGTGGCAAGACCTCGTGCTTCATAAGGTTTTTCATTTCTAGAGGTACACCTGGCATAGAAACATACACTTTTCCCTCGTATTCAAACCACATGGCAGGGGCTGTTCCCCAGAGATTGTAAAGCACTGTAGCATTTTGCGGCACAGTGGCTTGCAGGCGGTTAAGTTCGGTAAGTTCGCGTCCACGTTTAGTAAAAAATTCTGTGACCATGGCTAATACTTTCTCATCGGTGCGGAGAGAGGTGTTAAAATATTTGCAAAGAGTTTTTTTGGTAATATCGTCTTTGGTAGGCCCTAGCCCTCCTGTTATCAAAATAATATCTGCCCGTCGGTGAGCATCATGCAAGGCATACAAAATCTCGGTTTCGTTATCGCCTACGGAAGTCCTACGAATTACTCTCACACCAATTTTCCATAATTCTTCACCTATGAATTGTGAATTAGTATCTGTAATTTGACCATAAAGAATCTCGTCGCCAATGGTAAGGATTTCAGCAAGTATACTTTTCATTATTTTGAGAGCGAAAGTAAAAGTAACTATTTTTTGGGTAAAGTAGAGCTAACTTTAAAAAACTTTTGTGCATTTTTAACGGTTTTCTCAATCCATTTTTTTTCAACTTCTGGCAAAGCAGGGTCTACGAGTTGATTTTGTTGGATTTGCTTTATATGCCATCTGTAAAATTCGGCATTTGTATTTGCTTGCTGTAGAATATGAGGAGAATACTTTTTAGGTATGGTAGATTGCGTAGTTTCTTCTAATCTAATTACTTGCCCTACTTTAATTAAGGATGCTTGCTCATAGTTTTCTATGTTATTCAATTGCATCAATTTTTCTAAGGGAATGTTATAGCGCCTGCTGATTTGGTATAAATTCTCTCCTTCTTTTACAATGTGGTTTTTTGCTAATGAGACAGGTTGTAGGGCAGTATTTTCAGGGGGAGCAACGTGTAGTACTTGCCCAACGATAATAAGCGTCTGAGTAGCAGACATACCGTTCCATCGGCGAAGGTCGGCTATTGAAATATTATACATACGAGCAATTTTGTAAAGATTTTCGCCGTAGGTTACTGTATGGGTGCGTGGTTTTTCTAATTCTTTTGGTTGCTTTCGGTCTGTATTTGTAGGTTTTTGTAGCGAGTCAGCATCTGTGGGTAATGGAGTAATAGTACTATTCTGTTCTTCTAATTCTAAATTGCTCTCTTCGTATGAGTTGTGCTGTTCGTTTTCATTTTTGTTTGCTAGTTGTTTATCATTTTCAGGATTATTGGCATTGAAATCTATTTTCAGGTCTTCAATAAAAATAGTATTGTTTGTGGGAAATATGTTTTCTTGTGAAACGGGTTTAGGCATTAAAATATCCTCTTGGGTAAAACCTACAATTACTTGTTTAGAGTTAGGTTGATTAGCATTTTTAGTAGCAGCAGATTGATACGAGATAGAGTCAGGGTTGATGATTTTTTTAGGCAGATATAGTTCGTATTCAGTAGGGAGCTTGAACTTGTTTTGAGCAAGTAACCAAGGATTGTATTTTTTTATCAAAGCTACATCAGTTTGATATTGTTTAGCTATTTTCCGAAGTGATAACTGAGTGTGAGAAGGAAGTTGTATTGTGTGAAATTGTATTTTAGGTGGATAGTTATTAAAAAAATAAGTGTGTAAGACACGAAAAACAAAGTAATCTATGATAGGTTGGGGCATTTTATCATTCACTATAAACGTAGTTTTGCTTTTGTATTCAGAGGCGTTGGGGAAGTAGTTTTGCAAGTAAGTTTCAAAGTTCTCTTGTAAAAAGAATTTTAGCATTGTGATTAGCCAATTTTGATACACATAGTTATCATTTTTCCATTTATAGGCAACTTTTTGCGTCATGATTTTAGGGTGCTTGCGGTCGTCAATATAAGCGTTGGTAGTAATTAAGAAAGATCTTACTAAAATATCTTTTCCCAAGACATAATAAATAGGATTTAGTACGTATGCCTCACGTAGATATTGAGTTTCTACTATGGCAATGTACTTGAGCTCGGTAGGTAGCTTTTGTTCTTTGAGGCATTGTTCTATGATAGGTAGATATAAAGCTTGTCGTTCAGCCATTACTTGGAGAGCGGATAAGTTTTGAGTCGTTAAGAAGTTATAGACTTGTTTTCTTATCTTATTTTGCAGGTCAGGGGTTAGGATACATCGCATGTTTCCGATTTCAAAAATGGAAGGTACGCTTAAAAAAACCGTATCCCAAGTTGGTGGAAATTTGCCTGTGCCATTTACTTGCGAAACAAACAGGAAAAGAAGAGCCACTTGTAAAAAAGATAATCTGATTAAGTAAGTTATCATATTTTTTTCAAAGTTAAATTTTGGTGTACGCTTTTGTGTGCCTTTTAGCTTAAAAAAGATAGCTACAAAATTACATAACTCAACGATTTTAACAAAGAAAGTGAGATGGAAAGGTATATTAATTTTATATTAAGTGCTTCAAGCCAAATTTTATTTGGTTTTAAGGAATATAGGTAAAAAAGATGTCTTGCAAGAAATTGTAACTCTTGACCTATTATTGTGTTATATGTAAAGCGTACTTTTAACAGCTATTGAATTTTTGAAATCTATGAACTTTTTACAGAAAAAACCACTCGGCAGTTGGGTGCTTGTCTTAATAGCCTTAAATACATTTGCACAAAGTAAATTTACGATAAGTGGCTACTTAAAAGACGCTCAAAATGGTGAGGCGTTAATTGCAGCTACGGTCTTTGTAAATGAATTGAAGGTAGGTGTAACTTCTAATACTTACGGCTTCTATTCGCTCTCCTTGCCCGCAGGGAGTTATACGCTTACTATTTCGTATATTGGTTACAAAACTCAAACTTTATCCCTGAGTCTAAATCAAAATTTGATTAAAAATTTTGAACTCCAACCCGATAACCTCACACTCAGCGAGGTAGAAGTTACTAGCGAAAAATCAGACGAAAATATTCGTAGTGTGGAAATGAGTGTGAATAAATTGGATATAAAAACTATTAAAAAAATTCCTGCCCTTTTAGGTGAAGTGGATGTTATTCGGAGTATTCAACTTCTGCCTGGTGTAAGCACCGTTGGCGAAGGGGCAGCAGGTTTCAATGTACGCGGGGGAACGATTGACCAAAACCTCGTACTTTTGGACGAAGCGCCTGTCTATAATACCTCCCACGCTTTGGGCTTTTTCTCTGTATTCAACCCTGACTTGGTGAAAGATGTAAAACTGGTAAAAGGCGGCGTTGCGGCTCAATATGGTGGAAGGTTAGCCTCGTTGTTAGATGTAAGATTGAAAGAAGGAAACCTCAAAAAGTGGGAAGTGAATGGTGGCATAGGATTGATTTTTAGCCGACTAACCGTAGAAGCTCCTATTATAAAAGACAAAGCCTCATTCATTATTGGCGGCAGACGCTCTTATTTTGATTTATTTTTTCCACTCTCCAATAACCCTGATGTAAAAAATAGCACAGTCTATTTTTATGACCTAACCGCCAAGGCAAACTACATTATCAATGCTCGCAACCGCATTTATGTATCGGGCTACTTTGGGCGCGATGTGTTGGGTTTTGCGGGTGGAAATTTCGGCTTTGATTGGGGAAGTACTACAGCTACAGTGCGTTGGAATCATTTATTTAGCGATAAATTATTTTTCAACTTAACCACTTTTTATAGCAAATACGACTATCGGCTCAAAGCAGGCACCCGCGAGAGCGACGATGGCTTTGATTGGCGTTCTAATATCCTGAATTACAGTGTAAAACCCGAACTTACTTGGTTCTTAAATGCGCAAAATACTCTCAACTTCGGTGGGCAAGCCCTTTTCTATACCTTCAAACCAGGAAGTGCTACTTTTAAGAGTTTAGGCACTACCAACCGTGTGTACCTACCTGACAAATACGCTCTGGAAAATGCCCTCTACCTGAGCAATGACCAAACCCTCAATGAAAAAATTTTGTTGCAATATGGTTTGCGATACTCATGGTTTAGCTATTTGGGCAAAGGCACAAGCCAGACTTATGCCGAGGCACCCGCAGGCACGCGCCGCGAATTGATAAGCGAAAAGCAATTTGATATGTGGCAAACCATACAACAATACGGCTTTTTAGAACCTCGCTTTTCTATCAATTACAAGCTATCCCCAAAAACGGCTTTCAAAGCAAGCTATAACCGCATGGCTCAGTACATTCACCTCGTTTCTAATACCACCGCCTCCATTCCACTTGACGTATGGACACCCAGCACAAACAACATTCGCCCTCAAATTGCCGACCAAGTAGCCCTCGGCTATTTCCAAAACTTCGGCGAAAATGATGATTACGAATTTTCTGCTGAGACTTACTACAAAGATATGCAAAACCAAATAGACTACATAGACGGGGCAGATTTATTGCTCAATCGTGCTTTGGAAGGCGATTTATTGAACGGCAAAGGGCGTGCTTATGGTTTAGAATTGTATTTTCGTAAAAATACGGGCAAACTCACAGGTTGGCTCAGCTACACCCTTGCCCGCAGTGAACGCCAAGTGCAAGGCATTAACCAAGGACGCTGGTATCCGAATAGATTTGACAAAGCACATAATTTTTATGCCGTTGCTCTTTATCAAATCAACCCGCGATGGAGCGTATCAGCTACGGCAGTATTTGGTACGGGCACACCCACTACCTTTCCAACGGCAAGGTATGAGTTTCAAGGGCTTATTGTGCCACACAATACCAACGATGAGCGAAACAACTACCGCATACCGCCTTACCACCGTTTAGATATTGCCGTAACCTATACACCAAGCAAAAATAATAACCGTAGGCTCAAAGGTGAGTGGGTATTTTCCATCTACAACGTATATGCCAGCCGAAATCCCTTTTCTATCTTTTTTAGGCAGAGCATTCCGCGAGGAGAATTAGCCGCTCTTAATGCTGTTACCGAGGCTATTAAGTTTTCGGTAGTTTCTACACTTATTCCTTCGGTTTCGTATAATTTTAGGTTTTAGGGTAAAGGTTTTTAGCTCATGTATCATAATGAAAAGAAATTTCTTGTGGTTGAGGGCTACGAAAATTTTTAATAGTTTTACTACTCAATATGATAGTTTTACTATCAAAAAAAACAAAATAAATACATAAAAATAAAAAAAATGAAAATTAAACTTTGAAAAGTTATATATCAGAAAAAAAAACTAAAAATATAAAAGTTATTTTCTAACAAAGAGCAACAAAATATGCTTAAATTAGCAAGCAAAATTTAATACTTTCTTAATATACAGCATTTCAAGTTTAACCCATTGTAAAATTATGATGAAAAAACAGTTACTATTTACCTTTTACTGCTTGCTTGGGTTGCTGTGGCAAGCCTGGGCACAGGATAGGACGGTAACAGGGCGCGTTACTGATGCTAAAACAGGTGAACCGCTGCCAGGAGTAACCGTCATAGTAAAAGGTACTTCTAATGCAACAGCTACCGACTTTGACGGAAACTACAAAATCAATGTAAAGCCAGGAGCTGTTCTAGCTTTTTCAAGTATTAGCTATGTTGCTCAAGAGATTGCCGTGGGAGTTGCCTCGGTAATTGACGTAAAGTTACAACCTGATACCAAACAGCTTGAAGATGTGGTGGTAATAGGGTATGGAGTGCAAGAACGTAGAGAAGTCTCTGGTTCGGTAGGTTCAGTAAAAGGAGAGGATATTCGCAACCTGCCTATTCCTAGTGTGGATAGAGCTATCCAAGGACGCGTAGCAGGGGTGCAAATTACAGGGGTGAATGGCATTCCTGGCGGCGCTACCCAAGTGCGTATCCGTGGTATAGGTTCTGTTAATGGTGGCAACGAACCACTTTACGTGATTGATGGCGTACCTATGACCGCAGGGGATAGAAGCCGACGTATTGCCTCTTCAAACGTATTGAACGTTTTGAATAATAATGACATTGAATCTATTGAAGTATTAAAAGATGCCTCTGCCGCCTCTATCTACGGAGCGCAAGCCGCTAATGGTGTAATTTTGATTACTACTAAAAAAGGAAAAGCGGGTAAAACTAAATTTGATGTAAATTATTATACAGGTTACTCTGATGTTATTCGGAAGATCCCTTTACTAACTGGACCTGAATGGATAAGAATGCGAATTGAAGCTACAAGAAATAGATATACCTATCACTTTATTGCAGACCCCTTTGTACCAGGCTCAGGGCAAGATTTACAGCGACCTTCACGTTGGGCTATTACAGAGGTACAAAGCACATACGGTTCACCTGAAGTAGCTCCTAACTATGATTGGCAACAAGCCGTTACCCGTAGAGGCGCTATCCAAAACTTGGAGTTTTCTGCAAACGGTGGAACCGATAACGTAAGGTATTTTTTAGGTGCCTCTTACAATGAACAGAGAGCCCAACTAATTGCAACCGATATTCGTAGAGTTACCCTAAGGGCTAACCTTGATGCTAAACTTACTAAGAAGTTGAGTTTTGAAGGAAGGTTTAACTTTACTAACAACAAACAAGACTCACCTTTTAATAATGCCTTTAACACAAACAACCAAATTGT
Organism: Microscillaceae bacterium; assembly: GCA_025054775.1. Lineage (GTDB taxonomy): Bacteria > Bacteroidota > Bacteroidia > Cytophagales > Microscillaceae > JANWZA01. The sequence continues at coordinate 60,045 of JANWZA010000058.1, forward strand.
AACTGCTTTGGGAATAATCCCTTTGAATAGTCCATTCTTACCTAATGGTGCTATTAATGCTTCCTTCGCTTACCCAGGTGTACTAGGGGCATCTTCTAATCCGCTCTTGCAGTCTGATGTAAATATTCTTGTAGGACGTACTAACCAACTTATCGCAAATACTTCATTTGTTTATGAACTTGCCCCTGGACTTAGTTTCAGGTCTAATTATGGTGTAGACTTCAACGATGTAGTAGAAGATGCCTACTTTGACGCTCGTACCCCCGGAGGAGCAGCAGCAGGAGGAGGTAGTGTAAGTGCTTTCCAAACACGTGTTATCAATATAAACACCGACCAACTGCTCACCTATGATAGGGCTTTTTTAGATAGAAGGCTGAAACTAAACTCAATCCTAGGGTTTAATTATCGTAGAGAGGAGGTTACAGGCTTTAACGCAGCCGGTACCGGAGTACTTTTACCTGCTTTTGGGCAAACTATGGCAGGAACCACACCTTCTACTGTAAACACAGTGTATTCCATCTTTAAGTTAGCAGGTTATTTTGGTAGAGTAAATCTCACTTTTGATGATAAGTACATTTTAGCTGCTACCATCAGACGCGATGGTTCTTCACGTTTTGGAGCAGACAGACGCTTTGGTACCTTCCCTGCCGTTTCAGCCGCTTGGCGTTTGTCAGAAGAACAATTTATGACCAACGTAAAAAATATTTTTACTGATTTGAAACTTCGGGTAAGTTACGGACAAACTGGAAACCAAGATATAGGAGGTAGCTTCCCCTCGCTGGTGTTAGCCTCTACAGGGGTAGCTTTTGGTGCTAACGGCTTGTCTGGTATCGGTTTAACGCAGTTAGGAGTACGCACTCTCGGTTGGGAAACTAACGAAACTATTAACTTAGGATTAGATTACGCTTTCCTTAAAGGACGTATCTCAGGTACAGTAGAGTACTTTTGGAGAAATACAAAAAACTTATTACTTTTTGAACCCCAATCTTCTATAAGTGGGTTTAGCTCTACTCTGCGTAACGTAGGAAAGTTACAAAACCGAGGAGTAGAACTTTTGGTGATTACTCGTAATATTGACAGCGAATTTAAGTGGACTACGGATTTCAATATTACTTTTGTAAAAAATGAAGTGAAGCGATTGCTCAACCCTGGTGAAGATTTACCTAACAACGGGCTTTGGCTCGGAAGACCTCTCGGGCAACAATGGGTGGCTCGCTATGCAGGGGTAAATCCCGCCGACGGACGTGCCTTCTGGTATGATAAAAATGGAGAAATTACCTACCAACCCGTAGCCAATGATCGCGTATTTATCAATCGTGCTTCTGGCTCTACCCTCGTCCCTATTCACTACGGAGGTATTACTAACACCTTTTCTTACAAAGGTTTTGAACTTATTGCCTTCTTCCAGTGGAACTATGGACAGCTAGCCTACGCTACTCAAAATGCTAATCTTTTGAATGACTTCCGATTTGTAGCAAACCAAGAGCGTAGAATTTTTGATCGCTGGACCCGCCCCGGACAGATTACCGACTATCCACGCCTATATCTTGAAGCAGTTGAACCTGGTTCAGCTCCCTCACTTTTTGGCGCCTCAGGAGTAGGGCATGACCGCTTCCTAGAAGATGCTTCCTACATTCGTTTGAAGCAACTCACATTCTCATATAATGTACCGCAAAGCTGGGCATCAAGACTTAAAATTGCAAATGCAAAAATCTATCTTCAAGGGGTAAATCTATGGACTAGGACTAATTTTACAGGTCTAGATCCTGAATTTGCTATAGGTACTTCTGATATCGGAGTAGTTCCACAAGGTAAGAATTATATCATAGGTATTCAAATCGGATTTTAACTAAATTTTATATAAAATGAAAATGAAAAGAAATTTCTTAGCTTTTTTACTATTGTCAGGAATACTATGGGTATCTTCCTGCCAACAAATGTTTGAGGTAACACCACGTAACCAACTTGCAAGGAAATTTATCTTGAATGATATTACTACTACGCAAGGTATTCTCAACTCTTGTTATGCCCGTTTAAGAGATTTGAACTACTATGGGCGCTCGCTGATACTGCTCCCCGAGCTTCTAGCCGATAATTGTACGCTGGCTAATCCTGCTGCACGGAGTGGGCGTGGATTGAACGAAGCTCAAAACCTTCCTGGGGCACATATGGTGCATTGGCAGGTGTGTTATTTTAATATCAATTCTTGTAATTTAATATTAGATAACGTAGATAATATCCCTAATACTACAGCGGCAATACCCTTGCAAAAAAATGCTATCAAGGCACAAGCCCATTTTTTAAGAGCATTAGCATATTTTGACTTGATTCGTACCTATGCTTACAACCCTAACTACGTGCAAAACGGTTTTGATTTAGGAGTGCCTATTGTTCTTAAAGGAGTAGATGATTATACAGCCATTCCCAAACCTGCACGTGCTAAAATTGTAGATGTCTATAAGCAGATTGAAAAGGATTTACAAGATGCTATTAACTTCGCTATCCTCACTGGTACTCCCGATGCAGCTTTTGGTGGTGCAGCAAACGCAAGATTTGTGGGTACCCGAACAGCGGCGCACGCACTACTGGCACGTGTTTATTTGTACTGGTCAGGTGCCTTGCCCTCTAATACCGCTTTGTTGGAGGCCGCCCGAGATAATGCAATTATCGCAATAAACAATGCAGGACTTCTTGGAGCAAACATGACCAATGCAGCAGGACACGTAAGTGCTTGGACAGTCAGACCAATCGCTGGACCGCACCAAGAGTCTCTTTTTGAGGTAAATATCAATTCGCTCGCCGAAGCTAATGCAGCTGGTATCAATTCAGATGGCTCTTTACAAGGATGGTATAATCGCCACCTGCTCCCTAGTGGTGCTACTGTTGGCTGGGGAGATGTTATTGCTTCCCCTGATTTAGTGAACTTCTTAACTGCTAATTTAACAGATGTGAGGCACAATGATGCCCTCTTAGCACCCACACAGGCTGGTGCAAGGGTAGGCGAACCAGCCACCACGCGTGAAACACGTAAGTATTCAGTTCCTGTGCCTCCTACTGCGGCACGTCCTTTTGGACTTATCAATATTCCAATCATAAGACTTGCAGAGATGCACTTAATTTTAGCAGAAGCAAGGGCTTTATTAGGTGATGGTGTTAATGCAAGTACTTCACTTAATACAGTGCGTACCAACAGAGGACTTGCAGCATCTACCTCGTCAGGACCAGCTCTTTTACAAGAGATTTATGACGAAAGAAGACGCGAGTTTGCTTTTGAAGGACACCGCTGGTTTGACTTTACTCGCCGAGGACTGGGGGTAAGAAAACCAGACGGCTCAATAATTCCTTTCTCTGATTTTAGAATTTTACCACCTATTCCTTTGGTAGATATACAGTCTAATAAAAATTTAGTGCAAAACCCTGGATATTAAAGATAATAAAAATGAAAAAAATAATAAACACTTCAATAATTGTGATAGCCTTATTTGTCATATGGGCTTGCAAAAAAGAACGTTTGGTGTACAACGGTCCGCTTCAATTAGAGTTTAAGAACATTTACCTAGAAATGCAAGCATCGTTAGGAGCGCCTACTGTTAGGAGTTTTGGTATTATTACCGAATTCAATACTACGCTCACAAGCTTGACCGTCTCAAGAGGAGGAGTAGCTAATATTTCTCCTTTTACAGGAACAAGTCAACCCGTATTGTTTGATAGCATTAGAGTACAACTCATCGGACCACACCAAGAGCAACCTATTACGGTCAATTATACCGTAGAAACTGAAAGCACGGCACAAGCTGGCATACATTATAATTTTGTTGAGAGCATTCGGCATATTAACAGGAGAGCTAAAACTACACTAGGAGCAGTTTTGGTGGGAAGTGTAATTGCAGGTGGGTCTACCGTAATACCTGCCAATTCAAGCCACGGATACATTTATTTGCAAATCCCTAATACAGGACCCGCTCTTCCTGCTAATGGCGTAAACCTGATTCTTAGAATTACAGGTGGTACTTTGGGAGATGGTAGAAACATCAAAGCAGCTGCCAACTACTCAGTATTTACCTACAATATCAGACCTTAAATTTTACTCTTGTGAAACAAAGCTAACACTTTGTTTCACTACTTAACTTAAAGAATTAAACCAACATATTACGAATTTTTTAATCATTACGATATGAGAAGAATGATGATAAGAGATATTCATAAAATATTAGCTGTTTTATTATTAGTAGTTATCTCGTTTTTTGCTTGCAGGCGAGTAGATGAAACCAAACTCAGCCCTTCAGTACTGGATTTGCCTTCTATGGACCCAGAGTTGAGTATGTTCGCCCAAGCTATTCAGAGAACAGGTGTAAAAAAGACCATAGGTTTTCCACTTATTTCTTTATTAGCACCTACCAACCAAGCTTTTCAAGCAGCAGGTATTACAGACGTGAATACTGTTGATTTGACTACTTTAACTAATATTGTGAACTACCACATAATCAATACAAACATTGACTCGGCGAGATTTGATATTGATTATTGGGGAATACTTGATAACTTTAATAATAATGCGTATCAAACGCTTAATTTCGCTATTGTAAATGCTTTTGTTTATTTTAATCACCGAACTCCTAATGTTCCACAATTTGGTTACACCACCTCTCCTGTACCTAACGGTTTGATGGCTTTCAACGGGGCAAATGTGGTAAGACCTAACGGAATTTTGCGTGGGGCAGAGGGTACTATGTTCAAGATAGAGAGGGTACTTTTCCCTCCCGCAGGGTTACTCAGTGAGATGATAGCGGCTAATCCAGATCTTTCTCTTTTCAACAGAGCTATTCGCCGAGCCACGGCCACAGGGCAAACGCTCAATTTTGCAATCAACCCACTTCATTTAGGGGCTTTGCCCACGCCAGCCCAAGCAGGTTCAGGCACAACAGCTGCAAGGCAAGCCTCACGTACCGTATTCGCTCCTAACAATGCAGCTATGCTAAATGCAGGCCTTAACGAGGCCACTATTGATGCTTATACTCCCACAGCTTTATTCGATATTGTTGCTCGACATGTAATTGCAGAAAGATGTTTTACATCATTTTATTTTCCAGCACCTGCTACTAATTCCAATCAACCGACTCTGCGTACAGGAACCTCCATCAACGTGGTAGTGAATGATGCAGGGGTAAATGTGGGTATTGTGGGTAGTTCTAATCCAAGAGCAAATGTAATAGTTCCAAACCGAATTGCAGTGAATGGTATTATTCACATCATAGACCGTGTAATGCAGTAAAAAAGTAAAAAGTAAATTTCTTTATTGCCAAATAAGTTATTTTCAAAGAAAATAGCTATATTTGGCAATTATTTTATAAACTGATTGGTTATTCTCTCGTTTCTTTACTTTTGTCCATGAAAAGCCTAAAAAATTACCTATTGCTCTTTGTGTTTCTTTCGAGCAGTTTTGGATTAGTAGTAGCCCAGCAAGGGCAAGATTTGAATACCTCGCCTAAAACACCACCTGTGCGCGAGTATGCTTCGCAAGAGATGATTTTAGTAAAAACCAAAGTACCTTATACTCAGGTAGTTTCTACTTTTGAAACCAAGCAACAACGCCAACAAGCCCTCCGAGCTGACCTGTGGAGCAGTATTTTGCTTAAAGCTGATGCCCAATATTGCAAAAAAGCCTTTCCCTATATTAAAGGGGATTTAATTGACAACATTCTGGAAATTCGTGTGGGTAAGCCTACTTACACAGATCAAACTATTGAGGAGCTGAAAAAATTACCTTTCGTACAGTATGCAGAAAAGCAACCTATCTTTTATACAGAAACTCTGCCTATGCCCAACGATACACGCTTAAACGAACAGTATGCCATGCGCCTCACGCGAGCTTTGCAGGCTACCGTCGCTTACAACGGCACAGGCAATACTTGGGTAGCAATTATAGATGATGGTGTGCTTATTACTCACGAAGACTTGGTAGGTAATCTATGGACAAACCCTATTGAAATTGCAGGAAACAACATAGATGATGATAATAACGGCTACATAGATGACATAAATGGCTGGGATGCTGCTGATGGTGATAATAACCCTAATCCCCCCTTAGCTATTGCAGGACCTAACCAGTTCTCACACGGAACGCATTGTGCAGGAGTTGCAGGAGCAGTTACTAATAACAATAAAGGTATTTCAGCAATTAGCCATAACCAACTTAAAATAATTGCTGTAAAAGCCACTCGCGATAATATCTCCCCACCTTACAATGTCATTACTAATAGCTTGCAAGGCATACAATACGTGGTAGCTCTTAAACAGCGGTATCCCACCCAAAACATTGTAGCAAGTATGTCCTTCGGGAGTGCTAATCCTTCGCAAGCCGTACAAGATTTAATCAACACGGGGGCGAGTATGGGAATTCTATTTGTAGCTGCTGCAGGAAATGCAGGTAATGAAACGATTTTATACCCTTGTGGGTATAGCAATGTGATTTGCGTAGCTAATACGAATGAAAATGATATACGCAATCCAAGTTCTCAATTTGGCTCTTGGGTAGATATCTCGGCTCCAGGAACGAATATTTTAAGCACTGTTGCTCATAATTTCGCTAACCCCTTGGGAGTGTATACTACATACACAGGAACCTCCATGTCTACTCCAATGGTAGCAGGTTTAGCCGCCTTGGTATGGTCGCAAAAACCTTCTGCCACAGCTGCCGAAATAGAAGATATTTTGAAAAGCACTGCTGATGATATTTACAGCGTGAATTCAGGGTTAGTAGGAAAGTTAGGTGCAGGACGCATCAATGCCTTAGGAGCAATACTTAGTGCTCGTAATCAGCATAACATCGTTCCTTCGGTAATTTCTGATTTGGCTATCGTGCCTAATAGTTTGAATGCTACCCAAGTAAGTTTAACTTGGACTGCCCCTTCAGTAAATGGCACATTCCCTGCCGTAGGGTATGAATTACGTTTCTCTACCAACCCAATTACACAATCTAATTTTACGAATGCTACCTTAGTGAACCCTAACCCTATTCCCAGTATTAACGGACAAACCGAAGTTTACGAATTGAGAGGACTTACTCCACAAACTACTTATTACGTAGCCATACGTTCACGTAATGTAACAGGAGGCTTTTCAAATATTTCAAATGTAGTGCAATTTACTACATTACCCACGCCTAATATTCAACTTGCTCCTACTACTATCAGCACAACCTTGAATTTAGATAACGGAAATACTGCTTCCACTAATCTTACTGTTACTAACACTGGGGTTTCAGGCAGCTTGTTGAATTACCAAGCCTCACTTTTCCCTTCTCCTGTACGCATTAGAGCACGTATGTTTTATGATAAAGATATAGATAACACTTCAGATAATGGCTTAGGTTTGGGGGGAAATGGCGGGTTCTTGTCTGCTGCTCGCTTCCAAACAGGGGCTAATTCGTTTCTGCTTACTCATGTGCAAAACTATATTAGGAATAATGCTAATGTAGCTGTCAATATACGTATAAGCATTGTACGTGGGAATAGTGCTTCCTTGGTAGAAGGGGGCGTTTTATTGACTACTCAGGTAACTACACTTAACACGGTAAGCGGTGGAGCAATGTTTACCATACCTCTTAACAACCCACAAACCATTCCTGCTAATACTACTTTTTGGGTAATTTTTGACTTGCCTAGCAGTTTAGGCAATTTCCCACAAGGTTTCGATAACGTAGGTGCTACTCCTAATGCCACTTTCATTAGCCAAGACGGCGGCAATACATTTACCGATTTGCAGACCGTAAGCACCTCTTTTGCAAATGCAGTATTCAAAATAAGAGCTATCTCGGGAGTTACAGGCTGGGTTACCCTCGCAGGTGTTACTACCGCTAACAACATTCCCTCCTCACAGACAGCAACCATGACCCTTAACTTTGACGCCACCGACCTCCTGCCCGGCACCTACACTGCACAATTAGTTGTGAACAATAACAGTACAAGCCAGCCTTCGCTCTCCCGTACTATTACTTTGAACGTTATAGGAGGAAAGCCTATTATTCACATAGCAGAAGTTAATCCTATTGCTAATGGCGTAGTGTGCGAGGGAGCAGATATCAATATTCCTATAAGCAATCTAGGGAAAGGTACTTTAAGTATTACAGCTGTAAATTTTCAAAATTTGGTTGGTATCAGTTCCTCTAATTTGAGCGTTACCACACCATTACCTTTTAATATTCCTGCCGAGAGTCAAGGGAGTTTAGGGGTGAAAGTGAATAGCAGTACACCTATCAACTCTTTGAGTGGCGTAGTGAGAATTTTGCATAATGATACCCAAACTACTCCCAAAGACGTGCCTTTTACAGGCAAAATAGAGGCATTGCGAATTTCACAAATAGGTAATTTCCTAGTAGCTAATGCAAATATGGGCTTGCAATGGTTCATTGCCGAAGATGCTATACCTAATGCACGTAGTGGAAGCTACACCCCTACCTTCACAGGAGATTACAAAGTGAAAATGACTATAGGAAATTGTACAGCAACCTCAAATACTATTCGCTTCGTAGTTTCAGGTATAGAAAATGGACAAAAAGAAAATGCAATTACCATTTTCCCTAATCCTGTGAATAATGTATTGAATCTTAACTACCGTTCACCCAAAAATAGTACTACTATTCAAGTATTTTTGTATAATAGCCAAGGTAAAATTATCGCAAACTCAACTTTGGAAAATATACAAGGTATTTTTGAATATCAATTTGATTTAAGCAAACAAATGCGAGGGCTTTATCTTCTCCAAATTGTTGATAAAGATCAGAGCATAGTACAAAAATTTATTAAGTAATTTATTGATTTCAGTTATTATAAGTCAAAGGTTTTTCAAGTTTTCACAACTTGAAAAACCTATTTTCCAATTTGTTTTTTTACAGCTAAAAGCACCCATAGCAGTTTTTTGACCTTCTCTTCCTTTTTGCCTATGGCTCAAAAAGTAGCAAACAAGCTTTACAGAACTTTACTGACACTTGGGTGCTTTTGCCCTAACACACCAAGGATGCATAAAGGAAGTATTTGCTTATCATATATTTCCAATTTAGCATAATGACTAAATTTGCCTTATATCCTTGAAAAGGATAATTAAACTTTACCCGAAAGTCTTTTTACTCTATACAACTCTTTTTTGCCAAACTTTTACTACCTTTGCGAAGTGTATCTACAAAGCTACCCTATTGACTGCAAATCTTTTATGAGAAAATTATACTTTTTCTTTTGTTTTTTCTTAATTCTCTTCCCTTTAAGAATTTCTGCACAGAATTATACCTCTAAACCCAAATTAGTAGTCGGTATTGTGATTGACCAAATGCGATATGATTACCTCTATCGTTTTGCAGAGCGTTACGGCGAAGGAGGCTTCAAACGTTTACTAAATGGGGGGTTTAATTGCCGAAATGCCCACTATAATTACGTTCCTACTGAAACTGCCCCTGGACATGCTTCTATCTACACAGGAGCCACCCCTAGTATGCACGGCATTATAGCTAATAACTGGTTTGAAAATGGAGCAGATATGTATTGTGTGCAAGATACTACTGTAAAAACCGTGGGTAGTGAAACCCCAAATGGTATGATGTCTCCAAAAAATCTGATTGCCACTACGATTACTGACCAACTAAAACTGGCTACAAACCAACGCTCCAAGGTAATAGCTATCTCCATCAAAGACCGGGGGGCCATCCTTCCTGCAGGGCATTTTGCTGATGCAGCTTATTGGTATGATAGGATGAACGGAAGATTTGTTAGCAGTAGCTTTTACATGAAAGAACTCCCTAAATGGGTCCAAGATTTCAATAACCTGAAACTGCCTGATAAGTTTCTTTCACAAACGTGGAATACTTTATTACCTATTCAAAATTACTCTATTAGTACAGCAGATGATACTCCCTACGAAGCCCCTTTCCAAGGAAAAGACAAGCCTACTTTCCCATATAATTTAGCCGAATTGAGCGAGAAAATGCGAAAATCCCCTATGAAAGTTCCCCCTTATGATATGCTTACTTGCACACCCTTTGGCAATACTTTGGTGAAAGAAATGGCCTTACGTGCCTTGGAATTTGAGAAATTAGGCAAAACAGAAGGAGTAACTGATTTTCTTGCAATCAGTTTTTCAAGTACAGATATCGTTGGACACGCCTTTGGCACCAACTCCATTGAATTACAAGATACTTATATTCGTTTAGACCGCGATTTAGCCCAACTTCTAGAATATTTTGACAAAGAAGTGGGAGAGGGGAATTACTTACTTTTTCTTACAGCAGACCATGCCGCCACTGAAGTTCCAAATTATCTGAAAGACCTTGGTATGACCGCAGGTTACATCTCAACAAAGGGTATTCGCCAAAAAATAGAGGATTACCTTACGCAAAGGTACGGAGAAGGTAGATGGATTCTGGAAATGGATGACAAGCAGATTTATCTAAACAGGCATTTGATAAATAGTAAAAATTTAGTCTTATCTGAAATTCAAAAGCAGGTTGCTGAAATCACCTTGCAACAAGAAGGCATTGCTTATACTTTTACAGCCACCCAACTTAAAGAGCAGTACTATGGGGATGGTATAGGGCAATTTGTGCAAAATGGCTTTTTCCCGAAGAAGAGCGGCGATGTTATCATGGTGCCACAAGCCCATTGGCTCTCCGATTATTGGAAAAAAGGTACAAGCCACGGAACCCCATATAGTTATGACACGCACATTCCTCTGCTTTTCTATGGCTGGCAAATAAAAAAAGGTAGCACCATAGAACGTATATATATTACCGATATTGCTCCAACTATTGCTACTCTGCTAAATATTCAATTCCCAAGTAACTGCACAGGCAATCCAATAGAGGACTTGTTTGATTAGTAAAATGATAGAAATTCGTAACATAAGCAAAAAATTTGACTCAAGGCAAGTTTTGGATAACGTTTCAGGTGTGTTTGAAAAAGGTAAAACGAATCTTATTATCGGTGCAAGTGGTACAGGTAAAAGTGTTTTGTTGAAGTGTATCGTAGGATTAATACAACCCGATAGCGGAGAAGTATTTTTTAATGGACGTGAATTTTCGCGAGGAAGCCGAGACCTGAAGCGAGAGGTGCGCCGTGAAATGGGCATGCTCTTCCAAGGAGGAGCCTTGTTTGACTCAATGACCGTAGAAGAAAATGTGATGTTTCCTCTCAATATGCTCACTTCTATGAGCAAAAGTGAAAAACTTGACCGAGTATATACCTGTCTTAAACGCGTCCAACTTGACCATGCCGCCAAACGCATGCCTTCTGAAATTAGCGGTGGTATGAAAAAACGCGTAGGTATTGCAAGAGCTATCGTCATGAATCCTCTTTATCTTTTTTGCGATGAGCCAAATTCAGGTTTAGACCCACTTACTTCTATCACAATTGATAACTTGATTCAAGAAATCACCAAAGAGTATAACATCACGACTATTGTAGTTACCCATGACATGAACTCAGTGATGGAAATTGGTGAGTATATTATGTTTCTTCATAAAGGTAAAAAAGTGTGGGAAGGAAGTAATGATACCATTATGCAATCTAATGTGAAAGAACTGAATGAATTTGTATTTTGTAACAAACTCCTTCGCGATATTAAAGGATAATGCCTTTGCTCAAGTTACAATCCTTTTCTAATTATTCAGCATGGGCTTTGTGGCAAATTACTGAAAACGAGAACAATTTATATCAGATACTTCAACCTGGAATTATAGATAATCATTTTCTACACACCATTTCGCATTCGGAGCGAAGAAAAGGCTCGCTTGCAGCGAGAATTTGCTCAAAAATTCTGGCAGAGCAATTTTTAGGAGTTTCCTATCAAGGAATTGTTAAAGACCTTCACAACTACCCGAGTTTGGCTTATTTACCTAACGTACACTTATCTATTAGCCATACCCAAGGTTATGCTGTAGCTATGATTCATACACAACAACCTGTTGGCATTGATATTGAACTTGAACGCGAAAAAATAATCCGCTTGGCAAATAAATTTTTACATCCCAAAGAGCATACTTGGGTAAATAAGGATATAACCAAACTTACCCTCATTTGGTCCGCCAAGGAAGCCCTCTACAAATGTTATGGCAGAAAACTACTTAGTTTTTCTCAAAACCTACAAATAACTCCTTTTGAAATAAATGCAAATACTGGAATACTTTTGGCAAATGTATTTCTACAAAAGCAAGTTCAATCTCACCATTTGTCTTATCAGCGAATTGATAGAAATTACTGGCTTTCTTGGGTTAGTTTCTAAATCTCATAACCACTAATTTTTACACATCAATTATAGTTCAAAAAGCAGACGAAACTTTAGGATAAATCTTTTCTGTATTTTTTCGTAATTTTGTAATAGTTTTTACACATGAACTGCAAAACTATCTTTCATGATAAAGATAAATAAGAAAAGTCTGTACGGGCTTTGGATATATGGTCTATTATTATGCCTCACGTGTAGTTCTAAAACAGGTGAATATAACTTGGAAAAGCTAAAAAAAATTATTCAAAATATAGACAATGACTCTGTTCTGCGACGTGGGCATTGGGCCTTGTGTGTCAAATCGGTGCAAACAGGCAAAATTATCATAGAGCACAATGCCCGTAAAACTATGCTTGTGGCTTCAAATATTAAAGCTATTACCACAGCAACAGCTTTAGAAATTTTAGGTGAAGACTTTACTTTTGATACACCTATCAAATACAGTGGAACTATCTCAAATGGTATTTTACAAGGTTCAATTTTCATAGAAGGTAGTGGCGACCCTACAATGGGCTCTCCCTTAGTGCAAAATGACCTCGAGGCTATGTTTGATGACTGGGTGGCTCACCTACGAAAATTGGGAGTAAATCAAATTACAGGAGCGGTTATAGCCGATGAGGAAGAGTTTGAGGCTAATCCCTTGCCTAATGGATGGCTTTGGGAAGACATGGGAAACTTTTTCGGCGCGCCTGCTCATGCCATCAATATTTTTGATAATGCCTATACCCTCTACCTTCAACCTGCTACCAAACTCGGGGAGAAAGCTGCCATAGTACGTACAGAACCAAAAATCCCTGATTTACAATTCGTGAACGAAATAACTACCGCCTCAGCAGGTACAGGCGACCAAGCCCTTATTTGTGGTGTACCTTACGATAACTTACGATATCTACGCGGAACTATCCCCATGGGGTATCTTTTCCCTATTCGAGGGTCTATTCCAGACCCCGCTTTGCTTTTAGCCACACTCTTTACTGAAAAATTAAAGAGAGTAGGTATCAAAGTAGGGCAACCTGCTACCACCACACGAATCTTGAAATTAGCAAAAAAATACATCAATCCACAGCGTACTTTGGTTTACGTAGAGAAATCGCCTAAATTAAAAGAAATTGTAAATGTTACTAATCTATATAGCGTAAACCTTTATGCAGAAGCTATCTTGAAAGCTATCGGTAAGAAGCAGAAAAAACAAGCAAGTACCTCGGCAGGAGCAGAGGCAGTAATAGAATTTTGGAAAGCCAAAGGGCTGGACACTGAAGGAATGTATCTTACTGACGGAAGCGGACTATCGCTAACAAATGGAATTACGGCTTTGCAGTTAGCTCAGATTTTTTTCTTAGCATATAAGCTAAAAACAAGTGAAACCTTTTATAATTCCTTGCCCATAGCAGGAGTCTCGGGAACAATGCTTGGTACAGGCTGGGGAACAAAAGCCCACAATAATCTCCGTGCCAAGACAGGCGGTATGACACGTGTAATCTCCTTTGGAGGATATTTTCACACTCGCAGAGGAGAGTTGATGGCTTTTAGCCTTATTGCTAACCAATATACGTGTAATTATGCTCAAATGAAAGCTAAGTTAGAACCTGTTTTAGTAGAATTAGCCAACATCAATTAGTCTAATAGTTCTTAAAGATGGATATAAAAGATATTTTACTCACGCCTTTTTACTTGCTTTTTATCTATGGTTATTTGTACCAAAAAAGAAGAACAATAAGCAACCCTTTGATGCGGCAGTACTTTATACCTGCCTTTCACGTAAAAGTTATTGGAGCAATTTCGGTAGGGCTAATTTATCAATTCTACTACGGAAAAGGTAATCCAAGTGGAGATACATTTGTATTCTTTGCTGATGCTTCACAAATTTATCGTGCCTTTTGGGAAGCCCCCGATGTAGCTCTTAAACTTATTTTTTGGGCAACACCTAATAATTACACGCCTGACATATATGACTATGCTGTTCGTATCTACTACTTCATCGATCCTAGAACCTACAATATTATTCGTATAGCAGGCTTTTTAAGTTTTTTTACTTTTCATACTTATAGTGTTATAGCTATTTTTATAGCTTTATTCTGTTTTTCAGGGCTTTGGGCTACCTACCGTGCATTTTGCGACATGTTTCCAGATTTATACAGACCTTTGGCTGTGGCATGTTTTTTCATTCCCTCTGTATTTTTTTGGGGCTCAGGCTTACTTAAAGACTCTATTAGCATGGGAATTTTAGGTTGGATGTTCTATTATTTGTATTTTGGATTCTTCAAACTCAAAAATGTATGGACGGCTGCTATTATGCTTGTAATCATGTTCATTTTTATGCGATACTTCCGAGTGCATATTTTAATGGGCTTTGTTCCATCAGCGGCTTTGTGGCTTTTTTTGCAATACCGTAGCTATATTCGTAATACTTTTATTCGCCTAATTTCTTTTCCTGTACTTTTAGCAATAGCCCTTCCCTTTGCATTTTTAGCCCTGCAAAAAATTGCAGAAGAGGATGCCCAATATAACCTTAATCAAGTAGCTCAAACAGCCAAAGTTTCTAACGACTGGCTTGTTTATATGAGTACCGTGGAAAAAGGCTCTACCTATAGTTTAGGTGAGTTTGATGGTACTATTACTGGATTAATTGCCAAAATGCCTCAGGCAATTTGGCTTTCACTATATAGACCTTATCCTTGGGAAGCAAAAAGTTTTATTATGTTTTTATCTGCTATTGAGTCTTTTTTACTACTATATTTAAGCATAAGAGTGTTTTTATCCACACGCATTGGGAAATTAATTATTATTTTCACTGAAAAACCTGTGCTCGTTTTTTGCCTTGTTTTTAGTTTATTCTTTGGCTTTGCCGTAGCAATTAGTAGTGGTAATTTTGGTACAATGGTTCGCTATCGTATTGCATTTTTGCCGTTTTTTTTAGCTATGATATATATTATCCACTTCCAAGTGAATGGGAATAGAAAACTTATCTAAAATCTTTGTTTTTCAAACTTTACATTTTTACTAATAGTTTTATCCACAAACAGAAAAAATCAGTTCGCAAATCAATATCAAAAATTATGGAAAATACCGAAAGTACGATAAGTAAAGAGCAGATTATTGAAGGCTTTATCAAATATGCCTTGGAAAATGAAAAATATCCCAAATCCGCTTATCAGTTAGCTAAGTTTATAGGCATCACTGAAAAAGACTTTTACCAATATTTTGGCTCTATTCAAGCCGTAGAAAGTGCTATTTGGGTAAGCTTTTTTGAAATTACCTTAAAAACCATAGAAGCCGACGAAGTGTACGCCAAATACAGCGTGAGAGAAAAACTACTAGCCTTTTACTACATGTGGTTAGAAACTCTGAAAGAAAACCGAAGCTATATTCTTTTTGCTACTGAAAATCTACAACCTACCCAGCTAATACCTGCCTACCTTAAAGAATTTAGAGAAAAATTCACCACTTATGTTGAAAATCTATTAGCCGAAGGTAAAGAAACAGGTGAGGTAGCCAGCAGGCAATTCATAGACCGTAGTTATCCATTTATCTTTTGGATGCAAGCCTTGCTTATTCTTCGCTTTTGGCTCAAAGATACGAGTAAAAATTTTGAACAGACCGATGCCTTCGTAGAAAAAGCCGTTAATTTTGCCTTTGATTTCGTAGGTAAAACCGTCTTTGACTCCGCTTTTGACTTTGCCAAATTTGTTTTCCAAAATAGAAAGTAAACCATGCAAGCACTTGCTACCCCTTCCAAAGAACAAATTACCAACTATTTTCAAGACTTACAAAACCGTATCTGCCATGCCATAGAACAAGCTGATAGAAAAGGAAAATTCTTAACAGACACTTGGCAAAGACTTGAAGGCGGCGGAGGCATATCGCGTATAATTCAGCAAGGACAAGTTTTGGAAAAGGCAGGAGTAAACTTCTCTGCTGTTTTTGGAGAAATTCCTGAAGCCTTACGTACTCACTTTCAGTTTCAAGGTGAAAAGTTTTATGCCACAGGTGTGTCTATTGTCATGCACCCGCACAACCCTTTCGTGCCTATTATTCACATGAACGTAAGGTATTTTCAATTAGACGAACATACAGCATGGTTCGGCGGAGGTATTGACCTTACACCACACTACATAGACGAGGAAGAGGCGCGATTTTTTCACCAATCTCTCAAAAATATTTGTGATAAGTATCATACTAATTATTATGCCACTTTCAAAAAATGGGCTGATGATTACTTTTTTATCAAGCATAGACAAGAAACGCGCGGCATCGGAGGCATATTTTTTGATAGGTTAAAAGCAGACTCAGAATTTAGTCTTTACGATAGATTTCTTTTCGTACAAGAGGTAGCAGAAGCTTTTGTGCCTATTTATACGCATCTAATAGCAAAAAATAAGAACAGACCTTTTACAGAACAGCATAAACGATGGCAACTCTTGCGAAGAGGGCGATACGTAGAGTTTAACCTAGTGTACGATGCAGGCACCAAGTTTGGCTTAGAAACCAACGGAAGAATAGAGTCTATTCTGATGAGTTTACCGCCGTATGTTTCTTGGGAGTATAACTATGTACCTCAATCTGGTTCAGCAGAAGAGAAAACCTTGAAATTGCTTAAAAAAGGGATAGAATGGGTGTAAAAATGCTTTTTTCTTATTTAGAATTTGTATAAATTATTGAAAATTTGTTTTTTAACCTACTGATTTACACATACTTATGATGAAAAAGTAAGAACTTTGAACCCAAGAGTAATACAAATTTTGGTTTATCAAATTGCATAAAATACTTTTGTACTGTATTTTTGTAAAGTACTATCAAAATAAGCAAATGAGCAAGTAATCATAGTGAGATATTAGAAACAACAAATAACAAGATTGTAAGTTAGGAACTATCAATGAACTTTAACATAAAATTCTAAATTCTATGTTTTCTACAAGTAAATCTAAGTGGGTTAAAAGAACAATTCTTTCGGCTTATTTTGTGTGTTCGGCTATCACTTTTTTGATAGCACAAGCCGATAGTACCCAAAAGTCTTCAGGAAGTGATGCAGCTACATTAGAAAAAGGTAAAACCTTGTTCAATCAGAATTGTGTGCAATGTCATGGATTAGGAGAGGAAGCAATCGTAGGTCCTGGCTTAAAAGGCTTATTAGATCGCCGTTCAGAAGCATGGCTTATTCCTTGGATACGAAATTCACAAGCTGTTATCAAATCGGGAGACACCTACGCAGTTGAACTATACAAAAAGTATAATAACACAGTAATGCCTGCTTATCCTGATTTTAGTGATGCAGATATTAAAGCTATTATTGCGTACATAGATACGGAGAGCAAAAAAGCACCTACCACTGCTGCCGCAATAAGCACACCAGGAGCCTCAGAGGGAGCAGTCGCCCAAGAATCAGGAGCTACAGGCTATCTTAATGCGTTGCTTATAGTTTTAGTTGTTATTTTATGTTTAATTATTGCTGTATTAGGTGTATTGTTATCTTTTATTAAAAAGTATGTAGCCCAAGAAAAGCCTGACCTATCTGAAGAAGATAAAGAATTACTCAATCCTAAATTTGACTTTGGAGCAATCTTTAGAAGTTCAGCTTTCATTACGGGAGCGGCTATATTTTTAGTATTAGTAATGCTCAAATCTTTGCTTGACTTTGCCCTTGACGTAGGTATCCAACAAGGCTATGCCCCCGTCCAACCTATCGCTTTTTCTCATAAATTGCATGCAGGAGAATACAAAATAGAATGTAACTACTGTCATACAGGAGTAGACAAAGGTAAACAAGCTACTATACCTGGGGCAAATACTTGTATGAATTGTCATGGTGAAATTAAACGCGAATCACCCGAAATTAAGAAAATATATGCTGCTATTGAAAATGACCAACCAATTGAGTGGGTACGTGTGCATAACTTACCTGATTTGGCATATTTCAATCACGCACAACATGTAAAGGTAGGGCAAATTCAATGCTCTCAGTGCCATGGTAAAGTAGAAGAGATGGAAGTAGTACAGCAACGTGCAACGCTTACTATGGGCTGGTGTATCAATTGCCACAGGCAAACCGTAGTTAAAGCTGAAGGTAATGCGTATTATGATAAGTTAATGTTTGCTCATAGAAATCAAGGCGGAAAACAATTGAAAGTAGAAAATATTGGTGGATTAGAGTGTTCTAAATGTCATTATTGATAAAAAAATATGAAACAAAAGAGTGAGAAAATATTTACGATTTCTCACCTTTACGGATAAAAACTATCTTAAAGAATAATATTTCATTTTTCTAATATTTAATCATCATGGAAGAAAAAAAATATTGGAGAGGCTTAGAAGAACTAACAAACGATACAGAATTTGTAAAAAATGCACATAGAGAATTTGTTAATCTACCTAACACCGACGAGTCTGACTTTTCAGAACCGAGCCGTAGAGACTTCCTAAAACTAATGGGTTTTAGCATTGCCGCTGCCTCATTAGCCGCTTGCGAAGCCCCTGTTAAAAAAGCAATTCCTTACTTAAATAAACCCGAAGATATTGACCCAGGTATTCCTAATATTTATGCCACTTCCTATTTTCAAGAGGGAGAATATGCATCTTTGTTGGTAAAAACCCGAGAAGGAAGACCTATAAAAATAGAGCCTAACAACGACGCCTCTTTTGGTGCAACCACCTCGGCACGTGTGCAAGCTTCTGTCTTGAACTTGTACGACGATAGCCGATATAAAACCTTTGTAGAGAATAACCAACCCCTTGAATATCCTGCTTTTGATGAAGAGAAAAATGCAGTCTACCAAAAAAAGGTGAAGGCAATTGATGAAAAAATAATCCAAAAGCTAGCCTCTGCCTCAAACATCCGCCTTGTATCAGGTACAATTATTAGCCCATCTACTCAAGAGGTAATTAAGGAATTCATAAAGAAGTATCCTAACACAAAACACATTACTTATGATACCCCATCCGCCTCTGGTATTTTGAAGGCTAATAAAAAAACCAATGGCGTAGAGGTTATACCTACCTACAATTTTGATAAGGCTGAAATTATTGTAAGCTTTGGGGCAGATTTCTTAAATAATTGGTTGAATGCTTCTACTTATGCAAAGCAATACGCTCAAAATCGTAAGTTAAGTAAAGACAATGCGAATGCAAAATTAGTACGGCATTATCAATTTGAAGCACGCATGTCCCTTACAGGAGCTAATGCCGATTACCGAGCAGCAGTTAAACCTTCAGAAGAAGCCTTATTAGTTGCCGCTTTATATGATAAATTGAATGGCGGCAACCCCGAAATAAAAAATCCCAAAGCACAACAGCTATTAGATAAAGCAGCTACAGAGCTACAAAACAATAAAGGAAAATCTTTGGTGGTAAGTGGATCTAATGATGAGAATGTACAAATAGTAGTAAATGCTATCAATAAAATGTTAGATAACTATGGAGCTACTATTGATTTAGATACTCCACTTTACATTCGCAAAGGTAAAGACGAGGATATGCTCAACTTGATTGAAGAGATAAAATCTTCATCAGTTGATGCAATCATTTTCTATGGTGTTAATCCTGTGTTTACTCACCCCAAAGGCGATGAATTGAAATCGATACTAAAAAATGTAGCCCTAAAGATATCCTTTGCAGAACGTCCTGATGAAACCTCAGTACTTTGTGATTTTGTTTGCCCTGACCACAACTATTTAGAGGCTTGGAACGATGCTATGCCGCGCAAAGGCTTTTATGCCCTAGCACAGCCTACCATTTCACCTATTTTTAAGACACGTGCCGCGCAAGAAAGTCTATTGATTTGGGCAGGAAATAATACTAATTTTTATGACTATATAAGAAGTTATTGGAAAGCTAATTTGTTTGGTACACAAACTAAGTATAAAACTTTTGAAGACTTCTGGAATTACTCTCTCCACGATGGATTTTTTGAAACTACTGCCGTAGTAAAGGATACGCCCAAAGCCGAAAATAAAAAAGATAGAAAAGATGAACCCGAAGCTAAAACCGCTACTGCTAATATTTCAGAGGCAAAAGCAAACATAGAACAAAGCTATAAGGTGAGCAATGATGTAGAACTGGTTTTATACGAAACTACGGCACTTGCCACAGGCTTACAAGCTAATAATCCTTGGCTACAAGAATTGCCAGACCCTGTTACAAAGGCTTGTTGGGGCAACTATGTATGCGTCTCTCAAAAATTTGCAAAGGAAAAAGACCTTAAACAGGAAGATGTTATCAAGGTAGAAGCAAATGGAAAATCCGTTGAGTTGCCCGTACTCATTCAACCTGGGCAAGCTAATAATACACTTGCCATAGCAATCGGTTATGGTAGAACCGAATGTGGGAAAGTAGGTAAAGCAGTAGGAGCTAATGCAATTTATTTGGCTACAACGAAAGAAGATAGTTTACATCTTTTTGCCTCACAAGCTAAATTTACTAAAACAGATAAAAAAGAGCGAATTGCCCAAACTCAAACGCACCATACCATCATGGGGCGTGATATAATTCAAGAAGCAACTTTGAGTGATTACCAAAAAGACCCTGCCGCAGGGCGCAGCGTGGTAAAAATTCACACCTCGGAAGGCTTGAAAAAAGCTACTGATATTACACTTTGGAGAGGGCATAAATACCATAACCACTCCTGGGGTATGGTAATTGACTTGAATAGCTGTATCGGTTGTGGTGCGTGTGTAATTGCTTGTCAAGTAGAAAATAATATACCTACTGTTGGTAAAAAGGAAGTTCTAATGGCAAGAGAAATGCACTGGATACGCATAGACCGTTACTACAGCAGTGATGCCGAAAAAGAAGATTTGAAAGGTTTGGAAGTTGCTTCTGAAGATCCGCAAGTAACTTTTCAACCTATGATGTGCCAGCATTGCAACAATGCTCCTTGTGAAACGGTCTGTCCCGTAGTGGCTACTACGCATAGCTCTGAAGGGTTAAACCAAATGGCATACAATCGTTGTATTGGTACGCGCTACTGTGCTAATAACTGCCCTTACAAAGTGCGAAGGTTTAACTGGTTCCACTATGCCGAGGATAGTAGATTTGCTACCGTGAACTATACGCAAACCACAGACTTGGGCAGGATGGTACTCAACCCAAATGTAACAGTGCGTTCAAGAGGAGTAATGGAGAAATGTAGTATGTGTGTACAACGTATTCAAGAAGGCAAACTTACTGCTAAAAAAGAGAAACGCACCGTTAAAGACGAGGATATCATTACAGCTTGCGCCCAAACTTGTCCTACTGAGGCTATTGTGTTTGGCGATATGAATAATACTGAAAGTAAGATTGCTAAAATATTGAATATTAAGTCAGAAATTAAGAGGTATGACGATGGAAAGGAAGAAATAATCTATACAATGAACGAACCTCGTGCTTACCATGTTTTAGCAGAGATTAACATAAAACCTCAAGTTTCCTACTTAACACGCATTAGAAATATTGATAAATTAGATAAAAAAGAAAAAAAAGCTTAAATTTGGAAACAAATTTTTCAATAGTACTTAAATTCCTTAAATATATGCAATATACTTCACCTATAAGAGAACCCCTTGTGCTTCAAGGTAAAACTTATGCAGATGTTACTGAAGATATTTGCAGACAAGTAGAAGCAGCACCGAATCCACGCTGGTTAGGAGCAATGTTTCTTTCCTTATTAGCACTTGGATGGGGTAGCTATACGCTTTATCGTACTTGGTGGTACGGAATTGGCGAATGGGGCTTAAACAAAACCGTAGGGTGGGCTTGGGATATTACTAACTTCGTATGGTGGGTTGGTATTGGACATGCAGGTACGCTTATTTCGGCAATCTTGTTACTGTTTAGGCAAAAATGGAGAACCTCTATTAATCGAGCCGCCGAAGCGATGACTATCTTCGCCGTACTATGTGCAGGTTCTTTTATCTTAATGCACATGGGTAGGCCTTGGCTAGCTCATTGGGCTTTACCTCTACCTAACACCTACGGATCTCTTTGGGTTAACTTTAACTCACCTCTTGTTTGGGATGTATTTGCGATTAGTACTTACCTCACAGTTTCCATAGTATTTTGGTACATGGGGCTTATCCCTGATTTGGCAACTATCCGTGAAAGAGCCAAGAATCCAATCGCAAGATTTATCTATGGGGCTATGAGCTTTGCCTGGAACGGCTCAGCAAAGACTTGGGCAAGATATGAAATGGTAGCTTTAGTATTAGCAGGTTTATCCACGCCACTTGTACTTTCAGTGCATACCATAGTAAGTTTTGACTTCGCTACCTCTGTAATTCCTGGTTGGCACACTACTATATTCCCCCCTTACTTCGTAGCAGGTGCTATTTTCTCAGGGTTTGCTATGGTACTTACGCTTATGCTTATTACTCGCCATGTGTATAAGTTACAAGCATACATTACCTTAGAACATATAGAGTCAATGAATAAGATTATCTTGCTCACAGGCTCTATTGTTGGTATTGCTTATTTAACTGAGTTTTTTATTGCCTGGTACTCAGGTGTTGAGTACGAGTCTTACTGTTTTATCAATCGTGCCTTCGGTCCCTACTGGTGGGCTTATTGGTCAATGATGACTTGTAACGTAATCTCCCCACAATTCTTTTGGTTTAGGTCAATGCGTAGAAATATTTATGTTACTTTCGCTTTATCTATTGTAGTAAATATTGGCATGTGGTTTGAACGTTTTGTAATTATCGTTACTTCTCTGCACCGTGATTATGTTCCTTCAAGTTGGACAATGTTCTGGCCTACCTATGTAGACGTAGGAGATTACATTTTCTCTTTTGGCTTCTTCTTTACTTGCTTTTTCTTGTTTGCCAAATTCTTGCCTGTTATCAATATTGCAGAAGTAAAAGCAATACTTAAATCTTCCTCAGCACCTTCAGTGATAGAGAAAGAAGAAAAAGTAAAAGCAGGAGTGAAGCTAACACCTTCATACAATCCGAAAAGCGAATAAGTTAAACCTTAAATGCTAAAAAGATGACTAAACACGAAGAGACCCATAAGTTTTTAGTAGGAATATTCAATGACGAAGACATACTGATAGGAGCTATTAAAAAGTTGCAAGCTGCAGGTGTGAAGCTACACGATGCTTACACCCCCTATCCTGTTCACCATTTAGATGAATATCTTGGGTTCAAACGCTCTCGTTTGTCCAAAGCTGCATTCCTTTTTGGTGCTACAGGAGCGATACTGGCTGCAACTTTTCAATCCTATGTTATGGGGATTGATTGGCCTATGATTATAGGGGGCAAGGATTTTATTGCACCACCAAGTTTTGTGCCTGTAACCTTTGAATTTGCAGTACTTTGTGCCTCGTTAGGCATGGTAGCTACATTTTTAGTGAGTAATGGTTTGTTGCCTTGGAAAAAAGCAGTAATGTTCGATCCGCGTAGCACTGATGATAAATTTGTTTTAGCAATTAACTTAGCGGATAATAAAAAAATAGAAGAAGCGAAAATCGTAGAACTTCTTAAAGCTAATGGAGCAGAAGAAGTAAATACAAAAGAAATAAAGAAAAAATAACGTCAAATACCAAAAAAAATGATGAAGCGTAGTTTGTTTGTGATTATATATACTATCGCTTTGGCAATATTAGTTAGTTGTCAAAGAGGAACAAATCACCCAGGATACGAGTTTGCTCCTCAAATGTATGTATCAAAAGCTTACGAACCTTACAGTCAGGTAGAAGGAGCAAAAAATCCTTTCAATCCTTTAGGCATTAACATGCGTGAACCTGCTAAAAATACTATTGCCCGAAGACGATACAAGACTCAGTTTGCTTCAAATGATAGTAGCAAAATAGAACGCAACTTAATGATATACAACATACATAAAGATAGCATTGAAATAGCAGAGAAGAAACTAACTAATCCGATACCTCTCACAGCCGAAGTGTTGGAGGAAGGTAAAGTGTTGTATACGCGTTTTTGCCAACCTTGCCACGGAGAAGCAGGCGACGGACAAGGTACGGTAGCTAAGCTTTATAAGGGAGTACCTAATTACTCAGCAGGTACTTACAAGAACATGAACAGCGGACATATATACCACGTAATTACCCATGGCAAAGGTAGAATGTGGCCCCATGGCTTTTTGGTAAATCCTGAAGAGCGTTGGAAAATAGTATATTACGTGCATAAACTACAAGGAAATCTTACCGATGAGCATTTGAAAGCAGGTAAATATCCTATTGTGCAAACTAATAACAAAGACAATAAAAACAACAAAGATAATCAAAGATAATAAAGAGGTAGAGAAAAAAGAAACTAAAAACTAAACTAGAAATATCTTTTCATCTAAAAATAAAAGTATTTATATACGTTATATGGCAAGTGCTACTCATTACTCCGTAGAACACGAAAACTTAAACTTTGTTTTTAAGTCTGAATTAAGAAAACGGCTTATCATGGCTATGGCTATTGGTGTAATCCTTATCCTGTTAGGTTGCATCTTACTCATGATGGGAATAGGAGTTGCCGATGCACACCACGGCGCAGGGCATGGAACTGGACACCATGGCGGAGGAGGAGCAGAGGGGAGTGGACACGGGTTTCACTGGACAAAGAGACTCTGGGCAAATCTGTGGCTTAATGGTGTATTTTTTACAGGAATTGCTGTAATTGGTGTATTCTTTGTAGCTGTACAGTATGTGGCACACGCAGGTTGGTCCTCAGCTATTAAACGCATCCCTGAAGCTTTTGGCTATTTTTTACCTATTACAGGAGGACTCCTACTGATATTGTTTTTTATAGCAGGGCATGACCTATTTCACTGGACCCACTCCTCGCTCTATGAAAAAGGGGGAAAGGAATTTGACAAAATCCTTTATGGCAAAAGTGGGTTCTTCTTCTTTCCTCTTAAACCAGGTTCTTTCCCATTTTTTTATGTACTACGAATGATTATTTTCTTCGGAGGATGGTATTTTCTTTTTATGCAAATAAGAAAATTATCCCTAAAAGAAGATTTAGAGACCGACTTTAATACCTATCTGAAAAGACCAGTGATATACAACAAATTAGTTTATATTTCTACCGTATTTGTTGTATTTTTTGCTATAAGTAGCTCTGTGTCAGCATGGGATTGGATAATGTCTATTGACTCGCACTGGTTTAGTACGATGTTTGGTTGGTACGTGTTTTCAAGTTGGCATGTAACAGGTTTAGCTACTATTGCGCTTGCTGTAATTCTCTTGAAAGAGCAAGGGTATTTGAAAGTAGTAAATGAAAATCACTTACATGACTTAGGCAAATTTATGTTTGCTTTCAGTATATTCTGGACTTATATCTGGTTCTCACAATTTTTGTTAATCTATTATGCAAATATTCCTGAAGAGGCTATCTATTTCAAAGAAAGGCTAAGTGGGCATGGTGGATTGTATGCACCTGTATTCTTCTTAAATATATTTTTCAATTTCTTTTTTCCTTTTTTGATTTTGATGACAAGGGCGTCCAAGAGAAATGTAAGTATATTGAAGATAGCCATTGGGTTTATTTTAGTAGGACACTATCTTGACTTTTTTATGATGGTAATGCCTGGTACGGTTGGTGCGAATGGAGGTTTTGGATTAATAGAAGCAGGCTGTCTGTTATTATTTGCAAGTGCATTTATTTATGTTGTAGCAAGTAATTTAGCAAAAGCTCCTTTAATTGCTAAAAATCATCCTTTTATCAAAGAGAGCGAATATCACGTCGTATTATAATACTCTGGCTAAAAAAGAAAGTTTTGTAAACAAAACAAATACTCATATAGTTGGTATCACAAAGTGTTCATTTTCTTATATCTCTTTCAACTATGGTAAATTTCATTCTCGGCCTAATAGTATGTTTGATACTGATAATAGCCTTTATGCTATTTAGAGTTCAAACGATAGTTAGCATTGTAAAGGGGCACCCTAGGGTAGGTTTTAGCAACAAGGTGAATGCTGCACTTATGTTGATTCTACCGATTGCTGGTGTTATTGCAGCAGGTTGGTATTCAGGAATAGCTGCAAAATACTATCTACCAGAAGCAGTTTCTATTCATGGTAAACAAACAGATTTCTTGTTTTGGGTAGCTATCTACATTATTGTGGCAATGTTTTTGGTTACTAATGCAGCCTTGTTTTACTTTGCATATAAATATCAATATAAAGAGGGAAGAAAAGTTACATTTTTTTATGATAATGCACAATTAGAGATGGTTTGGACAGCCGTACCAGCTATTATTCTAACCGTTTTAGTACTCTGGGGAAATAAAGTTTGGTGGAACATGATGTCTATACCCGAAGATCAAAAGAAACAAGCTCTACAAATAGAAATCATGGGCAAGCAGTTTGGCTGGTATACACGCTATCCAGGCAAGGATAACAAGTTAGGTAGATATGACTTCCGTTTGATAGATGAAGTAAATGAATTTGGTCTAGATTTTGAAGATAAGGCCTCAGAAGATGACTTTATGCCGAAAGAATTGCACATACCTGTTGGAAAACCTGTCGTTCTAAATGTGAGAGCGCGAGATGTATTGCACAGTGTATTTGCACCGCACTTCCGCCTAAAAATGGATGCAGTGCCTGGCATGCGTACTCAATTTTTCTTCATACCTACAAAAACAACCGCTCAAATGCGTGCCGAATTAGGTAAGCCCGATTTTAATTATGAAATTGCTTGTACAGAAGTATGTGGAAAAGGGCATTTTGCAATGAAGTATATTATTGTGGTAGAAGAGGAAAAAGAGTTTAAGAAATGGTATGCGGAACAGAAGCCCTTCTTAGAGAACAATCCTGAATATAGAGGTAAGGGCATGAAAAGTTTGTTAAAGAAAAACCTAGCTGACTCTGAAAAAAACAAAAAACAAAAAGAATTAGCTGAATTATAGAAATTTACTTAAAAAGAATATTAACTTCAAAGTGAAAAACTATGGCAACTCACATTCACAATGAAAGTGCTTCGATTGATGCTTTACATCACGAACACACCCAAGAGCATGCTCACGAACACGAGCATCACCACGAGGAGAGCTTTATCAGAAAATATATTTTCAGTGAAGACCACAAAATAATTTCTAAACAGTTTTTAATTACTGGCTTGTTTTGGGCATTTTTAGGAGGACTGATGTCTGTGATATTTAGATTGCAACTCGGTTTTCCTGAAATGAAACTTGAATTTTTAAGACCGCTTCTAGGAACCTGGATAAATGAAACAGGAAAATTAGACCCTAACTTCTATCTTGCCTTGGTAACTATGCACGGAACAATTATGGTGTTCTTCGTGCTGACAGCAGGGTTAAGTGGTACTTTTAGCAACTTCCTTATTCCCTTGCAGATTGGAGCAAGAGATATGGCATCAGGCTTTCTGAATATGCTGTCATATTGGTTTTTCTTTGCTTCAAGCGTGGTAATGTTCATTTCTTTGTTCGTAGAAACTGGACCAGCCGCTGGCGGTTGGGTAGTATACCCACCTCTAAGTGCTCTGCCCCAAGCCATGCCTGGCTCAGGTTTAGGTATGACCTTGTGGTTAGTAAGCATGTCATTGTTTATTGTTTCTACCTTGTTGGGAGGTATTAACTATATTACAACTGTAATCAACCTACGTACGCAAGGAATGTCTTTTGCTAGGCTACCACTTACCATTTGGGCATTTTTTGTAACAGCGGTACTAGGTTTGTTATCCTTCCCTGTGTTGTTTGCAGCCGCTTTGTTATTAATATTTGATAGAAGTTTAGGTACAAGCTTTTATCTGTCGGAGATTTATATTGGAGGGGAAGCCTTACCAAACATGGGAGGAAGTCCTATATTGTATCAGCATTTGTTTTGGTTTTTAGGACACCCTGAAGTATATATCGTATTGTTGCCTGCCTTAGGAATTACTTCAGAAATTATTGCTACTAATGCACGTAAGCCGATTTTTGGCTATAAGGCAATGGTTGGTTCTATTTTAGGGATAGGTTTTCTATCTTTTATTGTGTGGGCACACCATATGTTTACCTCAGGGATGGATCCATTTTTGGGGTCTGTATTCATGTTCCTAACTTTAATTATTGCAGTTCCCTCTGCTGTAAAAGCGTTTAATTATATTACTACTCTTTGGAGAGGTAACATTATCTTTACGCCTGCTATGTTATTCTCTGTTGGGCTTGTATCCTTGTTTATCTCTGGAGGTGTAACAGGCATAATTTTAGGAAACAATGCTCTTGATATTCAATTGCACGATACTTATTTTGTAGTGGCACACTTTCATTTGGTAATGGGAAGTGCGTCGTTTTTTGGTATGGTGGCAGGTATTTACCATTGGTTTCCTAAAATGTTTGGTAGAATGATGGACGAAAAGTTAGGCTATATACATTTTTGGCTTACTTTTATAGGGGTTTATTTAGTATTTTTCCCTATGCATTACATGGGTATAGCAGGTTTCCCACGTCGTTATTACTCCTTTACAGGATTTGATGCCTTCAAAAGTTTTGTGGACTTGAATGCTTTTATGAGTGTAGCTGCTATTATAGCTTTCTCTGCACAACTGATATTTGCTTTCAATTTCTTTTATAGTATGTTTAGAGGAAGACGTGCCCCGCAGAATCCATGGGGATCAAATACTTTGGAATGGACCGCCCCTATTAACCCTGGACATGGTAACTGGATAGGAGATATTCCCAAAGTATATCGCTGGGCTTATGATTACAGCAAGCCTAACGCTGATAAGGATGGATTTACTGATTTTATACCGCAAAACATCCCTTTGTATCAAACACCACACTCTAATTTGCCACACGAGCAGGAGTTGGCTAAGATACAAGAGGCAGAGGATAGAGAAATGAAAAAACTAGTTGGCTAAAATTGAATTTCTTCTTTAGAAAAATAGTTATCGTTACACTTTTTACTACCTACCTGCTAATTCTAGCAGGTAGTATTGTAAGAAGTACAGGCTCAGGCATGGGTTGTCCTGATTGGCCTAAGTGTTTTGGTATGTGGATACCTCCCACCCACGTATCACAACTACCCGTAAACTACAAGCAAATCTTCAAAGTACAAGGAAAAGAGATAGCTGACTTTGATGCCTTTAAGACTTGGGTAGAGTATGTGAACAGGCTGTTAGGTGTAGTGGTGGGAGTGCAAATGTTTTTGATGTTGCTGAGTTCATCTAGTTACTGGAATATAGATAAAACTTATTTCAGTTTGTCTTTACTAACCCTTTTGCTTACAGGGCTTCAAGGATGGGTAGGTTCAGTAGTGGTAGCTAAAAATCTAGCAGAAGGCGTTGTTACGTTGCACATGCTTATAGCAATTCTAATTGTTTTCTTACTAGTTTTTATTAGTTTTAAGCTACATGCACCAAAGCTTGAAGTAATAGAGATAAGCAACTGCAAGTTAGGCAAACTCTTTTGGCTAATTTTTATATTGACCCTAGTACAAATAGGATTAGGAACTCAAGTACGCGAAGCGATAGATAGTATTTCAAAATTGTATCAAGAGCAACAAAGAGAACAATGGATAGAAAAGGTGGGGATAAGGTTCTACGTACATCGCTCTTTCTCTTTGATTGTACTAGCCTTGCATCTTTATTTATTGTACTATTTTAAGGTGGTAGCTAAACAAGTAGCGTCTACGTGGGTTTTGAAAATTTTTTCACTACTAACAATCATAGTATTGGCTGAAATTGTGAGTGGTGCTATATTAGCATATTTCTCTGTACCCACTTTTATACAACCAATACACTTAATATTGGCAATCTTAATTTCAAGTATTCAATTCGTATGGGTTTTGTGGTATTACCGCAGTGCGACCTACGCAAAAAAATTAAGAGAGGCTTAGTTTATTGATTTGTGCTTTTTCATGTTTTGTTAAGTTTTAATAGTAAACCTATAAGAAGTAAAATGCTAACCACGAGAGCGAACACGACAGAGGTAAGTTGGGCAGATAAAGCAAAAATTGTAGCTGAATTGCTTAAAATTAGGTTATCGCTTTTAGTAGCTTTTTCTGCTTGTTTTGGTTATGTGTTTGCCTGCGGAAGAAATGTTGTTTGGACTGATATGATAGGTTTGGCACTAGGAGGTTTTTTAATCACAGGTTGTGCGATTATTATTAACCAAATCTTAGAAAAAAATATTGACAAGCAAATGCAACGCACTCAAAATAGACCTTTGCCTACTGAAAAAGTTACCATCCAAGAAGCTATTTCGTTAGCTTTCGTGGTTGGATTAGCAGGCTTTTTCTTTCTTATCATAGCTACTAACTGGCTCACAGTTTTTTTAGCTTCATTGTCTGTAGTGTTATATAGTTTTGTTTATACCCCTTTGAAAAAAGTAGGTTCAATTGCTGTTTTTGTAGGGGCAATTCCTGGTGCCCTCCCTCCCTTACTGGGGTGGGTAGCTGCTACTAATCAAATTAGTTGGGAAGCTATAAGTATCTTTGCTGTCCAGTTCATATGGCAATTCCCACATTTTTGGGCAATTGCTTGGGTGTTGGATGAAGATTATTCAAAAGTTGGATTTAAGATGTTACCTTCAAAAATAGGACGCCCTGCGGCAACTTATATTGTTGCTTACACGCTTTTGCTCATACCTATTAGCATGATCCCCTTTTGGGGAGGCTTAATAGGCTCTTTTGCCGCATTTGCGGTAACATTTGCAGGCATCTTATTTTTATTGCCAACTATCAAACTTTGGCAAGATAGTCAAAAAAAATTTGCTCTTTATATAATGTTTGCTTCTTTTTTGTATTTGCCTTTTGTTCAAATCGTGTATTTGTTGGATAGATTGTAAATTACTTGAAATAAACCTATGATAAAATTAGAGATAGCAGAAAAAGTAGAAGGCAAGAAAAAATTTCAATTTAGAGAGGTGAGTTATAACCTTTCTATGCATCCATTGAAGTTTGCCTTATGGTTGTTTATTGTGGCTATCATTATGTTTTTTGCAGCTTTTACAAGTGCCTATATTGTAAGACAAGCAGAAGGGAACTGGCTAATTTTTGAGCTCCCCAAAGTACTTTGGCTGAGTTCTTTGGTAATTTTAATAAGTAGTGCAACGATGCATTGGGCATATCTATCGGCAAAAAAGGATAAAATAACTAATCTGAAAATAGCTATTATTACAACCTTTTTGCTAGGAATGTTATTTTTATATTTGCAATTTGAAGCTTGGAAAGCCCTAGTAGCTGATGGTGTGTTTTTTGCAGGAAAGGATGCTAATCCATCAGGTTCATTCTTATACGTACTTACAGGTTTACATGGATTACATTTGATAAGTGGTTTAATCTATTTAGGTATTGTACTTTGGGCCACTTTTGCAGGTTTAGTGCATCAAAAACGATTGTTGCGGATAGAGATGTGTGCTGTTTATTGGCATTTTTTAGGTCTCTTGTGGATATATCTTTTCGTGTTTTTGCTCATAAACCATGCTAACTAGAATCTTGATTGGAAAATAATCCAAAGGATAAAACTAAGTTTTTGCTGAAATTCAAAAAACGATTTCATAAATTTTCATAAATTACAATAAAGTAAATGATTTACAGAATTTTGTAATTCGCAACCTGAAATTAAAATTTTATTTAATTCAGTATAATAACCTTAAAACTTGTACTTCTCAATGGCAACTACGACAAGTATCGCAAAATATGAAAGCCAAAAAATTTGGCAAGGAGGTAACGAACCTTTCAAAGCAAGCTGGGGAAAACTCATGATGTGGTTTTTTCTCCTCTCTGATGCTTTTACTTTCTCCTCTTTATTAATTACTTACGGACTAATCCGATACAGCCATGTGGCTTACGATCCTGCAGTACACGGGGAATTTAAGTTTTCTACTGAATATTGGCCTATACCTGAAAAGGTATTTGCAGGAGTACCTTTTTTCCATGGCGTAAACGCACCTCTTGTTTTTGTAGGTATAATGACTTTTATTCTTATTATGAGTAGCGTAACTATGGTACTCGCCGTAGAAGCAGGACACCGACGCGATAGAAAAGATGTAGAGAAATGGATGCTTTGGACTATCCTAGGAGGTTTTACTTTCTTGTTTTCGCAAGCTTGGGAATGGACGCACTTTATCATAGGAGAAAATAGTCCTATGAATGCCACGCGGATAGACGGTACGCGTATTATTGGAGCGAACTTGGTAGAAAATCAGTACGGCCCCCCCTTGTTTGCAGACTTGTTTTTCTTTATTACTGGATTTCACGGTTTTCACGTATTTAGCGGCGTGCTTATCAATATTATCGTTTTCTATAATGTAGCTATGGGAATTTATGACAGACCAGATAGAAAAATAGACCCCGGAGCAGAGCCTTACGAAATGGTTGAAAAGGTTGGTTTGTATTGGCATTTTGTAGATTTGGTTTGGGTATTCGTTTTTACTGCATTTTATTTAATATAAATTTAACAAATTAGGGCTAGAAGAAGTAATTGATAACTAAATAATTTGAAAAAAGGATAAAAGTTGATATGGCACAAGTACAACATGCAACACACGCACACGAGCATCAAAAACCCAATACAAAAGCTATTTGGAGAACCTTCTGGATTCTGCTCGTGGTTACTACCTTAGAGTTTATTGTGGCTCTAGGTACACCTTTCTCGCATGGAATAAAGGTGGTTTTGTATGCGATAATGACTATAATCAAGGCTTTTTACATTGTGGCAGAGTTTATGCACTTACGCTATGAGGTGAGATTTTTAATCTGGGCAATAATCCTACCTATGGTATTTGTAGTATGGCTCTTGGTTGCTTTAATAGTTGAAGGAGGATCAATTTTTCAGATGAATCTAATGAAATAAGAACAATTTGCTTTATTAGTAGTTTCCTTATTGAACATAGATTATATTTTAATCACATTGTGAGCTCTGAGCGACGTATGCAAGGTTTTGTCAAAATTGGGACTCTGCTAATTCTATTAGTACTCCCAATTTTTGTTTATTTATTTCTACAAACTTTCGGAAAAAATAGATACAAAATTCCTATTTTTTATCCTGAAGACTCAATACAGGTAGATGGTAAGTGGATAGTAAATAAATACCAAACTATCCCTGATTTTAACCTCATAGATCAAAACAATCAACCCTTTAAGGCTTCTGAAAAACTGAAGGGAAAAGTTTACGTAGCTGATTTCTTTTTTACTAGATGTGGTAGTGTCTGTCCTGTGCTTACCTCCGAATTAGCACGTGTGCAAGAAGCGTATAAAAATACGCCTGACGTAGTATTAGTTTCCCATACAGTAGATACCGAACATGATACACCTGAAGTTTTGAAAAAATACGCCGAAAAGTACAAAGCTATTGAGGGCAAATGGTTTTTCTTGACAGGAGATAAAAAACAAATCTTTAAGCTAGCATACAACAACTATAAAGTGAATGCAGGTGAGGAGAGTGCTACTATAACACCTGATTTTTTTCACGCCTCTAAATTGATTTTAATAGATAAAGAAAAACGTGTGCGCGGTTATTACGACGGTACAGATGCTAAAAGTGTAGATAAGTTGATTTTGGAAATAAAAATCTTATTGGAGGAGTACAGATAAATTGAGAGAGCTTATACTAAGAAACTTAGGTTTGCAACTGTTGTAATTGATTGTACTGATAGGTATTGCCGTAAAAATTACCTGTGCAGTGTTGTGTTTTATGAATTTTGCAAAAAGACAACATTATACCCAACTTGTTAAGCAAAAAGCTTACGAATTGGGTTTCAATTTTTGCGGAATTGCCAAAGCAGAATTTTTAGAAGAAGAAGCTCCAAGATTGGAAAAGTGGCTACGTGAGGGTAAGCACGGGCAGATGCAATATATGGAAAATCATTTTGACAAACGCCTCAATCCACAACTATTAGTAGAGGGAGCGAAGTCAGTCATTTCACTTTTGCTCAATTATTTTCCAAAACAAGTACTTTCCTGCGAAAATAATTACAAAATTTCAAAATATGCTTATGGTAAAGACTATCACCTTGTTATCAAGGATAAGTTAAAAAAGTTGCTTGCCTTTATGAAAGAGCAAATTGGACAAATAAATGGAAGAGCCTTTGTAGACTCCGCTCCCGTAATGGATAAAGTGTGGGCAAAAAAAAGTGGTTTGGGATGGATAGGTAAGCATACTAACTTGATTAACAGAAAGATAGGAAGTTTCTTTTTTATTGCTGAATTGATTGTAGATATTGAACTTATTTATGATACCCCTATACAAGATTATTGTGGAACATGTACTCGCTGTATAGATGCCTGCCCTACTCAAGCCATCACCCAACCCTACGGACTGGACGCAAGCAAGTGTATTTCATATTTTACCATTGAACTAAAAGAAAATATGCCCATTCCTTCTGAATTTGAGGGCAAATTTGAGAACTGGATCTTCGGTTGTGATATCTGCCAAGATATTTGCCCTTGGAATAGGTTTGCTCTCCCACATCAGGTGCAAGAATTTGAAATTTTACAAGGTTTGAAAACCATGCGAAAAAAAGAGTGGCAAGAGATAACCGAAGAGACCTTTCAACAGGTTTTTAAGCACTCACCTCTGAAACGAGCTAAACTCAAAGGTTTGCAAAGGAATATCGCTTTTGTGGAAAAAAAGGGTTAGTAGGAATATTGAAGCTTTGATAACTTTTCAGATACTACCTTCCACTATTTTTATCACTTTTGAGAAATTAAAATTTCTGCATTGATAATAAAAATTTTGAGTGGAGCTGTAAAATGTATAACATTGTGAAATGGTTGTAAAATTTTATTAAGGATTGAACTGCTAACTCTGTTCTTGATTAGTAAACTGCCTACGTAATTTTGAGACACTAACCTAATTTAATTGATTTATTAAGTACCTATTTTCACAAAAAATACTTTTTGTAACGTTTTAGGACGTGTGCTTGGGTTCAAAAACTCAAGCGACAGCATAGAAACATGAAATTTATCCAAAACTTTCACAATTTGAGTAGTCATTTTATTTTGAGTAGCAAGGGCTTCAATTTCACTTAAACCTCGCTTGTCAGTGTAAAACCACAAAGTTTTTTTATTTTTCATTAGGCTATCCACCTCTTTTAAGTTTTTTAAGTCAAGAATATTTTTTTTGCTATAAAAATCCCACGAGTGTAGTTGTAAATCTTGATTATTGCCAAATAAGCGTCTGTAAGCAAATACATTTTCAATTGGGATTTGACTTTCATAACGTACATATTTTGCTAATACCGAACTTGCTTGATATTGAAAAATCTGAGGATAAATATGCGTGTTAATCAAAATATTTGCCCCTATCATTACCCAAAACGAAGCCCATACCAAGGGTTGGTATGCATCTTGTTTGCCTAAAAACAATTGAGCTATCCCTCCCACGAAAAAAACTCCACTTATTGTAATAATCGCCCAATTAGTAAGTGGGAAAGCCCAAACATTGAGCAAAATCGCTAAAGCTATAAGCACCAAAATTACAAAAATTTGCAAGCCTACACCTACACGATAGCCCCATAAAAAAGCCTTTTTTTCGCAAATTTCATAAATGTAAACTGCTGTAATGATACCTGCTAAGGGATGTAAAATAAAGGTATAGTGCGGAAGTTGGAACTTGGACATAGACAATGCAACGAAAGGCAACAAAAATCCACCTATGCTTATTGCCTCTTGCTGTGCTGAAAGCCGAAAACCTTGTGCCACGATTTTCCAAAGAGCGAACACAAAAGCAGGAATAAACAAAAAAGCCCAAGGCAGGAAACTCCAACTCAAAAAATTTTCTAATAAAAAGGTAAGTGGTGGAGAATTGTTCCAAGCATTTTCACCTGTGAGTCTGCCAAAGCTTTGTTTCCAGAAGTAGAAATACAAACCCGACTCACCTTTTACACCATTCACTACTTTGTGAGGCTGGGCATCAAATTGCAGGTACAAGCCTATGCACATAGGCAACAGCCACAAAGCTACGATTAGCAGTCCTACCAACCATTGCCACCGAAAAAAAGCCGTGAATTTACGTTTTAGCACAAAATCGGTACTAAAAGCCAACACAGGCACCATAAACCCAATAGGACCTTTGGCAAGCATTGCCCAGGCAATAGCCGAAAAGCCCCAAAATAAATTTTTCCACTGCTTATTTGCCTCATATTCAGCAATTTGCCAAATAGCTACCATGACTGCAGCCGTAAGCATGGTATCAGTTCGCAAATCGTGGTGCATTAAAAAAAACGCATAGCACGAGCCTGTAAGCAGTGCCGAAAGGTAAGCTACTTTTTCAGGATAGTACAATTTTGCCAACCGATACGTAGCATACAAACCTACCAAACTGAACAAAATAGCAGGTAACCGAAAAACAAAATGTGATATACCAAAAAGTTGAAAAAATACTGCCGCTACCCAAAACAACAGCGGCGGCTTGTCTAGATAATCTTCTCCCCGATTTTTGACTTGCAAATAATTCCCCGTTTCTGCCATTTCTTTGGCAATAGAGGCATATTGCGAACTGTCAATATCCATCACATCAATAGACCAAGCCCCCAAAAGCCATACACAAAGAATAGCCACAAAAGGAAGTAAACGCATTTTTGTTGTGTTGCAAAAAAGTAGAATGGTTGAGTGTGCAAAGGTAATGGTTTATTGGCAAAAAATCTTTTTGTAGTAAATACAAATCGCCTTACTGATTACTCACGAACCAGCAAGGCGATTTTAAGCCTCAATAAGCTACTTATTTTGATTAAGCGGCTTTGGATTTGCAGCAAGATTTCTTTTCGCCGCAACCTTCTTTATCTTTTTTCTTGTCTTTGGCTTCTTTTTTCTTACCTTTTCCTTTGTCTTTGTCAAGAGCAGAAACAGTGTCAATAGTAGCCACGCCTAAAAAAGCTACAAAAGAAAGGGCTAAAAGGGCTTTTTTCATAATAAAATTGGGGAAAAAGATAAAACAACGTGTTTGTATATTAGCTTGACTTGTAAACGCAAAAGAGCATAAAAAAGTTGCTTTATAGGTTTTTTAATTTTTTTGGTATCTTTTGGGGTTACAACCATATTACGAATAACAATTTTTTTGGGCGTTCCTTTTGCCCTTTTCGCTATTGCTCAAAGGGCAAAAGGGCGGGCTTTGCAGGGCTTCGCTAACGCTTCGGTGCTACATTACATTTCGCACCAAGCCCTGACGGGCTTGCCCTTACAATCCCTAACGCATGAAAAAAAACTTCCCCAAAGCAGTGAACTTTTGGAAAGGTTTTACAGCTGGCACGAGTGAGAGATTATTTGTAGTGGTTGAGTTTATTTATACAACCTCTCAGGACGAGCAGTTTTTTTAATCTTAAATTCACCTTCGGTGATAGATAAAGTTTTATTACGCTTTTTATCTACCAAATTAAAAGCGAAAGTACCATAAACATACTCTCTATTTTGTCTTTCTACACGATAGTGTCCAGAAGGGGTATCGTTAGGCTGCTCGTATGTATATGCTCCCGATTCTTTCCCATAGAAAAAGAAGGCTTTGGGATTTTCAAAATCAGCGATAAAGTTATGTGAATGTATAGCGTATGAGTCCTGCCCTCTGTACCCTTTGTAAACAAAATCATCAACACCAAAGTAAAGAACATTTCCATTTCTATCTTCTCCAGCTAAATGATACAGAAAAACAATACTATCTGGCTTCTCCCTTGAAATACCATAGGCAATTCCTATTATATCGTTAGTTGTAAACAACTCGCCTTCTACCTTGGCACGTATATAGCCCTCGCCTTTGTCAGGTAGAATTTCCTCTTGTTTTTGACAATTTACAAGAATTGCAACAAGCAAAACTAATGTTGTGAGATTTACAAGATACTTTTTCATAAAAATAATAAAATATTTAGGTTGCAAAATAAAATATTTGAGTTGCCTTATTAACTATATTTTTTTTCCAATCATCTAATAAGAGGGATAGTGATATCCCATGCGGGTATTCTGGTTCTCACTTCGGTAAGATTAAGCCAACACGCATTTCTATTTCCACTAATAGCCAGCCCTTCAAATAAGTTTAAATTTCTATTAAAATGAGAATACACTACCTGATACAAACACCCTCCTTGAACTACTATATTAACTTGCGATGTATTCCCTATGCTGCTGTAAAGAAAGTAATTCACAGAACCAAGAGGAAGTAAACTTATTGTACGCTCTACGCGCGTAGAAATAGGTAAGGGTAGTGTCATTGAGAAATTAGCTTGTAACTGTGAGCCAATGTTTAAGGTAGTGTTAAAGTTGTTAATATCAATTTCTCTTAATTCTCCTGCTGGTCTCCAGAAGGTTTGTCCTATAAAATTTCTAAATCGATAATCCAATTTGAGTCTTAAACTTGGGGTAATGTAAACTCTATCAGGTTCACTTGCTCTTCTTGTCTGCGTAACCATTAGGTCAAATGTATGCCTAAACCTATGCCTGCCGTGTTCATATTCGTAGAGGTAAGGAGTTCCAAAATGTGTAGAATTATTGGGTGCTTTATACACCTTAGACACAAACCTTCCTCTTGAAACATCTGCAAAAGTGCTGTCTTGGGAGTTGTGAACTTGTGCCAAAAGTTGGCTATTTTGGGCGTGTACGCCAAAAATATAGCCTCGCTTATAGACAAAAATAGTATCTCCGACCTGTACCTCACCTTCAGCATTGAGTACACTACCATAGGTAGGTGGCAATTCGTGTTCGGGCAGAGCAAAATGGGCTTCGGGGTTGTCAATCGTGGTATCGGCTTCAATGGCGGTGTTGTATCTACGAACCGAAGTAAAATTAAGTTGATTTTCCCAAATATTTAGGCTATCAGGAGAGAGGTTGCTCAGGTTTTGCAAAGTAGCATCAAAGGAGTTCCAATTAGCAAACACAAGCCGATTGGCATCGGCAGCACGGCTGGGCGGTGCGGTTCGTTTAGCATTCATTTGCAAAGTAGGATTAAGTTCTACTGCATTTTTTTTACAAGCAGAAACCGCTACGAAGAGCGTGCCAATGAAGGCAAGAGCCATCAAAAAACGCGTTGTGCGTTGTGCGTTGTGCGTTAGCATAACTTTGTTGAAGTTTTTTGTTTGAAAATAGGTGAAACAATAAGAAAAGATTACGGCACAAAAATAGCCAAAAGCAAAGAAAAAACAAAAAATAATGAGTATTTTTTT
>JANWZA010000059.1 GCA_025054775.1 Microscillaceae bacterium
AAAAGGAGAAGCCGTGAGCGTGGAACTCAAAAATTTCATTCTCCCGCCTGACGATATTCCCCAAGATATTCAGCAAAGCATTACGCATTGGAGCCAATGGATAGACTATTGGAGCATAGATTGGAACTTCCGCAACGATACCTTCCACAACGAGTGGCAAAGCTATCGTACTCGGCAAAACCCTAAGATAAAACTCCAAGCCAGTAATGTGTATGAGTCGAAAGGGAGCTATACCATCTTGGTGAAAGTAATTGATATACTGGGTAATGATACCACAAAGGCACTCTCCGTTCAAGTATAAAAGTATACAAGAGGAAGGAAAGAAATGCGCTCTTTTCGTGAAGATTTTGTTACTTTTGAGAGAATAAAAAACAATAGCCCTAACCTAAAAGGTAGATAACAGTAATTCTATCTTATCGCTGAAATTACTCTCCACCATTCTTACGTAAAGTTTTATGTTCCATCTTTATTACGACCATTTCTTATTACCTCAACTTCAGGGAAACAAGGAGAAGTTACTTTTTGACCGATAAGGCAAAAGTAACCCCCTTTTGTCTATTGGGCTAAATTTTTTATCAGGCATTTGATACCCCTAGAAAAACAAGTAGTGGTGAAATTACAAATTATACCTACACTACTTGTTTGCTCTTTGGTGAATTCAGATTATTTTACTGCTAGATAGCGTTTGTTTACTTCTTCCCAATTTACTACGTTCCAAAAAGTGGCTACGTAGTCAGCTCTACGGTTTTGGAATTTGAGATAGTAGGCATGTTCCCACACGTCAAGTCCTAAAATAGGGGTTCCGTTGCAGTCTGTTACTACATCCATAAGAGGATTGTCTTGGTTAGGGGTAGAGCAGATTTTCAGTTCTCCGTTTTCTACGCAAAGCCAAGCCCATCCTGAACCGAAGCGTGTTATTGCGGCTTTGCTGAACTCTTCTTTGAAGGACTCAAAAGAACCGAATTTTTGGTTAATAGCTTCGGCTAATTCACCTACGGGGGTGCGAGTCTCGCTGTTAGGATTGGGAGCGAGAATTTGCCAGAAGAGTGTATGGTTGTAATGCCCACCGCCATTATTACGTACCGCTGCAGAATGTTTGCTGACGTTGGCAAGTAATTCCTCTAAGGGAGCACTTTCCAAAGCAGTGCCTGCAATGGCATTGTTTAAGTTTGTTACATAGGTCTGATGATGTTTGCTATGATGTATTTCCATGGTTTTGGCATCAAAGTGCGGTTCTAAGGCATCATAGCTATACGGAAGTGGTGCTAATTCAAAAGCCATAAAAATTGTTTAAGTTTAGGTGGAACAAGTAAAGACAGTAAAAGTAAGCAAAAATAGTAAGAAATAGTAATTTCTGATTCAAAAAACGTTTTACATAGATTTTTGTTTGAGCAATTTTGGAATTTGATTTTGCATTCTGTTATTTACTACAAAACAAAAAAACCTTGCAGACAAGGTCTGTAAGGTTTTCAAACCATATAACCATGAAAACCTAACCAACAAAATTGTTGTGTAGGAAAATCATGCTCTTTAAGGCTTTGACTTGTGCCAAAAACAACATCCATGGTATAAAACTTATGCTTATAGCAAAATACTGCAAATAGTAAAGATAGGCTCCATTCTATTTATTTTTATTTTTATGCTTCCTCTTGGTCAATTTCTACCATTTCAATTGGAATTTTTACAATTTGTTTCAAATCTTCTCCTGTTTGGAGCATGTCCTCGTCATCGGCGTCAT
The DNA here is from genome assembly GCA_025054775.1 of Microscillaceae bacterium. Classification (GTDB taxonomy): domain Bacteria; phylum Bacteroidota; class Bacteroidia; order Cytophagales; family Microscillaceae; genus JANWZA01. The sequence goes on from JANWZA010000059.1 coordinate 1,739, forward strand.
AGAACCATCTTACTTGTGATTTGTGCCCTGCAAGGTATATTTTCTCTAATTTTTTGAGTATGCCCAAGATATACATAGAAGAGCTTGTATTGAAATAATCTAATTTGAAAGTTAGAAGTGTATTCGGTCTAGGTTCTGCGGCGTATCTATCTAACCAAGATAGCAAAGGCTCATAAAACTGATAAGAGTTTTCGGGGATAGATCGCCCTTTAATTTCCAAATTGCCTGTACTGGCATCAAAATTTACGTCAGGTGTTTTTGATGTACCTCTGATGACAATGTTATCCATATTTTTATCAACTAATTTCGTTATTAAGATTCAAATTAGACTTGTCAGGATCTACTTGTTCTGTCACTTGTACCGATGGATGTTGCATAGTTACTACGTGATTAAAGTTTGGGTTAGCCTTTGTCTCACTTTCTTTGTTTTGTGGTTCTTGGTCTTTTACTTCTATTTGCATAGAAAATAGATACAAGCCGTTGTCTGACTCGGTGAACTTGTAGTGAATTTGATTCTTTGCTCTACGAGCAATGTCAATCAATCCTACTCCTGCTCCGCCATGGGTAGGGAGTTCCTCTTTATTGAGGGCTTTGATATAGGTTTCATTCAGTTCTGCTTCAGTCATTCGGCTTATATCTTCTAGTTTTTTCTTTAGGTAATCAGCTTGGGCTTTGGTTACATAATTACCCGTAAAGATAGTAAAATTTTCCGAATTTTGCTGAATAACTAAAAAAGGCGATTCAACTACTGCTGTATGTTCTTCATTATCTACGGAGTAGTGGAAACTGTTTTGTAAACATTCTACCAAGATATTTACTACTTTTTTGCGGATTTTATTTTTTACTTTGCTTTTAGCAAGTCGTTTGTCTGCTAGTTGTACTAAAAGATCAATCAAATCTCCATCAATTGCTCCATTGTGAGACAATAAAATCCTCTCGTGTTGTAAAATATCGTAATATTTAGAAATGTCTAACATAAAAATACAATACAGTATTGTTTCTCAAAGAGCTTTTAATCTTGATTGATTTGGATAGTACGTACATTGGTAGAATGTTTTTTTCAAACCCATATTTTGCTAGCAAAGGTAAGTATTTTTTGGTACAAAGTTGTAAAACAAGAAAAAGAAATTAGTTGAGTTCTCCTTCTGCTAAGAATATTACAAAAAATCATACCAAATTTTTACCAACTTTGTGCTAATGCATCTATTAAGTGCATTACTTGTATTTTTTTACGGTTTTTTTCTATATACCCTGCCAAATGCATGAGGCAGGAATAATCCGTTGAAATTAGATAATCAGCTTGGGTAACAGAAGCATTATCTATTTTCTGCTCTGCCATTGCTACCGAAATTGCCTGAAATTTAACGGCAAATGTCCCACCGAAGCCGCAACAAACTTCGCTTTCGTGCATTTCTATCAGGGTTAGCCCTTCTATGTTCGCCAAGAGTTTGCGTGGGGCATATTTTATGCCACATTCTCGCAAAGCACTGCAAGAGTCATGGTACGTAGCTATACCTTCCAAACGTGCATTTTCTATTTTTTCTACTCCTAGTACATCTACTAAAAATTCAGAAAATTCAAACAAGTTGCGTTGAATAGGATAGTACTTTGTTAATTCTTCTTTGGTGTGTAAAATATGGGCATAATGGTTGCGTATCATCCCCACACACGAGGCGGAAGGGCATACAATGTAACGGTTTTCGTGAGGAAAATCTATCAAAAATTTTTGTGCTAGCTGCCTTGCCAAATCAAAAAAACCTGCATTATAGGTAGGTTGCCCACAACAGGTTTGCTGGGGATTGTAATTCACCTCACAACCTAAACTACGTAAAATTTTGACCATGTTCAGCCCCGTTTGGGGAAAAAATTGGTCTATAAAGCAGGGTATGAAAATATCAACTATCATTTTAAGCAGAGTAACAAAAAAAGTTGCAAAGAAGAGATTAGGACATGAGTTGAATTATTTGCTCGTAATCGGTTTTCTTCATTTTGAAGAAGCTACCATTAGCGTTAGTTTGTACAAGGTTATCTAGAATAAGATTGTGCTTGTCAGGCAAAATATTTACCTCACGCAAACGAATAGGTGTTTGAATATTTTGGTAAAACTCCTCTAAATGCTGAATAAAATCTTGTGCTTTTGCCGCAGGAGAGATTATTCTCTGTGCCAGCAAAGTGAGTTTAGACTCTATTTGTGGATAGAAATATTTGAGCCATGCAGGATACACAATAGAAAGTCCTGCTCCGTGAGGAATATCAAACAATACACTAAGCGTATGCTCTATGGCGTGGACGCCCCAGTCCCCCCCTTTTTTACCTGCACTAAGCGCGCCATTAAGGGCTACGGTAGCTAACCACATCAAGTTAGCACGAGCATCGTAATCATATAGGTTTTCCATTACTTTTATGCCGTATTCCATTGCCAAGCGTATCGCTTCAATTGTAAAGCTATCGCTCAAGGGTGAATGGCTTTTATCAAAATATTGTTCTAAACAGTGTGAAATGAGATCTGCTATGCCATAAGCAGTATAATTAGCCGAAACGGAGTAAGTAAATTCAGGATCCAGAAATGAAACTTTGGGATACATCAAAGGGCTACCGTAACCTACTTTTTGCTTGGTGGCATCATTTTGTAAGACGGTAAACATATTCATTTCCGTACCCGTAGCAGCTAAGGTAAGTACTGCGAGAATAGGCAAGGCTCGTTGTGGTGCAGGGGCTTTGCGTATGTAAAAATCCCAAACTGAATGCTCAACGTAATAACCTACAGCAATAGCTTTGGCAGAGTCAATTACTGAACCACCTCCTACGGCAACAATCACCTCTGCCTTAAATGCTCGGGCTTGGGCTACGGCTCGGTCTGCATCTTGGTAAATAGGATTGGATTTTATGCCCTCAAAGAGGCTATAAGTTACGTTAGCTTTTTCTAATTGAGCTAACACTTGGCTTAAAATACCATTCGTTTTTACAGAGCCTCTTCCTATCAATACCAAAGCCCGTGAGCCATATTGTGAAACCTCATGAGCTAATTTAGAAATACAGCCTTTGCCAAAAATAACTTTCGTAGGGTTGTAAGCAACAAAGTTTTCCATTCACACAAAAGCAGAAACAATTAAAGTAATCTTATTTTGAGCAAAAATACGAAAATTATCCCGTATTTTTTCTTGAATAGAAAAGAGGTTTTATTTAATTCTTTCAAAACAAAGCAGTTGTTTATAGCATTTGTAGCTTGTAACAAAACTATGCGACTTTAGTTTGAGGTAATATACGAGTACGATTATTGTAAAACTCATAGGGTCTTCAAATGAAATAGCTTGCAAATTCAAATTCAAGTAAAACTTAACACAGATAGCAGAGGAGTTGAAAATTTAGTGCTATTAAACTTAAAGTCAAAGGCATAATAGAACAAAGCAGATTTTATTGCACAAATGCCCACACTTACATAGCAGCAGAGAGAGGATAAGCAATATTTCAACTTAATTAGAATTAGAATCAACTTAATTAGAAAAAAGTAATATTTTGACAATCAAATTTTTACAAATAAAAAAACGAAAAAATGAAAATCTTCAGTTTATTTTCACCTAACAGCTATTTTTATTTTTACAAAAAATTTAGTTGTTTTTTGTATAATTCAAAAACATTCCTTACTTTGCAGAATATTTCTACATTTATGGATTACTCTGACTTGAATTGTACTTAAATTAAGATAAATAAATTTCATAATCTATTAAAAACTAATACTCAAATGATGAAAAAAATACTTCTACTAACTATCTTTGGGATAGGGCTTGTAAACCTAACTATGCAAGTGCAAGCCCAAAATCGCGAAATGCCATGGGCAGTAGGTTTCAATTTTGCTTGGATTGATGCACAAGGAGGTATCAAATCCCCTATGTTTAAGCGAAAAGATAATTGGAATCAAGCCGCACAAATATCCGTAGCTAAATTTATCAATCCTTCGCTTAATGTATATGCCTCCACAGCCATAGCAGAAATTAGCAAACCTAATACCCGTTTCGACAAAAATATTAGCTTCTTTAACCTTGACCTCGGCGCTCAATACCATGCCGCTAACGGTTACCTCTTGAAAGAGAATCACTGGTTTGACCCTTTTATCTTTGTAGGGGCAGGTGTGAATACGTTAAGAAGCCAAAACAAATTTTTCTATAACGGAGGCTTAGGTGTAAATTTTTGGGTAAAAGATTTTTTTGCCATTACCGCACAAACCTCCTATAATGGTGTAAATAATTTCAAGGATTTAGATCGTTACTGGAACCATGCTATAGGAATTAAGTTTCGTATCGGTGATGTATTTGATACTGATGGCGATGGTATTATTGATAAATTTGATGAATGCCCCGAAGTAAAAGGACCTGAAGCCCTCAAAGGTTGCCCTGATACCGATAGCGATGGTATCGTGGATAAAGACGACGCTTGCCCCGATAAATTCGGTGTTCCCGAATTCAAAGGCTGTCCTGATACTGACAGCGACGGCATTGCCGATAGTGAGGACGAGTGCCCCGAAGTAAGAGGCACACCCGCTCTCAAAGGTTGCCCTGATGCAGATAACGATGGAATAGCTGATAAAAATGACCAGTGCCCTTTTCAGAAAGGCATCCCAGAACTTAAAGGCTGCCCTGATACCGATAGCGATGGTATTGCCGACAAAGACGACCTTTGCCCTACCCAGAAGGGACTTGCCGAATTTAAGGGTTGCCCTGATACTGACGGCGACGGCATTCCAGACCATGAAGACCAATGCCCTATGCAAAAGGGAACTCGCGCTCGTAACGGATGTCCTGAGCCAGTAATTCCCAAAGAGAAAGAGAAAGAGGTGGAGGATGTGCTCTCCAAAGTAGCACACCGTATTCAATTTGAAACAGGTAGCGCCAAAATCACGCAAGAGTCCTATCCTGAGTTAGATAAAGCCCTAAGCATTATGAGGCAATATCCTAATGCTAAATTTATCATAGAAGGACATACTGACGACGTGGGAACCCCTGAGAGAAACAAAGTTCTTTCCCAAGAAAGAGCTGACGCAGTAAAAGCATATTTTGTAAGTAAAGGAATAGAAGAAAGCCGCTTACGTGCTATTGGCTATGGGCAAGACAGACCTGTTGTACCTAACAATAGCGAGGCAAATCGTGCTATCAATCGTAGAGTAGAAATGTTCTTGGATAAAGATAGATAGTTCAAATTTAATAACAGAACCTTCCTACAAAAAAATAATTCCTGAAAATCAATAGTTATACCTCAAAAGTTATATCTCAAAACTTTTTGATCATAAACTTTGAGGCTTGAATAAGTAAACCTTAAAAACTTCAGCCCCTACGAGGTTGAAGTTTTTATATTTTATACCTTATAAGTTTGCCATGAAACCTAAAATTTTGTATTTACATCAATATTTCAAGACACCACAAGAGGGTGGAGCTATACGTTCTTTTTATATTGCCCAAGCTCTCGCCCAAGCAGGTTTTGAAGTAGTAATTATTACCTCACATAATGAAAAAAAATGCAGAATTGCTCAAATACAAAATTTTGAAGTCAGATATTTACCTATTGCTTATGATAATCACTTCAATACATTTACTCGCATAGCGGCTTTTCTAAAATTCTTGTTTCAAGCCTATTGCGAGGCAAAAAAAATTTCTAATGTCCGTTTAGTTTATGCTACTTCTACGCCACTTACCGTAGGAATTACCGCCTTATGGCTCAAATATTGGCACAAAAAAAAATATATCTTTGAAGTACGGGATTTGTGGCCTCAGGCTCCTATTGAAATGAGGGTTATTAGAAATAATTTGCTCAAAAAAATATTATATTGGTTAGAAAAAAAAATCTATCATCAAGCCGAAGCAGTGATCGCTCTCTCGCAAGGTATAGAGCAATATATTAGACAAAAGACTAATAAACCTGTTTACCTAATTCCTAATATGGCTGATAATGAAGTATTTAACCCTTGCAATCAAAGTCAAAAATATGTTTTGCCACAACACAATTTCTTAAAAGATAAGTTTGTTGTAACTTATTTTGGTACGTTGGGTAAGGCAAATCACTTGAACTATCTTTTAGAAATTGCTCGTATTGCCCAACAAAGACAATTTACTCAACTCTTTTTCTTAATTATTGGCAAAGGAGCAGAAGAAAAAAAGCTCAAAGCACAAGCCCAAACTTGGCAACTGCAAAACCTGCTTTTTATTGAGCACCAAAGCAAAACTAATTTGATTTATTTTCTAAACCTAACTTACGCTACTTATATCTCATTTTTAGATTTACCTGTATTGCAAACTACAAGCCCTAATAAATTTTTTGACTCCTTAGCCGCAGGCAAACTTTGTATCGTGAATGTGCAAGGTTGGCTTAAAGAACTAGTAGAGAAAAACGAATGTGGTTTTTATGCTCCACCACACCAACCTGAAGTTTTTTTAGAAAAAATAAGACCTTTTGTACAAAACCCTAATTTATTAGCCCAGTACCAAGCTAATGCACAGAGATTAGCCCAAACTCAATTTGATAAAAATTTCCTCTGCCAAAAAGTAATTGAGGTTGTAAAAAAATTGACCATATAATAAAAATAAAATCTAACCTTTTTCTCTAAAAATGCCAAATAAAATTTGGTTTTATATAAAAAAATCCAATTTACTCATAAACAAATTGCAAAAACACAAAATAATAAAAAAAATTATTGGAATAATACAACTTTTTACCATGTTTTTACGTTTTACTGTTGCAGGTTAATTAAAAGACCTGTAGTGAATTACCTAAAACTTCCAATATTTTTCTTATTTCTCATGGAGTATCACATAGAAATTCTTACAAAAGATTTTTCAAAAAAGATTTTATTTACTGAAAATGGTTCAACCGAAATCGGTTGGGGCGTACCTTCCGCATGGGAAGATTACAAGTATGCCATGGGAGCAGTTATAGACGATAAAATTACCCCAAGCATAGAAGGTAATGTATGCAAAGCCGTACTTTCAGTTCCTGATATGCGTTACGATGACGTGTTGGATATCATGTGTGAGGATCTTAGTCAGCCACTAATCAAAGTACTTACAGATAATCAAAAAGTAAGTTATTTTGAATTACACTCACAGCCAACTTTGCAAATGGTTTAACTATATAATTGAAAGGCTACTCGTTCAAGAGTAGCTTTTCACATTAGTAGGAGATTGCGAATTTTATTCAGTAGCTGAACTGTTTTCTTGTTTAGGGTTGTCAGCAGGTCTCATTTTAGGAATAAACTTTGGCTTAGGCTTTTCTAGTTTATCTTTACTTTTTGTTTCATTTTCAGTAGTTTGAGTTGTAGGTGTTTCAGTAGTTTGAGCAATAGGTTTTATTTTAGGGACGAACTTGGGCTTGTAAGTAGGCTGTTGAGCTTGGGTAACTTCAGTGAGTTTCTCTTCTGTTTTGGTAGAGGCTTTTTGGGCTTTCAGGGTCTCTTTTTCTTTTTGAAACTGCTCTAAAAGTCGTTTTTTTTCTGCTGCCTGCTCAGGGGTGAGATTGGAAAAATGGTAAATCATATTCGTAATTTCGTACTCACTGAAATCATATACTTTACTCATCGTGAGGCACTCAGTAGGGCAAACGGTTGTACATAAACCACAATAACAACATTTTGCCATATCAATGTCAAATTTAGCAGCATACAAGCGAATGGGTGAGCCGTCAGAGGTAGTGCCAATCTGTTCTGTGGCTTTGATTGCCTCAATATCAATACAATCTACAGGGCATATTTTAGCACATTTATCACACACAATGCAATCCTCTATTTCATTATAGAGGCGGTACCTACCATTGTCAGGTATAGCAATTGCCTCGTGGGGGTATTGCAAAGTAACAATTCCTTGGTTTTGCTTAAAATAATCTTCGTGTGTAACATAGAAAGGCTTATTAACAAATCGGGCATTTTTTAAGTGCTTGAAGGATAGTTGTAGCCCTCGCCAAGAGGTTTTAATACCTTCCCAAAGACTGCCCCAGTAGGTATTATTAGCTCCTTTTTTTTGTTTTTTTATCATTTTTTCTTAGGGTGAACGTTCATGTGTAGCATGGGTAAAAATGCAAAAAAGCCACAACCTTTAATGGAGGTTGCGGCTTGAGGTGATCCCGCTGGGGTTCGAACCCAGGACCCCAACATTAAAAGTGTTGTGCTCTACCAGCTGAGCTACGGAATCAAATTTACTTTATTAACTTTGTTATCTGATGTAATTTTTTTAGTTTATTATTTTATGGTGCAAATATAGATACTTCTGAAACATTATGCAAATTTTTTTGAAAAAAAAATACGTTTTTTTTATCTTTTCTTTGTTTTTTCATAATCTTTGTGGGCAGGGTACAATTTTAGTAAAAAGTATTCAACGTGCTGATAGCCTTTTTACCCAAAAGCAGTATGGTGAAGCGTTAGAAATATATGAATATTTATTACAACGAAAACAACGTGCCTCTCCTCAAACCTTGCTCAAAATGGCCTTCATTACTGAAGGGCTAAATGACTATCCCAAAACTTTGTATTACCTATCTTTGTACTATTACCTTGAAGGTGATTATAGAATATTACCAAAAATGGACCGTATAGCTCAAGAATACAAACTCAAAGGGTATGAATATACTGATTTGACCTTACTGCAAGCCTTCTATTACCGATATGTAACCTGGTTCTACGTATTAGGGATAAGTGTTTCAGTTTTCTTTTTTTTATTTTTACACTTTCGGTTTCTACGTTCTAAAACCTTAAAAAACACATTCTTTGTTATATTCTTTATGTTTTTAGGTGTTTATTTAGGCATTACGTATCTTATGCAAGCACCTAAGCAAGTAATTATAGCCAAGCCTAATAGCTACCTTATGAAAGCTCCCTCTGCAGGCTCAGAGGTATACAAAATAGTAGAAGCAGGGCATAGATTGGTCTGGAAAAGTACCCAAGATACTTGGTTAGAGGTATTGTGGGATAATCAGCCTTGTTACATCAAGCGAAGTGATGTATTCTTGTTAGATTTTTAATAATACAGGTATGCAAAGCCTTACATACTTTTTTTCCTTCTTTTGACAATAATACTCTTAATTAGCAAGCCCACTACCTCTTTTATTTTATACTACTTATTTATTTGAAAAGATAATTTTAGTAAGGCTTGCAATTATTACCCACTCAAAAAAAGTAATACTCAATAAGTATAAAACATTTTTACAATTTTGCTATTAATTGCCTTGTTTGCTTGCTAAGGCAATAAGCCCAAATTTGATGCTTCTAAAATATAGACAGTTACACACAAATAAATAAATACACTGAAACTTAGCGAACAATTTATATTTTTCAACTACTTTACGATAGTTTACAGTTTGACTATAAGCTTACTCTACTTAGTAAGTTCTTTTTATTAAACTGATACTACAGTTTCATCGCGGTGTTTAGCTAAATAAGTCATGAAAGGAGTACCACCTGTTCCTATGGTATTGCTGTTATTAGCTTGTAATGCTTGCTTATGAATATAAGAGGCGGCATATTCTAAGTGTTTGGCTCTAAATTTGTATAACTCGTTCACACACAAAACATAAGCCTCTCGTAAAGGTTGATGGTTAGGATTATCTCTCACGGTTTGTTTAATTGTAGAAGCTTGCTCTATAGTTTCGACAAATTTTCTATGTAAAACAGGCATATATTGACGCATTTCTAACAAATATTCTTTTAGAGGATCATCTTCATGATAAATACCGAGCAATGCATCTAAGGTAGGTACAATACCACTTTGAGCACCAGTTTCTCCTCTGTAAAATTGCGGTTGGTTGTCAAAACAATCCTCGTATATTAAGCCGTTAGGCATGGCAGGATTATTTTTAGTACCAAAAATATAAGGTCGGACACGTGTGTAATAAATATACGGATCGCAATACTCGGGCATGCGATTCAAGGTAGCATTCATTGCTTGCAACCCTTCGGCAACTTCTTTAAGCCCTTCTACTACAGCATCTAATCGTTGATTTTGGCTATCTTCTAGTAATTGTGGGATAACACGCAAGGCTTGTGCGGCACGGGCTTCAATATCTACGTGAATAAGGATAAACCAGTCCTCATCTGCTCCACCGAGAAAATTTTGTATGATTTCTATGTTTCCCAAATATGGGGGTTTGTTAGTATCAACACGTTGCCAATTAAAGAGGCAATAAGATGGGTAAGATAAGATAGGGGGTCTGCCCAAGAGTTGTGCGGTAGCCACCCATGCCGTTGCTAAGTTAGCAGGTAGCTTTGTAGGGACATTCTTATCACCCCACATGTAAGCGTGTCCTATGTAGCTTAGGGTTCGCATGTCGCGCTCCCAAAGGTCGGGTCTATGGGTATTTACCTTAAAGTCAGGTAGATTTTCTACAATTTGTTTGAAATTTCCTTGTAATAGAATTTTAGGTAATCGTTCAGCTAATGCTAGCCATGCTTCATTGCTTCGGTCAGCAAGTATTATCTCCTTTTCAGGCAAAAAGCCTGTATGTTCACTTATTTGGTAGTCAGATAATTTTAACATAAGGTCAACAGTAATAAAAAAAATCGTGTAAGTTTCGAAAGACAAGAAAATTTTGCTTAAAGGTTTGGTTTAATACGCAAAGGTATAAACTTTTGAATTTTTTTTAGCTATTTTTGTATTAAATTCTGTTGGCTGAGGCTTACAAAAACTTAGTATAGTTTTTTTTAGTTTTGCATAGTTATCAAAGTTTTGCATAGTTATCAAAAAATATTACTTTTGCTTTTGTTAATCAGCGTTAAACTAACCTTGCTATTGTGTTGAAAATAATTGTTTACATACTCTCTCCTTTGCAATTATGCTGGCTTGTAGGTATTTTGCTTTGGGCTGTCCCATTTCTAAATTATGCTCAGGTTTCGCTGGATAGTTTAGAAAAATTGTTAAAAGGGGTGCAAATGACAAGCAAACGTGCTGATAATTTGGTGCTTATGTCCAAAGAAATTCAAAAACTTTCAGCAGAAAAGGGACTAATTTACGCTCAACAAGCCTTACTCGTATCGCAGAAAATTGCCTACCAAAAAGGAATATGTGATGCCTTGTATTATATCGCTCAATCTTATTACAATTTAGGAAACTATACAAAGACCGTGGAATATGCAAACCGTGCCGTTAAACACTATACTACATTAAATGATTACAAAGGGATTTTGCAGGCACTCACTCTCTCTGGAAACGCTAATTTCTATTTAGGGGAGTATGAGACTAGCTTCAAGACCCACATTGAGCGTAAAAATATTGCAGAAAAAAATAAAGACAATTTAGCCTTAGCCGAAGCCCTAATAAGCATCGGGAACGTCTATTTAGAGCTCCGAGAGTATAAATTAGCGATTGAAAAATATGAAAAGTCGCTTTCAATTGCTGAAAAATATAAAAATCAAAACCTTGCTGCACGCAATTATAACAATTTAGCTACCGCCTTTGAAAAGCAACGCCAGTATGCACGTGCTTTGGAATATTACCAAAAAGCCTTATCTATTTTTACTAAACTGCAAGATGTACGCAATATAGCTAACACATATAATGGGATAAGCGATGTATACCTGTTGCAAAAAAAACATAATGAAGCCTTAAAAAATTGCCTAACTGCCCTCAAATTTCAAGAAGCAATTAGAGATAAAAATGGAGCCTGTTATTCTAAAATGACTATTGGTATTATTTATTTTGAAACTAAAAACTATGCACGTGCTATTGACTACCTACAACAGAGCCTTGTACTTGCCAAAGAAATGCGATACAAAGAAGTAATTAAGACGATTTACCAAAAGCTTTCTGAAATTTACGAAGAAACGAATCAAATTGCCCAAGCTTATGCCAACCATAAGTTGTATAAAGTATATAATGACTCTATCTTGAATGAAAGTAAGATTGCTCAAGTGGTAGAATTACAGATGCGTTTGGGCTTGGCAGACAAGGAAAGCGAAATTGAAACTTTGAATAAACAAAAGAGCATTCAAGAACAAATTATTTCTATCAAAGAAACAAACATTCAACAACAGAGGCTAATCATCGGGCTGTTCATAGGGTTAGTCTTAATTTTGATGCTTTTAGCTATCCTGTTTTATAGGGCAAGGGCAAAAGAAATTAAAATTAACCAACAACTTACTGCCCAAAATGAAGAGATTGTAAAGAAAAATGCTGAAATAGAAAAACAACGAGAACAACTTTCGCAAATTTATACCAAACTTACTGACAGTATTCGCTATGCCGAAACAATACAAAAAGCTATTTTACCCAGTGAACAACGTATTAAAGAAGTGTTGAAAGAATATTTTATTATTTACCAAGCCAAAGATATTGTTTCGGGAGATTTCTATTGGATGTATCAAGCAGAAGGCAAAATTTTTTTAGCCGTGATTGACTGTACAGGGCACGGGGTGGCAGGTGGCTTTATGTCTATGATTGGGCATACTCTTTTGAACGAAATTGTAACCCAAAAGAAAACCTATGCTCCCTCGGATATTTTGCAACAACTGCACAAAGGCGTAGTCAATGCCCTAGAAGAGCAGTACTTGGGTATAGATGTAGGTATGGAGGTTTGCCTTTGTACAATAGAAAACGTTCCTGACAACGAGAACCGCCGCAAAATAATATTTGCAGGAGCAAAAAGACCCCTCTTTTACGTGCAAGATAATCAACTTTTAGAGCTACGCGGTGAAAGAAAGTCTATCGGCTTTAATGATAATCGCAATTTTGAGTACAAATCGCACCAATTATATGTAGATAAAGGTACTATTCTTTACCTTGCCACTGACGGAATTGTTGATCAAGCGGGTAAAGACGGTAGCCGATTTGGGACAATGAAATTCAAAAACCTTTTGCAAAAAATTAAAGAATTGCCTTTGGCTAAACAAAAAATGGCTCTCCAAAAAGCCTTGGAAGAATTTCAGCAGGATATTCCCCAACGCGACGATATTACCATTTTGGGAGTGAAAATATGATTTTAATAAATTTTTTGTGGGTAAGATACTGAATTTTTAGTTTGTTTTGCTAAAAGTACTCACTCAATTCATAGGCAATTTGGCTACTTAAAGCCACGCCCATGCCATTACATGCAAAGGCTACCCACGTATGTGGGCTTACTTTTGCCAAAATAGGCTGTTTATTTTCAGAAAAGCCCATAATGCCTGCCCAGGTGCAATCAATTTCAACGTTTGAAGCTATTTGTGGGCAAATGATAGTATAAAGTTTCTCTTTTAGTTTTTCAATCAAAAATGTGTTAAGGGCAATTTCGGTGGTGGTTTCAGTGGCAAGGTCTTCATTTCGTCCACCACCCAAAATAATACGGCTGTGGTAATCTCTAAAATAGTAAAATCCTTCCTCAAAATGGAACGTACCTTCAAAAGGTAGGTGATAGATAGGTTTTGTAACTAATACCTGCCCGCGCCCTGGAGAAATTTGAATTTCAGGCAGTAGTTTAGGAATAAACGCATTGCTACAAACTATAATCGTATTTGCCCTAAATTGGTAATTTTCTTGCCCATTGAGCGTATTTTTTATGCTAATTTCTTGATAGTTAAGAGCTAATACTTCGGCTTGTGTGAGAATAGTTACGCCTAATTTTTGAACATACTGCCAAAGATTTTTCATGGTTAGCCCTGAGTCTATTTGAGCTTCTAAACTGTTTTTAAGTAGAAATTTTACCTTGTCAGTTGCGAAGCCAAATTTTGCCAATTCTTGGTGTGCGAGGCTAAAAATTTCGGTTTTGAAAATAGATTTGAGCAGTTGGTTGAGATAGTCAAGTTTGTCTATGGCATGGGTTTGATGTTCAAAAATGAGTTCGTAGCCACCTTTTTGTTCTAATTGTAGAGCATTATCACCTAAACGTCTTCGTAATTTTTGTAATCCTTGCCAACGTTTTTCTACTAAGGTAAGGGCTTTATCTTCACCCATAAGGGCAATATCGTGCAAAATTTCGGTAGGGCTACCAAAGCAAGCGAAACCTGCATTTTTGGTGCTTGCCCCTGTGGGCAAAAGCCCGCGTTCAAACACGACAATTCGTGCTTGGGGTAGTTTCTCTGCCAAAGTTGCTGCTACTGAAAGTCCTACAATTCCTGCTCCTATGATGGCAAAATCATAAGAAAGGTAGTGATTTTTCTCCCAAAAGCTAAGCATATTGTTTCAACCAAAGGTCTATTTGTTGGCAAAGTTCGGTTTGCGTGCAAACGGTGCGGTCGTTATCATACCAAGCGTGTACTATTTTTACAGCTTCTTTGAGTGGTGTTTGCTTGGTTTTTAGTTCTTCTACTATTTTTTGCACTTCGGCAGGGCGAGGTCCCCAATTTCCTACTTCGTGTAAGGTAGCTGCGTCTAAACAAATAAGTTTTGGGATACTGCGTCCACCGTTGGTTAGATACGCATCTATGATGGGCAGGTGCAAATCTCTCAAAATAATTTTATGGCTTATGAAAGGGCAAAAAGTTGCCATTTTTTCTAAAATTGGTACAATTTGCGCCGCATCACCGCACCAAGGTTCTGTAATGACAAGCCAAATCCATTGCGTATTGATTTGTGCTAATATTTGTTTGGTGCTATCTAACAAATCTATTTCGTTATCAATACGTTGCATACGTTCCAAATTTTGGCGCGTGTAGTTTATCATAAATTCGCTTTGGTTTTCACCTGTGGTGCGGTTCTGTGCTAATAGCTCCATAGTTAGCCTTAGGTAATCCTTATAGGACATAGCTTGTTGCAAAACTGCCTGTGTAATGATGGTTTGTGGTTTTAGCATGGTTATTTATTTTTCGTTTAGGAACTTAGTGAAGCGTGTGCTTTATAGGCTTGTCTTGGTTGCAAGTTAAGCAGTTGGAACATGGCTTGGTCTTGGTCAAATGTAGGGTTTGGTGTGGTGAGTAGTTTATCGCCTGCAAAAATAGAATTAGCTCCTGCTAAAAAACACAAGGCTTGCTCTGCTATGGGCATTTCCAACCTACCTGCCGAAAGGCGAACCATGGCTTGGGGCATTAAAATTCGTGCAGTAGCAATCATACGTAGCATTTCCCACACTGAAACACGTTTCTGCTTAGCAAGGGGGGTGCCTTCAATGGCTACCAATGCATTGATAGGTACTGATTCAGGGTGTTGTGGTAGAGTTGCCAAGGTGTGTAGCATACTTATTCTATCCTCGTCGGTTTCTCCCAAACCGATAATTCCACCTGAACATACTGAAATTCCTGCTTTGCGTACATTCTCTAAGGTTTTTATGCGGTCTTGAAAAGTGCGTGTGGTAATAATCTTTTCATAATACTCTTCGCTGGTGTCCAAATTATGGTTATAGGCATACAAACCTGCCTCTTTTAGTTTTTGGGCTTGTTCTGCCGTAAGCATACCTAAAGTACAACAAACCTCTAAGCCTAACTCCTTAATGCCTCGTATCATTTCCAGCACCTTGTCAAAATCTTTGTTATCACGTACTTCGCGCCAAGCTGCGCCCATGCAAAAACGCGTGCTACCCGCTTGTTTAGCTTCACGGGCTTTTTGCAATACCGTAGGGAGGTCTAACAATTTATGGACAGGTACGTTGGTATTGTATTTTACTGATTGTGAGCAATAAGCACAATCCTCAGGGCAGCCGCCTGTTTTGATAGAAAGTAAGGTACAAACTTGCACCTCGCTGGGGGTATGGTATTGACGGTGAACCGTAGCGGCTTGGTACACAAGTTCTAAAATCGGTTGGAAGTAAATTTGTTTTATCTCTTCTCTTGTCCAATCGGTGCGTATCATGGTGGCTTTTAATAAAAAGTGTTGAGTATGATAGGTTTGGCTTGCAAATTACGCTTTTTTGAAATAATTTGTTAAACATAAGTTAATTTTTCGTGAAATATCCAAAAATTAGCAACCACTCAGCTAAAAAATGCTAAATTTGAGCAAAATAAATCATCTTTTGTATGAAAGCGTTTTTTTACTTCGTATGTATTTTTTGCTTCTGCTGTATTTTATGTAAGCAGGTAATTGGTCAGGAGAAAGATAGTATGCGGCTTTACTTTGCTCCCAATGTAGAAGAGGTTTTGCAAGCAAAAAAAGCTCAAAAAGAGGAGGCAAGTTCAGTAGCAAGTTTTAAGGAACTTGCTCTACGTGAAATACCGAGCATAGTTACTATTATTTCAAAAGAGGAAATATTACAATCAGGTGCGCGTGATTTATTAGAGATTCTTCGCTTTGTGCCTGGTATTGATTTTGGGCAAAATTTTGACTTCGTGGGAGGCATTGCTATCCGTGGAAACTGGGCAGAGGAAGGCAAAATACTGCTTTTGATAGATGGGCAAGTGCTTAATGATGCCTCTTTCGGTACGGTAATATTTACACAAAGACTTCTGTTGGCTGATATTGAACGAATAGAGATTATCCGTGGGGCAGGTTCAGCGATGTATGGTGGGTTGGCGGCATTGTCAGTTATCAATATTATTACTCAAAAAAATGTAGCAAGTCATAATGTGCAAGTCCAATGGAATATCGGCGCTTCTGAAAATGCGCTCTCACGCAATAATTTGCAAGTAAGTTTGAGGCAAAAGACAGGGTATTCCCAACATAGTCTGAGTATCGCCCTTAATCAGGCAAATTTGAGCAATGCACTTGTTGATCTACCTAATACCTCGCGTTTTAGTTTGAGAGATAGTTCGCAAACTCAAATGCGATACTTTAACTATGGATTAAAGCATAAACAACTACAATTAAGAGCTATTTTTACTGAATATGCCTTCACTTCTACTCCGCGCATTTTGAAAGGCACGATGCGGGATTATTTGATAGGACTTTCCTATGAATGGAATATCAATGAAAAACTAAAAATCTTACCTCGCCTTCAATGGAAACAGCAACAACCATGGTGGTATCAAAATTACCAAAACTTACCCAATCGCAAAATGTACGAACAGTACCAATTAGAAAATCAACGGCTTAATCAAGCTATTACCTTGCTTTATCAAAGCAGCCCTAAACTAAATTTTGCCACAGGTTACGAATACTTTTGGGACTATGCTCGCTATGACTTGCAAGGCTATCAATTCTATAATCAAAAATCTACTATTAGTTTTCATAACATAGCCCTTTTTACGGAGCTAACTTGGCAAAATAAGATAGCTACGCTTACAGCAGGAGCAAGATATGACAAGAATAGTGCTTTTCAAGCTGCGTTTGCCCCACGATTAGCCCTTACTAAGGTATGGAGGCAATGGCATGGCAAAGCGATTGCCAATTATGCCTTCAAAGCACCTACAATTCAGAACATACAATATGCCCGCAAAGCCAATGTAACTATTCGCCCTGAATGGGTAAGTACCTTTGAAGTAGAACTTGGCTACAAGTTTTCAGAAAAGTTATCTTGGGTAGCCAACGCTTACCAAATTCAGATTGACGGCCCTATTTTGTATATATACAACCCTGCTACTTTTGAGGAGTATTACACCAACCAAGACCGTGCGGGTACACGCGGTATAGAAAGTGAACTAAAATGGGTAAGTAAAAAAGGCTTTTTGAAAGTAAATTATTCGTTTTATCAAAATCACCGAACTACCGCCACCACTTATTTACTAAATCTTGATAGTAAAAATTATTTACTCTTGGGACTTCCTGCTCATAAATTTACACTCTTGGCAAATTACAAAGTAAATAAAACAATTTGGCTAAATACCTCTCTTTTGGGATTGAGCGAAAAATACACTTTTGTCTATAAAGATTTTGACTTTCAGGACTTTGCATTACAACGTTACCCAAGTACTTGGCAGTGGAATGTGAGTTGCTTGTTCAAAAATGTAGCCAAAAATTTAGATATTTCTTTACTTATATACAATTTGCTTAACCAAACACAATGGCTCATTAGCCCTGTGAATAGCGGTATCAATCCTTTTGTTGAGCCACGCCGAGAATTTGTATTAAGGTTGCATTACCAAATTGGCAATTGATAGAAGTTGTTAAGGATTTATTTTTTTTCCATTCTACATATAGAAACGAAAATGAATTATAGTATTATCTTTGCTAAAGATTTCCATAAAAGGGCTATTTTAGGCTAGATACCTAAAAATAAACCTTTGAGCGGAAGTATTTTATAATCCTAAACAACTTTCAGGCTAATTCTATAGTCTAAATACTCTTGATACAAAAACATTTTTCCATTTTTTCATTCTCTATGTGTGGAATTTCCTTCATTCGCTTACGCAAACCTTATACTTACTATATAGAGAAATACAAAACACCTATGTATGGTTTGCAAAAATTGTATATCCTAATGCAAAAACAAAACAATCGTGGGCAAGATGGTGCGGGAGTGGCTACACTCAAATTGAACGTCCCTCCTGGGCAAAGATATATCAGCCGATACAGGTCAATGGATGAGAACCCTATTGAGGACATTTTCAAGAAAATTACCCAAAGAATAGAACATGCACTTAAAGCTCACAAAAAAGAAGCCCAAGACCAAAAGTGGGTGTATGAAAATGTTGCTTTTATGGGAGAAGTCTTGTTAGGGCATTTGCGATATGGTACACACGGGATTAACAGTTTGGAAAATTGCCACCCCTTCTTACGGCAAAGCAACTGGCGAGGACGTAATCTGATCTTAGCAGGAAATTTCAACCTAACTAATGTGGATGAATTGTTTGATACATTAGTAAAACTTGGGCAACACCCCAAAGATAAAATTGATACCGTACTAGTATTAGAAAAAATTGGACATTTCCTTGATGAAGAAAACCAACGCTTATTCAGAGAGTTCAGAGAGCAAGGGCTAAAAGGTGAAGAATTAGCACGAGCTATTGAGCAACAAATTGACTTAAAGAAAATCTTGAGCCGCGCTACGCGCGATTTTGACGGAGGATATGCCATGATAGGGATTACAGGCTATGGAGACGCCTTTGTGGCTCGGGATGCTCATGGAATAAGACCAGCTTTTTATTACGCTAATGATGAGGTAGTGGTTGTCGCTTCTGAACGCCCTGCTATTAGAACAGCCTTCGGTATTGAATATGACCAAATTCAGGAAATTAAACCTGCCCATGCTCTTTTAATTGATAGACAAGGTAATTTCAAACAAGAACTTTTTACAGAACCGCAACCCGTAAAAGCATGTAGTTTTGAGAGAATTTATTTTTCACGAGGTACAGACCCTGCTATCTATGCAGAAAGAAAAAATTTAGGCAGGTTAATTGCTCCTAAAATTTTGGAAGCTATTAACTATGATTTAGAAAATACCGTTTTCTCTTACATTCCTAATACTGCCGAAACAGCCTTTTTAGGCATGATAAAAGGTATTGAAGAATATATTGCCCAGCAAGCCCTTGAAAAATTACGAATATTCAAAGAAACCAACGACCCTGCCATAGAGGCTGATCTAATTAAGCTCCTCTCCACTAAGCCACGCATAGAAAAGTTAGCTATCAAAGAAGTAAAACTTCGTACTTTTATTACTGAAGATGAGCAACGCGAAGACGTGGTTTCTAGTGTGTATGATACCACTTTCGGTGTTATCCGTAAGCAACAAGACACGTTAGTACTAATTGATGACTCTATTGTAAGAGGCACTACGCTAGAAAAAAGTATTTTGAAAATGTTAGATAGGTTAGAGCCGAAAAAAATCATTATTGTCTCCTCAGCTCCGCAAATTCGCTTTCCTGACTGCTACGGAATTGATATGTCTAAAATCCGTGAATTTGTTGCATTTAGAGCCGTGCTAGAACTTTTAGAGGAAACCCAACAAGAGCATCTTTTAGATGAGGTATACGCTCAATGTTTGGAAGCAGAAGAAAATAACCTAGCTGAAACGAAAAACTATGTTAAACGCCTCTACGATCTTTTTTCTGACGAACAGATTTCGGCTAAAATTTCGCAAATGGTAGGGCAAGAAATCCATGCCGAAATTCAAATCATTTACCAAAGTGTAGAAAACTTACATTTGGCTTGCCCACAACACACTGGCGATTGGTATTTTACAGGTGATTATCCTACCCGAGGAGGCAACCGCGTGGTTAATCAAGCATTTATCAATTTTATGCAAGGTAGTTTTGAGCGTGCTTACTAGCTCAAAAGAAAAGAGTGTTAGATATTGGGCATTCATTTATACCTAACACTCAACTTTATTGTGCACATTATTTTTTTGGGTCTATTTGTCAATTACATCCAAAATTTTTTGAATACGTGCAGCCTCTTCTTTACGTTTAAGTGAATTGTAAATATTGTAGAGTGGTCTGAGAACTTCTACCTCGTTCTTTTTTACATTGTTTGCTTTTTCAAAGTAAGGGAGTGCTTTTTCTAATTCTGCTTTCGCTTTGTCTTCTAAGGGTTTGCCTTTTTTATTGTAAGTTACCATATCCATGTTGTTTACCTCTTTGAGTAATTCACTGGCTCTGTTGTAAAAGATAGCTCCTGCGTTGAAGAGTGCCTCGTAGTTGTAAGCATCAAGTTCTAGGCACTTGTTGTAAGCTTCAAGGGCTTTGTCAAGCAAATTAGCGTTATTGTATAAAATACCTAACTTCAAGTAATTGATAGCATCATTTGGATTGCTCGCAATTACCTTCTGTAACTTTTCAATAGCAAGATCAACTTTATTAGCTTTGAGTAAAAGTTCTACGTGCAAATCATTCAATTCTTTGTCATTAGGGTACTTTTTTAGCCCCTCATCAGCCCAGTAGAGAGCTTTTTCATAATCCTTATCCTGATCGCGAATAAAAATCGCCAAGTCGCGATAGGCTTGTAACTTGTTTTTCACTTCTGGACTTTTGATAAGTTGCTCGGTGAGGTCTTTATACTTTTTAAAGTCTTGGGTAAAATAGGCTGATATTGAGCCAATTAGAAAACCGAGTGTATCTTTGGGGTTAAGCTCGCGTCCAAGTTCGGCTGCACGTAAGGCATTAGCATATTTTTTGGCATTGTAGTTATCTACGGCATAGTTAAGCATAGGGTAATACAACGTATCTAGGTAAGCTTTGGCATCCTTATAACTTCTACCTTTGGCAGGATCAAGTTCCATGGCTTTTTTGTAT
Source organism: Microscillaceae bacterium (assembly GCA_025054775.1). Lineage (GTDB taxonomy): Bacteria > Bacteroidota > Bacteroidia > Cytophagales > Microscillaceae > JANWZA01. Next base: position 22,713 of record JANWZA010000059.1, read on the forward strand.
GATTCATAAGCCGTAAACACGGCATTAGTATCCAAATTCTTAAATAACTTGGTAGGATCGGTAGCAATTCTGAAGTAGATGCGTCCACGCAAAATCCAAGTACGAGGTTTTACTTTCTCTTTTTCGTCTTGAATAGCTATCTCAATTGCATCGCGTGCGTCTTTGAGTTTGCCATTAGATAAGTGGTTAGCGGCTTTGTTATATTGTGCTAACAATATTTGAGAACAGCCTACTAATCCTGCAAGTGTAATCAATAAACGAATGTTTTTCATAAAAATAGGATAAAATAAAAGGCTCAACTAATAACATTTCTGCAAAGATATTGAAAACTTGTAAAAATTTGCCCTAAATTTCAAATTTTGCACTTGCTGAACCTAATTTTATTATATCTCCTGCTTTGAGCAAGTGGCGTACAATTCGCGAACCGTTGACAAATGTGCCATTTGTACTATTACGGTCTGTAAGTATAAAACTCCCATTTTCAATTGTAATAGTAGCATGAAAGCCTGACACTGTTTGCTCAGGTATCATAATATCGTTATTTGGATTTCTACCTATGGTAATAGTGGGTTTGTTTAGTGGAAATTGCTTATTCAAAGCTCCTGCTACCACGTGAAGTGTAGGAGTAGATGCGCCACTTGCTATCATGGTTTGTCGTAGTTTTTTCTTTGCTTCTTCTTCTTCTTCTCTTTGTTTAATCTCTTTTTGGAAATATTGTGAAACCTCTATGGCTCGCTGGATTTCTGCTTCTTTGGCACGTAACTGCTCTTGTAAGCGAATATTCTGCTCCTCTAATGCTTTGATACGCGCTTGCTCTTCCACTTCTTTGCGTAAGCGTTCTTGTTCGGCTTGTGCTGCAGCTTCGGCTGCTGCTTCTTCCTCTTCGCGTTTTCTGATGCGGTATTCGTTATATCGCCAAAGAGCAAAACCCACCAAAATGCCTACTCCAAGCAAAATAAAAATACCGTAACTGCTCAAAAAAGAATTGGCTGCACCGCTGTTCTTTCTATCAGGTGAAACATAGGTAATTACCTGCTTTTCACCTGCATATTGTATCTCAAATTGATGACTTTTGCCATCTGCAGGTTGGTTTGTATTGAATGAGAGTACATATTTATCTTTGTCTGCCTCGCTGTCGTTTTTAGCTGTGGATTTAATAAAATCGTTTAGAGCATTTTTTATCTCTGAGCTATTTTTAGCTATGGCAAACAAGCCATTCGTTTTATCTGACATAAGCATAAAATTTTCACGTTCTGAGGCAAACTTTCCTCCCTCAATTCTATGCCCGATAATATTAAGAGCTAATCCTGCGCGGTTAGCTTTATCAATACAATTACCTGCTCCAATTGGCGAGTTAGTTTTATTTACAGTGGAGCAAAGGATGATAAGCAATTTAGCAACATCTTCCTTGTATTCATCCATGTATTTTATGGCTTCGTAAATACCTTTGTAGAGGTCATTATTCGTTAGGTTCGTATCTGTCTCGGCACGTAGTTTGCTACGAATAGCCTCACGCAAGCGGTTTTTATTATTCGTAAATTCAGCACTTACCACATTCAAAACTTTTTCCTCTTCTTCTTGGGGTTTGCCAAAGTAGCCGATATTTACCTTATCTCCCTCTTCTAAAAAATCTAAACTTGCCGTCAAGGATTTCTTAATATTATCTAACGGTAGTCCTGCTGTAAAAGCTGATGTTTCTACCACAAAAAAGACAAGCCGATTTCTAGGTGTACCTTTGCTGAGAGGAGACTCGTACCTATTCAAGGCAAATGGCACTTCTTTTTTGTCCTCGTCTAGTATCTTAAAGTCTGCTTCGGCAGGTATTTTTTTGTTTAGGATTTGTATTGTTACCTTCAATGAAGGGAAGCCCATCGTATCAATTGGCTCAAAAACTTTGAACATATTATTTTGAGCCATCACTTGCCAAGCAAGCAAGCATAAAAAGTAAAAGGTATAAACAACTTTCATTTCATTGAAGAATATGTTTTTTAGTGTACAATTTGCGTTTTTTAGTATAAGTTTTTTTGCTCCCACTTCGGTATGTTGCACCAAGCTCAGCGGATTTGCTCTTTTAATCTCTAATACAAAATAATATTCGGTTGGTGTAAAATTTTATTTTTTTGCCTTACTTGTTAGTTCAAAATTTAGCAAACTTGATAAATAAAAAACATATTTTTATTTTTTTCTCAAATCAATTAGGTTAGGCAATACTCCTAAACTTAAAAACCGTATCTCCGATTCTTATCATATCTCCATCTTTGAGCGTGCCTTCCTCTTCAAAAATATCGTTGATAAAAGTGCCATTAGTAGAAAGTTCATCTTTGAACTTAAAATGCCCCATGCGATACAAAATAGTAAGATGTTTAGCTGAAACAGCGGGGTCATCTATTTGAATATCACATTCATAACTTGAACCAATGGTATTTCTACCTTCGTAGAGGCGAAAATCTTTGCCGTATTCATCAAGGGTAAAAGACACCAACCAACCTACTAATTTTCGCTCTTTACGTACCTGTTTAGGTTGTGAACCAAAATCCCCACTTCCAAAAGACACTCCGCCGCCCTCGTCAGTAAAAATTTGAGTACGTGAAAGGTTACCACGTCCTATACTCCCTATGCTTCCGCCAAATATATCAGGTTGTCCCTCAAAGTTATCTTCCTTACCTTGCATCGTAGCCCGTAAATTGTCCTCACTCCCCCCTATTTTAGGGCAATAAGGGCAAAAAGCTTGACTTTTAGGGTAGTAATGCCCATTTTCGCATAGTTTGAAATCGCTCATGTTCAAAAATAATTAAAATGCTTTGTGTATATTTACTCTAAACTAAAAGTAGCTCAAAATTAGTAAAAAATTATGATTGGTTACACTCAGCTTATGAAATTAGATTTTTAATTTGCAAAAATGATTTTGAAAATCAATTGTTTACAATAGTACTATTTTAATAGTGGCAAAGCATTTTTCTTTGAGGAGGTTTTTTATATTTTGTTAAAGGTATTATTACGTCTATTTTGGGGCTGAGCTATCCAATAAATTTTGACAAAAGTTATTCGTTTTGCGGTATGCCTAAAAAGTTTGAGATATTGCTTTTTAAGTTCCTTCTTACAACAGATAGCTATGCGTTGAAAGTCTTTGAGTTTAACACGCCAATATACTCCATCTTTATCTAAACGAGGTACAACAGGCACGTGTAACTGATACATACAAGTCCGAATCTTATCTAACCTACAAGTAGCTTTGAAAAAACAAAGTGTGGGAAAGGCTACTACTTGCAAGCTAGCAAAGGTATTTTCTGACAGCCACTTTTGTAGGTGTTGGTGTAGTTTATCTTTGGCAAATACATAGTTTACAAGCCTTTGTATTTCAGAAGATTGCCTCATGAGAATTAGAACAGAAAAGTAGAAAAGAAGCAAAAGAAAGGTTCACATTTGTGGTGGCTTCGCGTCTAGGTAACTCAAAAAATCTCTTACTGTAAAAGTATACCTAAAGGTAGGAAAAAAAAACGAAATATACAAGTTTTAAGCGGTTTTATTTTTCAAATTCTTTTACTTGTTGCCATTCATTTAGTACAAGTACGTATTCAGAGGCTTTTCTATTGTGCCAAGGCCAAGAACGCATTACATTTCTTTTTCCATCAATCTGTTGAATTATTACCGTTGGAAACGGCAAGAAACATAATAAAGCCAAAAGGACTACTAACAAGGAAAGAAAAAAAATGCTCCAATGGAAAGCAATCAGCCATAAATAAACTGCCATTCCCAACAAAAAGAGTCCCGTAGCATATTCGCGATGTACTTTGAAAGAGGCTTTTTCTACCTTAGCAATATCTATACTTTCTAATTTCCCTTTCTCAAAGAGATCTAAGCCTTTGTAAAAAATAAGCTTTTGCGTAGTAATTTTTCCGAATTTATTTTCAAGTAAAATCTTCTCTTCGCTCATAGCGTTTTTATGAGGTATAGGTTGAGCGTTAGTTTCAGTGGCTTTTGGGCTAATTGCCTTATCGGTTTCTGCTTGAGATGAGGGCTTTTCTATCTTTGAAATCGTTTCTAACACTATTTCGTGTTGGGTGTTAGTTTTAGGTTCAAAAATCCATTCTTTGGTTGAGGTGTTAGCAGGTAATATAGCTTCTTTTTTGAGCAGAGCATTTCGCATGGCTTCTACTGTGGGAAACCGCTCTTGTGGATTTTTAGCGGTGGCTCGGTCTATGATGTCTTGCATAAAATCTGAAACACGGGGATAAAAGTATTTAGCTTTCGGAAGTGCTTGGTTGATAATAAGTTGGCTAATTTCAAATTCAGAGTCGTAGTGCTGGTAAGGGTTTCTCCCTGTAAGCATCTCAAATAGTGTAATGCCCAAACTGTAAATATCAGAACGCTGGTCTAGTTCTTCACCTCGTACCTGCTCGGGGCTCATGTAGAAAATTGTCCCCATTTTTACACCTGCTTTAGTCAAGTTTTCTACATCTTCTTTTAAGTTTTTTGCAATGCCAAAATCTAAAACTTTTACTTTTTCCTTAGGCAAGAGCATAATATTAGCAGGCTTAATATCACGGTGAATAATCCCTTTTTTGTGGGCATATACGAAAGCATCAAGTACTTGCTTAAAAATTTGAATTGCTTTTGCTTCAGGGATAGGTCCTTGAATCTCTTGTATATATTTCTCCAGCGTAATTCCCTGTACATATTCCATAATGATATAAATACTTCCCGAGACTTCCAAATAATCATACAGAGCTACGATATTAGGGTGGAAAAGTGTTGCCATAAGACGTGCCTCATTCTCAAATCTTTTGCGGATCTCTGGATTGACAGAGAATTGTGGCTTTAAGGCTTTAATAGCTACTTTTCTTTGCCGCTTGAGATCTTGGGCTAAGTACACCGTCCCCATCCCCCCCTCGCCTAATGTTTTTTCTATGTGATAATGAAATGAATGAGTGATGGTAGAATTAGTAGGCATCGTTGCATGGTGGTATATTTTTGTAGCAAAGGTACAAAAATAACCCTATTTCCGCAAAAATTAGCAACAAAGAACGGCTAAAATAAATTTCTTATCTTTGCCAGAATATATACTCAAAAAAACATGGGGCAGAACATATTATTTGTCTTGTTTTTCATTAGTAGCTGGGGCTATATCATATACAGATTATATAAGCAACAAAAAAATTCACCTTTGATACTTATTTTTTATGCAGCCTTGATTACAAAAACACTGGCGGGTTTTTTGCATGCTGCTGTGTTTTTCTTTTATTATCGCGAAGGTGATTTGATAGCTTATCACCACGATTCAATAGTTTTGGCAAAATATGCCCTTAAACATCCTTTACGTTTTCTAGAATTTTTTATTTGGAATACCTATATTCCTTTACCCGATTTAGAAAATTTTACTATATACAATCAACCACGTGCCTTATTGATGCTTAAAGTCAATAGCTTATTATACTTGTTGGCAGGAGAAGAAATTATTTTAGTAATTTTACTATTAAGTACTTTGAGTTTTTGGGTTACGTGGTTATTTACTAATGAATTAACAAGTTGGTTTCCTAACCACAAGTGGGAAGCCTACATCGCTTTTTTGTTCTTTCCTTCTGTGTTGATTTGGAGCTCAGGCATTAACAAAGAATGTTACGCTCTTATTTCAATATATGGTATACTATGGATAGTTTTTCGTTGGAAAAGATTAGGAATTAACTTAAACAAGGAATTTTTGGGAGGTATACTATTATTATTCGTATTTACTTATTGGTTATTCCAAGTAAAATCTTACTATTTTATTGTGCTTGGGTTGTGTTTAGGTGGTTGGGGGATAGGAGAGTATTTATACAAAACTTCTTTAAGATTGAATAAACCTTGGATATTTCCTCTATTGAGTATTGGTATTTTTTTGTTTTTTACAATAGTTTTTTTTAGCAATAGTTACAAAGATTTTTCTTTTTTAGGTATAAGCCAAACCATTATTAAAAATCATAACGTAAACTATATTCTCTCATCTTCTCAGGGGCTAATTCATTTCTATAAAGTAGGTAAAGAGGCATTTATTACACTTTCTCCTACTTTAGAGAGTTTTATAGTGAATAGTCCTTTGGCACTGATTTCAGCCTTGTATCGCCCTTTTGTATGGGAAGCCCATAACAAGTTACAACTTTTGGCAGGTATAGAAAATTTAGTGATTTTATTAGTTAGTTTACAGGCTATTTTTCTGCTTTTTACTAGCAAAATACATGTAAAAAACATTTTTCTATTAGTTTTTGCTTTAATTTATATAATTTTGTTGGCAATTTTATTAGCATTTTCTTTTCCTAACTTAGGAAGTTTGAATAGGCTTAGAGTGAGTTTTATGCCTTTCTTCTTATACTTGTTGTTAATAGTAGTGCTTCCAATATGGCGAACTTGGTGGCAGGCTTTCCAAAAAAGAAAACAGGTAGTAACATAAAAATACCACCTGCTTTACACAATGACACCAAATTATATAAATTTTACTGCAATTTTAATACCACTTGAGCCTTTGCAATTATTTTAGTAGGTAGATAATAGTTAAATGTCCTGAAAATGAGGTTATTATTTTTATTTTCTACATAGCTAATCTTTTCATAATTTGTTTGCGTACAAATTCAAAAAGCTGGAGAGGCTGAAAGGTGCGCCAGTTTTCAATTTCTAAACTGCCACCAAAGTTGAGGTAATAGTCTAGTCTATGTTTTCTCCACTCTGCTTGAATAAAATCACGAAAGTTGATAGCAGCAATCCAACCATCTTCTATTTCTTCAAACCACTCTTCGTAGTAGCAATCGTCTGAGGCATGAAAATCCATCACATTTTCACCAATTAGAATAAATTGATTAATATTTTTTTTCAGCATCTTGTCAATCACTGTGCGTTTGAAATACATTATATCATTATGCAGAGCGTCGTTCCACTCCCCTAGAAGTTCTATGATAGCTACCCTATGTTGGTAGTCTACAAAAAGCACTTTTACGTAGAGCGTCTCGGAGCCGATATAGTCCCAAAGGGGGTGAATGTAGTAACCGTAAATATGGTTCTCATAACGGAGTTTGTAAGTTTTTCTGTAAAAAGGTGATTGTGCATCATGAGTTGGCGAGTAATACTTGAGCCAATTCAAATAAGGTTCTATTTCGTGCATATCCAAAGAAAATTGAAATTAACATTTAGAACAGAAAAAGATTTTTATGCTATAACATTAAATAGCAAGCAATAGGTTTATTTTTTTCAAAAAAGGTAATAATTTTGTTTAACACTCAATTTCAATCTTAAAATATGAAACAAAAGACTGTTCTAATTACAGGAGCAACCTCAGGTATCGGGAAAGCTACCGCAGAGCAATTAGCCAAGCAACAATATAGAGTAATCATATGTGGTAGAAGGCAAGAGCGGCTTACTAATTTACAGAATACCCTTCTCTTACAAACAAGCCAAGTGCATAGTCTTTGCTTTGATGTGGCTAAACCAGAGGAGGTAGCTCATGCCATAGCTAGTTTACCACCTGATTTTCAAGATATTGACGTACTTATAAACAATGCAGGCAACGCTCACGGATTGGCTCCTATCCATGAGGGAGATCTAAGGGATTGGGAAGCTATGATTGATACAAACCTTAAAGGGTTGCTCTATGTTTCTAAATGTATTATTCCTCAAATGGTAGAAAAACAGCGTGGGCATATTATCAATATCGGCTCTATTGCAGGTAAAGAAGTGTACGCACAAGGTAACGTATATTGTGCTTCTAAGTTTGCCGTTGATGCTCTAACCCAAGCTATGCGAATTGATTTGCATAAATATAATATCAAGGTATCAGCTATTAATCCAGGGTTAGTAGAAACTGAATTTTCTTTGGTTCGTTTCAAAGGGGATACTGAAAGAGCCAAGAAGGTATATAGTGGTTTCACACCGCTTACTGCCACAGATATAGCTGAAATTATTGCCTTTATACTCTCGCGACCTGCTCATGTGAATATTGCCGATTTGCTTGTACTCCCCACAGCCCAAGCCAATACCTACCTAGTAAATAGAAAGACAGAATAAGACAGAATAATAAAAAGCTTGAATTGTAATTTTTCTTTTCATTTTTTCAGCTATAAATCTATTTTTTACGTAGAATATGACAAAACTTTCATACATTTATACAATTTTATTTTTCACATTTTTTCTTAACTTTTTTATGAAAAAAAATGCTCCCCTTTTGTTAAGTATGTTGGCTTTTGTATGCCTAAACTTAACTACTGCGATTGCTCAAACGAGCAAAGATTTTGTAGCTACTTGGGTAATAGATGATTTCAAAATTCAACTTACCCCCGAATTGAATGCAATACTCACAGATGAGCAGAAGACAGAAATGGAAAGAGGTACTGCCGAAGAAGCTAATAAAAGACGTGGAATGTTGATATTTACCTTCAAGAATGATGGTACAGCCATCATGGAAAATAAAGAAAAAAATGAAAAGAAAAATGGTAAATGGCATTATGAGAAAGGCATAATGTATCTCACAAACGATAAAAAAGAAACCAAAGCCCTGCCTGTAGCTATAGAAAATGGTAAAATGGTAATAACTTTTAAGGATGATAAGTCAGAGGAAAATCCTATGGGTGATCAAATGACTATGAAAATGATTTTTAAGAAAAAATAAGACAAAATAGTTACCTAAAAAGCATAAATGAGGATAGCGTTCCGTAGAACGCTATCCTTATTTGTTGGGTTGTTATTTGAATGGTATATGCTAATTCAAAGCAGTTAGGTCAAAACGGTCAAGATTCATGACCTTGTTCCATGCTTTTACAAAGTCACGTACAAATTTCTCTTTGGCATCATCACAAGCATATACTTCGGCAAGAGCGCGCAGTTCAGAGTTGGATCCAAAAATTAAATCTACACGTGTGCCTATCCACTTCACTTCTCCTGTTTTGCGGTCGCGTCCTTCAAATAGATCTTTTTGCTCGGAAATTGCATACCATTTTGTGCCCAAATCTAGTAGGTTAACAAAGAAGTCATTGGTTAAGGTTTCAGGTCGATGGGTAAATACGCCGTATTTTGAATGGTCAAAATTAGCATTTAACACGCGCATACCACCTAGCAATACAGTCATTTCAGGAGCAGTCAAAGATAGTAAGTTAGCTTTGTCAATCAACATTTCTTCGGCAGAGGCTTTCATTTTACTATCTTTTCTTATGTAGTTTCTAAAGCCATCAGCCCAAGGTTCTAACACGGCAAAAGACTCTACGTCTGTCTGTTCCTGCGAAGCGTCCATACGTCCAGGGGTGAAAGGTACGGTAATATCAAATCCTGCCTTTTGAGCGGCTTTTTCAATAGCGGCACAGCCACCTAACACAATCAAATCAGCAAGTGAAACTTTTTTACCATCGGTAGCTATGCTATTAAATTCTTGTTGAATAGCCTCTAACACACCTAATACTTTGGCTAATTGTGTAGGATTATTCACCTCCCAGTATTTTTGTGGAGCTAAGCGAATGCGTGCGCCATTAGCCCCCCCGCGTTTATCTGAATTACGGAAGGTAGAGGCTGAGGCCCAAGCAGTCACTACTAATTCAGCAATAGACAAGCCTGAAGCCAAGATATTTTTTTTCAGATTAGCAATATCTTGCTCGTCAATCAATTTATGATTCACAGGGGGAATAGGATCCTGCCAAATTAATATTTCAGTAGGAACTTCCTCTCCTAAATAGCGAGCAACTGGACCCATGTCGCGGTGAGTTAGTTTGAACCATGCTTTTGCGAAGGCGTCAGCAAACTCGTCGGGATTTTCGTAGAAGTGCCTTGAAATTTTTTCGTAAACGGGATCCATTTTCAAGGCAAGGTCAGTTGTGAGCATTATGGGTGCGTGCATTTTACCTGGAATGTGAGCATCGGGTACGGTGTTAGCTCCTGCCCCATTTTTTGGTGTCCATTGATAAGCACCTGCTGGGCTTTTGGTAAGTTCCCAGTCATAATTAAATAAGTTTTCAAAATAATTATTACTCCATTGGGTGGGCGTAGTGGTCCAGGCTCCTTCTAGTCCACTGGTGATAGTATGTTCTGAATGTCCTTTTCCGAAAGTATTTTTCCAGCCTAGTCCTTGTTCTTCAATGCTTGCTCCTGCTGGTTCTGGACCTACGTATTTACTGGGGTCTGCGGCACCGTGGCTTTTTCCGAAGGTATGCCCTCCTGCAATAAGGGCTACGGTTTCGTAATCATTCATAGCCATTCTACCGAAGGTTTCGCGAATATCGCGTGCGGCGGCAAGGGGGTCAGGTTTACCGTTTGGTCCTTCGGGGTTTACATAAATTAAGCCCATCTGTACGGCAGCTAGGGGATTTTCTAATTCGCGGTCTCCTGTATAGCGGTTATCTCCTAACCATTCAGTTTCAGAACCCCAGTAGATATCTTCTTCAGGCTCCCAAACGTCTTCACGTCCTCCTGCAAAACCGAAAGTTTTGAAGCCCATAGACTCTAAGGCACAATTACCTGCTAGGATTATCAAATCTGCCCAAGAGATTTTTCTACCGTATTTTTTTTTGATAGGCCAAAGCAAAAGGCGGGCTTTGTCGAGGTTAGCATTATCAGGCCAACTATTGAGCGGAGCGAAGCGAATTGTGCCAGAGCCGGCTCCTCCACGTCCATCAGCGATACGATAGGTACCTGCACTATGCCATGCTAGGCGGATAAAGAGGGGACCGTAGTGTCCGTAGTCAGCAGGCCACCAGTCTTGGGAGTTGGTCATGAGTTCAAAGATATCTTTTTTTACGGCTTTGAGGTCAAGTTTCTTAAACTCTTCGGCGTAGTTAAAATCTTTATCCATGGGGTTGGATAGTTCAGAGTGTTGCCGCAAGATGTTCAGGTTAAGTTGATTAGGCCACCAGTCTCTGTTACGTAGACCTTTACCTGCTCCTTGTTTAAGTATTCCATTTGTGAAAGGGCATTTGCTTTCACCATTTACGTGATGCGAAGTGGTAGTTTGTGCAATTTGATTTTCCATAGTAAAAATAGTTTTGAAAAGCTATATTTTATCAGGTTATAGGAATATTTGGTTAGGTTATTTTTAGGAATGCAAGTTATGTATTTTAGGTGAATTATACAATTTTTTAGTATGTTTTAGGTGTAAGTAATTATTTTTCAGTCTATTATTTTTAGACAATTTTTCAAAAAATATTTTTGTCCTGCTAAACTATTTTTAAGTTTAGCCTAAAAATTAGGATGTTCCCAGATGCATCATTTCATTGTTTCCTTAGGATCAGGATTACCTACCCAAATTAAAAGCCCTACATCATCACTGAGATAATGCAAGGGCTTTGCTTAGTGTTAGGTGTTAGGTGATGGATAAATATTTAGCTGAACAGGTTTTGGCTTTTTGCGAGTCGCAAAACTCTGTAAATCAGGTACTTGATTTTGAAAAAATTACAAAATCATTTCATTACAAACTCATAGTTAGTATCGGTATTCTGGTTTTTTGAAAGGGCCTTGTGGTGAAACTCCAATATAAGCGGCTTGCTCTTCGGTTAGTGTATCTAACTCGGCACCTACTTTTGCTAAATGCAGTGCGGCCACTTTTTCGTCTAGGTGCTTAGGTAAAACATAGACTTTATTTTCATAGTTCTTGTAATTGTTCCAGAGTTCAATTTGAGCAAGCGTTTGATTAGTAAACGAACAAGACATTACAAAAGAGGGATGCCCCATAGCACAACCTAAATTTACTAAACGTCCTTCAGCTAATACGATAATATCTTTTCCCTCTACGGTGTATTTATCTACTTGTGGTTTAATTTCTATCTTGGTATGCCCGTAGTTTTTATTTAGCCATGCTATGTCAAGTTCGTTATCAAAATGTCCAATATTACAAACCACGGCTTTATCTTTCATTTTCAAGAAATGTTTGCCTGTAATTACGTTAATGTTTCCAGTAGCGGTAACAAAGATGTCTCCGATTTCAGCGGCTTTGTCCATTTTCATGACTTGGTAGCCTTCCATAGCGGCTTGCAAGGCACATATAGGGTCAATTTCAGTAACGATTACTCTGGCACCTGCACCACGTAATGAAGCGGCTGATCCTTTACCTACGTCCCCATAACCTGCTACAACAGCCACTTTTCCTGCTAGCATCAAATCGGTAGCACGACGGATAGCATCTACCAAAGATTCTTTGCAACCATATAAGTTATCAAATTTAGATTTTGTAACTGAGTCATTTACGTTAATAGCAGGCAAGGGGAGTGTGCCTTTTCTCATACGTTCGTACAAGCGGTGTACGCCTGTGGTAGTTTCTTCTGAGATTCCTCGAATGCCTGGTACTAATTCAGGGTATCTATCTAGAACCATGTTAGTGAGGTCGCCGCCATCGTCAAGAATCATATTAAGGGGTTGCCCGTCTTTGAAAGCAAATAAGGTTTGCTCAATACACCAGTCAAACTCTTCGAGGGTCATACCTTTCCAGGCAAATACAGGAATACCAGCAGCAGCAATAGCGGCAGCAGCGTGATCTTGAGTAGAGAAAATATTGCAGGAGGACCAGCTCACTTCTGCACCTAAATGCACTAAGGTTTCAATCAATACAGCGGTTTGAATAGTCATATGGAGGCAGCCTGCAATTCTTGCTCCTTTGAGGGGTTTGCTTTCTCCATATTCTTTACGAAGAGCCATGAGGCCGGGCATTTCAGCTTCGGCTAGTTCGATTTCTTTGCGTCCCCAGTCAGCAAGAGCAATATCTTTTACTTTGTACCTAACTTGAGAAGTTTCTATCATAAGAATTTTTGTGAATGTTGGATGTAAAGATTTTTTTAGGAATAATTAAGTGCAAAGATAAAAGAAAAAAAGTGAAAGAAAAATTTTGAGTTAGAAATCGTAGTTTTAGCTTTGCCTTACTTTAATATCTTTTACACGGAGTTGGAGGTTGGTCTGCCCCATGAAGTTATTTTCCTCTACTACGTAACACAGATCGAGGCGTTTGGCGAAAGCAACTTTTTCGTGTTGGTCTATCATGCCGAAAGCTAAGGCATCAAAACAGAGATTTGTTTCTGGTTCACGTACTCGTATTTTGAGATGTTTTTCTTTAAGTACTTGGATGTATTCTATACGTAGGTTTTCGGTTACGAATACGGGTCGCATGTTACCTGGTCCGAAAGGAGCAAATTGTTTGAGTATGCTGTAAAATTTTGGGGTCAGTTTATCAAAAGAGATTTTAAGGTCTATTTCTTCTTGGGGAACAAGTTGCTCATCATGGATATTTTGGGCAACTATGGCTTCAAACTTGGTTCTAAATTTGTCTATATTTTCGGGCTTGAGGGTGAGGCCTGCTGCGTGGGCGTGTCCACCGTATTCTTCTAGTAAATCTGAACACTCTTCAATAGCTTTGTAGAGGTCAAAGCCGGGAATGGAACGTGCTGAGCCTGTGGCTCTACCTTCGTGTTCGGTAAGAATGATAGTAGGTTTATAGTATTTTTCAATACAGCGGGAGGCTACAATACCTATCACGCCTTTGTGCCAGTCGGATTTGAATAATACATTAGATTTAGGAGTGTGTTTGCTACGTCTATTTTGCTCAGCGATCATTTCTAGGGCTTCAATAGTAGTCTGATTGTCAATCGTTTTGCGAGTAATATTATCTAAATTGATAATCTCGGCTATGCGGTCAGCTTCTTCTTTGGTTTTAGCTAGGAGCAGTTGTACGGCTTTCTTAGCGTGATTTATCCTTCCTGCAGCATTGATTCGGGGTCCGATTCCAAAAACTAGATTTTTAATTTCCAACTCTGCTGTGTCTTTCAGTCCTGCTACTCTGATAAGTGCCTTTAGCCCCTCTCTTTTGGTATTGTTCAATTTTTGCAAGCCATAGTAAGCTAGCACTCGGTTTTCGCCTACTATAGGCACGAGGTCTGCAGCGATACTTACTACAACCAAATCTAAAAAGTCATAAAGTTCCTCTATATTAATTTTTTGCTTTTCTGCAAAAGCTTGCATAAATTTGAAGCCCACCCCACAGCCTGAGAGTTCTTTGAAAGGATAAGAGCAATCCCGTTGTTTAGGGTCAAGGATAGCAAAAGCTTCGGGCATTTCGTCGCCAGGAATATGGTGGTCGCAAATAATAAAGTCAATGCCTAGGCGATTAGCATAGCGAAGATTATCTATTGATTTAATCCCACAATCTAAGGCAATTACTAAAGAAATACCCTCTGCCTTTGCCATTTCTATGGCTTTTTTGGAGATACCGTAGCCTTCTTGGTAGCGGTCTGGGATGTAATATTCAATATTTTTATGGAATTTATTTAAGAAGCCATATACTAAAGCCACTGAGGTAGTGCCGTCTACGTCATAATCGCCATAAATTAAAATTCGTTCATTGTTATTTATTGCTTTTTGTAGTCTTTGTACGGCTTTGTGCATATTTTTCATTAAGAAGGGGTCATTTAATTGGTTTAGTTGGGGTCTGAAAAATATTTTGGCTTCTTCAAAGTCGTAAATATTGCGTTGTACCAAAAGTTGGGCTAATTCTCCTGTAACATTGATAGCCTCGGCTAATTTTTGCACCTTTTCCCAAGGTGGTATAGGTTTGAAGATCCATCTTTTTTCCATAAATTCTTGCGTTTATTTGTTTTGAATATTCTGTTCCATCGCTTGAGTCTTGTCCTTTAACATTTCAGACAAAAAGCCTATGCCATACCCCCACAATTGCACAAAAACAGCGACCACACTCAACAAACTTATACCTATATGTTTATGTTTAGCTACGGCATCGGCAAACAGAAGTGTAATGTAAAAAAGCAAAATTATGGTTTGTACCCAAGCTAATTGCACATCAACAAACCATATCAAAGGCAACAAAGCACAAAAAAGCGTGAAAACAGCAGGAAAATAATGAGCTAATTTCACTTCTTGTGGGAAGAATCGTCCTACGTTGATTCTTGCTCTGCCAAAGAAGTGTAATTGTTTGAAGAATTGCTCAAAATTAGTTCGTCTTTTATGATATACATAGGCTTCAGGAATAAGCCCTACTTTGAAACCTTGTTGTTGTATTCTTATACTCAACTCAATATCTTCGCCCATACGTGTGATGATATAACCTTTGGTCTTTTGAAATACTTCTCGGGAGATGCCCATATTGAAACTCCGCGGGTGAAACTGAGTAACAGCCTTTTTATTACCTCTAATCCCTCCTGTGGAAAAGAGCGAAGTCATAGCATAGCTTATTGCTTTTTGGATAGGTGTAAAGTTATCAGCTGCGCGGTCAGGTCCTCCATAGGCATCTAACCAGTTGGCTTGCAAATGTTTGTATACGGTTTGCAAATACTCTTCAGGCACCAGGCAGTCAGAGTCAAACACGATAAAATAGTCGCCTTTGGCACGCTCAAAGCCATAATTTCGCGAGAAGCCCTGCCCTGTATTTGCTTTGTAAAAATAATGTATATCTAGTCGATTTTCAAATTCTTGTACTATTTTATCGCATTTCTCCGTAGAGCCGTCCTCTATAACTAGCACTTCAAAATTCTTGTAAGTTTGCCTTACAAGGCTCTCTAAAAGTTCCCTTACCTCGTCAGGGCGATTATATACTGGGATAATGATAGAGAACAGCATAAGTAATACAGGAGCAGAAACTGACTTTAAGCAAACAACTTCAAAAGTAATAAAAAAGCATGAATTATGCCTAAAAGCCGTATTTGTAGTAAAAAAAGTACACTTTCCAAGTACAAAGTAACTTGAAAAGTGTGTAATTAGGGATTGTATGCAAAATTTTTAAGGTAGTTTTTTTTTGCTATGTAGTGGGCTAAAATTCTATGATAAATCCAATAGAAGGTACAAAAATGGCATCATTATTTTTCAAAATCAAAGGAATAGCATTAGAGCCGTCGGCTGCTAGAGGTAAGCCATCGGTAGTAGCAAAGGCGGTATTGTCAGAAGTACGTTGAAAGGTATATTGTGGGAAGGCAGGGGTAGGAAAGCGTAGGAAATTCACTACATCTAAAAACAAATCAAAGGTAAAGTTTTTGAAGTTCCACTTTTTGTCAATGCGTACATCAAGTTGGTTAAAGGCATCAAGGCGTTGCGAATTGAGTCGTGAAAAATCTAAAATTCCTACACCAAGACTTGCGTAATTGCGTTGGGAGGCTACCAGATCAAAAGGGGTAAAAGGGGCGCCACCTGCAAAGCGATAACGGAGCCCAAGTTCCCATCCTCGGCGAAACTTTCTTCCATAAAGGGCAGAGATTAAGTGCCGGTTATCCCAAGCTGAGGGAATAAAAATATTGTTCAGGCCTGCAAATTCACTTCTGACAAGGGTATAAGAAAACACGGCAAAAGTATTTTTAGTAAGTTTTTGTTGCAAATAAAATTCCAGCCCGTAGGCTCTGCCTTTGCCCGTAGTTTGTACGGCTTCATTGCCCACAGGTGAAAAGTCTCCCCCTTGGTTGGCTAGTGAAATGCCATCACGTATGGAAACAGGGTAATTGCGGTAATCTTTATAGAAAACCTCTAAGGTAAATCTTAAATCATTTTTGGGCAAAAATTCTACTCCTGTGGTATAATGGATAGAGTTAGTGTATCTCACATTGCGATTTACTAATTCTCCTTGCTCATTTCTAAAACCTAGAATGGTGTAAACAGGTATCTTGAAATAGCTACCTATGGAGGCACTTGCACTCCATTTGTCTGAAAATGAATAAGTTATTGAGGCACGAGGAGACAAAGTTTCCAAAGGGTTATTGCCTGTGGTGGTAAAGCTATTCATATCGGTACGCAAGCCTGCTGAAAGCCCTAACTTATCCTTAAATAAAGCTTTTGCCCCCTGCACGAATGCCCCATAACGAAAAAACTCAATAGCAGAATTAGCCCGTACCAACAAAGCAGATTGTACAATATTGCCTTGCCCATCGGTAATTTCTTTGCGAATACGATTGAATAAGCGATTATTAAACTTTACATATTGCCCTACCAAGCCATAGGCATATTTCCAACCATTGATAGATTTATTGATCTCAACCCGCAATTTATTTTCTATTTCTTGTGATTGAATGCCTAAGATTCTAAAATTTTCGTTGCCAACTTGTTTATCTTCAAATCTATCTATTTGATTATCAAACATATTACGGCTAAGGGCGATATTCACAAAACCATTTTTTATTAAGCGTTTCACTAAAAAACCTACTGTATAATTCCACTGCTGAATAGATGGTACAGACCGCAAAATGTACTCATTTTCAGGAGTGCTCTTCCGTACCGAACCAAAGCGAAACTCGTCAATAGCTCCCACTCCGATAGCATTGATAGTGGTTTTGGCATTGAGCTTATGAGTAATTTTATACTGAAAATCCCAGTAGTCAGGGCGAATAGGCAAATCAATAGCTTCAAATAAAAATTGTAAGTAAGACCTGCGTGCTGAAAGTAATGAGGTTGTTTTTTTGCCTATAGGTATTTCCAAAGTATTGGCTAATTCGGTGGCACTCAATCGTACATTGCCCTGAAACCTATCAGGGTTGCCTTCACGTTGTTTGAACTGAAAAACAGAAGCCAAAGCATTATCATACCTTGCCTCAAAAGCTGAAGAGCTCAATTTTACATCTTCAATAAACGAAACATTAAGAATTCCTGTAGGACCTCCTGCTGCTCCTTGAGTAGCAAAATGATTGATAACAGGAATTTCAATGCCGTCAAGGTAATACACGTTTTCATTAGGAGCGCCACCACGAATAATAATATCGTTCCTAAAACCACCTACTGAACCATTCGTGCCACCCACACCAGGTAAAACTTGCACCACGCGTGAAATATCGAAATTACCTCCTGGATTACTCCGAATCTCCTCAGTGGTAAGGCTTTGTACAGAGAGTGGAGTAAAAATATCGGCTACAGCAGGTGAAATGGTCTTATCAGCTGTTACCTCTACCTCACCCAAAGTAGTGTTATCTTCCTCTAATTCAAAACTAATGATGTTAGCATTGCCCGAAGTTACGTTAATGTTATACTTAACTATGGGCTTGTATCCTACCAAAGTAGCTTTTATGTTGTAACTACCTACAGGAAGGGAAAGCTTAAATTTCCCTTCAGCATCAGTGCTTACTCCTATTTGCGTGCCTTCAGCAACAATAGATACACCCGCTAGCCCAAATTGACCATTCTTATCACGTACTTCACCTTGAACAACGCCCATGGCTTGGGCAAAGAGAATTTGTGAAGATAACCACAAATAAAAAAATGTTATCCCAAAAATGAAGTGCTGGTTCATAAAGTACTCAAAAAATTGAGAAAAATAAAACGATTTTATAGCAAAAAACGTATTTAATTGTATTAACAAAGCGATTTACAAAATGTTTAGGTACAATACCTCGTTTTGGTAATGAAACAATATTTATTATCTTTGTTGCAGATTTTTATTCTTTTCAAAAATTGCTTAAAAGACTAAAAAATGCAAAAAGTTGGTCAAATTTTACTTATTGATGACGACCCTGTAAGCAATTTAATTTGTGAGAATTTGTTTAAACGCACAAGTATATGCCAACAAATTAAAGCCTTTACTCAAGCCCAAGCGGCTTTGAAATATCTGGACGAGGTAGTACAAAGGAATTTACAACTCCCTGAAGTTATTTTTTTAGACCTAAACATGCCTATTATGAACGGGTGGGATTTTTTAGAAAAATATGCTACACAAATTGCTACAAAACTTCCCCATAGGATTAAAATTTATATTCTCACTTCATCTATTGATAAAGCGGATAAAAAAGAAGCCGAAAAAATTGATTGGGTAACAGGCTTTGTAATAAAACCCTTTACAGAGGAGAAACTACTTAAAATCTTTGAATAACCTATGCGTTTGGGTTCTCTTATTATTTGGTTGTTGGGGGGTAGTCTCGTTTTTCTCATGTGCCATTCAGAAAACGCACAAGAGGTAGAAAAGCCATTATCTAATAAGCAATTCACTAAAAAGTCCCAAAGAATGGATAAAGAATTAAAACAAAACTCTGCAAAAGAAGTACTAATCAGTCAGCAAATTACAACCAAAGATACTATTTACGCTCAACTACCTACGGTAGCTTTGCCTGACTTGCGCACTAATATTGAAATTTTGCAAAATAACTTGCAAAGCAAACAACCTATCAAAATTGTATGCTATGGCAATAGCATTACACGGGGCTACAAAGTAGGTACTTATGGTGTGGTGGCACAACCTTATCCGCAAGTATTGCAAAACTTATTGCAAAAAGAATTTGCTAACCCTCACGTACAAGTTGTGAACGAAGGGCATAACGGCTGGCGAACTGACCAAGCCTTGCAAAATGTACAAAAATTGGTAATTGAAAAGCAACCCCAGTGGGTAATTCTAGATTTTGGGATTAACGATGCTTATGCAGGCTTCAGCCATACACAAATAGACCATTACCTTACCAAAATTATTGAAATATTACAAAAAAATCAAATCAAAGTTATTTTGTTAAGCCCTACCCCTATTTTAACCATACAACACAAAATCATTTTAAGCTATATTCCAACTATTTACAACGTAGCTAAAAAAACTAACAACAGTTTTTGTAACTTGCACCAAAAATTA
Source organism: Microscillaceae bacterium (assembly GCA_025054775.1). GTDB lineage: Bacteria > Bacteroidota > Bacteroidia > Cytophagales > Microscillaceae > JANWZA01. Next base: position 42,232 of record JANWZA010000059.1, read on the forward strand.
GTAGAACGCTTGTACCTACAACAACTCAACCCTAAACATTGGCTCCCTGACGAAGTACACTTTGCTGATGAATACTATACTTGGATTGCCGAAGTAATATGCCATTTTGTGAAAAAAAACTAATTTTGAAACAATTTTAGAATTTTTAGCAAAATTATTGATATTATTTGAGTAAGTTTTGTTCTTTCTACTAAACCTGACGTAAAAGGCAGAAATTATTATTTTTGCTTTGCTCTAAAATCCTAAACCAAAGCCATGACCACTATTCGTTTCTGGATTTCATTTTTCTTTTTCTTACTTGTAATTTTCAATCTTATCGGATATTTCTTTATTAACCAAGAAAATTCTTTGATTGATGAATTATGGTTTGGTTTAGCCTTATTGCTGTTACTTGCCTTCTTCATACTGCTTGACCGCAAGGTTATTCGCCCTTTGAAAGCGATAAAGAACCAAATCGGAAGGCTAAAAGAGGGAAACTATGCAGCACGTATTTACTATAATCAAGAGGATGAGGTGCGAGAGATTGTGGAGGTAATCAATCAAATTACGGATAGCATTAGCCGTGCTACCAAGTTTGTACAAGCGATTGAAAATAACCAACTTGATGTAAAGTATGAAGGCATAAAAAATAAAAAAGATTTAGAAAAAGACACCTTAGCCCAAGCCCTGCTCAGGATGCAAGCCCATTTGCTTAAACTAGACCGAGAAGAAAAAGAGCGAAATTGGAAAGAGCAAGGATTGTCTGACTTATCTTATCTTATCCGTAATAACCAAAATGAAACTATTGACAAAGTCGCTGATTTGGTACTCACTACTATAGTAGAACACTTACAAGCCGCCCAAGGGGCTATATTTTTCGCAATCAAAGACTTAGACAACCAACCTACCCATTTAGTGCTGAAAAGTTGCTATGCCTGTTCTGAAAACCGTATCTTGCAAAAAGAGATACAACTGCGCGAAGGGCTAGTAGGGCAATGCTTTGTAAAGCGAGAGATTATTTTTTTAGAGCAAATTCCACAAGACTATATTCAAATTCAATCAGGGCTAGGGCAGGCAGCACCACGGTCGCTTATTTTACTGCCTTTGCAATTTAATGATCAAATCATTGGTGTAATTGAAATTGCTTCGTTGTATAAATTAGAGAATTATCAAATAGATTATTTAGAGCGTGCCGTTGAAGTCATAACTGCTAATTTCATTGCTCTGGAGAGTACAGAACGTACTAAACGCCTTTTAGAGGAAACCCAGCACCAAGCCGAAGCCCTGAGAGCCCAAGAAGAAGAGATGCGACAAAATATGGAAGAGCTGCAAGCTACCCAAGAGGAAATGGCAAAGAAGCAACGAGAATTAGAAAGTAGCAATGCCAAAATGATAGCTAATGAAAAGGTATTAATCAAAGCTTTTGAAAAAATGAAAGCTGATGACAAGAAAATACGGGAACTTTTAGCCCGAACTCAACAACAAGCCGAAACGTTAAAAGCCCAAGAGGAGAAGATGCGACAAAACATGGAAGAGCTCTTAGCTGCTCAAGAGGAAACGGCAAAGAAGCAAAGAGAAATAGAAATAGCTAATAAAAAATTAGCAGATAACGAGGCTATTCTCAAAAAATCAATAGAGAAATTTAAGCAAAAAGAAAAAGAAACAGCTCAAATGATAGACCGACTTACCAAAGAATTGCACGAGGCACAAAATCGTGAGGCACAACTGATAGCTACCATAGAAAAATTGCAAACTAACGATAGTCAAAAATAAAGAGATATTAGGCTTGTGGTAGTGTAAAGTGAAAAGTAGTACCTTTGCCCTCTTCGCTTTCAACCCAAATAGTGCCTCCATTTTTTTCCACAAAGTCTTTTACAAACAATAATCCAAAGCCTGTTCCTTTTTCCTGGTTCGTTCCTTGTTGGCTTTTGATAGTTCGTTTGAATAAATTTTCTCTCACCTCAGAGGGCATACCTACTCCTGTATCTTGGATACTTACTTGAATATACTCATTTTTAAGGGTAGTTTTGAGTATGATTTTGCCCTCTTCAGGTGTAAATTTTATGGCATTGCTAATTAAATTTCTTACAATGGCTTTAAGCATCTCCTTATCTGCTTTCACGCTGTGCTGTTCGTCAATTTGACAAATGACTTCAATTTTTTTATTTTCAAGACTAGATTGGTATAGTTCTATGATTTCGCAAGCTGTGGTTTTGAGATGTATCTTAGTAGGGCTAATTTGCAAACCTTCCATTTGTGTTTTAGACCATTTGAGCAAATTATCCAAAAAGTCAAGTGTATTGGTTGCTTTTTGTAGCATTTGTGGATAGTAAGGTTTTGCCTCCTCGTGGGTAATGGTATCAGTATTGAGCAAATTCAAAATTCCCTGTATGTTAGTTAGTGGGCTACGAAAGTCATGCCCTATAAGTGAGATGAGTAGATTTTTAGTTGCATTCAACTCTTCTAATTTCGCTTTTTGTTGAGCAATTTCTTTTTTCTGTTTTTGAGCTATGCGGAAGTAGTATAAAGTAATTAGCAGTACGGTTAGCACGATAGCTGACGTAGCAAAACTAAAATATAAGTAAGTTTGTTGTAATAAGTTTTCTTTTGCCAAAATTTGATTTTGTCTTTTCATATCAGCATATTCGTACTTATTTTGCAAAATTTCGGCATCTTTTTTACGACTAATTAAGTTGAGACTGTCTTGAATATGGTATAATATTTTGTAAGTAGCTGCCAGATTAAGATAATCTTTGCTCTTTTCGTACAGGGTGAGATATTTCTCGTATGCCCTTCTGCGAAGTTTAAGGTTATTATTGCCATATACCTTAATAAAATGCATAGCAGAGTCTAAATAAGCCTTACTTTTCTCAAACTCGCCTCTTTCGGCATAAATTTCGCCAAGTTCTGCTAAGGCATTAGCGGCACTAGTAAAAATCTTATATTTTTTGCTATACATTACATCTATTTTTAGAAGTTGCTCTGCTTTCTCATTTTGTTTTCTAACCCGATAAATAACAGCAAGATTCCCACCCACTAGTCCAATCCAGAATGTATCTCTCAAATTTTTGGAAAATTGGAGTGCCTGTATGAAAGATTTTTCGGCTTTGTCATATTTTTTCATTTTCTGATAGCAAAGACCTTGAGTATTCATTATATTACGGTGTAGTAATTTTCCTTTGCCATCTTTGGGTAAGTAATTGAGAGATTTCGTAAGGTATTCAAGGCAAGACACATATTTTTCATTGTCATAGTAATAGCTTGACACATCAAAATAAATGTTAGCAATAAGGATGGAGTCTGTTTTGAGGTTGTAATAGGAGGTAGCTTTTTCAAAGTATTCCAGTGCTTCTTTTTCTTTATTTTTTGCAAGGAATAGCACCCCCATTACTGCATAAGAGGTAGGGCGTACGATTGTAGTTGTTGGTTTGCTTCGGTTTCTTGTATGCAATAGTTGAGATGTTTTTCTGCTTCTTCTAAGGTAATTCTACCAGAGGAGATAAGTTTTTGTAGATAGTTAAGCAAATCATTCATTTTTAGGGTACTTTTATCGAATGAATACCTTTTTTTGAGCGTATCCAAGTGGCTTGTGGGCAAAGCATTGATTTCCTGCCCTATTATTTGGCAGCAAGCACTAATAACAAACCCTATAATAAGCCAAATATGCTTGAAAGTATATTTCATAAAGTTTTTGAATAAGCACTACCTTCAAAAAAACGCTTTAATACATAGCTATGAAGGGGAAAAGCCAACTCCTGAAATTCCTGAAGAACAACAAGTCGGCTCGTTTCGGTAGTAGGCTGGAAGTTAGCCCAATCCATTTCTCTTAATTTTTGTTGATAAATTCCAAAAATTAGCACCACAGAAGCATTTTGGGGAGGGCTATGCACATCAAATACTTGAAATAATTCAGGAGAGAGTTGCATCTGAGTTTCCTCATGTACTTCGCGAACAAGGGCTTGTTGCCACGTTTCACCAAAGTCAATATATCCACCAGGGAAAGCTAATTTACCTTTTTGCGGTTCAACATTTCGCTGAATAGTTATAATTCCTTGATTTTCAGTAGGAAGCAATGCTACTGCCACAGGAATAGGGTTGCGATAGGTAATATTTTGGCAATTTGAGCAATTTTTAGGGTAAGTACTTATTTCTCCGAAAGATGCCCCACAATAACTGCAAAAGCTATCTTTTTGAAAAGTAAGCATTACAAATATATAGTAAAATTTAGGTATAAATTTTTTTCAACTCTCCAAATTCTCTCGTAATTTTTTCTAGGTGTGACACAAAAATATGATACTAAAGACAAGAGTCAAAGCATCATTTTTGCAGAATTAGAAATTAGCCCAAACTAATTTCTCTTCTTGAAGTACAAAGATAATAAAAAATCCTACACCGAACCATAAGAGAGACTTTTTACAAGAGAACAGCCTCTTGTATAGCTATTTATAGCACCTTCTCAAATTGTACCAAATTGCGGCAATCAGTGTTAATAAAAGCTAGATCTAACATTTGACAATTTGCAAAAATCTTCAAAAGTTTTGTATTTTTGAACACCTAAATTAGCTCAAAAACTTACAAAATTATTTGCTCACCATGCCATGAGAAAACAATTATTCAGAGAAAAAGCTTTAGAAAAATTAGCCTCACCCGATAATATTCATGAATTAGTACAAATTACTTCGGCGCGTAGTTGGCTTGTTTTAGCGGGTATTTCCTTTTTAGTGTTTGCCTTTGTAATTTGGGCTATCTTTGGAAAAATCCCTAAAACGGTAAGTGGGCAAGGTATGCTTATCCAAACAGGTGGTATTGTAGAAATGAATGCTCTCGGCGGAGGTATCGTAAAAAAGGTATTAGTTAAAGAAGGGGATCTAGTGAAAAAAAATGATACTATTGCAATTATTGCCCAACCTGAAACCGAAATTCAAATAAATAATCTGCAAAAAAAACTACAAAATTTAAAGGAAAAGCGAAAGAAGTTTGTCCAAAATAACGTAACTAACAAGGAATACAAAAAACTATTATTAGAAAAGTATTTCCTAGAAGAACAAATAGCCCAAACTGAACAGCTACAAAAAGCCCTACAAGAGCGAATAGAACGCGAAGCCCAAATAGTAAAAGAAAAAAATATTATTAACCATAGTTTCATAGAAATAAAACGCCAACAAGCCGAAATAGATAGAATCAATGCTAAATATGATAGTATTTGGTACGTAATTAACCAAAAACTCTCCTTTCTCAATACACCTGAAGAGGCACAAATAGAAGCCTATGACAATGAAATTAACGAAAATCAACGTATTTTTGATGAATTGTATGCCAAATTTAACATAAGTACGTACATAAAAAGTGGTTATGAAGGAAAAGTAGTAGAAATCATGGCAAAGCAAGGGCAGCTCCTAGAGGCAGGAGCTTTGATAGCTAGCTTAGAGGTAGAAAATACCCAACCTCAAACCGAAGCATTGCAAGCTATGGTTTACATTCCCGCCCAAGACGGAAAAAAGGTATTGCCTAAAATGAAAGCCAAGATTGCTCCCTCTACAGTCAAGGTAGAAGAGTATGGATTTATTGAAGGAGAAGTCATATCAGTTTCTGAATATCCCTCTACCAAACAAGGCATGATGCGTATTTTAAGCAATGCCGATTTGGTAGAAGCCTTTAGTAAAGGCAGTCCTCCAATTGCTGTAAAAATTAAACTTTATACTAACCCACAAACTTTTAGTAAGTATAAATGGACCTCAAAAGCAGGTCCTCCGATTAAAATTCGTTCAGGTACACTCTGCGAAGCACACATCGTAGTATATCAACAAACTCCTATTACCTTGCTTTTTCCCTTTTTGAAAGAAAATATAAATCTGTAATCTAACATTCTTTAACCTTAAAACCTATTTGAACCTTGAAACATCTCTTCCGAAAAAAAAGCGTTTCGCAAATTCTAGCTGAAATAGACACAAGTCATAGTGAACATCAACTCAAAAAAGATATTCGTCTGATTGATTTAGTTTCATTAGGTATAGCTGCCGTAATTGGAGGAGGTATTTTTAGCACTATTGGCAATGCAAGTGCCTCTGGCGGCCCAGCAGTAGTGTTTTTATTTGTATTTACTGCCGTAGCTTGCTTATTTTCAGCTCTTTGCTATGCCGAATTTGCCTCAGCTATTCCTATTAGTGGCAGCGCTTATACCTATGCTTACACCTCTTTTGGGGAAATTATTGCTTGGATTTTGGGCTGGGCTTTGGTTATGGAATATGCCGTAGGAAATATTGCCGTAGCTATTTCTTGGTCTGATTATTTTACAGGACTCATGGCAGGCATCGGTTGGGACATCCCACCTTACTTTACTATGGATTACCTTTCAGCATATCGCGGTAATAAAGAATTTGAAATGCTTATAGCCAAAGGTACAAAATTAACAGAGATTACTGAGCCTATCAAACAAGCCCACACTGCGTGGCAACAGGCCCCAACCCTCTTCGGCTTAAAACTCATTGCCGATTTACCTGCCCTGCTCGTTACATTCTGCATTACTACATTAGTTTTTATTGGAATCAAAGAGTCAAAGAATTTCAGCAATATCATGGTGGCAGTGAAAATTACTGTAATTTTATTAGTAATTATCGTAGGATATTTTTATATCAATCCACAAAACTGGAGTAATTTCGCTCCTAATGGCATATCAGGGGTATTGAAAGGCGTCTCTGCGGTATTTTTTGCATACATTGGCTTCGATGCTATTTCCACTACAGCAGAAGAGTGCAAAAATCCACAAAAAGATTTGCCACGTGCCATGATTTATACTTTGCTTATTTGCACTGTGCTTTATATTCTTATCGCTCTAGTAATGACAGGTATGGTTCACTACAAGGAATTAGCCGTAGGCGATCCACTGGCATTTATCTTCAAAAAGCGCAATTTGGTGGTGATGGAAGGCATAGTGGCAATTAGTGCAATTGTAGCTATCACGAGTGTATTTTTGGTATTTCAAATCGGGCAACCTCGAATTTTAATGACCATGAGCCGCGACGGTTTGTTACCTGAAGCCTTTTCCAAAATTCACCCTAAATTCAAAACCCCTTACATCTCTACTATTGCCACAGGTATCATGGTAGCCGTTCCTGCCTTATTCTTGAACCTTACCGAAGTAACCGACCTTACAAGCATAGGAACGCTCTTTGCTTTCACACTGGTTTCAGGAGGTATATTGTTGTTAGAAAAACAAGCCCATCATTTAGAAGATAAAAAACGATTCAGAATACCACGCTATAATTCGCAATACGTTATTCCGCTCTTTTTGATAGGACTTTTCGGAGGAATCGCTTATCAATATCCCAAAGAAGTATGGCAATTTTTCACTTTCAGCCGCTTAGAAGGAGGTTTTTGGGTGAATTTTAGCCAACAATTTCCCATGTTATGTTTTATCTTATTTTGTATTTTTATTGGATATGCTTGCTTTCGGTACAAACTCTCACTTATTCCTGTTTTAGGTTTATTGACTAATTTCTACCTTATGACTGAACTCGGCCTACATAATTGGATTGGCTTTGGCATATGGCTCTTGCTAGGGCTGTTAGTTTATTTTAGTTATGGCATAAAAAACAGTAAATTACGGCAAGACAAGACTTACCGACAAACTACTTGCAATGAATAACACCGAAGTTATGCTCTTAATTTTTAACTTGAAGTAATTTAGTAATTTTGATACAAAAACCCAAGTAAATTCATACCTTGCACTTTCAGTAAAGATATTTTTATGTTCACTTTTTACACTCCTTACACTCCATAAGCAATTTTGCAAAAGTCCATAGCTGAAAAAAAGACAACTTTTAGTTTTATGTTATAGGTCAGGGAACGATAAAAATAATTTGCTCTTATTGTCTTGGAAAAGAAATAGTAAAAAACGGTCATAAAAAAGACGAAGCATAACACTTTTTTGTATAGGGTCATTCTAAGCTGCCATAAGGATTTATCTTAACAAATTTTCTAAGTCTTATAAACTTGTAAAGTTTGTTGATATAAGTCCTAAAAACTCTTTTTTCTTCTAATTTAATTTTTATTTTTTTGCAGAACTCAAATCATTATGTATATTTGCCTTCGCTTTAATGTATCTTGTAAAATCTAAACTCATTTGCAAAGTATTTCAAACTTTTACTAGTAATAGAATGGCAAATATTGGCAAAATTACGCAGGTAATCGGACCGGTAGTGGACGTTAGTTTTACAGCCGAGAATTCCAAACTCCCTAACATCCTGAATGCCTTAGAAGTAACTAAACCTAACGGGCAAAAACTTATCTTAGAATGTCAGCAACACCTCGGCGAAGACCGCGTACGTACTATTGCCATGGATAGTACCGAAGGGCTACAAAGAGGTATGGAAGTCATAGACTTAGAAGCTCCTATTTCTATGCCCGTAGGCGAAGAAATTAGAGGACGCTTATTTAATGTAGTAGGAGAACCGATCGATGGGTTGCCTGCTCCCAAAACAGCCAAAAGGTATTCTATTCACAGCAATCCTCCTGATTTCAGCCAACTCTCTACCCAAGCCGAAGTACTCTATACAGGTATTAAAGTAATTGACTTGATCGAACCCTACCTCAAAGGAGGTAAAATTGGCTTGTTCGGTGGAGCAGGTGTGGGTAAAACAGTACTTATCCAAGAATTGATTAACAATATTGCTAAAGCATATTCAGGTATGTCCGTATTTGCAGGAGTAGGCGAACGTACTCGCGAAGGAAACGATCTCCTACGTGAAATGATCGAATCAGGGATTATTAAATACGGACACGAGTTTGAAGAGTCTATGAAAAAAGGAGGGTGGGACTTGAGTAAAGTAAACCAAGAGGAACTTAAACAATCCAACCTTACTATGATTTTTGGGCAAATGAATGAACCCCCCGGAGCGCGTGCAAGAGTAGCCCTCTCAGGACTCTCAATTGCTGAATATTTTAGAGACGGCGAAGGAGAAGGCAAAGGACGCGATATCTTGTTTTTTATTGATAACATATTCCGCTTTACACAAGCAGGCTCTGAAGTATCAGCTTTGTTAGGACGTATGCCCTCTGCCGTGGGATACCAACCTACCCTAGCTACCGAAATGGGAGCCATGCAAGAGCGAATTACCTCTACCAAACGTGGTTCTATTACCTCAGTACAAGCAGTGTACGTACCTGCCGACGACCTTACAGACCCCGCCCCTGCTACTACTTTTGCCCACTTAGACGCAACTACCGTACTTTCACGCAAAATTGCAGAGCTGGGGATTTACCCCGCCGTAGATCCACTTGACTCCACCTCCAAAATCCTTACACCTGACATCGTGGGAGAAGACCACTATAATACAGCCATGCGCGTAAAAGAAACCTTACAACGTTACAAAGAATTACAAGACATTATTGCTATTTTAGGTATGGATGAGCTTTCAGAAGATGATAAACTTATAGTCGCTAAAGCTCGCCGTGTGCAACGTTTCTTGTCACAACCATTTTTTGTAGCACAGCAATTTACAGGACTGGAAGGAAAATTTGTAAATATTAAAGATACTATTAAAGGCTTCAATATGATTCTTGATGATGACAGCCTTTTGAAATATCCCGAAGCGGCTTTCAACCTCGTAGGTACTATTGAGGAAGCCATTGAAAAAGGAGAAAAATTATTGCGTGAAGCAAAAAAATAATTCTCTTTTGCTCAATTTTTCAAACTTTGCAAAGTCTGAAAAGCTATTTAAGCAGTTTTGTAGAACAATTTTTAGGCACGCTACACAAACTTAATTTAATTATGCATATAAAAATCCTAACCCCTGATAGATTAGTTTTCGAAGGTGATGTATCTTCCGTTAAATTCCCTGGTAGCAAAGGCGAATTTGAAGTTCTGAAAGACCATGCCGCTATCATAAGCACATTAAGAAAGGGAAATCTCCGACTTCGCACCTCAACAGGTGATAAGTACTTGCTGATTGACGGAGGAGTGGTAGAGGTGTTAAATAACGAAATTATCGTATTAGCTGAATCGGTAAAAGAAAACTAAGCCAACATTTTAATAAAAAACCTGATAGCAAAAAGTAAAGTCTGATAGATAGCCCAATTTTCAGGAAAATTTGTAACTTGTAGAGTACTTATCAGAATGTCAGAAATGCTCACAAAGGAACAGATTACAGAACTTAAAAATAAAGGGAACGAGCATTTAGGCTATCTGATTGATAAACAGAAAGATAGTAAGAATATTGTATTGATCTTAAAGAATTTAGGCCACTTACCTGAAAACTTTAACGGAGAATTTTTACTACCCTTGCTTAAACACGAGCATCCCCAAGTAAGGCTATTAGCAGTAAAAAACATAGGCAAATTGAGAAATGAAAGTTTTTTAACAGCACTTTCTCAAATGCTTGATAAGGAAGCGAATACAAGTGTAAAGCGTGAGGTAGTTTCAGCCATCGGCAGAACGAGAAATCCTAAAAATAAAGAGATTTTATACAAAATTTTACAAGACAAAGACCCTAAAATCGTATGCCAAGCTATACGTGCTTTGTTGGTGTTTGAAAATGATAAAGAAGTTGAAGAACAACTAAAACCACTCGTAAATCACCCTAACGAAATGGTGCGAACAGTGATTTATAAGGAATTTTTTGCAGACCAAGAAAGCAAAACACCATCAAGTTTGCCCCACGCCGAAACTTACGATTTTCTGAAAAATGTTGTCGTAAATGGTGATGTTTTGGAAGTTTTGAAGTATGTACCAAACGAAAGTGTACATCTCACTTTTACCTCGCCACCTTACTATAATGCTCGTGATTATTCCATTTACCCAAGTTATCAGGCGTATTTAGAATTTTTAGAAGAAGTTTTTAAGGAAACACACCGCATTACAAAAGAAGGTAGATTTTTGATAGTCAATACTTCGCCAATCATTATTCCTCGTGTAAGTCGTTCATATTCAAGCAAAAGATACCCTATTCCGTTTGACTTGCACCCCTATTTGGTTAAAAATGGTTGGGAATTTATAGACGATATTATTTGGCAAAAGCCCGATTATTCGGTAAAAAATCGTATTGGTGGTTTTATACAACACCGCAAGCCTTTGATGTATAAACCTAATGTAGTAACAGAATATTTAATGGTTTATCGCAAAGAAACTACTAAGTTAATTGATTGGAATATTAAGAAGTTACGACAAAGAAACAATCGAACAAAGCAAAGTACCAGACGGTTACGAAACTACCAATATTTGGAAAATTGACCCTTGTTTTGACAAAGTACATTCGGCGGTTTTTCCTGTGGAATTGTGCAAACGGGTAATTCAATACTATTCTTTCAAAGGAGATTTAGTTTTTGACCCTTTTGGCGGAAGTGGAACAGTAGGGAAAACCGCAAAAGCATTAGGGAGAAAGTTTCTTTTAATCGAAAAAGAACCGACCTATTTTGAATATATGAAAAGCAAAGCCAAACCGAATTTAATAGATGAAGACCGTAGTAAGTTCTTGAATTTGCAAGAGTTTGTAAATCAAGTTTTACCATAAAACGGAATGACTTTAACCGAACAGGTAACGAAAAATATCATTTCACGTCTGATAAAAGGGCAAGACTACCGCATAGAAGTTGTGAGACTTTAAGTATCAAAGTGAATATCAATGAAAACCTACGAAGTGAAAACGGCTATCAACGATTTGAAAAAGCCTTACAAAATTTGGGTATTCCGTACAACAAATTTTCAGGTGACATAGACAAGAAATTGACAGAAATATTTGCATTGATATTTTGAAAATAATTGATCATGTTATTTTGAAGTTTTGTACTTTTTGCATACGTTTGTATTCATATAAAGTGCAAGAGGATTTCAGCATCAATTTCATAAAGATTGTAGTTAGATGTTTTTAACGAAAAACCTTGTCAATTTTTCGCAAATTGATAAGGTTTTTTCAATTCAATTATTTGATATAACTGTACCAAATCTATGAGTAAAATTCTTGTTTTTTGGGAATATTTGGCTATCCAAATCTTACGCTTTCGGCTCATTCTTCTTACATTTCTACTTATTTCTACGCTTTTTTGGCTCTACCAAAGCCGTACTGTTCGCCTTAGCTACGAACATATGAAAGTTGTCCCCTCTGATGATGCGGATATGATTTATTTCAGAAATTTTTTGCAAACCTTTGGTGAAGAGGGCAATCTCTTAGCTATAGGGCTAAAAGATAACTCTGTGTTCCAATTGCCAAAATTTCGGGCTTTGAATCAGTTTACACAAAAAATAGAGAAAATCTATGGTGTGAAGGAGGTAATTGCACTTACTCATTTGCAATATCTCCACAAAGATACCACAGCCAAAGTATTTCGGTTAAAAAAGGTATTTGAGCCGATGCCTCAAAACCAAGCCCAATTAGACAGCTTATTACAATTTGCTAAGGCTCTAAAAGTATATGAAGGGCAAATTCTAAGTAAAGAACAGGCTCTCATGATAGTTTTAGCTATTGACAAGAAGGTATTAGACAGCCCTCAACGCTTGGAACTCATGCAAAGCATTAAACAAGAAGGAGAAAAATTTAGCCAAGCCACTCAAATCAAATTGCATTATGCAGGCTTGCCTTACACACGTACTATTATGGCTACACTCGTGCGTTCCGAACTGCAAATGTTTTTAGTGATTTCTCTTCTTGTTACAGTAGCGGTTGTATTTCTATTTTTTAGAAGTATAGTACCTGTGCTAGTTTCAATAGGGTTGATTGCCATGGCAGTAATTTCTTGCATGGGGATAATGGGGAGTTTAGGCTATAAAATTACCATTCTTTCAGGAATAATACCCCCCATATTAGTAGTAATTGCTATTCCTAATTTAGTGTATATTACTACTAAATTCCACCAAAAATTTGCTATCTTACAAGATAAAGTACGCGCTTTACAAAAAGTATTAGCTGAAATTGGCTTTGTTACCCTCACTGCAAATATCACCACAGCCACAGGCTTTTTTGTATTTATGATAGGTGATGTTACTATTTTGAAAGAATTTGGCTTGCTCACGGGTCTAAGCGTACTTTATACCATGTGTATTAGCTTAATTTTCATACCGATAGCTTATTATTACTTACCTTCTCCCCAAACTCATACACTTAAACATTTAGAACACAAAGGGATGAATAAAATCATTGATTTCTTGATACTATTAGCGCACAAATACCGAACTATTACTTTGGTGTGTACTTTGACTGTAATTGTTATTAGCTTTGTAGGTATGAGCCAATTACGCCCCTTGGCTTTTATGGTAGATGATTTACCTGAAAGTAGTGATATTAAAACCGATTTGGCTTTCTTTGAAAAGCACTTCAAAGGAGTAATGCCATTGGAAATTGTAGTAGATACAGGTAAAAAGAAAGGTGCGCAAAAGTTAAAAAATTTGATTTTGATAGACAGCTTAGAACAATATTTAGCTAGCCTACCTGAAGTAAACCGACCAATTTCTATGGTTGGTTTTTTGAAAACTGCTAACCAAGCTTATTTTAATAACCATACAGAATATTTTCGCTTGCCTGAAAAGCGTGAAATGGTATTTATTACAAGTTATCTTAAAGGGCAAAAGGATGATCGAAACCTTGTACGTAACTTTATAGATAAAGATGAGCAAAGAATACGCCTCTCACTCAAAGTAGCTGATATTGGGACACAAGCAATGGATAAATTAGTTAGGCAAAAAATTCGCCCTGTCATAGATAGTATCTTTAAAGGTTCAGAATTAAGAGCAGATATTACAGGTACTTCTTACCTTTTCGTCAAGGGCAATGATTATTTACTGAGTAGCTTGAAAATGAGTATTTTAGCTGCTATATGTTTTGTCGCTTTGGCACATGGTATTTTGTTTTTCAATTTACGTATGATGCTTATCTCTATTTTGCCCAACCTCATTCCTATGATTATTACAGCGGGGCTTATGGGCTTTTTAGGCATTCCGCTCAAACCAAGTACAGTAATTATTTTTAGCATCGTTTTTGGTATTGCTGTAGATGATACAGTTCATTTTTTAGCACGATACAAATTAGCCTTAACCGAGTATAACAATGTATTGCAAGCTACTCTATTAAGTTTGAAAGAGACAGGGCACAGCATGATTTATACTTCTTTGGTACTTTTTGCAGGTTTTTTTATTTTCGTAAGTTCGCAGTTTGGAGGTACAGTAGCCCTTGGTGTACTTACTTCTACTACACTGCTCGTTGCTATGCTTACTAATTTGGTAGTTTTACCTATTTTACTTATTTTCTTAGATAAAAATCCACACAAAGCAAAAGGACAGTAATCAAAATAAAAACGATCTTTACGCTTTTTTCAAAATGAATTAGCTTGATTTGTAAGGTCTTGTATTCATAAAAAACTAAAAGCTCTTTTAATTTTTAAGTATAAAGACAAATAGGTATTAAACAAAAACACCTCACTACCTTTGTAAATAGTGAGGTGCTTTAAGTTTTTTTCAACCTGTTAGAGATGATTAAGTTAATTACTTGTTAGCTTTTGCTTCTTCAAATTCTTTCAGAGTACCGATATTTCTACGCATAAGGTATTGGTTGCGTGCAATTACGTAAGGTTCGGCATCTTCACCTGCTAATTTAACTGCCTCATTATAGCAACGCAAAGCATCCATATAATATTCGTGCTCTTCAAAAAACATGGCCTCTGCTAATTTCGCAAAAGCAGGGTTACTTTCGGTCATATTTTCTTTTTGGAAAGCCTCGTACATTTTTTTGAAGTTAGCCGCTTCATCAGCATCAACGCGTTTCAAGCCAAAAGCCTCATGGGGAGTAGTAAGGTTTCTCTCTTTGGCATTGATGATAATCGAAACAATATCACTTCCTTTGAGAGCATTATCATTGAAGTCAATTGTTATGGTAGTATCTTGAGTAGTGATTTTTTTCAAAACTTCACTGAACTCGTTCTGTAAGGTTACTACATAGGTTTTATTACCTACTACACTCTCCCAAGCGAGATTGATTTTAGGTTCAAAAACCTTGCTATGTTGAGGCAAAAATACATTGATAAGTGATTTGGTACTTCTTTCCACTGAACCCGTTACATTCATGTAAGCATATTTCTTTTGGTTAATGTTGTCTTCCTGTCCTTTGCTTACTTCGCTAATTACATAGCTCAAGAGCTTGCTTGAAGCTGAACTACGAGAGGCGAGCATATTTTTCTCCAACTCGGCTACACTGTAAGTTCCTGCTTTACTAATTTGCACTGTACCTCCTGACTTGTGTGCCAAGCTAAGGTATCCCTTTTCTTTTACTATCACTTGGTCAGTTGCTTGTAAAGAAGTCCCTGCGGTTAAAGGCTTGTTCGTAGATTTGAGTAAAGGGTTATTACTACTTGCCATTACCTTAAAGGTATATCCTTGTGCATACACCCAATCTGCTCCAAAAATAAGAGCAAATGCTAAAAAACCTGCAATTCTGTTCTTCATTTTTATACAAAAATTTAATCGTTTTAGAGATTTTTAACTTATTTCAATATTTTGTTACGTACTTACGTAGTAAATAGTTCTGTTTTTCAAAAAGTTCGCTTTTCTTTCTTTATTACTGAAAAGTAATACGTTAATTTGAGGGGTTAGGTTGCCCTTCGCTTGTATTTTCTTCATTAGCTAACATTGCATCGATACTGGATTGTATTTTTTGTAATCTTTTAGCCATGCGTTTTTTACGTACATCATCCACAAATTTACTTAACAAGCCGTGATAAATCTCCACGGTAAGTCCTGCTAGAACTACTCCTCCGACGGCGGCAGTAACATCTATTTTTATTTGGTACCAATTAAATGTAAAAACTACGAGTGCTAAGAGAATTATGGAGAGAAAAAGTTGAATTACTACTGTAATACCATCATACCAGAAGCCTGCATGCTTGAATAAATAAGAAAAAGTATAAATGGTAATAAAGACCAGTACTAAGGCAATAAGAAAATTTACGATAAAAGGAGCATCATCTATATAGTCCTCGTTCAAAATCATGGAAACGATATTAGCGTGTATTACCAATCCAAACATGTCAGGGGTAGCACGTCCTACATAGATAGGGTTGAGAGGGGTGTAAAATTTGTCAGTGAAATCTTTGACTTGCAGGCTTTTACCCATATAACCCATCATGACAATTTTGTCTTTAATGAGTGGTTTTCCTGTAATAGCAAAGCTACTATCTAGTACTTGGTCATGGTCTAATACGCTGAAAAAAGTAGGTGCATTGTCTGTGGGTTCGGCATCGCCTTTGAAGTTTATCCATTCTACGGGGTTATTACGTGCTAGAAATCGTTTAGCTTTCTCAGGGGCGGCTAATTCGGCAATTTTTACGGCAAAGGCAGGTTCTATACGTATCTTTCCGTTTTTATCTCTCACTTTCTCCTTAGGGCTAAAAGAGCGACACGTCCACCATCCCGTGAGGTTTCCTTCACCTTTGGTAATTAAATTTGCATGTCCTGTATGGGCATATTGCACAAATTTAGGGTGCGAAGTTTCTAAGGTATCACAAATGCCTGTCTCCTCTTTACATTTATCTATTTTGCTCACCAAGACCAAATTTTTTGTGTTCTTAAAAGCCTCCATCAAAATACTATCCCCTACGGGATCCTTATCTTTTCTATAAAAGGCATCTATTGCTACGATTTTGGGTTGATGCTGATTGATAGCATTAAGCATAGCAGCTACGCTCAAGCGGTCTAACTCACCAATGTTTACTAATACGATATTCGTATCAACTTTTTCTTTCTCACTATCGCGAAAATGGGAGAATACCATATCGGTAAGGTCAAAATCCTCAAAAGCATTTTGTATAGGGTCTAAAATGTTGAATTTGAAAGGAATATTTGAGAATAACCACAGGAGTATAAAAAGTATAACGGTAATAGCCAAGCTATCGCGCACAAGTGATCTCATAGTTTACCAAAATTAGGGTGAGCTATTTAATATTAACTTAAACAAATATACTACTTTTTCGTAATTTGCAAGCTCAAATTGTAATTAACAATAGAACAACATGAAAAAAATTTATCTTATTCGCCATACTGCCCCTGAAGTAGAACGCAATATTTGCTACGGGCAAACCGATTTAGCCCTTAAACCTACTTTTGAGCAGGAGGCTGAAGCAATTAAGCAAGTTATCCCTAACCATGAACAAATTCCCTTCTGGACTAGCCCCTTGCAACGTTGCTATCTATTAGCACAAAAATTGAACCCAAACCAAATTACAATAGACGAACGGCTCAAAGAAATCAATTTTGGAGACTGGGAAATGAAACCCTGGAACGAAATCCCCGAACGCGAACTTATGCCCTGGATGGGTAACTTTGTTAATATGCGTACCCCTAATGGAGAATCTTATCTTGACTTAAATGAAAGAGCCTTAAACTGTTGGAACGAAATCATAAAATTACCTCATGAAACCATAGGAATTGTTACCCATTACGGTATTATACAATCACTTTTAGCTAACCTTTTGCACATTCCTTTTGAAAAAGCCTTCCGCTTACAACTAGACTACGGAAACGTTTTTTTAGTAACCCTTAATAGAGAACTAGTGCGTGTAAAGTTCCTGAAATGATAGAAGTATTTTCAAACTTATATCTAACTTAATTTACTAATCCTTGAACTTTCTAAAAGATGAACTTTTTGAACACCTTTACACACGTTTATCTTATTGGTATTGGCGGCATTGGCATGAGTGCCCTAGCACGCTATTTTCAGCAAAAAGGTTATATGGTAGCAGGCTATGACCGTAGCCAAACACCCTTAACACAACAACTTGAAAATGAAAATATTACCATTACCTATACCGATAGTATCGCCCAAATTCCAACTAATTTTTTAGAGGTTGAGCCGCAAAAAGTATTAGTTATTTTCACACCTGCTATTCCCAAAGAAAATACTCAATTAAATTTTTTTATACAAAAAGGCTATCGCATACACAAGAGAGCCGAGGTGTTAGCCTGGCTCACACAAGGAAGCTACAACATTGCAATTGCAGGCACGCATGGCAAAACATCTACTACGGCTATGGTGGCACATCTCTTCAAAACAGCTCAATTCCCTTTCTACGCCTTCCTAGGAGGAATTAGCCAAAATTATCAAACAAATTTACTATCTAACACAGATACACTACAAAATTCATTTACCATTACCGAAGCCGACGAATATGACAAATCATTTCTACAACTTAGCCCACAAATCATCGTGCTTAATTCTATTGAACCTGACCATTTGGATATTTATGGAAATGAACACGAGGTAATGAAAACTTATCAACAATTTGTAGAAAAAATACTATCCAACGGTAAAATCTTTGTCCGAAAGGGCATTGAACAAGTATTAGATTTTAGCTTTACCAAAGAAAAAAACGTGCAACTCTTTACCTTTGGTACAGAACCTGACGCCGACTTTATAGCCCATAATTTGCAAATAAAGAATGAATATTTTGTATTTGATTTTCAAGATAATACACAGAACTTGCAAATTCCAATTACTTTACAAGTTGCAGGTTTTCACAATATTATCAACGCAACGGCAGCTATGGCAGTAGCTCTGCAAGTACCAATTAGGCACGAAATAGTAAAAAGCGGAATAGAAACTTATCTAGGTGTAAAGCGTAGATTTCAATTCCTTGTGCGGAGTGAGAAGTACATCTTAATTGATGATTATGCCCACCACCCTACAGAAATAGAAACTTTTTTGCGTTCTGTGAAAAACCTCTATCCTAACAAGAAATCAACAGCCATTTTTCAGCCACACCTCTACACCCGCACTCGCGATTTTATGCAAGATTTTGCCCAAAGCTTAGCTTTAGCTGATGAAGTTTGGCTTTTACCCATCTATCCTGCCCGTGAGCAACCAATTCAAGGTATAAATAGTGAAAAACTGCTTGCACTTATTCCTAAAAAAGAAAAATATCTTCTTACAAAAGAAGAAATAAAACAAAAAGTACAACAAAGTACACCCGAGCTATTGCTTACCATAGGAGCAGGAGATATTGAGCAGTTAGCCATAGAATTAGCAAGTATATACAATATTTTAGAATAATAATTTGGCAACGCCTTAAAGGGTATGATATGTGCAGTTTCGTACTTAAAAGTGAAACTTAACACTCTTAGTAAAAACGTAGCTTTGAAATTGCCTACCGCAATTCCTGTATAGAAATTCTGAATTCTGTTTTTTTCAATATCATTCTTTACTACCTTTGTTTTAAGATAACGAGGGCAACTTACTTTTATCATTTATCAAGCAAAATCTTAGGTAATTTTAGAGGGCGTAAGTCCTAATTGTAACTAAGCATGAGTACCCAAGTTTTTGGAGATATTGACGTAGTTATGCCTTCTATTACCCAAGCTATGAAAAAATACGAAACCAAGCAAGCGATTGTAGTTATGAAACTGGGCAGAGGCATTCTGAAATTGTCATAGATAAGAGAGTTTGTGTAAAAAAAGAAAATAAAACGTAACTATATTTTACCAAAAGTCTGAAAAACTTAAAAAAAGACCTGTGTTTTCGGCATACATTACCCTATGGGAATTAAAAAGCCTAATGTTTTGTAAATTTCATACTAAAACAAAATTAAATCATCTACAGCTGGCTGTCCTAAAAGTTGGTTAATTTTGTCTATAATTATAGATTTTTGCATCAAAATTTCTACTTTTAGTGGAGAAGAGGCAAGTCTAACAAATATTTTTTTGTTTTTCACAAAAATATGACGCGTCTTACTTTTGACTGCCTCACCTGTTACTTCGTACCAAGCCTGTACTATGTTTAATTTTTCCAATGCAGGTTTAATTTCATAGATTTCCAACAAGTTGTCAATGCTTTGGGCTATGTTAGCAATTTGAGAAAGGGGCTTGTTGGTTCGCTCTAACCTGAAGTTATAGTCAGACATATTTCAATTTTAATATTTTTTGCTTTTTAGGTTTGTTTAGAAAACACAAAAAAACAAGCAAAAGTTCTAATTATTTTAGCAAAAGTCTGAATAATTAGCAACACAATTATAATAAGTTCGCTCACAAAGTCATAGAGAAAGCCTTCGGTAAGCCTTTAGGGTAATATTTCAACTTTTCAATCTTATTTATTTTCGCTTTTCTTTTCAGTGGGTTTATTAGGTACTGATTTACTGTCTGTTTCTTTTTTCTGGTTGTCTGATTTAGGTAAGATAGGCTTAGCTTCTTTGGCTTTTTTCACATTAGGGCTTTCAAAGCTTGCGGGTTGGTCTAAACGCATTAAAGGCTTAGAGGCAAGGCAAAAAATCATTAAACTAATAGCAAATATCCATGTAATACGCTCTACCAAATCTATGCCTTGTTTTACACCTACTACTTGCATCGTTGTTTCTCCAAAAGCAGGTCCTGCACCTGCACCTCCTCTAGAATTTTGAACTAACACAACTAATATTAACAAAATGGCAGTAATGATAGCTAAAATAACTACAAACGTATAAAGCATTCTAAAAAGAAAGATAAAAAGAGGTTGTTATTTTCTACTATAAAGAGCGGAGAAGGCGGGATTCGAACCCGCGGTACGGTTACCCGTACGACAGTTTAGCAAACTGCTCCTTTCGGCCTCTCAGGCACTTCTCCTTATTTGGGGAATGCAAAGATAATGCGTTTTATTCAAATTACAAATTTTTTTGATATTTTTGTAAAACTTTTCCTGAGAAATATTTATCGGGCTTAATTATCAAGCAATTACAACATTGTTTGGGCAATATGTATAGAAAGATCTAAAAACGTAATTTTAGGGTTGGCATTTCGCTCTAAATGATAAAGGGCTTCATTTAGTTTTTCATAAATTGTTTCAATCCCTGCCATATTGAAAAATTGAGCAAATTTGCTCACAAAATTTAGTTCTTCGGCTTGCAAACGTAGCAGGCTCTTGTCTCCATATTGGTAAAGCAATACTTCGCGGTAGATGCGAAGGCTGTAAAGTAATAAGTTTTTTTGTTCATCTTTGCTCAATTTGGCAATTTTTTCATTTTCTGCTACAATTTTATCAAAACGCATTTGGCGTTTTTGTTGTACTTTCTCTCCATAACAGGCAAGCATCCATTGGCGAAAAATGTCAAAAAAATTGTGTGTATTTTCCTGCAAAAGTTTAAGGGCTTCGTTTAAGTTTCCCTCACATAGATAAGCAATTTGCCTAGCTTTTTTTAGGTCAATTTGTTTATTTTTCACTAAAAAATTTACTACTTCTTCATCAGAAAAAGTAGGAATGGTAATACGCTGAGTGCGCGAAATAATAGTAGGTAAAAGTTTCTTATCTTCTTGAGTAACTAAAAGAAAAAGTGTTTTAGAAGGAGGTTCTTCCAAAATTTTGAGTAAAGCATTAGCGGCAGCAAGGTTCATGTACTCAGGTAGCCAAATTAGAATAGTTTTGTATTGAGCCATGAGTGGTTTAAGAGCTAAGATTTGCAAAATATTACGGCTCTCTTCTACTGAAATATTCCCTTGCTTGTTATCTGCTTCAATGAAAGCTAACCACTGCGAAAAAGTTTGGTAAGGGCTTTCTAAAAGGAAACTACGCCACTCGTTAATAAAATCACGGCTTAAAGGTTTGGTTTCTACTTTTTTGGTAACAGCTACGGGATAGACAAAATGTACGTCAGGGTGAATAAGTTTTTTCATTTGCATACACGAAATGCAGTGCCCGCAAGCGTCTTCTACTTGGGGGTTTGGGCAATTCAAATAGGTAATGTATGCCCAAGCCAGTGCCAAATTGGCTGAGCCTTCTTGTCCACAAAAAAGTTGAGCATGAGCAATCTGCTGATTTTGAAGGGCTTGTAAAAGTATTCTTTTTGTACTTTCTAAACCACCTATATGTTGAAAAAGCATAGGAACTATAAAATTTATACCTCAAAATAAGGTTTGAATAAATTTTTTAATGCCTCTGGGCAGCGCTTGATACGATTAGTTTGCATATCTACAAATACTAACGTAGTTTCTCCTGTATTGAGCAAGGTTTGGGCTTGGTTGTACACTTCGTACTGAAACACGATTTTTGCAGCAGGAATTTCAGGAATTATGACCTTGATTGTAAGCAAATCGTCATATAAAGCAGGCTGAATGTATTTGCAATGCAATTCTAAAACGGGCATCATAATTCCTTCGGCTTCCAAATTTTTGTACGGATAGCCCAAATACCTAAACGTTTCTACACGTGCTACCTCATAGTATATGGCATAATTGCCATAGTAAACATATTTCATTTGGTCAGTTTCGGCATAGCGTACACGTACTTGTACCTCGTGTGTGAACATAGCTCTTTGCTAAACTTTGGTAAATATTACAACTCTAAAAGGTGCATTTCAAAACGGAACGGGTGTAAATTTTGGAATAAAAATTCCAAAAACTGGGGATAATTAGCATAAAAATTCAAAAAGTTATCTTTTCGCTCTTGCAAATCTCCTTCAGGAAAAAGTTTGGCTTTTAGTCCTAAAATTTGTTGAATTGCTATTTCTTGGCGTTTTTCTTCGGCTCTTTGTAGTTTCTTTTCCAAATGAGAAATCCCTTGCAAAGCCTTGTGCTTTTCTGCCTTAACTGCATTTTCTAACGATTTCTCTATTTGTAATGCTTTTGCTAAGATTTGCTCATAAACACCTGCTAAAATAGCACTTTCTTGAGCAAGGCTAATTTCCTGTGAAGCATTTTGCTTGATAAATTGTTGCTTTAAGAGATGCTCAGCTTGAAAAAAATCTACTATATGTAGCCTTAATTTCTCTATTTTTTGTACCTGATTTTTTGTCAAGATAGTAGCAAAATTTCTTGGTAAAAGAATAGGAAAAGGTACCTGATAATGCTCAAAAGTGGGCATAAATTGTAGCCAGTATGCTAATTCGTTCGGTCCGCTGACGTATGCTAAATTAGGCAAAATAGTTTCTTGATAAAGAGGGCGAAGGACTACATTAGGACTAAACCTTTCGGGATGATTCTCTATTTCTTGGGAAATCTCCTCGGCCGAGAAACGATAATCCGTACCTAAAACTTGGAATATGTTACCTTCTTGCACAATGCGTTTACGGCTCTGCTCCGTGAGGTAGAAAAAGTTTATTTTGCGAGCCTGAACCTGCGTTTTGTAACCTAGTTTTTCTAACTCTTGGGTAGTTTGTTGGGTAATTTCAAAAGTTTTTTGCTCAAAGATATCCGCTTTAATAAGTGGTTTTATCAAACTTTTAAGTTCTGGATTATCAGCGTTTAAGCAAAGTAGCCCTTTTTGCCCAAACAACTCGTGCACTAATCTATGGGTAGCCTCTGCCAAGGTTTGAGATTGCGTATAAAAATATCGTAATTTTGCTAACAATTCAGGAGCAATTTTACCTTCTAATTCAACCCAAAGCGGGGCTAATTCGTGCAGTTTCATTCGCCCAGTGGCACCTTGCTGTTGGGTTTGCCAGATGTATTTTTTGCCAAAAAGCCGAAAGTGATTCACCTCTTCAAAGTCGTGATCTTCAGAGGCAAGCCAATAAATAGGTATAAAATGAAAGTCAGGATATTGCTTTTTTAGTTCTTCTGCTAAGCGAATAGTAGTAATGATTTTGTAAATGAAATAAAGCGGTCCTGTAAGTAAGCACGGCTGATGTCCTGTGCAAATAGTAAAGGTATTGTCTTGTAACAACAAATTGATTTGAGTTTGTGGGATATTAGGTAAGGTTGCATATTGTTGGCAAAGGGTTTGGTGTAAGAGTTTTCGCTTGTATGAGGCAAAAATACTTCGTTTTTTTATCTGACTATCAAAGGATTGCAAACTGGGTGAGTTCTGAAAAAATGGTTTTAAGTGTGAGGCGAGGTGTAAATAATCTAAAAAAAGTTTACCAAAGGCTTGGGTTTTGGCTAATGGAATAGGAGTAAGGTTCATGCGAAAGTAATAGAAATGCGAATATAGCTTTTTACCAAAAGCGAAACAAAGGTATTTGTAGCAAATATTTTTTAAGGTGCATAAATAGGTAAATTAAGAAAACCTGCAATTCTTGCGACTTGCAGGTTAAGATTGAAGCAATTTTATGCTAAACCAAATTCTTTTTTAATTATCTCTACATAGTCTAATTTCTCCCAAGGGAAGAAGGTAACGGTTTTTTTAGTTTTTCTGCGAATTTCTTCCTTATACTCTCCATTCTCTTTTACTTCTACATAAAACACATCTACCTCTTTTTCGTATGGCTCGCGTCCCATGTGTCCATAAGCGGCAGTAGGAGAATAGATAGGATTTTTTAGTCCAAAACGTTCTATAATAGCTTTAGGGCGCATGTCAAATAGCTTATTAATTTTTTCTGCAATTTGTGCGTCAGTAAGGTTTACTTTGGCTTTGCCATAGGTATTGATGCTTAAAGAAACGGGACGAGCCACACCAATTGCATAAGCTACTTGCACTAACACCTCGTCAGAAATGCCTGCGGCTACCATATTTTTAGCGATATGGCGTGCTGCATAAGCGGCACTTCTATCTACCTTAGAAGGATCTTTGCCTGAAAAGGCTCCCCCTCCATGGGCACCCTTGCCCCCATAGGTATCTACAATGATTTTGCGTCCTGTGAGTCCCGAGTCTCCGTGTGGACCACCGATTACAAATTTTCCTGTAGGGTTGATGTGAAAAATGGTGTTCTTATCAATTAAATTTGCAGGGATTACACGAGGGATAACGATATTCTTTACATCTTCAGAAATACGTTTAAGCATTGCCTCATCGGTATCAAAATTATCGTGTTGAGTAGAGACTACAATGGTATGCACACGCTTGGGGTATCCTTTCTCGTCGTATTCGATTGTAACTTGTGATTTAGCATCAGGGCGAAGGTAAGGCATAAGATGAGGCTCTTCTTTTCGGATTTTGGCTAACTCTTTTACAATGCGGTGCGAGAAAGCGAGAGCCATAGGCATATATTCAGGGGTTTCGGTAGTGGCATAACCGAACATCATGCCTTGATCGCCAGCTCCTTGTTCTTTGTCCAGTCCTTTGCCTTCATCTACGCCTTGGGCAATGTCAGGAGATTGGCTGTGAAGGGTAACTATTACACCACAGGAGGCGGCTTCAAATTGATAGTCGGCTTTATTGTAGCCGATTCTAGCTATGGTTTCGCGTACTATGTCAGGTACTTCCACGTAAGCATTAGTAGTCACTTCACCTGCAATAACAACTAAACCTGTGGTAACCAAGGTTTCGCAAGCCACGCGTGAGTTGGGGTCTTGGCTGAGCATAGCGTCAAGTACTGCATCAGAAATTTGGTCTGCAATCTTGTCGGGATGTCCTTCAGAAACTGATTCAGAGGTGAATAAATAAGCCATTCCTTTTTGTTGTTTTAAGGTTTTAGAGATATGTTTACTAACCAACTGATTTTCAAAAAATTAGCTTTACTTGAATGATTTAAGCCTCAAAATTACGGCTTTTTTGCGGATTTACAAATATTTTGCAGCCATTTAGCATGCCATAACTTTTTTGAACATGACTCCCGATTTGGATTATTTGGCAAATTTCTTTTTCAGTTCCTCTAGTTTATCTACAAAAGTATCGGTTTGTTGTTTTGGAGAGGATTTCTGAAAATGAATAGGTTTTTCTCTACCCTCTACTTTGATAGACTTTTTGCCGTCCTCTTTAATTGTTTCGTCTTTCATGCTAAGCATAATTCTGCGGCGAGGTAAGTCAATTTCTAATACTGTAACTTCTACCTTTTGTTGTACTTTTACTACTTCGTGGGGGGATTTGATAAAGCGGTTTGCCATTTGGCTGATATGTACCAAGCCGTCTTGGTGAACGCCAATATCTACAAAAGCCCCAAAATTGGTTATATTAGTTACAATTCCTTTGAGTTTCATGCCTACTTTTAGGTCTTCTATTTCTTTAATACCTTCGGCAAATTCAAAAGCTTCAAATTGTTCGCGAGGGTCGCGTCCAGGTTTGTTAAGTTCGGCTAAAATATCCTGTAAGGTAGGCAAACCTACTTTGTCAGTTACATATTTTTTGAGGTCAATTTGCTTACGGAGTTCAGGATTTTTTAATAAATCGGCAACAGTACAGTTCAAATCTTTTGCCATTTGCTCTACAATAGGATAGCTTTCAGGGTGAACAGCACTGGCATCAAGCGGATGCTTGCCGTTGCGAATACGTAGGAATCCCGCTGCTTGCTCAAAGGCTTTTTCTCCTAATCGGCTTACTTTTTTCAACTCCTCGCGGGTTTGGAATGGTCCGTGCTCATTGCGATAGTTAATAATATTTTGTGCTAAAGTAGGTCCTAGTCCAGAAACATAAGTTAAGAGTTGCTTGCTTGCAGTATTCAATTCTACGCCAACGGCATTCACGCAACTAATTACAGTGTCATCTAATTCTTTTTTGAGCAAAACTTGATCAACATCGTGTTGGTATTGCCCTACTCCAATAGATTTAGGATCTATTTTTACTAATTCTGCCAAAGGGTCCATCAAACGCCTGCCAATGGAAACAGCTCCTCGCACTGTAAGGTCATAGTCAGGAAACTCTTCACGTGCTATTTCGGAGGCTGAATAAACAGAGGCTCCACTTTCATTTACTACAATAACAGGAATAGCAAAGCCGATGCCTTTCACAAAGCTATCAGTTTCACGGCTGGCTGTGCCATTGCCGATGGCAATAGCTTCAATAGCAAATTTTTGGACTAATTGTTTCAAAATTTCAGCCGCTTCGGTGGGGCGTTTGTCAGGGAAAATAACTTCGTGGTGTAAGAGTTTTCCTTGCTTGTCTAAGCAAACCACTTTGCACCCTGTCCGAAAGGCGGGGTCTATGGCTAATACGTTTTTTTGCCCTAATGGCGGGGCTAGTAGGAGTTGTCGTAGATTGTTAGCAAAAACTTTTATGGCTTCTTCGTCAGCTAATTGTTTGGATTTCAGCCTAATTTCGGTCTCTATAGAGGGTTTAAGCAAGCGTTTGTAAGCATCTTTCAAGGCAAGTTCTACTTGTTGTGAGGCTTGGTTATGAGCTTTGACAAAGATTTTTCTTAATAGTCCAAGAATTTCATTTTCGTCTTGTGGCTCAATGCTTAAAGACAAAAAGCCTTCTTTTTCACCTCGTCGCATGGCCAATACGCGGTGTGAAGGTGCATTTTTTACGGGTTCAGAAGCGTTAAAATAATCTTTGAATTTTTGGGCTTCTTTTTGCTTGCCGTCAATCACTTTGCAGACGTAAATTCCTTTGTTCCAGAGTAATTCGCGGGTTTGGTTACGTGCTTCGGCGTGTTCGTTGATATGTTCGGCAATAATATCCCTTGCTCCTGCAAGGGCTTCGTCGGTAGTTTGCACACCTTTTTCAGGATTGATATATTTTTGGGCTTCGGCTGCAAGGTCAAAATTGGTTTGTTGTAAAATAAGCCTAGCCAGAGGTTCAAGCCCTTTTTCTTTGGCAATAGTAGCACGGGTGCGTCGTTTAGGCTTGTAAGGCAGGTACAAATCCTCTAGAATACTGATTGTATTGGCTTCTTGGATTTGCTGTTCTAACTCTGGGGTGAGTTTGCCTTGCTCTCGGATAGAAGCTAAAATTGCTTCTCGTCGTTTGTCTAATTCACGCAGTTGGTTAATTCTATTTCTAATTTGGGTAATTTGTACCTCGTTGAGCGAACCTGTGGCTTCCTTGCGGTAACGAGCGATGAAAGGTATAGTGGCATCATTATCCAAAAGAGAGACAGTTGCCTCTACTTGTTTAGTGCTAATTCCTAATTCTTGGGCAATAGTTGTGTAATGTGTAGGCATCGGCATAAAACATAAATGGGAAGTGGATTGTAATATAACATTTCTAAAAAAACAATCTTAAAAATTGATATGAATATCAGAGACTAAATACGCGTATCAATTTTCTATCTCTATACTTTAATAAAGCTTTTGTTTAGGTACAAGTAGTTGCTGCTCCTTTGTTTTTTACAAACTCTCTAACAGAAATTTCTAAATCAGTAAAAAAGAATTGCGTTTTAGTGAAATTATTAGCTCTTAAATCTGCTCCTTGCAGTCGTGTATAATTAAAATTAGCTTCCATAAGGTTGGCATCAAGCAGGTTAGCACCGCTAAGATTACTGTGCGAAAAATCAACTCTAATCGCATTTACTTTACTCAAATCTACATAGCTTAGGTCTGCATCTGAAAAATTGGCTTGAATAAGGCTTGCTTCTTTGAAGGAGCTATTTCGGCAAAGCGTTTGAGAAAAATTAGCATTAATAGCATCTATAGCTTGCATGTTAGTTCCATAAAGTTCTGATTGCCAAAGGTTTGCATAATTCAATGAAGCCCTGCTTAGGTTCGCACCTACAAACTTACTTTGTATAGCTTGGCAATGGCTCATTTGAGCTTTTTGCATATCTGCTCCTGAAAAATCGGCTTGGTCAAAGTGAGAATATGTTAATAAAGCCCCTGTTAAATTAGCAAAACTGAAATTAGGCTTTTTAAGAGTTGCGTAGGCGAGGTTTACATAGCTAAGGTCTTGATATTCTAAATTAGCTTGAAAAAGTTGAGACCTTTTGAGCCAAAAGGCAAATTTATTTCGTAGTATCTCATCAATAGGCATGAGGTTGTGTGAGTTGTTAGCATGGCTTAAAATAGTCCAGTAAGCGGCAAAGGTATTGGCGGCTATTTCAGCAGGGTTATGCCTAAGGTAGGTTTCATCATCAGTTTTCCATACGAAGTCGCATTGCAGAAAAGAGACAAGAAAAAAACTTAATCGTTCTTTGAGCAAATTTTTAGTGGTAGAGTTCGTTTCTTGAACAGCTCTTATGAGGGCTTGCGTCTCCTCATTGGTGAGTTTATACAAGCCAAAATTTTGGGTGAAGAGGGCTAATACCGTTTGGGCATAATTGATTTGAAAATATTCTTGGTCCTTAGGCTGTAATATCCCTTTTTTAATATTCTCTACAGCCTGAGCAAGATTGAGCATAAGTTTTTAGGTAAAGCAGAAATAATTTTTCACAAATGTAAAAAAATTGTAGGACTTTTGCCCAATGTAAATAAAAAAGCCTTTGTTGCTTTGCAATTTGCAACAAGGGCTTATTGTTCCGTTTAACATACGAACCAAGTCGGGATGGCGTGATTCGAACACGCGACCTCTCGCACCCTAAACGAACGCGCTAACCGGGCTGCGCTACATCCCGAGCTTTAGTTTTGGAGTGCAAATGTACGTATTGTTTTGAAATTGACAAAATTTTTTCCTACCTTTTTTAATTTTTTTTGCCAAAAAAATCTAACTAAAAAATATTCACAAAAAATGTCTTTTTTTAGCACTTTATAGCAAAACATAGCTATATTTACGTGATTTTCCTTTCAGTAAGTATTCAAGAAATCAATCACTAAACAATAAATATAAACCCATGGAAACTACTCAAACTGCACAAGGGCAAATTGTAGATATGGTTGTAACACCATTTGCCGAATCTATTAGTGAAGTAACAATTGGAAATTGGCTAAAAAAAGATGGTGAATTTGTGAAACTAGACGAAAACATAGTAGAAATAGAAACCGACAAAGCCACCCAAGAAATACCTGCTATTGCCTCTGGTATATTGAAGCAAATAGCTAAACAAGGGGATATACTAAAAATCGGAGATTTGATCTGTCAGATTATCGTAGGAGTAGAACAGCCCCAAAGCCAACCGCAATCTACTCCACAAGCTACTCAAAAACAGGAAGTTAGCACACAAACGCAAACAATTGATAGCTATGCCAAAGGGCACCCCTCTCCTGCCGCAGCTAAAATTATGGCTGAAAAAGGGCTCACCCCTAATGATATAAATGGTACAGGCATTGGAGGACGCATTACCAAAGAAGATGCTCTAAGAGCTGAAGCCAAATCTACCCCACAGCTCCAAGAGAGCAAAACCCAAGAACTAACTACTAGCTCTACCCCACCGCCCACTACAGGCTCAAGACAACAACGACGCGCACCACTCTCCCCTCTACGACGCACTATTGCGCGCCGTTTGGTTGCCGTGAAAAATGAAACAGCTATGCTTACCACTTTTAACGAGGTAAACATGAAGTCAATTATAGATTTACGCAATAAATATAAAGATAAATTTAAGGAAAAATATGGTGTTAGCTTGGGCTTTATGTCCTTCTTTACAAAAGCAGTTTGTATCGCCTTGCAAGAATTTCCCGCAGTAAATGCTATGATTGATGGTAACGATATTGTATATAATGACTTTTGCGACATTTCTATTGCAGTCTCCGCTCCCAAAGGTTTAGTAGTGCCTGTACTCCGTAATGCTGAAAGGATGAGCTTTGCCGAAATAGAAAAAGGCATAGCCGATTTAGCCACCAAAGCACGTGAAAATAAACTCTCCATTGAGGAGATGCAAGGAGGTACCTTTACCATTACTAACGGAGGAGTATTTGGTTCGCTCATGTCTACTCCAATTATTAACGCACCGCAGTCAGCTATATTAGGCATGCATAACATCGTAGAACGACCTGTGGCTATCAATGGAGAAGTGGTTATTCGCCCTATGATGTATGTAGCTCTTTCGTATGACCACCGTATCATAGATGGGCGTGAATCGGTAGGTTTTTTAGTACGTGTAAAACAAATTTTAGAAGCCCCCGAAAGTATGTTGTTTGGATTATAACCGTTGTACAACTTTATTAACTTTCCAAAAGTTTGTAACTTTTGGAAAGTTATTTACCACAAATGGTAAATATTTGTTTTAATAATAGTAAATAAAGTAGCAGAAAAGTGATTAAAAATTTTGTTTTTTTTTGTTAATTTTAATTATTTATATTTACCTTTGCAAAGTAGGTTAAACCTTGAAAGCCATGCGATCTCTCAAGGCAGTTCTCGTATGCTTACTTATTACAATGGTTATCTGCAAAATTGCAGGTAAGCTGTGGTTAGTGGCTTATGTAGAACTAAACCGAGAGTACATTGCAGAGGTGCTTTGTATCAATAAAAACAGACCCGAAATGGCTTGTCAAGGGCAATGTCACATAAACCAAATCTACCAAGAGACAGAAGAGCAAGAACAACCAAACCCTTTCCAATTATTACAACAAGATTTTTTTGAGCTATTTTTTCAAGAATTACCCATTTTTCAAAGTACTTCTTCATATTTTTTGCACCTTGTAAAGCATCAAACGCTTTATTTCATGCCTGCATTAGCTGATTTCTTTGAGAAAAGAACCAAGCCACCACAATTTATCTGATTTTCCCCTCACCAATAAAGCAAGGATGAGTTATGAAAATTGAAGTTTCATAGCCGTAGGGTTAAATTATTACTTTTAGGAATAGATGCGTAAAAACACTTACTCAAACCTTGCTTTACAATAATCATGTTTTCAGTTCAAAAAATTGCACTAGAGATTGAAAGGGCAAGCTCTTGAGAGCTTAGTGCGTAACACCAAAGCATTAGCGAAGCCCTTCAAAATTTACCCTTTTACCCTCTGAATGATAGCGATAAGAGTAAAAGGAACACCTTAATTATTCCTAAAAAGCTATGCTATCATTTAGCAGAATTGTACAAAAATATAAATCAAAAATATAAATATAGTTAAATTTCTTTATTCAAGTAAAAATTGAAAATTTATTCACTTTCTAATAATTTATTGTACCACCCTTAAATTCTATCAAAGTTTATGAAAATTACATTTTCAAAATGGGTATTATTTCTAGTTTTTGGTGTGTTTTTCTACACCGCTTGCAACAAAAAAGACAAAGAGCCACAACCAAACTCTAATGTAATGGCAGAAATTAAGTTAGAATTTGACAATGTGGCGGGTAATCAAAATTTACAACTTAACAGCACTACGTACACCAACGCAGTGGGTGAGCAGTTTACAGTAAGTTTGTTCAATTACTATGTTTCAAATTTCGTGTTCAAAACGGCACAAGGCAATGAATATGTTGTACCACAGGATAGTTGCTATTTTTTGGTGCAAGAGAGCAACCGTAATTCGCAAGTGGTAAAAATGCGTGTACCTGAAGGAGACTATACCGAAGTTTCGTTTGTAATTGGGGTAGATAGCCTTCGCAATACGATGGACGTAAGCCGACGCACAGGTTCATTAGACGTAGCCAACCTAACAGGTGAAAACAAAATGTATTGGTCTTGGAACTCAGGTTACATTTTTGTGAAACTAGAAGGGAACTCACCCGCTGCACCTGCCGATCCCACAGGTGCCCGCCGCTTCCGCTACCACATTGGAGGCTTTGGGGGCTATTCCAGCCGAACTATCAACAATATAAAAACAACTACAATTTCATTTGGAAATCAACATGCCAAAGTACGCAAAGGCAAATCGCCTCTTGTGCATCTCGAGGTAGATGTATTGAAAGTATTTAATGGTTCTACCAATTTGAGCATCGCAAGCCATCCTACTGTTATGTTCTCTCCTTTTTCTGTAAATATTGCGAATAATTACCAGAAAATGTTCAGTTTTCACCACTTACATAATGAATAACTTTTTCTTTTGATTGAAAACTACCCTAAATTTTAGGGTAGTTTTATCTATAAAAATAAGAAATTATTGAAATCTAATCAAAAACTTACTAATTATTAACATTTTTTATCCTTGTTTCTATGAAATCACAAAAAATTAAACTCTCTCGTATCTATATCAACGAGTACGGAGAAATTGTAAAGCATCAAAGTAAAATAACAAAAATAGCTTTACATTTTTGTAAAATTTTGAAAGTATTACCTTTTATAGTAAGTATTACTCTTTGCGCGCTAATGATTATGGAAGTGTGTTGCTTTATAGGATTAGTACAAAGTCTAATGAATTTGAGACAAAGTGGTGATACAAGTGTATATCTTTTTTTGTGTGTAGCTATCTTTTTGATTTGTTTAATTAGTTTAAGTATTGGTGATTATTTAGTTAAGATAGAGCAACCTAAGGCAATAGAACCTAAATTAAGCAAACTACAAAAGAAATTGAAAAATAATAGCTTTGACCATTTAAGCTATTAGTGGTAAATATTCAGAAAAAGAGAATACTTTGCTTTGGAAAGTGAAGCCTGAGGTAGTCAATACAAAAAGGTTGACGCATGTAGCTCGTCCCAAAGGTGAATATGGATAAGTAGAATTTCGTTAGGAGCAACTTAAATTCATATTTCAAATAAAGCCTGCAGAATGATAAGCAAAGTAAAAATTCAGAGATATGTAAGAAAAGTGCACCGTTATTTAGGTGTATTCTTGGGCATACAACTTTTGGCTTGGACAATAGGGGGATTATATTTTAGCTGGACAAACATAGAGCAAATTAGAGGAGAGAATTTGAGAGCAGAGAAAAAAAAATTACCTATTGTGTCGCAAAGTGCCTCCTTGGGGAATCTGTTGGATAGCTTACAAAAAAGTATACCTAAAATTGCGTTTAAGCATATTCAAGTGGTAGAAATTTTGAATAAGGCGTACTATCAAATTCACGCAGAAGTTCCTGAAAAAAAGATATTTTTGTTTGATATGAAAACACTTTTACTCAAAAAACCGCTTACTAAGGAAGAGGCGTGTGCGGTAGCTCAAAGTAACTTGAAAAACCCTTCTAAAATTCTAAAAATTGAATACCTAACTCAAACGCATGGGCATCATGAGTACAGGGAGAAACCTCTACCCGCCTATGCCATTACCTTTGGTAAACCTAACAACACAACCGTGTACGTAGCTACCGAACTTGGCACTGTGCAAAGCTATCGTAACAATGCTTGGCGTATTTTTGACTTTTTGTGGATGCTCCACACTATGGATTATGAAAACCGAGATAATATAAATAATTGGTTATTAAGAGTTTTTTCACTTATAGGATTGATAACCATTTTATCAGGATTTGTATTATATTTTCTCACTTCAAAATCAGTTTTTGTGCGTTGAATTGCATTTATTGCGTTTCGTTCTATAGTAAAATTACAAACTTATGAAAAAAATATCCTTTTTGATAGTTGGTTTTTTGATTTTTGTATTAGTATTTTGGCTGAATAGCTGTACCAAAAAATCAGAGGTTCAGCCTGAAATTACTTTTGTAAAACCCGCAAACTTTCCTGAACCTGTATATAAATTAGAGCGAAATCCAATAACAAAAGCAGGTTTTGAATTGGGGCGAATGTTGTTTTATGAACCGTTACTTTCCAGAGATGGAAGTATCAGTTGTGGCAGTTGTCATATTCAAGGTTCAGCTTTTACGCACCACGGGCACGATGTAAGCCATGGGATTGACGACCGTTTAGGAAATCGCAATGCACCTGCTATTCAGAATATGGCATTTTATCCGCATTTCATGTGGGACGGGGGGATTTTCGACCTTGACCTTCAACCTATTGCCCCTATTGAGAGCCACGTGGAAATGGACGAACAACTAGAAAATGTATTAGAAAAATTGCGTAAAACTCGCAAATACCCACCCCTGTTTCAAAAAGCATTCGGTACTCCTGAAATTACAACATCAAAATTTTTGAAAGCTCTTTCGCAATTCATGCTTATGATGATCTCCTCTAACAGTCGTTATGATAAGTATGTGAGAAAAGAAAAAGGCGGCGAACTTACACAAGAGGAGCTAGAAGGGTTGGCAATTTTTCGGCAGAAATGTGGCACGTGCCATAGTGGAGAATTGTTTACGGATTTTAGCTTTCGTAATATTGGTTTGAGTGATTTTGTGAATAAAGACGAGGGGCGTGCTTTAATTACACTCAACCCTGAAGACAAATACAAGTTCAGAGTACCGAGTTTGCGAAATGTTGCTCTTACGCAACCTTATATGCACGACGGAAGGTTTAGAACCTTGCAAGAGGTCTTGAACCATTATTCGGATAATATGCAAGATTTTCCGAATTTGGATAGTACTTTTCGTAGGGGGGGTAAGTTAGGAATACCTCTTAACGAGAATGAAAAAACAAAAATTATTGCTTTTTTACGTACTCTTTCTGATGAAACTTTTATTAGAGATAAGCGTTTTTCTGAACCCACACCTTAAAAAATATTAAAAATGAAAAAAATATCTTTGTTGATTTTAGTAATTATTTTTGCCCAAATACCAAGTTTTTCTTGTGATATTTGTGGTTGTGGTGCAGGAAGTTATTATTTGGGTTTTATGCCTCAACTCAACCGAAATTTAATCGGTGTACGATATCGCTACATGGATTTTCATACCTACGGGCACCGCAGCTGGGAAAATACCCAAGAGTATTTTCATATTACAGAGGTGTGGGCGCGTATTTATCCGCACAAAAAATGGCAAGTTATGGGTTTTTTACCTTATAGTTTTAACAGGCAACAAACCTATACAGGAAATAAGTATTTGCAAGGTATCAATGATGTACTTTTTTTGGCTAACTATCAGCTAATCAATACCTTAAATGATACAATAAGTGAAAAAAAACATAGTCTTTGGCTTGGTGGAGGTGTAAAATTGCCTACGGGCAAATATCAATACAATGAAATGGATACACGTGTGGTTGCTAATCCAAATTTTCAGTTAGGCACGGGTAGTACCGATTTCTTAGTGAATTTAGTCTATACTTTACGAAAAAATAAATGGGGAATTAACACAGAGGCAAGCTATAAAATTAACACATCCAATAGTGAAAATTATAGGTTTGGAAATAGATTTATGACTACAACTTCGTTTTTTTACTTACGTCAAGTGAAAAATATAGCCCTCATGCCTCACGTAGGTTTTTACGCAGAATACTCAGGCATGGATAGCCGTAACCAAACTGAAGTAGAACATACAGGCGGGGGGGCATTAGCTACTTCGGTTGGAGTAGATGTATTTTTCAAAAATTTTACTTGGGCTTTGCATTGGCAAAAACCTTTGATGCAAAATTTAGGACAAGGACATATTTTTGCTCAAAATCGGTTGGTAGTGCAAATGAATGTTACATTTTAGCTATGCTCAATACTTAATGGGTTTACCATTTTGTTTTAATAGTTTACCTTGTTTGTATGCTATTTCACCGTTCACAATTACGTAGTCAATGCCTTCAGAGAATTGATTAGGATTAGCAACCGTGGCTTTTCCCTTAATAGTTTTAGGGTCGAAAATGGTAATGTCTGCGTGAAATCCATCCCTTAAATCGGCACGCTTATTGAGTGAGGGACGCATCAAACGGGCAGGTAGGGTAGTAAGTTTAGAAAGGGCTTTTTCTAATCCTAAACCAATATCTAAACAATGGCGAATAGCCGTAGCTGCAAAAGCGGCACCTCTAGGGTGGGAATTGGCTCGTGGCTCGCTTTCAATTCCACCATCAGAACCAAACATACAAAAATCGGCTTGGAGGGCTAAATTGACAGTTTTTTCAAAAGGCATTGTCCCTTCGGGAACAGCCACTAACACACCGTATCGCTTGCGGTAAGCAGGAAAAGTGGCAGCAGTAAGTTTTTCACCTGTCCCTACGATGGTAAGGTCTTGGTAGGTTATTCCGTATCGGCTTTGCCAATCACCACTAAACCTTTCGGATACGATGTACGTAGCCCAAAAGCTATATGGATACACACAACACGTAATTTCACTTCCTGCAAAATTAGCATTTTGTATCATTTCTAAGGCTTTGGGCATATTGTAGGTGCCACCTGTGGAATGCAGATGGTCAATATGTACTCTTACGCCTGTTTCTTGGGCTAAACGTATGGCTTCTTGTACGCCTTTTAGTTCGTCTTTTTCAGAGGAGTAGCGAAGGTGCAAAAAGATTGGTCTATCGTATTTTTTAGCTAATTTGGCATATTCTTTTACTTCGGCATAGGTAGTATCAGGCTGATACTCAAGGCTATGGCAGACGGCAAGCCCTCCTTCAGCAAGCCCTTTTTCTACCATAGCATAACGCATAGCTAAGGAAGCATACTTTAAGCGAATAAGCATTACAAAGACACCCACACCATAGTTCACATAGTGAGGTTGAGTATCAAAATATTGGTGAAAAAGTGCGGGACTCTCTGCCCCACCGTGCATTTGCAAAACGGTAGTCAGCCCATCGCTCACTTTGTATTTTTCAAAAATAGAGTACGTCATTCTTGGATTAGCAGCATTATCAGCCAAAATATCAATTAAGCCTGGACTCACAATTTTACCTGTGGCATCAATTATAGTAGAAGCTTTAAGCGGCTTGTCGCTTAGTTTAATTTTATTATCTTGGGTAACACCTACAAAAATATCTTTTTTGAGTTCGTTGTGGGTAAATACTTTGCCGCCGTTGATAGCTATTTTGTAAATATTCTGTTCGCTCTCGTCTTGGGCTTCGAGCCAACTTGGGGCAAGCCAAACAGCTGAACCGACTACAGCAATACGTTTGAGGGCTTCACGACGACTAATTGTTTCAGCTAAGGAGTTTTCTTCCATGTGGTTTGGTTTTGAATTCGGTTTAAGTCTCAGCTAATTAATATATGCTTCAAAGATACGTAAAATTCAGTATATCCCTTATATACTAACCTAAGTGCAAGATTGTAATAAATACTACCTGTAAGGCACTACCTAGCCGCTGTCGTGAAAATAGCATAACGTTTCTAATGCCGTTCAGAATATTAAACCTCAACTAAACTTAATGAAATGAAATAAAACAAGTAAAAAAAATTCTAATTTTTGAAACCTTTTAACATCAATCACGTACAAGGCAATAAAGAAATCTGCTAAAAAACAGAAAAAAAATAAAAAAATTAGTTTTTCGTGAAACTTTTAATAAACACTATCGTATAAGTGGTTAATTTAAGATTGATTGTTTAATTGTCTTACACTTAAAACTTTTACCAAAATGAATATAGCAGCCTTATTCAGAAAAAAAACAACACCAAGCACACACGTAGAAAGGATACAAACTGACGTGTTAAAACTTAAAAAAAATCAGCAATGTTACTATAGCCATTATAAAGAGCCTTTTACAGTTGTAGATGCAGGTGTTACTCCTAAAGGTGTAAATTTTGTGGAAATCAAGCACACAGCTAGTGATCGTAAGTTTTTGTTTTTTGACAAGTGTTTTGTTTATGTAGATAATACACCTTCTTTTACTTCATAATCGTGTGTTTTTTTAAGTTTAGGCGTTAGCTGAATAATTTAGCTGAATAATATAAGCGAAGGTGTAGGACAATTTTTCATTAAGGCTTTTAGTTAATGCACAATACGTTGATTTATGTGGTTGGGTTATATCATAAAAATTATATTTAAGGTCCAATTATAGTCGCAAGAGCTTAATTTTCGCATAACTATTTAGTTTAGTTGTATTTTAGTTTTGTTTATTTGGGAAATGCTCATTAGGTATGCTTTTGAGCATTTTTTGTTTTTTTTACTCAACTAACTAAATCATTCGGTACTCTTTATTAACTTCTGCATTTAGTCTATTCTTTCGCTACTTTGGGAACCTCCCTACCCTAAACTTTCAGTAATTGCTGACAAAATAGCTAAAATCTCATAACATCTTTTACACATATTCTAACTTTTTTTGTATTTTTCAAATATTTTTGCAAACTTGCATAACTAATCAAAAACTATCTGAAACATTATTCAAAAAGCAAAAAGCAGGTATGAGAAAACATATCAACTTAATGATATTTATTGGAGGGTTACTTTCCACCTCTATGCTTTTAGCACAAAAAAATAGCCCTATTCAGATTAGTCGCATAGAGCCTGCCAGTTGGTGGGTAGGCATGAAAAACCCCGAATTACAAATTTTAGTCTATGGTAATAAGATTGCCGAAACAGAAGTCAGTCTCGCAGGAGCAAAAACAGGTAAAACTTTTGCTAATTTAGAAGGGATTACCTTAAAAAGTATTGAAAAGGTTGAAAATCCGAATTACTTATTTATCAATTTAGATCTTACTAATGCTAAAGCAGGCACTTTTCACATCATTTTTAGCAAAGGCAAGGAAAAACTAATTAAAGAATATACCTTACAAAATCGCCGCAAACCTGGGGAAAAGTATACTTCATTCGGTCCTGCTGATGCTATTTACCTAATTATGCCTGACAGATTTGCCAACGGAAACCCTAAAAATGATGAGATTAAGGGTATGAATCAAGGACTAAACCGCCAAGATCCTTTCGGCAGGCACGGCGGTGATCTATTAGGTATAGAAAAAAATTTGGATTACATTGCTGATTTAGGTTTTACAGCTATTTGGCTCAATCCTTTTGCTGAAAATAACCAACCTCACGAGTCTTATCATGGTTATGCCATCACTGATTTCTATAAAGCAGATGCTCGCCATGGCACAAACGAGGATTTCAAGCGCTTGGTAGAAAAAGCCCATAGTAAAAACCTTAAAATTATTATGGATATGGTGTTTGGGCATTGTGGCAGTGAGCATTGGTTTATTAAAGATTTGCCTGAAAAAAGTTGGATACATCAGTTCCCTGAGTTTACCCGCTCCAACTATCGCCTCAGTACCATAGTAGATCCCTATGCTTCTAATTTTGATAAGGATAAAATGACCAAAGGTTGGTTTGATAAACACATGCCTGATTTGAATCAAAACAATCCACGCCTAGCAAGGTACCTCATCCAAAATGCAATCTGGTGGATAGAGACTTTTGAGATTGATGGGATAAGAACTGATACGCACCCTTACCCTTACAAAGAATTCACAGCACGCCTTTGCAAGGAAATTTTTGAGGAGTATCCTAACTTTAATATGGTAGGTGAAGTTTGGGATAGACGTGTTTGGGTTACGGCTTATTGGCAAAAAAATTCTCTTTCGCGTGATGGATATAATAGTTATTTACCTTCAGTTACAGACTTTCCCTTGTATTTCAGTTTATTAGAATCGCTTCACGAAGACGATAACGATTGGGACTGGGGCATGGCAAAAATTTACTATACTCTTGTGCAAGACGGCTTGTATAGTAACCCTTATCAAAACGTTATCTTTTTAGATAACCATGATCTCTCACGCATGGCTACCTCTTATAACAGAAACCTTAAAATGCAAAAAATGGCCTTAGCTATGCTCGCTACCTTACGTGGAATACCGCAAGTATTCTATGGAGCAGAAATTTTGGCAGAGGGGGCAGGTGATAATCACGGTAAACTTCGCATAGATTTTCCCGGAGGTTGGGAAGGTGATAAAGTAAATGCCTTTACCAAACAAGGCCTTACCCCCGAGCAGATTGATTTTCAAGAATATACCAAAAAATTATTTAACTGGCGAAAAACTGCCAAGGTAGTCCACGAGGGTAAGTTTATGCATTTCGTTCCCGAAAATAGTGTTTATGTGTACTTCCGCTATACAGACAGCGAAACACTCATGGTAATAAATAACAACCACAAAACTGAGGAACGCATAGTAGATACTAAACGATTTGTTGAAAGAATGAATGGTTTCAGTAAAGCCTACAATCCGCTAACAGGAGAGATGCTCAACGATTTGAGTCAAATTAAAGTCCCTGCTAAGACTTGTATGATTCTGGAATTGAAAAAATAAGAATCAAAAAAAGGCTTTTTTATTGAAGCTATCACAAGAATAAAGTTATAGCTTTCTATCAAAGTGATGTGAAACATCTAGCTAAATAGAAAAGAGAAAATTAAGTTGGTAGCAGAAAAAGTAACTGATAGTTTACTCAATTATGATGATTTCATGGTATGATTGATAGTAAGAACCAAGGTCTTTTAAGGCACTCTACTTGGTTGCATAGAAGGATTAGAAGTAGCAGGTGTAGGTAGACGAACAGCAATTGCTTTCTCCCCCAAGTGCGAGCTGTTTACAAAATGTTACTGCGGATAACAGTGCTGACCAACTTGGCATTGCATCTAACACCTAGTTACTTCAATAGGGATATACCGTTGTCAAATCAGCCCAAATCGCTTGTGCCGTTCTATACGAAGCACCCGCCTCGCCCATGCGGTTTTTCAGTTCTGCATAGTTTTGCAACATAGTTAGTCTTCGGGGAGAATTAATAGGTAAAATTTGCTCTAAATGTTGTATAATATTTGTTTTATTACATTTTTTTTGGATAAGCTCCTCAGCAATTTTGGCTTGTGCTACTAAATTTACCAAAGAAATGTAAGGAATTTTCAGTACTGCTTTGGCAAAATAGTAAGTAACATAGCTTGTAATATAGCAAACCACTTGTGGTACGTCCCAAAGAGCGGTTTCAAGTGTAGCCGTGCCTGAGGTTACAAGTGCAGCATGAGCGTGGGCAAGCAAATCGTAGGTTTGTTCATAAATAATTTTTATATAATTGCTTTGGTAAGGTTCATAAAGTTGTTTGGGCAAATTATTTACTCCTGCTACAATAAATTGATAATCAGGAAAATAAGAGGCAACACTTACCATTACAGGCAATATTTTAGCCACTTCTTGCTTTCTGCTACCAGGCAAAAGGGCTACGATAGGTTTTTCTGAAAGTTGGTTATGAGTACGAAAATATGGATTAGGTACAAAATCAGCGATAGCATCAATGAGCGGATTTCCTACATAAAAGGCTTGAAAATATCCAAATTTTTGGTAAAAATCTACCTCAAAAGGTAAAATACAAAACATTTTATCAATATTTTCTTTAATATACCTCACCCGTTTTGTATTCCATGCCCATACCTTAGGCGAAATATAAAAATAGATTTTAATAGGTAATCTCTTTTTCTTAATATATTGAGCAATACGTAAGTTAAAGCCCGCATAATCAATCAAAATAAGGGCTTGGGGCTGGTATTGTTCAATATCTTGTTTACAAAATCGCAAAGCTTGCCAAATGGTACGTAAATTTGTTACTACTTCAGCTATGCCCATAAAAGCTACCTCTTGGTAGTGTTTTACCAGGGTGCCACCTTGCTGTTGCATTGCCTCTCCTCCAAAAAAACGAAATTCTGCTTGTTGGTCCAACTTTTTAAGTTGCTTCATGAGGTTCGCCCCATGTAAATCACCTGAGCGTTCTCCTGCAATGAGATAATATTTCACCTAAAAATTATTGATTTAATTTAGAATTTCGTAATTTAATTTCAGTTAATTTTCGCTTAGTATCTAGGGCAAAGTCGCCTTTCATCATCCATTCGTAGTAAGAAGGTTCTTCCTTGTTTAGCACATCTTTCACTAATTTACCTTTATGCTTTCCAAAGTTAAACACTTCTTCATTTTTGTCATTAAACACCATACGTCCTGCTAGGTCTACGACCTTATTAGTTGTTATTTCGTGAAGTACTTGCATATCATTCCGAATCACAATCGGCTCTTTGAATTCTTCACTCTTGGCAACCATTCCCTCGTATCGTTGTATTTGTGCATCTAGCACTTCCAAAGAGGCAAGGGCATCAGCTTCAGCAGAATGAGCATTTTTTAGTTCTTTGTTACAATAGAACTTGTAAGCGGCGGCTAAATTGCGAGGTTCCATCAAATGGAAAATGCGTTGCGCATCTATTAGCTTACGTTGCGAAACATCAAACTCCACTCCTGCCCGTAAAAACTCTTCTACCAACATCGGTACATCAAAGCGGATGATGTTAAAGCCTGCTAAATCTGCCCCTTCTAAGAACTTAGCTAATTCTTTAGCAATCTGCTTAAAAGTAGGAGCATCAGCTACATCTTGGTCATAAATCCCATGAATAAGACTTGCCTCCAAGGGGATAGGCATTTGCGGGTTGATTCTTTTAGTTTGCACTATCACCTCTCCGTCAGGTAAGGCTTTTGCAATAGCAATTTCCACAATGCGGTCTTTGGTCATATTGACGCCTGTGGTTTCTAGGTCAAAAAATGCTAATGGATTTCGTAATTTAAGTTGATGTTTTAGCATAGGAGAAGAATAAAACCCAAAAAACCTTACAAATAATTTGAAACTATTGATTTACTAACCACCTACCTTTTCTTTTAATTGAGCAATAAGCCCTTTCCATAGTTCATGTAACTCATCAAGGTCATTCATTTCAGAGTAATCTGTGATTTTGAGAAAAGTAGAGCCTGTCATATCGTTAGCTTCTATCTTAAACTCAATATATGAGGCATCGGCAGCGGGTCGGGCTGGGTTGGCATCATCCAAGAATTCAAACTTAACATATTTGTTCAACTTGTGAGCTGCCATACGTGCATAATGGTCTTCGTTGTTCCAAACAAAATGATACAGTTTGTTATCTAAAACAGTTACTTTTTCAGCAAACCATTCAGAAAGCCCTAGTGGAGTTTGCAAGTAAGGATACAGTATTTTAGGAGAAGCTTGTATTTCATATTCATTGGTATATTTTAACTTCGCCATATTGCTTTGCTAATTTAAGTGTGAGCACATTGGTATTTATTCAAAAATAAATTATACATATACTTAAAAGCTTACCAATTTTTTCAAGAAATTATATTTTCTAATTTTTTTCTTAGATTTTTCCTGTCTTTGCTCTCTTATTTGAACAAAGTTAGTTTTTTTTTTGGAAATATCAAAAAAGCAAACTATTTTTGCAAGCAAATCGCCCAAAAGGCGAGGTAGCTCAGATGGTTAGAGCGTAGGATTCATAACCCTAAGGTCGGGGGTTCGATCCCCCCCCTCGCTACTAAAAGCTAACTCAGAAGCAGGGTTTCTTTACTTTTGTCATTCTCCTCTTATTGAGAGTAAAATAGCTTTCCTACTAGTTATATCTTCATGCGATTTGTTATCAAAACTCGGGTATCTCAACCGATAAGCCAAGTATTTGCAAACTTTAATGAAATTCTTTTTCGCAAATTAGCTCCTCCCTTTCTCCCTATCAAACTTCTTCGCTTTGATGGATGCAAAAAAGGCGATATTGTTTCCTTGGAATTAAATTTCATTCTTTTTCGGCAAATATGGACAAGCTATATTACTGATTTTCAGAGCCGAGCAGAAGAAATTTTTTTTATTGACGAAGGCAAACAACTTCCTTTTTTCTTAAAAAGTTGGAAACACGTACACCGCATACAAGCAGTTGCTTACCAACCTATGCAAAGCTATATTATTGACGACATCACCTTTCAAAGCCCTTACCGCTGGTTAGACCTTTTATTGTTGCCAGTTTTGTATTTACAGTTCGCCTATCGCAAACCTATCTATAAGCGTTTATTTAAGGCTAATCAAACAAAAATATTAAAATAAAGTTTTACCTCTGCTATTCAGAAAACAAAAAAGTTCATGTTTGTCTTTTCCTTTAAGATAAGTACGCTTCTTATCTATAGTAATAAGGTCTAACCACAATAATAAAATAAAACGATGGAGGAGTGTAAGTTTCATGCTTATAAGTTTGAATTCGTATGCGACTACTGCGGGTTGGTTAGTTCTTTTGGGATTGTAGGCTTTGGAGGTAAATATTCTAATATTTGTGATTTATGTTTAGTAAATGAACTTTCCGACTATTTTCTCAACACAGACAAGCATGACGGAGTAGATAATACTGCCTCTACTTCTAATTTTTCTGATAAGGAAAACGATAAAAAAAGTGAGCTCTCATAAAGACAAATCACTTTAAGTTTTTTCAATAAAATAACTTTTTGTGAACTATAAACTTTTGTAAGTTATTCAATTTAATTGAAAAAGTATAATGTTTACTTTCT
Source organism: Microscillaceae bacterium (assembly GCA_025054775.1). Lineage (GTDB taxonomy): Bacteria > Bacteroidota > Bacteroidia > Cytophagales > Microscillaceae > JANWZA01. The sequence goes on from JANWZA010000059.1 coordinate 86,572, forward strand.
AAGTTTCACAATTAACCGAGTTTCAGTATTTCAAGTAATTTTTATTCCTATCAAAGTTATATCATCGCGCTGCTCTTCGTATTGTTGATGATCGGCAATCATTTTAGATAAAATTCTTTGCTGTTCGGCTACATCTTTTTGATGATTTTCTAACAAAAACGCTTTTAAACGTTTTTCACCGAAACGTTCTCTTTGTGGGCTTGGGTTGTCGCACAGGCCATCTGTCGTGAGGTAAAAACTATCTCCTGGCTTCAGGATAATTTGCTTATTCTCAAAAACACGTTGTGCTTCTTTTCTTATACCTCCAATAGAACTGCGGTTTCCCTTCATCTCTATGAGTTCGTTATCTTTAATACAGTACAGAGGTCTTTTGGCTCCTGCAAAAGTAAGCAGCCAGGTGGAGTCGGGTTGCTTTTCAAGCAATGTCATAGCTAAATCCATACCATCATTGTTGTTAGATTCAGCCTGTTTAAGTTCTGTAACCACTTTGAAATGCAAAGTTTCTAAAATCTTAGCAGGATTGTAGATTTTCTGCTCGTTAATAATTTCATTGAGTAGTACATTTCCTATCATGCTCATAAATGCACCAGGTACACCGTGCCCTGTGCAATCTACAACAGCCAAAATTGCTTTTTGCGGTTGTTGATTTATTTCTTTATACCAATAAAAATCTCCCGAAACGATATCTCTGGGCTTATAAATTACAAAATGTTGAGGGAAGAATCTATCTATTTCGGTAGAATATGGGAGAATAGCTTGTTGAATATTTTTAGCATAGCGAATACTATCGTGAATACGTCTGTTAGTTTTTTCGATCAAAGTTAATGCCATTTCAAGTTCCTTACTCTTCTCCTCAATAGCATCTCGTTGTGCTAATATTTCTTCTTTTTGTTGTTCAAGTTCAATATTTTTATTTTCAATCTCTTCTTTCTGTTGCATTAGCACCAATGATTTTGCCTCTATCTCCTCTTTTTGCTTTTTTAGGAGTTGGTTAGCTCTCTGTTGTAAGCGATTACTACGTATTACCAAACCTAGTATAATTAACACTACCAGTACCAAAGCAATAGAGGCGTAAATGTACCGCCACTGACGTGCCTCTTTCTCTGCTTGTAGTTGTTTTTCACGTTCTAATGCAAGACGCGCTTCATTTTGTTGCTTTTCTAATTGATAGGCTGCTTGCATAGTCATAATCTTTTTAGACACCTCTTGGTCAATTGTGCTATCCTTATAGGCAATGTGTAAGGTCTGATACTTATAGGCTTTCGCAAATTCAGCTTTGAGTGCATACACTTCAGAGAGCGTTTTTGTAGCAGAGCGTAGTACACGTTTCAAGTCAATACTTTTAGCTATTTCAATACATCTCAACAGGACTTTTTGTGCTTCATCTAACCTATTAGTCATTCTGTAATTATAACCTAAGGCATCTAGGGCTTCTACCAATACAAATTTGTCTTTTTTCCGTTCTGCAATCTTAATAGATTTGAGCAAATACTCTTCTGATTTTACATAATTTCTTACAGATTGGTAAACAATCCCTATATTTTTGAGGATAGTAGCAATTCCCATGGTATCTTGCCTCTCTTCATTAGTTTTAAGGGCTTTCAGGTTGTACTCTAAGGCTTTACCATAATTTTTTTCTTTTAAATAGACATTTGCAATATCATTTAAACTGTAAGAAATCCCGCGTTTATCATTCAACTCTTCTTTAATTTTGATAGCTTTCTCGTAATATTCAACTGCTGTTTTGTAATTTTCCTGTTCATAATACACAATTCCCAAATTGCTGTAATTATTAGCAATACCTTGTTTATAGCCCTTTTGCTCTGAAATTTTAAGTGCTTTGAGGTGTAAATCTACTGCCTTGGCATAATTCCCTTGAAATCGGTATATGATGCCCATGATATTGAAAGTTTGAGCTTCTCCAATTTTATAGCCGATATTTTCTGATATTTTTAGGGCTTGGTTTGTGTATTTAATAGCATCTTCATAGGAATTGAAAATAGACTCGTAAGCTAGTTCGTTTAATATCATGACACGAATAGTATCTTGTTTTACTTCTTTCAAAAGAGCTTTCAAACTATCGATACGGCTGGCATACTTCTGAGCAAATACAGGAAATACATTAGTGAGTCCACAAAAAGCAAGTACCAATGAATAACATAATAATTTATACCACCCGAGTTGATTAGCCATTAGTTTAGCTGGATTAAACAATTGATTAGCATTATGTTTCATGTATTAGTGTATAAGAAATCAGCAAAAACTTTACCCAAATTTATATGTATTATGCCAAAATAATACAATTTTTTCTAAAAAACAAAATATTTCATATGTTTTTTTACGAAAAAACAATTTCCGTACTAAAAAAATAGCAAAATACAATTTTTTAAGTGTCTACTTTTTACAAAAAAAAAGCTATCCAAATGCACATAAGTTGGCTTGGATAGCTTTTATTGGCTAAAATGAAATACAGTAAAAGCAATTCACTTAAGAATTACTTTTTCTAATTATTTTTACTCTCTTCACTTTGATTTTGCATATTTTCTGTTCCTTGTGTTTCAGTTTCAAGAGTGGCTTTTCCTTCACTTTCTTGTGCAGATGCCGTTTCAATTCTAGCACCGCGTTTTTTTCTACGGCTACGTCTTACTTTTTTCTCTGACTTCGCACCATAGACTTCATTAAAGTCTACTAACTCCATAAGACACATTTCTGCATTATCACCCTGACGGGGTGGCATTTTGATAATACGTGTATAGCCCCCAGGGCGATTCTCAATACGCTCTGCCACGGGTCCAAAAAGTTCCTTAACGCTTTCCTTATTGCGTAAATAAGAAAATACTACTCGTCTTGAATGAGTTACATTGTTTTTGGCTTTGGTTAATAGTGGCTCAACGTATTTTCGCAGAGCTTTTGCCTTAGCTACGGTGGTGATAATTCTTTTGTTCAGAATAAGAGCAGAGGCCATATTAGAGAGTAAAGCCTTCCTGTGCGACGCAGTTCGCCCTAAATGATTTATTTTTTTTCCATGTCTCATTGCTTTATGCTTTTTTAGTCTTCATCTAAATTATATTTTGACACATCCATACCAAATTGTAGATTTCTTTCGGCTACAATTTGTTCTAATTCCGTTAGAGATTTTTTTCCGAAGTTTCGGAACTTCATCATGTCTGCAATTTCTAATTTTACTAAATCACCTAAGGTTTTTATATCTGCTGACTTCAAGCAGTTGTAAGCCCTTACTGACAATCCCAAATCAGAAATAGGGGTTTTGAGAACTTTTCGCATTTGCAAGTATTGCTCATCTACCTCTTGTGCTTCCTCTTTTTTAGCTGTTTCTGTAATGATGTTCTGATCAGCAAAAAGCATAAAATGTTTAATTAAAATATTCGCTGCTCCTTTCAGAGCATCTTCGGGGTGGATTGAGCCATCTGTTTTAATTTCAAGGATTAGCTTTTCATAGTCTGTTCTTTGTTCTACTCGTGTATTCTCTACGGTGTACTGAACATTTTTGATGGGCGTAAATATAGCATCAATCGGAATATAGCCAAGTGTTTGATCGTAGCCTTTGAGTTGTTGTTCCTCTGAAGGGACATATCCACGCCCTTTATCAATGATTAATTCTATTTCTAAATCTACGGACTCATCAAGATTACATATCACAAGCTCAGGGTTTAAGATCTTGTAAGTAGAGGTGAATTTACCAATATCACCTGCACGTAAAACATCTTGATTTCTGGCAAACACGGTTATTTTATTTTCTACTACATCAGATATCTTTTTGAATCTCACTTGCTTTAAGTTCAAAATAATCTCCGAAACGTCTTGCATTACTCCTTTTATGGTTGAAAACTCGTGTAATACGCCGGGTATGCGAATACAAACAATAGCATATCCTTCAAGTGAGGAGAGTAGAACCCTTCTTAAAGCATGTCCTATGGTTACTCCATAGCCTCTTTCAAGTGGTTTGAACTCAAATTTTCCTTGAAAATCTGTTGTCTTATCCATGACAACTTTTTCAGGCATTTGGAAAGTGAGTAAAGACATAGTGCAAAAAAAGATTGATTATGTATAATAAAAGGGAAATTACCGAATAATTTTCTTAATGACTTGTTAGGTATCACTTAGTTATTTAGAATACAATTCTACGATGAGCTGCTCCTCTATCTTTTCAGGAATCTGTTCCCTTTCAGGATAGTTAATAAATTTGCCTGCCATTGCTTTGCTATCCCACTCCAACCAATTGAACTTTTTTGCGTTTCTAGTAGCCAGGCTATTCGTAATTACTTGCAAAGATTTTGACTTTTCGCGCACAGCCACCACATCTCCAGGTCGAAGTGTATAGGAGGGTATATTTACAACTTTTTGATTTACGGTAATATGCTTATGTAAAACTAATTGACGCGCTAAGCGGCGAGTTGGAGCAATTCCTAGCCTATACACTGTGTTATCTAAGCGTGCCTCTAAAAATTTAAGCAGGTTTTCCCCTGTAATACCTTGTTTGCGAGAGGCTAACCTAAAAGTCTTAGCAAATTGGCGTTCTAGTAAGCCATAAATGCTTTTCGCTTTTTGTTTGGCTGCTAATTGTACAGCATACTCCGATTGCTTACGCTTCTTTCCCTTGCCATGCTGTCCTGGAGGATAGTTTTTCTTTTTAAGAACTTTGGTTTCTCCTAGGATGGGTTCACCAAATTTTCTTGCTATTTTTGCTTTCGGACCTGTATATCTTGCCATTTTATTTCAACATTTTGTTTTATTAAGGTTAAACTCGTCTGCGTTTAGGAGGTCTGCAACCATTGTGAGGAAGTGGGGTTACATCTTTGATAGAAATTATATCAATCCCTGAGGCACTAATCTGTCTAATTGCCGCTTCTCTACCTGCACCTGGGCCTTTTACAAACACTTCTACTTTGGATAAGCCCAATTCTTTGGCTGCTAGTATACAATTACTAGCTGCTACTTGTGCTGCATAAGGCGTATTTTTTTTAGAACCTTTGAATCCCATTTTACCTGCAGATGCCCAAGAAATGACTTGACCGTTCATATTTGTAACTGAAATAATAATATTGTTGAACGTAGCCTTAATATGCACCTGCCCCAGCGCGTCTACCACCACTACTCTCTTTTTAGCTTTATCTTTTCTTTTCTGATTTTGAGTGCTCATATCCAAAAGTTTGTATTCTTTTTAAGAAAACGGTTCAAACATAATTTTACTTGGTAGCTTTTTTCTTATTAGCTACTGTTTTTCTCTTACCTTTTCGTGTTCGTGCGTTGGTCCTGGTTCGCTGTCCCCTTAGGGGAAGTCCTTTACGATGCCTTATTCCTCGGTAGCAGGCAATATCCATGAGGCGCTTTATACTTAACTGTACTTCTGATTTCAAAGCACCTTCTACCTTGTATTCCGAGTTAATGATATTACGAATCGTATTAGCTTCTTCATCTGTCCATTCTCCTACTTTCTTATCAAAGTCAACACCTGCCTTCTCTAAAATTTTACGAGCAGAGCTACGACCTATTCCATAGATATAGGTTAGAGCTATTTCGCCTCGCTTTTTGTTTGGAATATCTACTCCTGCAATTCTTGCCATAGTTATCAATGAATTATCCCTGTCTTTGTTTATATCTTGGATTTTTTTTATTAATTACATAAAGTTTACCTTTACGTCTAATAATTTTACAATCCTCACTTCTTTTTTTAATTGATGCTTTTACTTTCATATTTCCTTAGGTGTTATTATACTTAATCTACTTATATCTAAAAACTATTCTACCTTTTGTCAAATCATAAGGTGACATTTCTACTTTCACTTTATCACCTGGAAGAATCTTAATATAGTTAAGTCTCATTTTCCCTGCAATATGGGCTGTTATTTGATGTCCACTCTCTAATTCTACTCTAAACATAGCATTAGAGAGAGCTTCTGTTATTATACCATCTTGTTCTATAAAAGGTTGTTTCGGCATAATTCTTTAAGCGAGTTGATAAGTTTCTTCTATATATTTGAAAGTTGTCAAGACTTCGGGTTTGCCATCTAAAAATGCAACGGTATGCTCAAAATGAGCCGATGGCTTTCTATCCGATGTTTTAATAGTCCATCTATCTTTACTTGTATAAACACTTTTACCTCCCATATTTATCATAGGCTCTATGGCTAATACCATACCTTCTTTGATAAAAATTGGACGTATCGGCTTTTGCACAAAATTAGGTACCTCTGGGCTTTCGTGCAGCTCACGTCCTATACCGTGCCCTACTAATTCTCTTACTACTGAAAAGCCATTTTTTTCCACATATTGCTGTATAGCTCTGCTTAGGTCGGCTATTTTAGCATTCTCTTTCATTTGTGCAATTGCCTCAAATAAAGCTTGTTTAGTTACCTGAAGCAATTTTTTTGCTTTTGGGCTAATTTCCCCTATGGCATAGGTGTAGGCACTATCGCTATGAAACCCTTCGTAAAATACCCCACAATCAATAGAAACTATATCTCCCTCTTTAAGTTCATAATGGTTAGGCATACCATGTACTACCTCGTCATTAACTGATATACAGAGAGAACCTGGAAAGGGTATTCCCCGACTGTCAGGATTAGGAAAGTTCTTAAAAGAAGGTATTGCTCCATTGTCTCTAATAAACTCCTCTGCTCTCTTGTCTAAATCAAGTGTTTTTACGCCTGGTTTTATCATTTTGGCTATCTCTCCATGTACTCTCCCAAGTATATCAGCACTTTTACGTATTAGCTCTATCTCCTCACGAGTTTTATAGATAATATTATTAGCAGTAACAGACTTCTTCATGTAGTAATTTAATTAAACCTAAACCGTTACTATATTTTCTCCGCCTTTCACCTTTCCTGTTTCCATTAAGCCATCATATTTGCGTTTCAACAAATATGAGTTGATTTGTTGTAATGTATCTACTATCACTCCTACCATAATAAGCAGTGAGGTTCCTCCGTAAAATTGCGAAAAGTTACTTACAATGCCAAACCTAATGGCAATGGCTGGTAAAATAGCTATCAAGGCCAAAAACAAAGCACCTGGAAAGGTAATCCTTGACAAAATAGTATCTATATATAAAGCAGTTGGCTCACCTGGTTTCACGCCTGGAATAAATCCATTGCTTCTCTTCATGTCATCGGCTATTTGCTTAGGGTTGATTGTAATAGCAGTATAGATATATGTAAAAACAATAATTAAAATAGCAAAAAGCAGGTTATAGGCAACAGAAGTGTAATCAGCAAAGGTAGCTCCTACGGCTGCTAAAAAATCATTTTCAGCAGATAGGGAGGGGATTAGTGCTGGAAAAAACATAATAGATTGTGCAAAAATAATCGGCATTACTCCTGAAGCATTTAACTTAAGGGGGATATATTGTCTTCTACCTCTATAAACTTTATTTCCCACTACTTGCTTTGCATATTGTATAGGTATATGCCTTACTGCCTGTGTTAGCAAAATTACTAGCATAATAACAAAGAAAAACACAATGATTTCTAAAACAAAAAGCAATAGACCGTCTTTGGATCTTGACAAGAATTCCTCTACAATAGCTTGTGGGAATCGCGAAATAATTCCTATCATAATAAGCATAGAAATGCCATTACCAATTCCTTTTTCTGTAATTTTTTCTCCGAGCCACATACAGAAAATTGTCCCTGCGGTAAGAATAAATACAGAACTAAATATAAACCAAAATGTGTTCTGTACCATAACAGCCCCTGTGGGTAAGATTGTCGTGGTAAGATAGCCAATAGCTTGCACCATAGTAATAGCTATCGTAAGTACACGCGTGATTTGGTTCAGTTTTTTCCTTCCAGATTCACCTTCTTTTTGTATCTTTTGGAATTGAGGCATAGCCACGGTTAATAGCTGCACCACAATAGAGGCAGAGATATAGGGCATAATACCCAAAGCAAAAATAGATGCTTTACTAAAAGCACCACCTAAGAAGGTATCAATAAACCCTAGTAGACCTTTCTGTGTCTTTTGCGTGGCAGCTGCTAGCTGCTCGGAGCTTACGCCTGGTAGAACAATAAAAGAACCTAACCTAAATACCAGCAATAATAATATGGTATGAAGAATGCGTACTCTTAGCTCTTCTATAGAAAATATGTTCTTTAAGGTAGTGAATATTTTTTTCATTTCAGTAGATTAGACAATAACTACTTTTCCGCCAACTTTTTCTATTGCTTCTTGGGCTGTCTTAGAAAATGCATTTGCTTTCACTTCAACAGCTTTAGTTAAAGTTCCCTTTCCGAGTATTTTTATCTTATCTTTTTTTGAAGCCAGTCCTTTACTAACTAAAACATTTATATCTATTTGCGTAATTCCAGTATTTTCTGCTAAAGTTTGCAGTGTATTCAGATTTATAGGCTTGTAATAAATCTTGAAGGGGTTAGAGAAGCCAAATCTAGGTATTCGCCTTTGCAATGGCATTTGTCCACCTTCAAAACCTACTTTTTTGCTGTATCCTGAACGTGATTTAGCTCCCTTGTGGCCTCGGGTAGAAGTACCTCCTAATCCAGAACCTTCTCCTCGTCCTAAGCGTTTCCTAGTTTTAACAGAGCCCGGTGCGGGCTTTAATGTATGTAGTTTCATGATGCTTCTCTTGATTTGAATTTAATCAATAATTTCGTACACCACTAAGTGGCTTACCTTGTTAATCATACCTCGTATTTGAGGTGTAAGTTCTAGCTCTCTTTCACGACCAATCTTGCCTAAGCCTAAGGCTTTGATAGTGTCTTTCTGTTTCTGTGGTCTATCTATGGTGCTTCTTATCTGCTTAATTCTCACTCTTGCCATTGTATTTTAGCCTTTGAAAACTTTAGTAATCGTAATACCTCTTAATTCTGCAATCATCTGAGGGGACTTCATTTTTGAAAGCGCGTCAAAAGTTGCTTTTACTACGTTATGTGGATTTGAAGAGCCTTTTGACTTTGCTAAAACGTCTTTAATTCCTGCACTTTCTAGTACTGCACGCATGGCTCCACCCGCGATTACTCCTGTACCAGGAGCAGCAGGTTTTACCAGCACTACTCCTCCACTATATTTTCCAATCATTTCGTGAGGAATAGTATTTTTTTCTAAATGCACTCTGATAAGATGCTTTTTAGCATCCTCTACCGCTTTAGTAATCGCATCAGTAACTTCATTAGCCTTACCGAGGCCGTAGCCTACAATTCCATTTCCGTTTCCTACTACTACAATAGCTGAAAAACTAAATCTTCTTCCCCCTTTTACTACCTTGGCTACACGATTTACAGCTACTACTCTTTCTTTTAATTCACCTACCTCTGATGCTTTAATAATTCTATTTGAAAACTGCAACATATTCTTTTAATTTTACGGTTAAAAGTTTAGTCCACCTTCTCTTGCGCCTTCGGCAAGGGCTTTAACGTTTCCATGATAAAGGTAGCCGTTTCTATCAAAAACTATTTTTGAGATACCCACACTTTTTGCTTTTTCGGCAATCAACTTTCCTACGGCTCTAGAAATTTCAACATTGTAGGATCTCGTACTATCAATTTCCATTGAAGAGGCACTTACTAACGTATGTGCTTTAGTATCATCTATTATTTGAGCATATATTCGCCTGTTAGAACGAAATACACTCAATCGTGGTCTATCCTGAGTTCCAAAAATTTTTTTTCGAATACTATATTTTAAGCGTAACCTTCTCTTTTCTTTTATGTTTTTCATGGCATTACTTATTTTTTACTTGCTGTTTTGCCTGCTTTTCTTCTAAGCACCTCATTTAGCATTTTTATACCTTTACCCTTGTATGGCTCTGGTTTACGTAAGGATCTTATTTTTGCTGCTACTTGCCCTAAAAGTTGCTTATCTATTCCTTGAAGCGTAATGATTGGGTTTTTTCCTTTCTCAGTTAAGGTTGTAGCACTTATCTCTTTTGGGAGAGCAAAAAAGATAGCGTGTGAATAACCCAAACCTAGTTCCAAGACATTGTTATTAACATTAGCTTTATATCCTACTCCCACAACTTCCAGGTCAATTTTATACCCTTGAGTAACTCCTATTATCATATTGTTAAGCAAGGCTCTATAAAGCCCGTGCATTGCTTTATGTCTTTTCTGATCGGTTGGTCGCTCAATGGTAAGTATGCCATTTTCAATTATGACTTTTATATCAGGATGAACTTGTTGGCTAAGTGTCCCTTTAGGTCCTTTAATAGTAACAAGATTATCCTTTCCTACCTCTACCGAAACCCCTTTTGGAATTTCGATAGGTTTTTTTCCTATTCTTGACATATATTTACTTAGTTGTGTACATTAATAAACATAACATAAAACTTCTCCTCCTACATTTAAGGTTCTAGCTTCCTTGTCAGTCATTACTCCTTTTGAGGTGGAGAGTATAGCGATACCTAGACCGTTAAGTACACGTGGCAACTTATCTGCTTTCACGTACTTACGTAATCCTGGCTTACTTACACGTGTAAGTTGGGTAATAGCTGATTCTTTGGTAATAGGTGCATATTTTAGGGCTATTTTAATAACACCTTGTACATTTGAGTCATCAAACTTATAATTTTGGATATACCCTTTCTCAAAGAGAACTTTGGTGATCTCTTTCTTTAGGTTTGAGGCTGGAATCTCAACTATTCTATGTTTTGCCTTAATTGCGTTTCGTATTCTTGTCAGGTAATCACCTATTGGGTCTGTAACCATTTTTCTACTATGTTTTTTATTAGCTTATTTTTTTGGACTGCAAAGGTAAGCAAGTTTTTTGAAACTTCAAAATTATTACCAACTTGCTTTTGTTATTCCTGGAATTTTTCCTTCCGAAGCCATTAGTCGGAACATATTGCGGCAAATACCGAAGCGTCTCATATAGCCTCTGGGTCTTCCTGTCAATTTGCATCGGTTACGTAGCCTCACTGGTGAGGCATTTCTCGGTAATTTATCAAGTGCTTCGTAATCTCCTTTTTCTTTTAGTTCTTTTCTTTTTTTAGCATATTTAGCCACTAATCGTTCTCTTTTACGTTGTCTTGCTTTGATTGATTCTTTCGCCATAGTTTTAATTATTTTTAATATTTGCAAAAGGCATTCCCATGAGTTTCAATAATTCGTAACACTCTTCGTCACTTTTGGCAGTAGTAACAAAAGTAATATCCATGCCACTAATTCTTGTTACTTTATCAATGCTGATTTCAGGGAATATTATCTGCTCTTTTATACCTAATGTGTAGTTTCCTCTACCATCAAAACTTTTATCGCTTACTCCTCTAAAGTCGCGTACACGAGGTAAGGCAATGGTAGTAAGTCTGTCTAAAAATTCATACATGATATTTCCTCTGAGAGTAACTTTTACGCCGATGGCAACGTTTTCTCGGAGTTTGAAGTTAGAAATGGCTTTTTTAGAATAAGTTGGTACTGCTTTTTGTCCTGTGATAGCAGCAAGTTCCTCAATACCAGCATCTATTAGTTTTTTGTCAGAGGTGGCAGCACCTATTCCTTTATTTATTACGATTTTGGTAATTCTAGGTACTTGCATCACGGACTTGTAGTTGAATTTCTCTTTCAAAATCTTTACTACTTCGTTATTATATTTTTCTTTGAGACGTGGCTTCATCTTATATTGAATATTTTAGTAACCTAACAGTATTGAGTTAGACTGTTCTTCCACCATGTAGGGCATGGGGCTTGAACACTCTTTCTTTTTTACCTGTTTTGCTATTGATTTGCTTTCCAGTTCTTTTAGCCTTTCCGGTAGCTTTGTCTATCAGCATAAGATTGCTTATGTGAATAGGGGCCTCTTTTTCTATGATTCCCCCTTGTGGGTTTTTTGCACTTGGCTTTACGTGTTTTTTTACTATATTCAAACCTGCTACAATGGCTCTTTGCTTTTTAGTATCTACTGAGAGTATTTCTCCTTGCTTTCCCTTGCTATCTCCTGCAATAACAAGCACCCAGTCTCCCTTTTTTACGTGCAGTTTAGTTGGTTTTGTACTTTTTTTCTCCATTTTCACAATAAAAAATTAAGTTTACAGTACTTCGGGCGCAAGAGAAATAATTTTCATAAATTCTTTTTCACGTAATTCTCTTGCTACTGGTCCAAAGATTCGTGTACCACGTGGTTCGTTATTGTTGTTAATAAGTACAGCAGCATTATCTTCAAAACGGATATAGGATCCGTCGCTTCGTCGTATTTCTTTTTTAGTACGCACTACTACAGCTTTGGAGATAGTTCCCTTCTTAATACTTCCTGAAGGTATTGCACTTTTTACTGTAACTACAATTTTATCTCCTACTGTAGCATATCGTTTTTTGGTTCCACCTAATACGCGTATGCACAATACTTCTTTGGCACCGCTGTTATCAGCTACGTTTAATCTTGTTTCTTGCTGTATCATATCTTTGAACTATTTAGCTTTTTCTAAAATTTCTACCAATCGCCATCTTTTAAGTTTACTTAAAGGACGGCACTCCATGATTTTTACAACATCTCCGATGTTACATTCTTGATTCTCATCGTGAGCCATAAACTTTTTAGTTTTTGTAATAAACTTACCGTATTTAGGATGCTTTACTTTCCGCTCTACTAGTACGGTAATGGATTTTTGCATTTTATTACTTACCACACGCCCTACCCTTACTTTACGTTCGTTACGTACTACTTTGGGAGGGGTAGTAGTAGTGGTTGTTTGTATTTCTTGCTCTTGCATATTCCTTACGACTTAATTATTTAGAATTTCTTGCTAACTCTCTTCGCCTAAGTTCGGTGAGTAGCCTTGCGATTAACCTACGAGTATGTCTAATTTGCATTGGATTTTCAATAGGTGAAATTGCATGAGCGAACTTCAATTTTTTCAAGGCTATTTTTTCGGCTTGTATTCTTTCTTTGAGTTGCTCTTCGGAGAGCATACGAATTTCTTTGTTCCTCATTTGTTATTAATCTGCTTAATGTACTTGCTGTAATTCTCTTTTAACCACGAATTTGGTTTTTACAGGTAGTTTTTGTGCTGCTAAATACATAGCTTGCTCTGCTAATTCTTGGCTTACCCCATCTACTTCATACAAGATAGTACCTGGCTTTACAGGTGCAACCCAGTACTCTGGTGATCCCTTTCCTTTTCCCATACGTACTTCTGCGGGTTTTTTGGTAATAGGTTTATCAGGGAATACACGCAACCAAACTTTTCCTTCTCTTTTCATAGTGCGTGAAATAGCTATCCTGCAGGCTTCTAGCTGTCGGCTGGTAATACGTCCTGCTTCTAAAGATTTAAGTGCAAAGGAGCCAAAAGCTATCTCTGCACCTCTGGTAGCAATGCCCTTTATGCGTCCTTTTTGCTGTTTTCTATATTTAGTTTTTTTAGGCTGCAACATAGGATTTTGAAAAATTATTTTTTAGACTTATCGTTTAGATTTAGTACTGCGTTGCTGTTTCTTTTTACTGTCACTGCCTTTTGCACTACTCTGCTTTTTACGGCTGCTTTTCTCTTGTCGGCTTTCATACTTTTCAGTTCCACTTTGGCCACTTCCACCTCCCGCATAGCTTGCTCCTGAGGTAGAGCTATTAGGCGAGAGGTCAGGTTTTCCGTATATTTCCTTCTTAAATATCCATACTTTGATTCCTATTTTGCCATATATTGTGTTAGCTTCTGAAACAGCGTAATCTATATCTGCTCTTAAAGTATGTAGAGGCACACGTCCTTCTTTATATTGCTCTGTACGTGCCATATCTGCCCCTCCTAAGCGTCCAGAGATTTTTATTTTAATTCCTTGTGCTCCGTTGGGGCGCATGGCTTCGGCAATTGCCTTTTTCATAGCTCTACGATATGAAACACGTGCCTCTATTTGCTGTGCAATCTGCTCGCTGACCAGCTTGGCATCAAGTTCGGGTTTCTTTATTTCAAAAATGTTAATTTGTACATCTTTATTAGTTAGTTTACTTAATTCACTTTTTATCATATCTACCTCTGCTCCTCCCTTACCAATCACCACCCCAGGCCTGTGCGTATTGATAGTAAGAATTATTCTTTTAAGTGTTCTCTCAATAATAATTCTTGAAATTCCTCCTTTTGGAATACGCTTATAGATGTACTTTCTAATTTGCTCATCTTCTAAAAGCTTATCCGAAAAATCTTTTCCACCGAACCAGTTAGAGTCCCATCCTCTGATAATACCCAACCTTAAACCAATTGGATTGACTTTCTGTCCCATATTTTATTCTTTTTTTTGACCTTTAATATGAATTTCTTTAATTTTGACTTATGTTTGCTCTATCTAGAACGATAGTAAGGTGATTAGAACGCTTGCGAATCCTATATCCTCTACCTTGTGGGGCGGGGCGCAACCTTTTTAGCATTCTTCCGCCATCTACATAAATTTTAGAAATTACCAGTTCTTCTTCTTCTATATTGAAATCTGGATTTTTAAGTTCCCAGTCAGCAATAGCAGTTTTGAGTAGCTTTTCAACTATTCGCGAAGCGTGTTTGGGATTGAACTTCAAGATATTCAAAGCTTGCATTACACTTTTTCCTCTGATTAAATCTGCAACGAGCCGCATTTTTCGCGGTGATGTAGGTACATTCCGCAAAGAGGCCTTGGTGGCTTTCAGGGCGCCTGCGTTCTGTTGCTCGTATTCAGCAATTTGCTTTTTTCGAAGTCTTATTTTAACCGATTTTTTCAGTTTTTTTGCTTCCATTATTTTTTCTTTTTGTCTTTTTTACCAACGTGTCCTCTGAAATTTCTTGTAGGTGCAAATTCGCCTAAGCGGTGTCCCACCATATTTTCTGTTACATATATAGGAATAAATTTATTGCCATTATGTACGGCAAAATTATGCCCTACAAAATCGGGAGAGATCATTGAACGCCTTGACCAGGTTTTGATAACAGCCTTTTTGCCTGAGGCATTCATGGCATCTACCTTTTTTTTGAGGTGATGCTCTATATAAGGACCTTTCTTAAGTGAACGTGCCATTATTTTTTCCTCCTTACTTTAATCAGTGGATTAGAATATTTTTTAAGTTTTCTTGTCTTTTTACCTTTGGCATATAAGCCATTTCTAGAGCGAGGGTGTCCGCCTGAAGCTCTTCCTTCTCCACCGCCCATAGGGTGATCGATAGGATTCATAGCTACTCCACGCACACGTGGACGTATACCGAGCCAACGTTTTCTACCTGCCTTTCCATAGCTTATGTTCATGTTATCAGGATTAGAAACGGAGCCGATTGTTGCCATGCAAGTTTGCAAAATTAGGCGTGTTTCACCTGAGGGTAACTTCACTACGGCATATTTGCCTTCACGACCTAATAGCTGTGCATAAGTTCCCGCACTTCTCACGATAGCTCCTCCTGCACCTGGATGGAGTTCTATATTATGAATCACAGAACCGATTGGAATTTCTGAAAGTGGAAGCGCATTACCCACTTCTGGGGGTACTCCTTTGCCTGACATGATAGTCTGCCCTACAGTGAGGCCTTGGGGAGCTAAAATATAACGTTTTTCTCCGTCCTGATATTGTACTAGGGAGATTCTTGCGGTTCGTATAGGATCATATTCCACCGAGAGTACTGTGGCAGGTATATTATGCTTGTCTCTCTTAAAGTCAATAATGCGATAACGTTTTTTATGACCGCCACCAATGTATCTCATGGTGCGTCGTCCGGCATTATTTCTACCACCTGTTTTTTTATAGGGAGCAAGCAAAGATTTTTGTGGCTTACTCGTAGTAATATCATCAAAAACAGGTGCTATTCTAAACCTTTGTCCAGGTGTTGTCGGTTTTAATTTTTTAACTGACATGGTACATTTCTCTATAAGTTATTCCCTTATTACTCATTAAATAGGTCAATAAATTGCCCTTCTTTCAGTCTGACAATCGCTTTTTTCTGTTCACTAGTACGTCCAGTAACTACTTTTGATTTTGTATAGCGATTTTTAGGTTTGCCCTTATGAATACTTGTATTAACGCTGTAAACCTCTACGCCATACATTTTTTCTATTGCTTTGGCAATTTCTATTTTATTAGCCCTTTTATCTACAATAAAAGTATAGATGCCCTTTTCATTTTGAGCGGCAGTTTTTTCTGTGATTACTGGCTTTTTGAGTATATCGTTTAGATCTTTCATCTTATTTATTGAATTTATTGAAAAAATTTTCTATTTTAGCTATTGAGCTTTCTGTAATAATGAGTCTTTCTGCATTCAAGATTGCATAAGTATTTATCTCATTATAGGGTAATACATGTGCTTTTTGCAAATTTCTACTTGACAGGTAAATAGTTCTGTTGTTCTCAGGGAGAAGTAACAGAGTCTTAGTATTTTCTAAGGAGAAGTTTTGCAAGAATTTCAAGAAGTCTTTGGTTTTGGGTTTCTCAAAGCTAAAGTCCTCTACTACTGTAATTTGGGCTTCTTTGGCTTTGTAAGTCAAAGCAGAACGCCTTGCTAAATCTTTTACTTTTTTGTTTAGCTTAAAGCTATAGTCTCGTGGTTTAGGCCCAAATACTCTGCCTCCACCAATAAAAATAGGAGATTTTATACTACCCGCTCTTGCTCCTCCTGTCCCCTTTTGTCTTTTTATTTTTCTAGTAGAGCCGGCTACTTCACTTTTCTCTTTGGATTTGTGTGTTCCCTGGCGTTGGTTAGCCAAGTATTGTTTCACGTCTAAGTAAACAGCGTGATCATTAGGGGTAATATTGTAAATAGCTTCTGATAATGTAACCGTTCTATTAGTTTCTTTACCGTTTATATCAAATACTGTAAGTTCCATAATCTTATTTTTCAATAATTACATATGAGTTTTTTGCACCTGGTACTGAACCGCTTACCAATAAGAGACTATATTCAGGTTGAGGAATTATTTGCAGAACTTTTAAGTTGCGTATTTTTACTCTCTGGTTTCCTGTTCTACCTGCCATTCTTGTTCCCTTAAATACACGTGAGGGGAAGGAGCAGGCACCTACTGAGCCTGGGTGTCTTTGGCGGTTATGTTGTCCGTGGGTTTGCCCTCCCACACCACTAAAACCGTGTCTTTTTACAACCCCCTGAAAACCTTTCCCTTTGGAGATTCCTATGACATTTACTATGTCACCTTCTACAAATATATCTTCAGCTTTAATTACTTCTCCTAATTGTACTTCTTTGGTAAAGTTTCTAAACTCTACTAATTTGCGTTTAGGTGTAGTGTTTGCTTTCTTAAAGTGCCCTAGCAGGGGTTTGGTAGTATTTTTTTCTTTGCGTTCGCCACAACCTAACTGTACCGCTCTATACTTGTCTTTCTCCTCAGTTTTTATTTGAGTTACAACGTTAGGAGTTACTTGGATGACAGTACAAGCTATTTGTTTCACAGTTTTGTCGTCAGTTCTGAAGATGCTCGTCATTCCGAGCTTTTTTCCTATAATACCAGACATCCCTAATGAGTAAAAATGTTATGAAATAGAAATCACTTCTAAAACTTTGATTAATAGGCTATTAGTACCCCTCAAGTTAGTTTTGAAATTGGACTGCAAAGTTACAAACATATTTTGAAAACAAAAATATTTTTTTATTTTTTTATGCTTTTTTGCGAATTTAGCTCAATTGATAAGTTTGATTTTCAGGGATTTATTTCTTCTGAACAGGGCTAGATTGTTTTATTTAGTATAAAAATATACCTCAAACAAAAAAACGCAAGTACCTTTGCTGTACTTGCTTTTCGGGGAGGTCAAGAGCGGAGTCGAACCGCTGTAAAGGGTTTTGCAGACCCGTGCCTAGCCGCTCGGCCACTTGACCTTATTTTGCAAGCGATTAAATTAGTCAGTTAATCGCTTACATTTATTTTTTTCTACTTTTTATTTTGAAACTAAACTTTATATTTGATTTGTACTTTCTGATGTGGTGTTTTCTGTTTCAACCTCTGTATTATTAGTATTCTCCTCTTCTGTTTTATTAGTATTTTCCTCTTCTGTTTTACGTTTTTTAGGCTCTTTTTTAGATGCTGTTGTATCTGTTCTCTCCTCTGGTTTTGCAAAGGTTTTCGTGTGAGAAACTACGATTTTTTTATCTTCTTTTGAGAATTCCACCACAATAAAGTCTAACGTTTCACCTACTTCCGCTTCTTTACCATCTTCTTTGATAATGTTTTTAGTAGTGGCAAATCCTTCTATACCATAAGGTAACTCTAATATAGCACCTTTTTCATTTTTTCCTACGATAGTACATTTATGAATTGAATTAGGCAAAAAGATAGTCTCAAAGGTATCCCAAGGATTTTCCTCTAATTGTTTATGTCCTAATGCTAAACGCTTGTTTTCTACATCAAGTTCTAACACAACTACGTCTAGGTATTCTCCTACCTTAATAAATTCGGAGGGGTGTTTGATTTTTCTTGTCCATGAGAGGTCTGAAACATGTACTAAACCATCTATTCCTTCCTCTAATTCTAAAAATAAGCCGAAGGTAGTCATATTTCTTACTAGGCCTCTGTGCTTTGTACCTACGGCATACTTAGTGGTTAAGTCTGCTCTTGTCCATGGATCTTGGGTAAGTTGTTTAATTCCTAAAGACATTTTGCGCTCCTCACGGTCTAGGGTAAGGACTACGGCATCTAACACGTCTCCTACTTTTAGGAATTCTTGTGGATTGCGTAGATGTTGCGACCAGGACATTTCGGATACGTGTATTAAACCTTCTACGCCGGGAATAACCTCTAAGAATGCTCCATAGTCAGCTACATTTACTACACGTCCACGCACTTTTGTACCTACTGTAATTTCCTCGGGTAATGAAGACCATGGGTGGGGTGTAAGTTGTTTCATACCTAAGGAAATACGTTTTTTCTCCTCATCAAAGTCTAATACTACTACATTCACTTTTTGGTCATAGTCTAGTACATCTCTTGGGTCGTTAATTCTTCCCCAGGAGATATCTGTAATGTGTAGTAAGCCATCTACTCCGCCTAAGTCTATAAATACTCCAAAGTTGGTCATGTTTTTGATAGTTCCTTCCAAAACTTGACCACGTTCTAGATTGTTTAGAATAGCTTGGCGTTGTTGTTCTATATCTTTTTCTATAAGTACTCTGTGGGAGACCACAACATTGTCATTAGCGTAGTTAATTTTGATTACTTTTACATCTAGCTTTTTCCCTACGTACTCGTCAAAAACGTTATCATCATTACCCTTACTTCGTATAGGTTTAACATCTACTTGTGAACCGGGAAGGAAAGCCTCTATACCAAATATATCTATGATTAGCCCACCCTTTGTTTTTCTTTTTACTAGTCCTTCTATTACTGTATCGTTATCTAAGGCGCTTTGTATTTTATTCCATGCAGAGATTACTTTTGCCTTTTTACGTGATAATACTACGCGTCCGTTGCTATCTTCGGTATTTTCTACATACACTTCTACCTCATCTCCCACTTTAATTTCCTCTAGGTCTTTGAATTCGGAGAGAGGTATAATTCCATCCGATTTGTAGCCAATATTTACTAATACCTCACGTTCTTTGATACCTACAATAGTACCTTTAACAAGCTCTCTTGCTTTTACTTCTTTGAGTGTACTGCCATAAAGAGCGGCTAATTCTTGTCTTTCTGAAGCTGAGTAGCTGTCGCCAAAACCTTTTTTAGATGCCTTTTCCCAGTCAAAATCGTTTTCGTTATGGTTATTTGTCATAAATTATTAAATTAGAGATATTGACACTAGAGATACGCTAACTTTCGTGTCTAAAGGTTAAGATTTAAGGTTAATTTAAGGTTAAAGAATAAGAACAATGTAATATTAAAACGGACTACAAAGATAGCACATTTATTTGAGGTTACCAAAAAATCAATAAATATTTTTACTTTTTTTTCCAAGATATATTTCCCAGCTTTTGTCTATGTAGCCTGAGAAATCTCTAATAAACATAATAAAAGAGGGTTTGTAAGGGCTTCGTTGGAGTTTCATTTTAGCTTCTTCGGGGGTAAAATCTCCTTTTTTTGAGTTGCAGGGCTTGCAAGCAGTAACTAGATTATCCCAGCTTGATTTTCCGCCTCTAGAACGTGGGAGAACATGGTCTAAGGTCAAGTCTTTAGTAGAACCGCAATATTGGCATTTGTATCCGTCGCGTTTGAATATATTTTGTCTGCTTAGCATTACACCTTTGTATGGAATATGTACATATTTCACGAGCCTAATTATAGAAGGCAGTGGGAAGGTAGAAGTTATGGTACGTATAACTTTGTCTTCAGCTTGGGCTACTACTTCAGCTTTATTCAAGTACACCAGAATAAAAGCCTTCTGCACTGTGCAGATAGTTAGTGCTGAATAGTCTTGGTTTAGGATGAGTACTTTTCTACCTTGAAAACTCATAGCTTTGCGTGTACCTTTCGGTAGTGCTGGGCTGTGTAAAAGCAATTATAATAGTTATGTTTTGCTTTTTACGGATGCAAAATTATAAATAAATTACTGAAAATCAATAAAAATCGCATAATTTTTTCTAATTTTTTCAAGGCTTACAGCTTTGTGGGGATTAGCAAGGGATTTTATTGGAGTTATTAGGCATCAATTCGTGCATATTTGGCATTTTTTTCTATAAATTCTCTACGTGGGGCAACTTCGTCGCCCATGAGCATAGAGAAGAGGTGGTCAGCTTCGGAGGCGGACTCTATGGTTACTCGCTTCAAGGTACGAGTTGCGGGGTTCATAGTAGTTTCCCAGAGTTGCTCTGGGTTCATTTCACCTAACCCTTTATAGCGTTGGATAATTACTGCATCCTCTTTACCATCTTTTGCTAATTCTTTTATTGCAAGTTCACGTTGGGTTTCGTTCCAGCAATAACGTTGTTCTTTACCACGTTTCACCAAGTAGAGCGGTGGTTGGGCAATGTACACGTAGCCTTTTTCTATTAGCTCTCGCATATAGCGGAAGAAAAAGGTGAGAATAAGAGTACGGATATGACTACCATCAACATCGGCATCGGTCATGATAATGATTTTATGGTAGCGTAGCTTGGAGAGATTAAGGGCTTTATTATCTTCTGGGGTGCCAAAAGTTACGCCTAAGGCAGTAATGATATTTTTAATTTCCTCGTTATCGTAAATTTTATATTCTTGGGCTTTTTCTACATTTAAGATTTTTCCTCTTAAAGGCAAAATAGCTTGGATGGAGCGGTCTCGTCCTTGCTTTCCACTACCTCCTGCACTATCTCCTTCTACGAGAAAGAGTTCACATTTTTCAGGGTCGGATTCTGAGCAGTCTGCAAGTTTGCCAGGAAGCCCTGTGCCTGATAGTACGCTTTTTCTTTGTACCATTTCACGGGCTTTACGGGCTGCTTGGCGGGCTTGTGCGGCAAGGATTACTTTTTGTACAATAGCTTTGGCTTCGCGTGGGTTTCGGTCAAGAAATTCGGCTAAGGCTTCTCCTACGCAACTATCTACGGCTCCTATGGCTTCGTTATTGCCGAGTTTGGTTTTGGTTTGCCCTTCAAATTGTGGTTCGGCTACTTTTACTGAAATGACGGCAGTGAGCCCTTCCCTAAAATCGTCACCTGTAACTTCTACTTTAGCTTTTTCTAACATTCCTGACTTTTCGGCATAGCTTTTTAGGGTACGTGTGAGGGCGCGTCGGAAGCCTGCTACGTGTGTACCTCCTTCAAAGGTGTTAATGTTGTTTACATAAGAAAATACATTTTCTGTGTAGGAGTCATTATAGGTAAAAGCTACTTCAACAGGCATGCCGTTTTTATCACTTTCTACATAAATAGGTTCAGGAAGCAGCTGATGGCGGGTACTATCCAAATATTTCACAAACTCAATTAGCCCTCCTTCGGAGTAAAATTCTTCGTGAAGTGGATTTCCTTGCTCATCGTGGGTGCGGTAGTCCGTAAGGGTTAGTTTAATTCCTTTGTTCAAAAAGGCTAATTCACGTAGGCGTTTAGAAATAGTTTCATATTTATATTCAGTTTCGGTAAAAATGGTGTCGTCAGGCAAAAATTCTACAATAGTACCGCGTTTTTGAGTTTCACCGATTACTCTCACTTCGTATAAGGGTTTACCTCTATGGTATTCTTGCTGAAAAATTTTACCTTCTCTATGTACTGTAACCACTAATTTAGTAGAAAGGGCATTAACACAGGAGACCCCCACACCATGCAAGCCTCCTGAAACTTTGTAGGTATCTTTATCAAATTTTCCTCCTGCGTGTAGTACGGTCATTACTACTTCCAAAGCGGATTTGCCCTCTTTAGGGTGGATATCTGTAGGAATACCGCGCCCATTATCCGTTACACGTATGGAATTATTGGGTAAAATTTCTACATCTACCTGTGTGCAATAGCCTGCCAATGCCTCGTCTATAGAATTGTCTACCACTTCCCATACCAAATGATGCAAGCCACGTATGCCAATATCTCCGATGTACATGGCGGGGCGCATACGTACTGCCTCTAAACCTTCTAAAACTTGGATATTTTGGGCAGAGTAGTTAGGACTTTCAGTAGCAAGATTTATTTCAGGGCTTACTGCAATTTCGTTTGCCATAGGATTTGAGAACTTTTGCGAAATTGTATTGGTCTTACAAGTGATATTTTGAGACTAAAATATCTCTTTCCAAGCTGCTTAATAAGAATGCAACAATTTTCTTTCAGACTGTAAAGATAGTAGTTTTTTTTCGTTTCTACATTATTTTTTGGAATAAAATTGCACTTTTTAGTTAGTAAGAGGTAATAATGAGGCAGTAATCAATTGAGGCTAGATTAGCCATGCAGTATGGGTATAGCAAGGCTAATCCATTTTGTAGCGTTGATACAGGCGATCGAATTTATCTTTGTAAGTTTGGGCTTCTTTAATTTTACCTTCGGATTCTAAGATAGAGATAATTTGGCTCATTATCATTAGGTTAGAGGAGATAGTTACTTCATCGTTAATTCGGTGTTCAAGCAAATACTCTAACATTTCAGTAGCACGCTTTGCCATAATTTTCACCATTTCGTCAGCTTTTTGGGTCTCTTCTACTTTGTACAAACCTGAAATGAGTTGAGTAGAATAAACATCGTAAGGAATGGCTTTATCAGGAATTTTATTAAGACAAAACAGTAAAACTTCTTTGGCTTTTTGAGTTTTGCCTTCAGCGATGAGTTGATTTGCTAATCGTGCAAAAGAGCTTCGCAAATTGAGAATAAAGCGTGCATAGTTCTCGTCATAGTAGGTATTGGGGTTATCCAACTCTCTGAAAAAGAACTTTTTAGTCATATTTTCGTACATAATTTCCGAATTGACAAAACCCTGCTTTGCTCCCTCTACCTTAAAAGGCATAAGTCGGAAGGCTAATCCTTCTACTTGCATATATTCTTTCAACCCTAAATAGCTACTTGACGAGAGCGTGCTTGAAAAATAGATTGGTCTTTGCCAGTTATTATGAGCAATCATATCCAGTACTATCAAATCGTGCTTGTAAAGTTCTGTACTACCCAAATCCCAAACCATATTGTCTTTTATGAGCGAGTCTAACCCTTTGGGTATAAATCCTAGTTTGAGAATGTGTTGCTTATCCAGTGGTAATACAAATTTTTTAGTTGGGAAAATTGTCAGGTCTGTGTCTCCTGTTCGTTTAGAGTAGGCTTTGATAAGTTTATCATTTTTACGAATAAGGTTTAGGTAAGCTTTTAGATTCATGCCTTGTTTATCAAGGGCTTCTAGTTGTTCTTTGGAGATGTAAGTTTCAATATTATAAGATGGTGCGTGCAAAAGTTGGTCATTTTTACCTGAAATGTATTGCTCAAATTCCAAAGAAATAGGCAAAGCAGCAGATTGATATACAGGGCGTTTCATTTGGCTAATATACCAGTCTGTGCCCAAAAGGCTCAAATTACAGACGCGCACATCAGTTCTAAAACCTTCCACCTCCTGCACGTACCAAAGCGGGAAGGTATCGTTATCTCCTCCTGTGAAAAGGATAGCATTAGGGGCACAAGAGTTCAATAAGTTACGTGCCGAGTCAACGGAATGATAGCGGTTTGAGCGGTTATGATCATCATAACCTTCAGAAAGCATAATAGCAGGCACACTCAAAGAAACAAAAGTGGCTAAAATTGGAGCTATAATCCGATTTCTAAAATAGCGATTAAAACTTTCTGTCAAAGCCATTACGCCAAAGCCAATCCACATGGCGAAGGCATAATATGAACCTACGTAAATATAGTCGCGTTCACGCGGCTCTACAGGAGGAGAATTGAGATAAATTACAAGAGCAATCCCTGTAAGGAAAAATACCATTACAGTAACAAGCGAAGTTTGCTTGTGCCTTGTGAGCATAAAGGTAAGGCCGATAATTCCCAAAATAAAAGGCAACGCAAAATACTGATTACGGGCTTTGTTACGGGCTAATTCTTCAGGGACATTTGTTTTACTTTCAAAAGGAGACAGCCAACCTGCATCTTGAATATCGCTTTGTCTGCCTACAAAATTCCAAAGCAGATACCGAAAGTACATATGTCCAAGTTGGTGCTTAAAGAGAAAGTAAAGATTATCGCCCATGGTGGGCAATTTGTCTTCAGGAACTTCCTTTGAGCCATAAATTATGGATTTATACAATTCAGGATGCCCCTCGCCACGGCTGTAAATACGTGGGAATAAAATATTATGGTCATATTCATATTGAGTACGGTAATCATAAATTTCGTATTTACCTTTTTCAGGAACTTTTCTGTATAAAGCTGCTCCTTTTTCTTGTCCAATCACATTAGAGGCAAAAGTATGTCCATACAAGAGCGGTCTATCACCATACTGCTCACGTTTAAGATAAGAAACGAATTTCAACACTTCACTGGGGTCATTTTCATTGATAGGTGGATTGTAATTAGAACGAACCAACACGATGCCATATGAGGCATACCCAATCAGGATAAAAGCCAAACTATTTAATACCAAATTAAGCAGGGCTTTTTGCTTTCGGATAGAATAATAGATACCATACACCAAAGACCCTAAAAAAGCAAGCATAAAAAAGGTAATCCCCGAACCAAACGGAAGCCCTAAACTATTGACAAAAAATATCTCAAAATTACCTGCCACCGAAGGCAACCCAGGAATAATACCATACATTATCACGATAACAATACCTAAACTGATGCTCAAAGCTAAAATCTCCCCGAAACTAAAAAAGCGGATAGCACTTTTTTTTGCATCTTTTGAAGGAGGAATTAGATAAATGCCTTGGGGATGTTTTTTGTAATAATAAATTAGCCCTAAGGCAGGAAGGATTGTAAGATTTAGGAGATGAACTCCTATAGCAAGTCCTGTAAGATAAGCAATAAATAAAATCCATCGGTTTGCTAAATTCTCGTCTCCTATGCGTTCCCATTTGAGCATTGCCCAAAACACAATCGCCATAAAAAAAGAGGACATAGCATATACCTCTGCCTCTACTGCAGAGAACCAAAACGAGTCGGAAAAAGTATAAGCCAACGAACCGACCACTCCTGCTCCCAAAAGGCTAATAATTTGGTTCTGAGTAATTTCCTGTTCGGAATTAGGCAAAAGTTTTAAGCCTAAAAGGGTAATTGTCCAAAACAAAAATAAAATTGTAAAAGCACTGCAAATTACTGAAAGCATATTCACCCAATAGGCCACTTGCGTAACATCACCCATGGCTAACATAGAAAAAAGTCTACCTGTAAGCAAGAAGAAGGGAGCCCCTGGCGGGTGTGGCACTTGTAGCTTATAGGAACAGGCAATAAACTCACCACAATCCCAAAAACTGGCAGTACGTTCTACAGTGAGGGTATAAACCACCAATGAGATTGCAAAACAAACCCATGCAACGAGGTTGTTTAGTTTCTTAAACTGCTGATAGTAAGGATTTTCTTGCCGTTGAGTAAGCGTATTGGCTTCCAGTTCTGCACTCAAATTTTTAGGCATAGCTTTCGTGAGAAAGAGAAAAATGATTGGCTTTGTATTTTGATTTTGAACGGCAAAAATAGCAAATTTTTTATTTTGGAAAAACCTTCGGCAAGGTAATAAAAAATACAACTTTTCAAAAAGTTTTCAACCTTTGGATAATGAAAATGTATTTTTTTGTAATTCTCCAAAAATTTAGAACTTTGATTAGAACTTTTGAAAAGTTTGGTCAAATCTATTTATCTTTGTCTTGAACCTAACTTTCACACAAAATGAAGCCTTATTTATTTTCTTTTATTTTGCTTACAATTACAATACTTTTCCACCTAAAACCACTTTTTGCACAACTCCGCAACGACACTACCAACCATTGGAAAATAGAAACCTCTGCCTATATTGAAACTTACTTTGCCTTTGATTTCGCCCAACCTACTGATAACGAACGCCCTGCTTACGTATTTAACCATAAGCGACACAATGAATTTAATGTAAATCATGGCATCATAGAAACTACTATTCGTTCTGAAAAAGTACGTGGAAATATCGCTCTTATGATTGGCACATACTCGCAGTATAACCTCATAAACGAGCAAGAATTGATACGCAATATTTACGAAGGAAATGCAGGATTTAAGCCCTTTGAAAAGCACAATTTTTGGATTGATGCAGGCATTTTTGCTTCGCACATCGGCTTTGAGAGTGCTATTTCTAAAAACTGTTGGACGCTCTCGCGTAGCCTCTTGGCTGATAACACACCCTACTACGAAGCAGGTATTAAAGGAACTTATACCTCTAAAAATGAAAAATGGATTTTGGTAGGGCTTATTCTAAACGGTTGGCAACGCATACGAAAACTACCAAACAACTCTATGCCCTCATTTGGGACGCAAGTGCAATACAAACCTACTCAAACGATTTTGCTCAATTCCAGCACTTACATAGGCAACGAAGGCACAGACAACCTGAAACAAATGCGGTATTTTCATAATTTCTATGGGCAATTTGATCTCAGCCCTCGCTCGGGGCTTATTGTCGGTTTTGATTATGGCATACAAACACACCCAAGCATAGCCCAAATACGCTCTTGGCACGCCTCCTCTACTATACTACGCTACAGAATTAGTCCTAAGTGGACTCTATGTTGCCGTATTGAACATTATTGGGACAGGGACAACCTATTTGTTTTTGCTGACTTACCCTCTCCACCTGTACAAGGATTCCGCGTCTGGGGCTATTCCTTAAACCTTGACTACGCCCCTGCCCCTAACATGTTAGTCCGTATAGATGCCCGCCAACTCCACAGCCCTGACCAAATACTTACTACTCATCAATCCCCCAGCCAACACAACCTCACCATCCTTGCTTCCATAGCAGTGGAGTTTTGAGGTTAATTATCATTCAGTTTCTTCTATGTAGATTAAACTTTTATGTAGATTAAAGTTATGTGCCAAAGAGTTTTACCACTTGCACAACCCTACCTTTTCAGTTACCTGCACATATTCATTAGGTACATTTTGTTTGCCACTTTTTGGATAAACTACTACTTCTCCTGCATCAACTTTCAAAGTGTAGTACTTTGTAAGAAAAGGAATATTCCCAGAAGACACTACCAAGTCTGAAGCTGTAATTATCTTACCATCATATTGAGCAGAACTTGCCCACATATCCTTTACTTTTATATTCACTTGGCAGGAAACTACAATAAAAGAAAGTATGAGAAAAAAACAAAACGTAATTTTCATGGTAAATTTTAGGAAAATTAAGTTTAAGAGTTTAAGGTTTTAGAATTTACTCAAGATTATAAAATAAGATTTATTCTTAGGTGTCTAATTTAGGTGTCTAATCTAAAATATAGCCCTTTTATAGAAATCTTAGATAAAGATAATATTCGTAAGTATTATATTTATTCTATTTTCATTAGGTGTAATAAACAAAAAAATAAATCCTAAATAACTTCTCTTACTTAATGAAAAAGTTTTTTGTAATGATTGGGTGGCTTTTAGGGCTTTGTCATGGAGTAAATGCCCAGCAATACATTCAAATTAAAAAGCCAAAAGATTTGAAAAAATTTATTCGCTATCAGCCCAAAGATTACTTTCCGCTTATTTCGGCACACCGTGGAGGCATAGCTGAGGGTTTTCCTGAAAATTGTATTCCTACCTTTGAAAATACACTTAAAACGACCTATGCGATTATAGAGTGCGATATACAAATGAGCAAAGATAGTGTATTGGTAATGATGCACGATAAGGAACTTGACCGCACTACGGATATGGTAGGAAAGGTGCGAAATTTTACGGTAGCTGAACTCAAAAAACGTAAACTAAAAGACAATGAGGGCAAAATTACGCCTTATACCATACCTACGCTTGCCGAAGTGTTGGCTTGGGGCAAAGGCAAAACGGTGTTTACGTTGGATATAAAAGATAATTTTCCATTAGAAAAATTAGTGCATGAAATCCAAAAGGCAAAGGCACACGCTTACTCCGTAGTGATAACTTATACTTTTGAGCAAGCGAAAAAATTGTATGATTTGGATAAAAAATTGTGTTTTTCGGTGTCGTTCAAACAGCCAAAAGATTGGGAAGCCTTTGAAAAAACAGGCATACCACCTTCGCAAGTTATGGCTTTTGTAGGTGTGGGCAGAGTCAATGAGGAGTTGGTGCAATTTTTACACAAGAAAAAAATCATGTGTATCTTGGGAACTATGGGTAAAATAGATAGCCTTGCAGAAGCACAAGGCGGGGAAGTGTATGAAACTTTGTACCAAAAAGGGGCTGACGTGCTTTCTACGGATAAGGTAGGAATATTGGCACTGCACTTGCAAAAATCGCAACGCTTGAAACCAATTAAAAGCAAAAAATTGAAATACATTAAGTTTGCTACCCAAACCACTGCAAAAGCAAGTAAAAAATAATTGTGAGCATGGTGCAGAAAATAGCAGTATTGGCAAGTTCTAAGAGTTGGGGCGGGCTGGAACTCAATTTAAGCCGTTGGATTGCTTGGCTGTGGGAACGCAAATGGAAAATTATTTTTTTGGGTAATAAGGATAGTACGATTTTTGAAAAAATAGCTCCATTTTGTGAAAAAAGCCTACATTTTCAACCTAAACAAAAGCACTTAAATCTGCGAAAAGCCTACCAATTAGCCCAAATACTAAAAAAAGAGCAAATTACCATACTTTGGATTGGACACCCTGACCAAATTTATCTTGCTACGCTTTGCAAAAAACTATTTGCCCCACACCTCAAATTAGTGTATTGGCAACAAATGCAAATTACTGTCAAAAAAAGAGATATTTACCACAACAGTTTATTTCGGCAAATTGATATTTGGGTGGCCCCTTTGGAAATTTCTGCCCAACAAGTAGCCCAAAATACGGCTATACCTCGTAGCAAAATTCACGTGTTGCCGTTGCCTGCAAACCTTACCAAATTTCGCACTAAGCAAGGGCATAACCATAAGGAAATCAATCCATTAGCTTTGCCTCTAAATAGTTTGAACGCTTTTTTAGCGGGTATCGTAGGGCGAATAGATAAACAAAAAGGACAAGCTACTTTGATTGAAGCCCTCGCAATTTTGCAACAAGACCCAAAAACGAAACTACTATTAGCTCAAAATCAATTTACGGATATTCAAGTGATTATAGTAGGAGAGGAAACGGTAGGAAGCAAAGACAATTACTTAAAATACTTACAAACGCTCACCCAAAAATTGGATTTACAAGAAAAAGTACACTTCCGACCATTCAGAACGGATATTGAGCAAGCATTTTTTTGTTTTGATGCCTTTGTAATGGCTTCGTGGGAGGAGACTTTTGGTATGGTTACGATAGAAGCGATGGCAGCAGGTGTACCTGTCATTGGCACAAATAGTGGGGGCACTCCAGAACTTTTACAGTATGGCAAGTTAGGACAATTATTTAGCCCTAAAAATCCATCGGAGCTTGCAGAGTGCCTGCGCAAATTACTGAGTAATTTGCCCCAACACCAATCTATTGCCCAAATAGCCCAAGAAGTTGCTTTTCAAAAATTTGATTTTCAAGAGGTTATGCCTCAATTTGAACATCTGCTTACTAAGGCGCTTTAGCAGCGTTCAACAATATATAAGCAAGCCAAAGACTGTATTCCTCGTTATTTTTTTCTGAAATACCGAATAAAATTTTTAATATTATCTTCAAGACCATAGATAAATTGGCAAATCTACTCTTTAACCAAAAAAGTACAATTTTTTCTTACTATAGTAATATTTTTTTGAAAAAAATTTTTTTAATCTACAAAAAGTGCTTACCTTTGCAGTATGAAAATCTATACAAAGGCAGGCGATAAAGGTAAAACTTCGCTCATAGGAGGTAAGCAAGTTTCTAAGGCTCACCTACGCATAGAAGCGTATGGTACGATAGATGAACTTAATTCATACATCGGCTTGGTAAGAGACCAACCCGTAAATCAAAACAGGCAGGAAATCTTGAAAGAAATTCAAGATCGCTTATTCACGATTGGCTCCTCGTTAGCTGCTGACCCAGATAATGTAGCTATGCGACTGCCAGATTTGAAAGAAGAAGACGTACTGCTTTTAGAACGAGAGATAGATGCTATGACCGAAAAGATGCCTCCCTTGCGAAATTTTATTCTCCCAGGAGGGCATTCCTCTATTTCGTTTACACACCTTGCAAGGTGTGTATGTAGGCGTGCAGAAAGAAACGTGATTGCTTTGAGTGAGAGCGAATTTGTTGCACCTTTGGTAATACAATATTTGAATAGACTGTCAGATTACTTATTCACTCTGTGCCGCATGATGCACGAGGAGCTGCAAATACCTGAACAGCCTTGGAAAGCTCGCATAGAAAAATCATAACTAAAATAAGTAAAAAATAAAAAGCCTCAAACCTAACTGCTATAAGCTAAAGCACAGAACTAAAAAACTTCTAAAAAATCATTTTTTCACCTCACAAACTTTAGTCATAGGGCATGGTAGAGACAACACAATTTGAAGTACAAAAAGTAGCTCAATCGCACATTACACAGGTAGATTTTGATAATTTGCCTTTCGGTAGAATATTCGCTGACCATATGCTGGTAGCTTATTACGCTCAAGGGCAATGGCAAGAGGTGAGAATTCAACCTTATTCACCGCTTCCTATTTATCCCTCACTTTCTGCACTGCATTATGGGCAATCCATTTTTGAAGGTATGAAAGCCTATCGTACCGTGCAAGACGAGATAGTCATTTTTAGACCTTATGATAATTTTGAACGCATGAATCGCTCTGCAGAGCGTATGTGTATGCCTGCTATCCCTGAAGAGCTGTTTATAGGTGGTATTTTACAATTAGTCCAATTAGACCAAGCATGGGTTTCAGGTAAGCCTGGAAATTCGCTTTATATACGTCCTTTTATGTTCGGAGCAGATAATGCGATAGGGATTCGCCCTTCAGAGACTTACTATTTTATCATTTTCTGCTGTCCTGTAAGTAGTTATTATAGTGAGCCTGTAAAAGTCAAGATTGAGCAACATTATGTCCGTGCTGTGGAAGGTGGTACAGGCTACGCTAAAACCGCAGGTAACTATGCTGCTTCGCTTTACCCTGCTCAATTAGCTCAAAAACAAGGCTATCACCAACTTATATGGACCGATGGCAAAGAGCATAAATATATAGAGGAGTCAGGTACAATGAATGTGATGTTCATAATTGATGAAAAACTCATTACTGCTTCGCTTGGAGATACAGTGTTAGATGGTGTTACACGTAAATCGGTACTACATTTGGCTCGTGAGTGGGGCTACATTGTAGAAGAGCGTAAAGTAACTGTAGCCGAGGTGGTAACAGCCCTTGAAAACAATACTTTACAAGAAGCCTTCGGGGTGGGAACAGCTGCCGTAATCTCCCCCATTCAACTAATTGCGTACGAAGGTACAGACTACCCTGTACCACTTCCTACTGAAAAGTCATTTTCTAATCGTGCTAAGAAATATTTAGACGATTTGAAAAGAGGCAGAATTGCTGATGAATATGGCTGGTTACTAAAAGTGTGTTAAAGTCTTGTTTTTCGCATACATTTTTTAATCTCTTTACAAGTTTTTCTTGTAAAGAGATTTTTATTTCACACAGAGGGCAGTGTAAGTATAAGTATAATACTGTGAAATACAAAATAGCTATAAGTACGCCTCCGTAAAAGATTCTAACTCTTTATTGAGCTATAAAGTGCTATCAATTCAGCTACTTAATCCTAAAAAAATAAACTTAACCACTCATCCTGTTCCTAGATATGAAACTATACGTATCATTATTTTGAGTCGCTACCGCTTACCTATTCTATTTGCATTTCCTTCAAGTCTGGAGCCACTATGAGTTTACCTTCGGTAGCTTTTTGCACCTCTTCTACTGTTACGTCAGGAGCGATTTCCACCATATAAAAACCTCCTTCTGGTAAAATATCAAAAACTCCTAATTCAGTAACTACTTTTTTCACGCATCGTACCCCTGTCAGCGGGAGCGTACACTTTTTCAAAAGTTTAGATTTGCCATATTTATCAGTGTGTTGCATAGCTACAATAATATTTTTGGCTGAAGCAACCAAATCCATAGCTCCACCCATACCTTTTACCATTTTACCAGGGATTTTCCAATTAGCAATGTCGCCGTTCTCCGAAACTTCCATCGCTCCTAAAATGGTCAGATCAATATGTCCACCGCGAATCATAGCAAAGCTATCAGCAGAGCTAAATAGAGAAGCTCCGATTTGCATAGTGATTGTCTGTTTTCCTGCGTTAATCAAGTCTGGGTCTACTTCTTCTTCCGTAGGAAAGGGACCGATTCCTAGCAATCCATTTTCAGATTGTAAAACCACATCTATACCCTCTGGGATATAATTAGCCACTAAAGTAGGAATGCCAATTCCTAAATTTACATAGTAGCCGTCTTTCAGTTCTTTGGCAATACGTTTAGCGATAGCGTTTTTGTCTAAAGGCATAATTATAGAAGAGTGTTTAGAATACAAAAGAAGAAAAGTGTAAATTGCGAAACGTGTAAGCAAAAATACGCTTTTTTTTTCATTTGCCAAATATTAATTTCTGTTTATGGTTTCAGTCATTGCTCTGTGCTATAATCACGAAGAGTACGTGCAGGAGGCTTTGCTTTCAGTAGTTGAGCAGGATTTTAGCCATTTTCAGCTTATTATTGTTGATGATGCCAGTCAAGATAAAAGTGTGGCAGAGATTGAATATTTTTTACAAAAAAACCAAGAAAAATTAGCAGAAAAATACATAGAAACTACTTTTATACGCAACGAAAAAAATATAGGAAATTGCAAATCCTTTAACAAAGCCCTTGCCTTAGCTACACAAAAATACGTAATAGATTTTTCTACTGATGATATTCTTTTACCTCAAAGATTAAAAAAACAAGTTGAAATGTTAGAAAAATTACCTAACCACTATGCTGTCTGTTTTAGCAATGCACAGCTCATTAGCCATGATAAAAAACCCTTATGTTACCATTATCCTATCAACTCAGAAGGTAGAGCTATAGAAAAGATACCCTCAGGAGATATTTATGCCGAAATTTTGCAACGATATTTTGTTTGCACACCTACCATGCTCATTAAGCGAGAGGTTTTATTAGCCATAGGAGGCTACGACGAAACATTAAGCTATGAAGACTTTGACTTTTGGATACGCACTGCACGCCACTACCACTATGCCTATCTTGACGAAGTAACTACTCTGAAACGCATAGTAAAAAATTCGCTTTCTAGTCATTTTTTCCAGAAAAGACCTGTTAGTTTTTTGCACTCTACACACAAAGTTTTTGCCAAAGCCATTGCCCAAAATACACCTTACGAGAATCAGCTTTTAGCAAAGCAAATTCGGTATTATTTACGGTTGGCTTTTTTTACACAAACCTTTGAATATGTGTCGTTATTCTATGCTCAACTACAAGTGTGTCGTTCAGTAGATTTTTTATCGCTAATAATCAAGCAGTTAAGTCGTTGGAAAGTACCTGTTTATAGGTTGTATCGTTGGTATAAAAAATGGCAAACTCTAGCTCTCTGTTAGTTTGCTTCATGGCTTGCCACATATCTAGATTGAAAGCCGATAAGAGTTTGTACATTAAATTTAGGCTAATTTTTCCAAAATAGCTACCTCCTTGAAGTGTGCTTCGCCCCAGGCATTGCGTTCAGCTTCAGACCAGAGAGCAGGAAAAAAGATGCGTTTTTGGAAACGTGGGGGCAGATATTTTTGCCAATTTGTGCCACCCGTCGCTTTAATAACTTGGTTGTCTCTTTGTAAA
Organism: Microscillaceae bacterium; assembly: GCA_025054775.1. Taxonomy (GTDB): domain Bacteria; phylum Bacteroidota; class Bacteroidia; order Cytophagales; family Microscillaceae; genus JANWZA01. Next base: position 120,683 of record JANWZA010000059.1, read on the forward strand.
TATTTAGCTGCGGATTTAAGGTGTGCCATTCGCCACTGGATATTGATTTCATAATCTAATTTTCGTAAAAGTTGAGCCATAGTGCCATCATCTTGGGCTTGAAATTGTTTTTGGTAAATTTTCCAAATATTTTTGGGCTTGTATTCTTGGGCAAGTTGTAAGAGCATTGCTCCGTATTTTTCTTGAAAATATTGTGAAGTTATGGTTTCTTTTTGTGTGGTAGTTTCGGTAGCTCCTTGTTTCCAGTAAACAAAAGGCATCATAGCAGAAATACCTGTTTCTTCGTTGAAGAGCGATTGTGCCGAGGAGTTAACAAGGTGAATAAAATCGGTGAGGCAAATCTCAATCATTCTAAATTGTACCGATTGAAACCCACTAGCAGGCAAGAGTGCCATCCTAAACTTACGAAACTGCTCTACTTCCATGCCTTCGGTCATGAGGTCAAAAGAAGCAGAGAGGTGCTTAAAATAACGGATAATTCGTTGTATTTTCTCCTCAAAAGTGGCTTTTTGTAGTTTTTTTTGAGTATATTGCTGCGTAATTTGCTCAATTTCCCACAAAATGAGCTTAAAGTATAGTTCGGTAATTTGGTGATAAATAATAAAAACCATCTCATCGGGAAAGTCAGTTCGGGGGCTTTGTAAACTCAAAAGCGTATCTAAGCGAATATAGTCCCAATATTTGAGGTAATGGCTGTAGAGCAATCCTTCTAAGTTATCAATCAAATTTTGCCCTGTGAGGCTGTATTTTTGCTCTAATTCAGTAAGTTTTTGTAAGATATTTTCGTTCAGGTTTTCTGCATTCATTTTAGTAGTAGGTTAGTTTTAGGTAAAACATAAATTGTTGTAACTTGTAATCCTCTAAACTTCGGCACAATTGCTCAGTTATGCAGTTTTTTTAAGGCTAAACCCTACCTCCTCAAAGCATAGGCATAATGAACTAATAGTAAGACTACTTATTCATTTCATACTTACTAATAAACTCTTTCCATTCAGTGTGTTGTGCTTCTTTTAGCACACGTGGAAACTTATTCTGTCCTCCTTCTTTTCCTTTGGCACGCATCCAATCATAGAAGGCTTCTTTGGGCAATTTCTTTACAAAGATTTCTTTTAGAGCTGCAGAGCGTTCTACGCGATAGTCATCGTTTAGGATTTTCAATTTTTCGTCTAAACAGGCTTTGATAGTTGCCTCAGGAATATCTTCGCTACAACTCACGTACCATTGATGAGCAAAGAGCGTATCGTAAGGAATTCCCACCACGGTAAATTCTTTTATATCCAAATTTAGTTCTTGATTTACTAACTCAATAGCTTTATTCATATTATCCACCGAGAGATGCTCGCCGCAGAGGCTTAGAAAATGTTTGGTACGTCCTGTAATAATCATTTCGCTTCGCTCTCGGTCAGTAAGCCGAACTGTATCTCCAATAAGGTAACGCCATGCCCCTGCACAGGTATTAAGCAAAATCGCATAGTCTTTATTCTCTTCTATTTCGTGAATCATGTAAGTTTCGGCGTTAGGGTTAAGTTCACCATTGGCATTAAAATTTTTTTCATTAAAGGGTACAAATTCTAGGAAGATACCATTATTGAGTACAAAACGCATGTTTCGGTTAGGGTACTCTTGGTAGGCAATAAAACCTTCGGAGGCAAGATAAGTTTCTATATAGATAAGTGGCTTACCGAGTAATTTTTGAAAGCCCTTCTTGTAAGGTTCAAATGAAACCCCCCCATGCGTGTAAACTAATAGATTAGGCCAGATTTCATGAATATGTTTGAGGTTATAGTGGGCAATAATTCGTTCAAGCATAATTTGTATCCAAGCAGGCACTCCCACTATAAAGCCGATATTCCATTTAGGAGCTTTGAGTGTTATTTCCTCTAATTTGGTGTTCCAGTCTGTATGTTTGGCAATACGCTTACCTGGCTTGTAAAAATGCTGAAACCAAAAAGGAATTTGACTGGCTGTAATCCCACTTAAATCTCCTTCAAAATAAGTACTTTTATTATTTAGGTGAGTGCTACCACCGAGCATAAGCATACCACTAGTGAACAGGCTGTCAGGCAAGTTATCATAATTAGACAGAGATAAGATTTGCCGAATACTAGTGCGTTGGATAGCTCGTATCATATCCTTAGTAACAGGAATGTGCTTACTGCTTGCTTCTGAAGTACCTGAGCTAAGGGCAAAATATTTAGTTTTACCACGCCAAGTAACATCAGGAACACCTTCTAAAGATTTATACCACCATTCCTTAAAAATCTTGTTATAGTCAAAAAGAGGTATAGTTTCTTTAAAGGCTTTGTAAAAATCTTCTTTGGGTTGGGTTTTGCCGAAATAGCGAATTAGCTTCTCAAATTTATAGTATTTTCCAAACTCGGTTTGTTTGGCAGTAGTGAGTAATTGCAACAATAATTTTTTTTGTAAATCAAAAGGCTTTTTCTTTTCTTGTTCTATGCTCTTACGAAGCCGAATCCCTTGCTTTAATAATTTACCGATTATTGCCATAGTTTTAATTAGATTGTTTTGTTCACAAATAAAATCTCTTATCTCTTTATTTTTATATTTTGGGGAATGACTATATATGCTAAAAAATCTTGAAAGTACAATTTTTTCATAAAGATATACAATTTTTTTAGAACTTTCATATTTTTTTTGCAAAATTAACTAACAAAACCTTGAAAAATACAATTTATTTCAAGAAAATTGCTATAAATTTTCAAAAAAATAAAAGCAAAACCCTTGAAAATCAAAGTACTATGAGCATAAAAGAAAATCTTGAAAAAGTAAATGAAAAACTGAAAAATGCTATTCAAAAAGTACAATTAGTGGTAGTAACCAAAACTCACTCCATAGATACTTTACAAGAAGCCTATGAGGTAGGATTACGGCACTTTGGCGAAAATAAGGTACAAGAATTACTACCCAAATACCAAGCCTTGCCCAAGGATATTTGCTGGCATTTAGTAGGGCATCTGCAAACTAATAAAGTGAAATACATCGCCCCGTTTGTGCATCTTATCCACTCGGTGGATAGCTACAAACTTTTGCAAGAGATTAACAAACAAGCCCTTAGAAATCAGCGTGTTATAGATTGTTTATTGCAAATTTATATTGCCCAAGAGGAAACCAAATTTGGGCTTTCGTTCCAAGAGGCACAAGCAATTTTGCAAAGCCCTGACCTAGCCAAGCTACAAAATATTCGGATTGTAGGACTTATGGGCATGGCAACCTTTACCTCTGATACTGAGCAAATACGACAGGAATTTTTATCACTTAAAACTTTTTTTGAACAAATGCAAACCGTTGTAAATCAGCCTAATGTATTTCTTAAAGAACTTTCCATGGGCATGAGCCAAGATTTTGAAATTGCCATTGCTTGTGGCAGCACAATGGTTAGGATAGGCAGCGCCATTTTAGGCAACCGCTCTTATGCATAATAAAAAACGATAAAAAACCTATCTTTGTAGAAATTTATAAATATTCTCCTTCAAATCCTATGAAACATATTATCCTAATTATACTAGCGACGACCAACATAGTTTTCTCTTATCTCTCCTTTGCCCAAAGCTCACCTCCCCCCGAAGTAATGAAAATAGAGGTAAAAGCAGAACGGCAGGCTATTGCTCGTTATGATTTGAGCCAACCCGATACTAACCGCATCACCCTAGAAATGGCTTTTGACAAGTCGGAAATTCGCAACCCTGAACTTACCCGCAAATTACAACTACAACCTATCAAGTCAATTGATTTGGTGTATACGCTTTATCCTAAAAATAAAGATTTTACCGAACTTAATCGTAACCGCTTGATTGCTCTCTATAACGCCGCCCCTGATATTTTTCAGCATAAAGACATTAAATGGAAGTATGTTGGGCAAAACGGCTGCGAAACTTTTGAGCAGGCAAATGCCATGTTTCACGGCTTTGTGGTGTATTTCAAGCCTAAACTTTTGCCACAAGCAACCCCAAAAACCAAAGAAAAAGAAGCAAAGAAAACTGAGAAAAAAACCACCCAAAAACCTCCTAAAAAAATTGACATTGACAAAGTAGACTTCGGAAGTAAAGAGGCAATAAAAGAACTTATTGACCAAGATTACGTGTACGAGGACTCTACAGTGTATAAAATTTTTGAACGTAATAAAGACTGGAACGATATGCTTATCGTTACAGATTGGACGGGGAGTATGTATCAATATGGCTTGCAAGTACTTACATGGATGAAATTAAATCAAGAATTAAGCAAAAGAGTAAAAAAATTTATCTTTTTTAATGATGGCGACAAAAAACGCGATAGCGAAAAGATAATCGGTAAAACAGGCGGAATTTATCATGTTTCAGCAGATAACATGGATTTAGTTATGGAAACCATGGCAAAAGCCCAACGAGGAGGTACAGGCGGTGATATCCAAGAGAATGATCTAGAGGCGTTACTCTTTGGCGTAACTTACTTCAAAGAGTGCAAAACCGTTGTCCTAATTGCGGATAGTCAATCTCCTATACGCGACATGATGTTACTGCCACAAGTGGTAAGTAAAATGAAAGCTAATAATCAAAAACTCAAAATTATCCTTTGCGGGGCAAAAAAATACATTCAACCTGAGTACGTAGGGCTTGCTTATGAAACACGTGGCAGCCTACACACCATAGAGCAAGATATTGATAACCTAATCCGTATGTCTAAAGGAGAGAGCATAAAAATAGAAGACACAGAATTTAGCATTAAGCAAGGTAAATTTATGCAAACTAAAAGAAAATAAGCCCCTTTGAGGGAGCTAATACAACTCGTCAAGAGGTTTATGTAAGTATTTGTTCACTGCTCTAAAAGTACTTACCCATGCAACCACTGCTCCCAAGGTTGTAAGCCCTACACAAAGCACAACAAACGAGGTGAGGTCATAAAGCAATGCCAACTCTTCTATTTGAATTTGGAAATATTGCGTAAGAAAAAATAGCAAAATCGAGGCTAACAAACCGCTGAAGGCACCTTGCAAAAGGCTCTGCGAAAGAAACGGCTTCCGAATAAAGGCATCAGTGGCTCCTACTAATTGCATACTCCGAATAAGCAGTCGCTGAGAAAACATAGCAATTTTTATCGTATTATCAATTAGAATAACTGCCGTAAAAAACAAAAGCAAAACAAAGAGCAATAGAATAACACTTATTACCCACACATTACGGTGAAGGGCATGAATTAAATTCTCTTGGTAAACCACTTCATAAACTCCACGCACTTTTTCTAATTCCTTCTTGATAGTGAGCAAGCTATCCGCTTCAAAATAACTCTCTTTTAAGCGAATGACAAAGGCATCACGTAACGGATTCTCGCCCAAAAATTGAATAAAATTTTCACCTGTTTCACGTATCAATTCCTTAGCAATTTTTTCTTTGGGCAAAAATTGTACTTGCACAAAATTCTCTTTGGTTTCTACGTAAGGCTTATTCGCTAAAAGACTATGAATAATATCACGGTCTTCCTTGCTCAAATCTTTGTCTAAATATACATATATTTCAATATTCTCTTTGATAACACTTACTAATTTTTGACTATATACCACCAATGTAAGGCAAAAGCCCAATACCACAAGCATTGCCGTAATGCTTACAATAACATTTAAGGAGATTACTTTGTGTCCTAAGGTTTTCAAAAGCGTACACTCGCAAAAAGTTAAGTAATAAATTTGAACTTACAAAACTAATAAAATTTCTCTTTTTTGTACTTTTGTAATATTAAATCGTTGACACTCCTATGATTTACGACTGCTTTGCCTTTTTCAATGAATTAGATTTATTAGAAATTCGCTTGCACGAACTTGACTCTGTAGTAGATAAGTTTGTATTGGTAGAAGCCACACGTACCTTTCAGAAAAAAGCAAAACCACTTTATTTCCAAGAGAATAAAGCACGGTTCGCCCCTTTTTTGCACAAAATAGAACATATTATCGTAAGTGAGTATCCCACCTTTTGGGCAAAATTTCGTGTGCCTACCGCTTGGGATTACGATAACCACCAAAAAGAACATATTTGCCGAGCCCTAACTCATTGCCAAGCCAACGATATAATTATCATTTCAGATTTAGACGAAATCCCCAAAGCCGACAAAGTTGCCAAATTTGCTCAAACACCAGGAGTCAAGGTCTTTGAGCAACGATTTTACAACTATTACCTCAATTGTATTTGCACCTTTTTTGAAAATAAATACCAAAAAACAGAAACTGCACAAGTCAACAAAAATGGATTGGCTTATTGGCGCGGAAGTGTGATGCTCTCTTACAAAGATTTCCAAAATGTAAAAAAAACGCGACTCATGCGTGATAAGAACCCACCTCAAGTAACCATTATAGAGGAGGGAGGCTGGCATTTTAGCTTCTTGGGCGGTGTAGATAAGATTTTGGAAAAGCTACAAGCCTGGGCACATACTGAAGCCGAATACCAACCTACTTACTTAAAAGATAAAAACTACCTACTTAAACTCATTACCCAAGGAGAGGATTTATTTGGGCGAAACGTCAAATTTGCTTTCACACAAATAGACCATACCTATCCTATTTTCTTACAACAAAACCTAGAGAAGTTTCAACAATACATTAAATAACTTCATACACCTGCAACCCACCACAAGACCATACCCTGCAAGCAAGTATCAAGCAATGAAAAACCATTTTTCATTGCTAAAAAAAACTATTTAGTTAGTAAGTTTGTAAAAGAAATGAAAAAATTGTATATTAACCCATCTCAACAATCTTTATCATAAAAACCATGAGCAAAGAAACTAAACAACTTACTGCTGACTCCGAAGATTTAGAATATAAACTCAATCTACGAAATATTGAAAAAAAGGATATTCCTCATATTTTAGAACTCACTAATAAAATATATTCCAAACTTAATGATAACTGGACTTACGAACAAATAGAAGCACTACTGAAAGTCTTTCCAGAAGGACAAATTTGTATTGAAGACAAAGGCGAAATCGTTGCTTGTGCTTTCTCTATTATTGTTGATTATGAAAAATTTGGTGATAAGCATACCTACAATCAAATTACTGCAAACTGTACCTTTACTACTCACGATTACGACGGCGACGTGTTATACGGTGTAGATATCTTTGTCCATCCTGACTATCAAGGACTTAGACTCGGTAGACGCTTGTATGACGCCCGTAAGGAAATGTGCGAAAACTTAAATCTCAAATCTATTATTGCAGGAGGACGCATTCCTGGATATACGAAGTATGCTAATAAACTTACCCCCCGCGAATATATTGACAAGGTAAAAGCCAAAGAAATCTATGACCCTATTCTCACTTTTCAATTGAGCAATGATTTTCAAGTAAAAAAGGTTTTGAAAAATTACTTACCTTCTGATAACGAATCTCACGCTTACGCCTCACTTCTGCAATGGCATAACATTTACTATGAAGAAGAGAACGATAAAATTATCAATACCCAAACCCAAGTAGTACGCATCGGCATTGTGCAGTGGCAAATGCGTACCCTCACGCTAGAAACCCTTTTTGCTCAGATAGAATTTTACGTAGATACTATCAGTGCTTACAATGCTGACTTTGTGCTTTTCCCTGAATTCTTTAATGCCCCGCTCATGTCCAAATACAACAACCTAAATGCTGCCGATGCTATTCGTAAGCTAGCAGGTTATACAGACGAAATTGTAGAAAAAATGATGGAATTTGCTATTGCCTACAATATCAATATTATTGCAGGAAGCATGCCCGTATACGAAAATGAAAAACTTTACAATGTATCTTACCTTTGCCGTAGAGATGGTACTTGGGACGAGCAGTACAAACTGCACATAACCCCTGATGAAGCCCGCGAATGGGGTATGCAAGGAGGAAACAAACTCAAAGCCTTTGATACTGACGTATGCAAAATTGGTATTTTGATTTGTTATGATGTAGAATTTCCCGAACTTTCACGATTTTTAGCAGACCAAGGTGTAAAAATCTTATTCGTTCCTTTTCTTACCGATACCGTGAACGCTTACAACCGCGTACGCCTCTGTGCACAGGCAAGAGCTATTGAAAATGAATTTTATGTAGCCCTAGGGGGAAGTGTAGGTAATTTACCACGCGTAAACAACATGGGCTTACAATATGCTCAATCCGCCGTTTTTTCCCCTTCTGACTTCAATTTCCCCAAAGATGGTATTATCTCCGAAGCAACTCCTAACACTGAAATGGCAGTAATTGCAGATGTAGATTTGTATTCTTTGAAAGAACTGCACCAACAAGGCAGTGTAAGAAATTTAATTGATAGACGTAAAGACCTATTTGAACTCAAATGGAAAGGAAAATAACCTCATTTTTCAAAGCAATCTTGAGGTATAGGCTGAAAAAAAGACGAGGAAGGAAAATGTTCATGATAAGCAGGTAAATCTTGAAAAGGTGCAATCCATTCAGGCAAGCTAAAATGCCGAGTATGCCTTGACTCAGTAGTAAAGCAATAGTCAGTAAGTAGAAAATGTTTGGTAATTTGCCTTTTTTCTTCCAAATTACGTTGGTGTAATGGCAAAGTGAATGCATGATACGCCCATAAGGCTACTATACTCGTAAGCAAAGCCAATAGACCTAATAATATTCTGACAGGACGAGGAAACATCAAACTTCGGGAATAAAAATTTCACCTACAAGATAGGTTTGAGCCTTGCCTGAAATAAGTACACGTTTACCTGCTAATTGACACCGCAAGTAGCCCTTGCGTGCAGAGAGTTGCTTGGCTTCAAAGTTATTTTTTCGCAAAGTCTTTGCCCAATATACCGCAAGCGTAGTATGGGCAGAGCCTGTAACAGCATCTTCGTTGATGCCATACTGAGGAGCAAAAAAACGTGAAACAAAATCCACAGTCTCGCTACGTGCCGAAAGAATAACCCCACGCGCCTCTAAATTGCTTATTACCTCTAAATTAGGTTTCGCTTTCCGAACCGCCTGTTCATCAATAGTAATAAGCAAATAATCAGTTTTACCCTTATAGGCCTCCTCTATTTTTACATCAAACGCATAGCTTACCAAAGGAGTAGAAATTGGTTGTATCTCATCGGCAGGAAAGTCAAGGGTAATCCATTCTCCCTCACGCCTCACTATGAGCTCCCCACCTTTAGATTCAAAATAAACCGTATTGTTTACTACTTGACAAAATTGCCACAATACATAAGCTGCAGCTAAAGTAGCATGACCACATAAAGCTACTTCCGTAGTAGGAGTAAACCAACGAATCTCAAAACAATTATCTGCCTTTGGCACAACGAAGGCGGTTTCAGAAAGATTATTCTCTGTGGCAATATTCTGTAGAGTTTTACTTTCCAACCAACTCTCCAAGAGGCATACCGCCGCTGAGTTCCCCTCAAATACTTTTTCAGCAAAGGCATTTATTTGATATATGTTGATTTTCATGCTTTTTTTAGTCAAAAACTACCCCAAAATAAAACCACATGCAAGATACAGCGAGTTTACCAAACAGAATACTTTTTTCAAAATAATTCTCTACAAAATTGTATATTCTTCATTTTTTGCGTAATTTTAAGGCGAATTTCTTGTTATATAAAAACTCAAACGTAATTTCTTTATCCAATCTTTATCAATAGGAAATATTCAAAACTAAGATTACAACATTTAAGCCCAAACATTGCCAAAGTTATGATACACGTAATACCGCTCATGTCTATTTTAGGAGGTAAAATCGTTCGCCCTTTTCAGAACGATACTACTAAAATGGTAGTTTACGAATCAGACCCTATTGATACCGCCATGATGTTTGAAGACCATGGGCTTAAACGATTGCACTTTATAGACATGGACGGAGTAAAACGCAGAAAAATTACCAACTATCCACTTTTAGAAGCTATTACCAAATACACCAAACTCAAAGTAGATTTTGGGGGTGGAATTACCACTGATGACGACATCAGAACCGCTTTTGAAGCAGGAGCAAGCACCGTTTTCTCTGCCACAGTAGCTGCCCAAGAACGTGATAAGTTCTTCTCTTGGGTAATTACCTACGGCTGGCAAAAAATTATTCTCGCCGCAGACTCGCTAGAGGGAAAGGTAATGTTCAAAAAGCAAGATAAAATTATAGAAATCCCCCTTTATGAACACCTCGCCTACTACCATGAACGCGGGCTAAACTATGTAAAATGTACTGAAATCAACCGCACTGGTACACTGCAAGGACCTGCCTTTGACCTTTACAAAGACATCCAAAACCGCTTTCCTGAAATGAAAATTATTGTAAGTGGAGGAGTACGTAACATTCAAGATATTGAAACACTTAACGAGATGGGGATGTATGCTGTCCTTTTTGGTAAATCCTTTTACGAAGGCAAGCTCAATTTGAAAGACCTTGAAAAATTTATTCTCAATAACCAAAACGCTTAATGCTATGTGGATAGAACAAGACAATAAACTAAAAAAACAATTTCAATTCAAAGATTTTCGCCAAGCCTTTGCTTTTATGACTCAAGTAGCCCTCTTGGCAGAAAAATATGACCACCATCCTTGGTGGGCAAACGTATATAACAAGGTAGAAATTGAACTTTGTACCCACGATGCAGGTAATATAGTTACAGATAAAGACCGAAAACTTGCCCAAGAAATTGATAATTTGCTTGCTTCACAATGAAGTTGATTTAAGTTAAGAAAAAGTAAGCAAACACTAAATAACCGAATATTTTTTAATTCCTAACATTCTAATTACCTAATTAAACTTCGTATTAAAACCATGTACAGACCTTCAACTCAACAATTCAAAGACAGTCCCATGCATCAGGAGTATGAAAAATACACCCCTGAGGATTTTTTAGTGTGGAAACTTCTTTTTGAGCGACAAATGCGTAACCTCCCTGGAAAGGCTACTGAAGACTACCTCAAAGGAATCGACATCGTAAAATTTAGAGCCGATGCTATTCCTAAATTTGAGGAGGTAAATGCTATTCTTAAAAATCTTACAGGATGGCAGCTTTACGTAGTTCCTGGGCTTATTCCTGACAAGGAATTTTTTGAAGCAATGCAAGGGCGAAATTTCTGTGCTACTACTTGGCTTCGTAAAATGGAAGAGTTAGACTATTTAGAAGAACCTGACATGTTTCACGATGTATTCGGACACGTACCTTTGCTTACTAATCCTGACCTCTGTGATTTTTTAGCTGACCTCTGCCGTATTGCTTACATCGGAATTGATAATCCATACATCGTACAATGTGTAGCTCGCGTTTATTGGTTTACCGTAGAGTTTGGGCTTATTCAAGAGCCACAAGGCCTACGTATTTACGGAGCAGGTATTCTCTCTTCAAAAGGTGAAACAGATTACAGCTTATACAACAGCACCCCCCAACGCCTCCCTTTTGATGTTGAAACTATTATCAATACACCTTATATTAAAGATAAATATCAAGAAAAGTACTTCGTTATAGAGTCTTACGAGCAACTAAAAAAATGTATCCCCGATCTGGAAAGAGCTATCAAGCGAAATCTAGAGAAACAAACCATTCCTGCCTAAGAAAACAACCTAATAAGGTATAAAAGCCTTATTAGGTTGTAAAATAAAAATTCGGTATTAAATTAGCAGTAATTCTTTGGCAAAACATACTATTTACTACTTACCGAAACATAATAGCAACCTCGTGGTATGAGTCTTTTGGCATCGGTTCACCAGGTTAACTAAGTCTAGGCCTCATATCCAAAAGTACAATTAGCAGTTCAGCTGCTAATAAAATTTCGTGATTATTTTGCACATCATAACACTCTAACCACTATTTGAAAGAAAATCTATCAAACTTACAATAACTATGTTCTTTCAAAAGATTATGCAATATTTCAAAGCCTATTGGGCTATTCTTATTATCTTAGGCATTGCTTTTTCTACCTCTTGTGAAATTAATCCCCTGCAAAAAGGTAACCTCGCTCCTGATTTTAAGATGCCTGACTTGGAAAAAAATATTCGACAACTCTCTTCTTATAGAGGTAAAATTGTAATGCTTCACTTCTGGACAGACTGGTGCAATGCCTGCCGTAAAGAGTTCCCTTTGATACAAGATTTATACGTTAAAATAAAGCAAAAAAAACCTAATTTTGAGCTATTAGCTATAAATGTAGGGCAAGATGAAAGAGTATCCAAACAATTCCAAACAGATTTTGAGATTACTTTTCCTATGCTCATTGATAAGCGGGCTATAAGCAAAGAATTATATCAAGTTAAAGCATTTCCCACCAATTATTTCATTAATGCTGAAGGACGTATCATTCGCAAAATCGTAGGTTGGGTAACACAAAAGCAAGTAGAGGTCATTGTTGAACAAAATAGCAAGGAATAAACCTCGTGAAGTTTTTATATTTTTGAGCTTAAAAAAATAAAACAATCATGGAAATCTGTAAACATAAAAAAAATAACGAAAAAACACGTGAACAAAAGATTAGACACCCAAGAAATTGAAAATTACTAAGAAAATAACCTCATATTTCAAGATTAATATTTTTGTGTCATTAACATTTGTGTCATTAACAAACGGGCAACTACCTGTCATTTAGATAGGTAATAAATTGTAGAGTTTAGTACTCATTAACCAAGTATTATCTTATCTGCCACTTCTCTGTTATGGTACATGTCTGAACGTGAAAATTTGAAGGCTTTTATCCAAAAGTTGTTAGAATTACAACAAAAAGAAAAACCTCTTTCCTTAGAGGAGATGAAAGCCATTGCCCACAGCATAGGGTTGAGCGAGGCAGACTGGCAAAACGTAATGCAAGCTTTTGAAGGTTATTTACTCAGAGCAAAAGGGTATTTGAAATATGGTAATTGGCAAGACGCTATAGAGGAGTTAGAGCAAGCCCTTGCCTTAAATCCTTCTCATAAGGAAGTATTGACTTGCCTTGTGCAAGCCTATTACCAAAAATGGATAGCCAGCCGTAGCCCCAAAGACAAAGAAAAAGCCTTACAATATGCTGAAAGGTGCATTCAAATACATCCAACTTTTACTCCTGCTTACAAGATTAGAAGCGAACTCAAAGGCTTGAGCCGAAAAAATTCCGCAAACAGTCTTCTTCTTAAAAAGACTCTTTGGATATTTTTGTTAATCCTTACATTTGCCACAGCAGGAGTGGTTTCGGTAATTGTTACTGCTGAACAAAAAAGAAGAGCAATCCCAAAATTTATTCAAACCATTCCTCCCCTCACACACCACCCTACTCCGCCTGAACTAACTACCAACCCTATTTTTCTTGATGAAGAGAACTACAAAGAATTAGAATGGGAAGACTCTCAACCTGAAGGCATAAAAGTAGCCGCAATGCAACGCAAACTACATGTAATTAACCGATTAGGCATTAGAACCAGTTACCAACTTACAATTAGCTTCAAAAACATAGGACAAAAAACAATTTCACAACTACGCGTTTTATTCATTTGGTATGATGAAAACGGCGAGGAGATTAGCCGAAAAAGCAGTACAATTATTAAAGGAAAAGAATTTGATAAATTAGAACCTAACCAAACTTACGAACTGACAATAAAAAAGAATTTTTGGGGAATAAGTGGTAATGTTCGGTGTGCAATAAAAGTGCTAAAAGCAAAATAATCTCGTCAGTTAAGAAAGCAAATAAAATTTTGCTATTTCCTTCCAAAATCTGCAGGAATTTCGCCCCAAAGGTCAGTTCGCCAATACAGTATAGGATTAGCGTAGGTGTGAGTATTAAGCCATTGTTCTGCTCTCTTCAATAGCTCAAATAAAGATTTATTTCGCTCATTTTCAGTAAGTTGAGTTTTTGCTTTCTTTTCTCTTATCCAACTCAAAGCTGTAAGCGAATCGGTATAAATTGGCATGTCAAATTGGGCATTTTTTTGCAAAAATGCTAAAGCGTGAACAATAGCCAAAAATTCACCTATATTATTCGTTCCCTCTTCAAAAACACCTTGCCGAAAAATCTCTTTACCCGTGTCGGTATATACGCCACGGTATTCCAACTTGCCAGGGTTACCCACACAAGCTGCATCTACCGAAATACTTTGCCATAAAGGAGGAGTGGCATGATGTTGTAACCGCTGAAAAGGAGAGCATTCATCCTGTCTCCGAGTTTGATCAAATATATATTCACAACCCAAACGAAAAGCATCTTGAGCCTCAGCCAAGCTATCAAATGACTTGTATTTAGCCCCTGAATAACCCTCTACCTGACGTTTGCACTCATTCCAATTGTCAAAAATACCTACTTGATAACCCTTCCAAACTACGTAATATTTCTTTTTCTTGTCCATAACTAAAGATAAAAATTTGTTTCATATGTTTCATAGACGAAAAGTAGAATGGCTTATTTTTCTAAAAATTTAAAATCAGCTTTTACAGCAGACAAGATATATCTTTTTTACTTTCAGGTAGTATAAATGAAATCGGTTTCTAACTTTACAAATCTATTAGCCTAATATTTGGGGTATTCCAAAAGTGGGATTTTTTTGCAAGATTATCTAATTCTTTGGCATCGTTAAATATAGATAAATCATTCTTAACTTTACAAAATTTTGTTGATTTGCATTTTGGACATCGTTCCGATAGCTTCAGGGTTTTAGTAATTTTTTTGCAAAAATAATAAATCAATAAATCTATATAAAATTAACGATACCAATTCTTTAAATGTTACTTTTGTCCTAATTCACTTTAGGCTAACCTTATTAAACACAAACCTGCCCCTATACTTTAACCGAAACCGAATAGTTAGGTATTTCTACTTTTTTTGCTAAAAATATCTTAAAGCAAACAATTGGCTCATTTTTGGCATAAAGTTTTATGCACAAGTAATAGTGGTTAGACCCTAATTTTCTTTTTATGCAATTTCACGTAAAAAACTCCTAAAATTGCTTAAAAAAAAGCAAATACATTAAGTAAACTTTCCACCTTACTCAAACTTACTTAAAAACTATGCCTACATACAAAGAACAAAGACGTAAAAAACTTAACATGATTTTTTTCTTTTTGATTGCCATTCCAATTGTTATTTTCTTATATAATCCTGAAATGTTTGATTTTCTTTCAGAAAAAGCCCAAACAGGTATCCAAAAGATAAAAAACCAAATACCCAAAAATTTGAGAGAAGAAGGAGAACTACTTTCTGAGGATGAGTTAGCTAAAAAATTTACTTATACCTCTGTAGAGAGTGCTTTGCAAGCCTTCAAGCCGCGCAAATTGAGTCTAACTGCTAAAAATTTGGAATATGTACCCACTAATTTGCAAAAACTCAAATACTTACAAGTATTAAATTTAGATAAAAATCAACTTAAAGAGTTAGTATTGCCTGCTGATAGTTTAAGGTACTTGCAATACTTAAGTATTAGCCTCAATAGAATCAAGAAATTGCCTGTGGAAATTGGTAAATTAGAAAATCTTGTTCGCCTTGATGCTACTGCCAATTTACTCAATAGTCTCCCTTTGGAAATTGTAAACTTGAAAAAACTACGTACCTTAAATCTCCGTTACAACCAATTCGAGCAAATTCCCACACATCTCTGCGATTTGGAAGAACTAGACTCACTTATGTTAGGCTTTAATCAAATTGCACGCTTGCCAAGAGCTATGGTGAATCTCCGAAAATTAGAATATCTGGATTTAGAATATAATCGCGACCTTGACATAGTGCATTTCATTGATGATTTTAAGCATTTTCAAAACCTAAAAACCTTACGCCTCACAGGAATTAAAATTTCAGAGGCAGATAAGAAAAGAATCAGAGAGGTAGTTTCAGAAAAAACACAAGTAATTTTCTAGTTCTGTTTTGTGGTAGAATTTTTTGCACAAATATCTGAAAAAATTTATGCAACAAGCTCAAGCTCTAATCTTTGATTTAGGGAATGTATTGATTGATACCGATTTTAACCTCACGATCAAAGCTTTTGAAGCCTTAAATCCGCAAAAAAGTGCTTGGTTAAAAGAGAATATTTACCACGCATCGCTTTTTTTAGATTACGAAAAAGGGTTGATTGATGACAAAACTTTCAGGAATGGCTTGCAAAATATTTTAGAAATTGCAGTACCTGACGAACAGTTAGACTATGCTTGGAACGCCCTTTTGCTCAATTTCTCACCTGAAAGAATTGAAATTTTACAAGCACTCCGACCAAGATATAAACTTTTTCTTTTGAGCAACACAAATGCTATTCACATCAAAAAAGTAAATGAAATTTTAGCCCAAAATTTTCAAATTGAAAAGTTAGATTTTCTTTTTGATAAAGTGTATTACTCCTTTGAAATGCATAAACGCAAGCCTGAACCCGCTATTTTTGAGCAAATTCTCCAAGAGCAAAATCTCTCCCCTAACAAAGTTGTCTTCTTTGACGATTCGCTTGATAATGTACGCGCCGCTGAATGCATAGGCATAGAAAGTGTGCAAATAATCCCTTCACAAAAAGAATTGAAGCATATATTTGCACCCTTAAACTCGTTTTACTTGTGAGAATGGCTAAACAATTATTTTTTGAAGTTGAACTTATGTCGTAGGTTTTTGTAATTTGTAATTTCTACCACTACTTTGCCGATAAACATATCGGCTTCTACACGTACGGGTATTTTGTTCTTATCATCAGAAACCCAGAAACGTACCGAACTCTCCCCACTAAACATCTGATTTTCAGGCATAATAGGTACTAAACGGTGGGCATGCATCTTGCCAAAGCGCGTTGTTACTTCTTCTTTACCTTTGTAACGAATCTTGAGGTAATAAATCTGGTCTTCTAACACACCTGGGAT
Organism: Microscillaceae bacterium; assembly: GCA_025054775.1. GTDB lineage: Bacteria > Bacteroidota > Bacteroidia > Cytophagales > Microscillaceae > JANWZA01. The sequence goes on from JANWZA010000059.1 coordinate 137,425, forward strand.
AGTAATTACTTCTCCAGGTTTCATTTTATTAAAATCATACATTCGCAAGTAATAGTAACCACTTACAATATCTTGCACATTAGCAACGGTATTAAATTTTTTCACTCCTTTTCTACGTTCCTTGGTAGGAGGATCATTTGCTCCCCACTCTTCAAAATCCATTTGGGCTGTATTATTTAATGGATAGAAATCTGTAATTTCAGTTCTACGGTAATTGTTTTCTTCTAATTGTCTATAAAACCTATGCGGAACAAAAGCCGCTGTATCAATATAGGTGCGCCATATATCTTGTACTCTATAAAGCGAGAAAGCACCTATGGTTCTCCCAAGAATATCTACCTTATAGCATACTCGCCCATTGATAACATAAGTTTTTGGGCTAACCTCTACGTTAGCTATGCCTGCATTCAAAAAACCATAATGTACCAAGTATTCAATTTGTTCACCTTTTTGAAAAACATCATTCTTAATGTAACGATAGCCTTCTTTATGAAAAAAACTACAAAAAAACAATACCGCAAAAGCGGAAATGCTATATGATTTGAAATGCACCATAATTTGAATAAATAAGATAATCTTGAATAAACCCTTGCCTAATAACGCAAAACTTGACAAACAAGTTGCTTAAAAGGAAGTACAACCATAGTAAAATTCAAAATTTTGATTAACTTTTGTCATAAAATTGTTACCTTTGCATTTGAATCATTTTTTTTGAATAAAGCAAATGAAAGAGCAGTTAGATATGAATAAACTGCCCCAACATATTGCAATCATTATGGACGGAAATGGCAGATGGGCAAAGAAAAAAGGGGCTGTGCGAGTGTTTGGACACCAAAACGCTATCAGGGCTGTAAGAGAAACCACAGAAACTTGTGCCGAGTTGGGTATTAAGTTTCTAACGCTGTATGCTTTCTCTACCGAGAACTGGGCAAGACCAAAAGACGAGGTAGATGCTTTAATGACCTTGCTAGTAAACACAATTAGAAAAGAAACGAGTACTCTCATTGAAAATAATGTACGGCTGCAAGCCATCGGTAATTTGATGCTCTTGCCCAAAAAATGCCAAACAGAGCTTTTCGAAGCCATTGAAGTTACTAAGAACAATACAGGACTTACCCTTGTGTTAGCATTAAGTTACAGTAGTAGATGGGAAATAGTAGAAGCCGTGAGAAAAATTGCCCAAGAGGTAGCTAATCAAAAGCTACAACCTGAAGCGATAGATGCCACGCTCTTTGAGCAATTCCTCTGCACCAAACATATCCCTGACCCCGAACTACTCATACGCACTAGCGGCGAAATGCGAATCAGTAATTTTCTTTTATGGCAAATTGCTTACTCAGAAATATTCATTACACCTATCCTATGGCCTGACTTTAGAAAAGAACATTTGTACGAAGCAATTATCGCTTACCAACAAAGAGAACGAAGATTTGGAAAAACAAGTGAGCAGTTGCTAAATTCGGTAGTAAGTTAAAATAAATCGCCATTTTTGCGTTTCCTTTAAGAGTGGCTAAGACTGCTCTTTTGCGGACAAGAAGAATAATCTAACCTCTGAAAAATACAAAAGGCAGAGCCAAAGACTTACGACTCTGCCTCATGCATCAAGCCAGTGAAAAAGCCGAAAGAATGCTTATAGCATAAGAGGCAAAAAACGTAATTAGCAAAGCCATGATAAAAAATAACGAACCTCATGAAAAAGTTATGCCTCATAAAGGCTTAACCTTAAAGCGAATAAATGAATTACAAAACAAAAAAAATAAAATTACCTTACATTTATACCATTTAGCTCAAAAATATATGAAACTTATAAGCCGCCTTTTAATTGCTTTGAGCATAGCTCTGTTGTTTCTATTAACTACGAGTGCATATTGCCAGCCCTCACGCTTTTCTTTGCCCAAACGTAGCACTCCCCCTTCTAATCCTTACACCCCTTATGTTAGCTCTCCAGTTTTAGAAGATATGTTAGACTATGCTGCTCCCAAAGAATATGAAATTGGTGGTATCCAAGTAACTGGGGTGCGTTTCTTGGATGCTAATGCACTCATTTCACTTTCAGGATTAAAAGTAGGTGATAAAATAAAAATCCCTGGAGAGCAAGTTCCAAATGCTATTCGTAAGCTGCATAAGCAAGGAATTTTAGGTGATATTCAAATCTATGCAGACAGATTCGAAGGGCAAAAAGTATTCTTAACCTTACATCTTAAAGAACGCCCACGATTAAGCCGTTTCGCCTTCAAAGGAATTCGTAAAGGAGAGCAAAATACTCTAACCGAGAAAATCGCTCTCATCAAAGGAAAAACCGTTACCGATGTTATGCTTAAAAATACAGAAATGAGCATTAAAAAATATTACATTGAAAAAGGCTTTTTGAATGCCAAAGTTAATATTACGCAAGTAGGAGATACGCTCTTGTCTAATAGTGTAATGCTCAAAATCAATATAGATAAGCAAGAACGTGTAAAGATTAAAGATATTGAAATAGAAGGGGTTACGGCTTTCAAATTGAAAAAAGTTAAGCGAAAATTAAAAAATACCAAAGAAAAACGTCCTTGGAAAATTTTCACTACCTCTAAGTTTATCGCAAGTAAGTTTGAAGAAGATAAGGAAAATTTGATAAAATTCTACAATAAACGTGGTTACCGCGATGCACGCATTCTATGGGATACGATGTATAGAGTAAGCCCTAATCGTGTAAGTGTTAAACTCAAGATAGAAGAGGGAAGACAATACTATTTCCGAAATATCACTTTTTCAGGTAATTATCTCTATGATAGTCAGACACTTAGTAAATTACTTAACATTAAAAAAGGAGATGTATATGACTTAGAAACTTTGGAAAAACGTCTCTCATTTAGCCAAACCGAGTTAGATATCAGTTCACTTTACATGGATGACGGATATTTGTTTTTCAGAGTTGAACCCGTAGAGGTTGCTGTAGTAGGAGACTCAGTAGACGTGGAAATTCAAATTTTTGAAGGACCCCAAGCTAATATCAAAAATATTTTTGTTAATGGAAATACTAAAACTAATGATAAAGTAATAAGGCGCGAAATCCGAACTATTCCTGGACAAAAATTTAGCCGCTCTGACATCATTCGTACTCAACGCGAACTCGCTCAACTCGGTTATTTTGACCCAGAGCAAATTGGTATCAACCCTAAACCTAATTTAGAAGAGGGCACGGTAGATATTGAGTACAACCTTGTAGAAAAGCCCAGCGATCAAATAGAACTTTCAGGAGGGTGGGGCGGATTTATCGGTTTTGTAGGAACACTTGGTGTAGTATTTAATAACTTCTCTTTACAAAAAGCAGGTAAATTACGTAATTACAGACCTTTGCCCTCAGGAGATGGACAAAAACTTGCCCTACGATTTCAAGCTAATGGGATTCGTTTCCAAAACTATTCTTTCACTTTTTCAGAGCCTTGGCTTGGCGGGAGAAGCCGTAAAGTGCTTACTTTTGCTGTAAACCACTCCGTTATCAACGATTTTATGGGTTTTTCTAATACCAGAGTAGGAGGCTTACAAATGACTAATATCAACATGAGTATAGGGAGAAATTTGCCTTGGCCTGATGACTTCTTCTCACTCAGCACTTCTATTGGTTATCAACGGTATAGGCTGCAAAACAGAACCCTATTATTATCTACTGCAGGGCTGACACAAGACAGCCCTTGGCTCAAATTACGAAATGGAATTTTCAACAGCTTCACTTTTAACATAAACCTCAGTCGCAATAGTATTGATAACCCTACTTACCCACGCAGAGGGGCTAATTTTGCTTTGAGTGTAAACCTGACACCGCCTTTTTCACTACTTTCAGGTAAGAAATATGTAGAAAACTTAATGCAAGAAACTGAACAAGGAATGTACGAACGCTTCCGCCGAGTAGAATACCACCGATGGATGGTGGATAATTCTTGGTTTACCACTATTACAGGAAAATTAGTACTGAATGCACGTACCCACTTCGGATTTGTAGGTGCTTACAATCGACAACTCGGCGTAGGACCTTTTGAAAGATTTTCTTTAGGAGGAGCAGGGTTGGCTTTCCAACAAAATTTCCTTTTATTAGGAACAGAAATTATTGCTCTGCGTGGTTATCGTGATAATAGTATAGTTCCATTGAATGAACCTGGCGGCGTAGCATACAGCAAAATGGTCATGGAACTGCGTTATCCGCTTTCACTTAATCCTGCGGCAACTATCTTCGTTCTCTCCTTTCTAGAAGGAGGAAACAATTGGGCTACTATACGCGAATTTAATCCCTTTAATCTAAAGCGTTCAGTAGGTATCGGAGCAAGAATATTTATGCCTGCCTTTGGTATGCTCGGCATAGATTGGGCTTATGGCTTTGATAGAATTACAGGCAGACCTGACGCTTCTAAAGCACAATTCCACTTTACGATTGGGCAACAAATTAGATAATAGACAAATTTTTGCTAATATTTTTATTCTTTCACTGAAAAAAAGTAAAAATAAAGCAAAGAAGGTTTTATTTCAAGAGTGATAAAAAAGTAGTAGGCTTTCCTTTTTGAATATGATTTTTTACAAAATGTTCTCTTTTGCGGAAGTTATTGAGGTACTAGCATTTGTATAAATTCATCAAAAAGGTAGTGTGAGTCGTGAGGACCGGGAGAAGCTTCAGGGTGATATTGCACCGAAAAGGCTTTTTTGTTTTTTAATCGGATGCCTTCTATGGTATTATCATTGAGATTGATGTGTGTAGCTATCACTTCGGGGTGTGCTTGCAAGTCTTTTTCACTTACGCCGAAGCCGTGGTTTTGTGAGGTAATTTCGCATCTTCCTGTAATCAAGTTTTTTACAGGGTGATTCAAACCCCGATGCCCATAATGCAATTTGTAAGTACTTAATCCAACGGCAAGGGCTAAAATTTGCTGTCCGAGGCAAATGCCAAAAAGAGGTATATCGTGTTGCAATATCTTCTTTACTGTGGCAATAGCATAATGCATAGAGGCAGGATCTCCAGGACCGTTGGAAATCAAATAGCCGTGAGGGGCAAATTGCTGCATCTCTTCAAAAGAGGTTTTTGCAGGAAACACTTGACAATAGCAATCCCTTTGGGTAATGTGTCGTAAAATATTTTGCTTAATGCCTAAATCTAAAACTGCCACTCTAAAAGTAGCTTGGGGATTACCTACAAAATAGGGCTTCTGGGTAGAAACCTTCGAAGCTAACTCCAAACCATTCATATTGGGTGCTTCACTTAATCGTTTTTTAAGCATTTCAATATCAAAGATTTCAGACGAGATAATACCGTTCATTGCTCCGTGAGTGCGAAGGTGTTTTACCAAACGGCGCGTATCTATACCTGTAATCCCTACTACTTGCTGACGCTCTAAAAAGGCTTGTAAAGACTCCCGCGCTGTTTTGCGTGAATAATTGTAAGCAAACTCATGCGTAACTAAACCTGCAATTTTAGCACTGCTTGATTCATTATCGCTATCTATGGTACCATAGTTACCTACGTGAGCTACTGTATTTACTACAATTTGCCCAAAATAGGATGGATCCGTATAGATTTCTTGATAGCCTGTCATACCCGTATTAAAGCACATTTCGCCAGTGGTAGTGCCTATAGTACCGATAGCTTTGCCCTGAAAGTACGTGCCATCAGCTAAAAGAAGTATTGCGTTAGGTTGAGTCATTGTAAGTGAGGTAGAAAAAGCCTTGCAAAACTATGAAAAAGCACGAGCTCTACAAAGTTAGTTCAAATTTTAGTAAAAAATTTTGCACCATAAATGAAACAAATTTGTACTATAAAATCATAAGCCAAATATTCACTTTACATTACGTGTGCAAAATGCTATACACTTGTTAGTGTTTAATTACTTATACCAAATGGTTTGGATGTAAGGTTATCAGAATTTACCAAAGTTAAGTTTTTCACTTCTTTTTAGTTCTTTTTTTGTTGATATAGCAACAAATTTAGCATTGAAACAGAACTACTTATTAAAGAAGGAGCTTGATCAATAGGGCAAACATAGGTAGTGATGAACTCGCGCTCGCTTTGAGCACCTGTTTGTTTGTTGCTAAACCTATCTATTTCGGCTTGGGGTAAGATAATCTCACAATAGAAATAATAACCTCCCTCATCTAACAAGCCAGGTGAGCTGTATAGCAATTTTTCGTTAAGTAAAACGAGGTCTTTGGGTTCTATTTTCAGCCCTGTCTCCTCTTCTACTTCTTTAAGAGCAACATAATAAGGATCGGTTTGCGAATCGCACATGCCTGCAGGGTGCTCATAAGAATACTCGCCATTAGCTATACGGTATTGCCTTACTAAAAGTAAATATTTCTGTTGTGTTTCAGCAGCAATAAGCACTGTAAGCACACTCACAAAATGCCCACGAATAAGAGCAATAGGCAGTAATTTCTCGCCACGGCTGTCTTGTGCATCTACGTGGACAAGTCCAAAAAGTAATTCACCATTAGGCTTATGGACAAGGTGCAAAGGTTTTACTTCATTAACAATGATGTTGTTACTCTCTAATGCTTTAAGCCATTGCCTATATTTAAGGGAATTTTCTAGTTTTTCCATATGCTCCACATATTACTTTGTAATAGAATCAAGAGGCTATTTTTTTTTATTTAGTTTACTCTCTAAAAACCAGCGGCGTTTTTGTTGGGCTTTCAAAATATCTTCCAAAGTGCCTTTGGGAATAGAAGCAATAAGCTTTTTGGTATACTCTGTTTTCTGTTTCTCATAAATCTCTTCTGCGTAGTCAGTTTCTTCAATTTTGCCTTGATTCATTACAATAATTCTATCAGACATGAACTTGACTACTGCCAAGTTGTGCGAAATAAAAATATAGGTAAGGTTAAATCGCTCCTTCAAATCATTGAGTAGGTTCAATACTTGAGCTTGTACGGATACGTCTAATGCTGAAACAGATTCGTCGCAAATAACGAATTTAGGTTCAATAGCTAAGGTTCGAGCAATGCAAATGCGTTGTCTTTGCCCACCTGAAAATTCGTGTGGATAGCGGTTATAGATTTTTTTAGGTTCTGTAAATCCTACGGTTTCTAGTAGGTAATAAATTTTTTCCTTTCTTTCGGCTTCGCTTTGTCCTATTTTATGCAGTCGCATAGGTTCAAGGATAGCACTACCAATGGTAATGCGTGGGTTGAGTGCTGAGTAAGGGTCTTGGAAAATGATTTGAATATCTTTACGGAGTTTTCTTAGTTCTTGGCTGTCATAGTGGATAATATTTTTCCCATTAAAAATAATTTCTCCAGAGGTAGGTTCTACGAGGCGTAGGATAGAACGTCCAAGGGTAGTTTTACCACAGCCTGACTCCCCTACCAACCCTACGGTTTCTCCGGGATATACTACAAAACTTACATCATCTACTGCTTTAATAGGTTCGGTACTACGTGCAAAAAGCCCTCTGTTCTTATAGAAATAGGTCTTCAAGTTTTTTACTTCTAAAATCGGTGTTTGCTTGGCGAGTTCCTTATTTCGTTCTATGATTTCATCTTCTGCTAAAAAGTTAAAGAGAAGAGCATCACCCACTGAGTTATATTTGTGGTCTGCTTTTTCTACGATAGTGCCATCGGGAGCCACCTCCATAAAATCGCTCACTACGGGCAAAACACGCATTTTAATATCTAATCTTGGGCGACAAGCCAACAGCCCTTTGGTATAAGGGTTGTGCGGATTATCAAAAATATTAAAAGTACTATCTACCTCCATGATTTTACCTTGATACATCACTATCACGCGGTCAGCAATTTCAGCAATTACCCCTAAATCATGGGTAATAAAAATAATAGAGGTGTCAAATTCATTTCTAATTTCGTGCAAAAGTTCTAAGATAGTAGCTTGCACGGTAACGTCTAAGGCGGTAGTAGGTTCGTCTGCAATTAGCACTTTGGGATTGCAAGAGAGTGCCATAGCGATCATTACTCGCTGTTTCTGTCCCCCTGAAAGTTCGTGTGGGTAGGCTTTGAAGAAGTCCTCAGGGGTTTTGTATTGAGTACGTAATTTTACTTTTTCAAATAATTCTAAGGTGCGTTGTTTTGCTTGCTTTCTTGTACATTTTTGGTGTAAAATGATTGCCTCCATTACCTGCTCACCACACGTGTAAACGGGATTAAGCGAAGACATTGGTTCTTGAAATATCATTGCAATCTCGTCCCCCCGAACTTCATTCATCTCGTACTCACTCAAACTCAGCAAATCCACTTCTCCATATCTACGGCTTTTGAACCATATCTTACCCTCAATTTTACTTACTGATTTGTCAATAAGCCGTAACAAGGACAACGCTGTAACAGATTTTCCCGAGCCTGATTCACCTACAATGCCTACGGTTTCACCTTTATGTATTTCAAAGCTAATATTTTTGACCGCCTGCACTGTACCAACGTCGGTAGTAAAATTGACTGACAAATTTTCCACCTTCAAAATAACTTCTTGTTGAAACTCCTCAAAGAGTATGGGCTGTCGCCTTTTATGTATCTTTGCCATAGAATGATGCAATTATGTTTTCAGAATATAGAACAGGGGTATGTGTAAAAAAATTTTCTGTTTTTATGAATAGGTAGCAAATTTGTGAGCCAATCTTACTTTTGTTGCTAAAATACATAAAATTTTGATATAGTCAAAAACTTAATACTGTCTTGTTGAACAAATTTGTTTTCAATAGGAGGTTCAAATAGAAAAGTTTATGGTCTTTTATGATTTGTAAGGCTTTGTAAATCAATGGATTAATTTCTAAAAATTATTATTTCAATACCATAAAAGCATCATTACTTTAACTTACGCATAGTAAATTTTCTTTTCGTTCAAATGATGTTTCTCCTAAAACACCTTCCTAATCTTCTTACTACTTGTAATCTAGTAGCAGGTTGCATGGGTATAAGTGCGGTATTAAATCAAAACGTATATTTAGCGGCAATTTGTATTTGGATAGGGTTATTTTTTGATTTTTTTGACGGTTTTGTTGCTCGGTTACTGAAAGTTAGTTCAGAAATGGGAAAGCAGCTAGACTCTTTGGCAGATATGACCACTTTCGGTATATTACCAAGTGTATTACTTTTTACTGAAATGAAAGAACTCTCTTTAGGGAATACAGCCTATACGGCTTTCCTTTTAGCTATTTTTTCAGCGTGGCGCTTGGCCAAGTTCAACATAGATATATACCAAACGTATGAGTTTAGAGGCTTACCCACTCCTGCTAATGCCCTATTTTGGAGTGTAATGCCTTTCTTGAAAAGTTATACTTACTTCGTAGAGAGTTGGATTTTCGTAGCCCTTTGTATATTATTTAGCTATTTACTCGTGGCAAATATTCCACTTATGGCACTAAAATTCCAAAATTATTCATTCAAAGAGAACCTTTTTAGGTATATTTTTCTATTTTTGTGCCTTGTAATGTTCCTTGTGTTGCAAGTGTTAGCTATTCCTTTTATTATACTAATCTACATTTTGATATCCTTTATTGCCAACTTACAAAAGCTATGAAATTTATTGCTGAAATAGATATTATGCCTCTTAAAGAACTCCTAGACCCGCAAGGCAAAGCGATAAAGTTAGGTTTGCAAAATTTGGGCATTACCCAAGTAGAAGAGGTACGTATGGGAAAACATATTAGCCTAACTTTGGAAGCGGAAACCGAAGCCGAAGCCCGCCAAAAGGTAGAAACTGCCTGCAAAAAATTACTCGCTAATTTGATTGTGGAAGATTTTAGCTATACTATTGCAAGTGTATAATTAACAGACCAACGGTTACATTTTAGGTTAAAACAAAACAGTTTGACAGATTTTTCACCTCTCCTGTAGTATCCTTGTCTCAATACAAGAGCAAGAGCAAGCCAAACGTGTGTTTAATTGGAAATATAAAGTTGTTTAAGTATACGAATGAAAGCAGTATAACAAGACTTGTCTTTTATCAAATCATAAAGCGAAATAAGACACTGAAAGAACACGAGTTGAGATAGCTAGTAACTACATAATCTCAACATAATTACTTCTTGGGTAAAAGATAGTGCAGCGGTCATAAGAGAAGTATTGCCCGCCAGGGTGGTTGGCAAACCAATCTAAATTGAGCCAATATTTGCCGTTTTTATCTTGGCGATATTTTATATCTTTTCTAATTCGGTAGATTTGCCTAATGCTATTAGAAACCTTAATCATTCGGCTGTAATCTCCTACAAAAACTTCGGTAAAGGCGTGTCCTTCTTTTTGGTTGTAGGCATAGCTAATACGCGTTGCACCGCCAATGCTTTCTACAAGCGAGGCAATAAGTACGGCAAAGTCATCACAATCACCTGAAAGACCTAATTCTATACTTTCGCTGGCTTTGGCTACATAGTCGATACCGCGTGGGTCGCTTACATATTTCCAATTTTGTTTGCAAAAATTCCAAATAGCACACACTTGGTTCAGATTATAATCACCAGGATATTTTTGAGCTAATTTTACCGCAAATTTACGGGTAGTAGGATTATTCAAATCCATCGCATGGCGAATAATCTCTATTTCTCTTTGTGCAATAATATTTTGAAGTACTTTTTCTCTTTTTGCAATAATATTTTGAAGTACTTTTTGAGAA